>CAJTXM010000010.1:15080-66657 GCA_910583545.1 uncultured Christensenella sp. | reverse complement strand
ATGTCCGAATTAGAGGAGGAACACGAACAAAAATTTAATAAAAGTTTAATCTATGAAAAAGACGACTGCGTAACATATGCGCCGCCGTTGGAAGAGGACAAAATAGGCTTTTTTGAAATAACCGAACAGGAGATTTTAAAAATGCCAAAAACAATAAGGAAATACTTTTTATTTAAAGGACAACGAATACATTACCGTATCAGACAGGACGAGAGATATACAAAATCGTTAGAAGTCAGATACGCAAAGAAACCGTTTAACAATCCGCCTATTTCTGTTAGCGCTCCTACGCTTTCAGAACTTCGAGCAAAATTTATTGACAAGCTAAATAACTACACGGTGCAGGAGAATAAAAGCTTGCCGTCCGTTCCGAAAATCTTCGACGGCTTCGCTTTATTTTGGTTTGAGAAGTTCCATAAACGGAAAGTCGGCGAACGTACATACGACCACGATATCAAGCTTTATTACCGTCACATTAAAGAGAAGTTCGGGAAGCTTGCCGTTAAGGACGTAAACGCCGTTATGCTTCAAGAGTTTTTAGACAACGCACCAGGAACGGGCAAGACGGCGAAAGATTTGTATTCGATTATCAATCAGATACTTGTCTGCGCTGTAAAACACGGGCTTATCAAGTTGAATCCGCTCGGAATGTGTATACTCGACGCATACGACCAAGACCACGGAGTCGCGCTGACGTTGGACGAAGAACGCTCGCTCGATACAGCTTTTAAGGGGTCGGAATGGGAATTGCCGTTCGCTGTCGTCCGTTTTACAGGTTTACGCCCTTGCGAATATGAAACTGCCGTTATCGACGGTAATTTCATAAAAGCTCAGAACGGGAAACGTAAAGACGGTAAAATCGAATATAAGCGCATTCCGATAACCCCTATGCTACGCCCGTATATTCAAGGCGTTGCCGAGCTGAAAATGCCGAAGTCGCGCGTTCTGAATAATCGATTTAAAAAAGTACTGCCCGAACACAAGCTTTACGATATGCGCACTACCTTTCAAACTCGGTGCAGTGAGTGCGGAATAAATGAAACCGTAATCGGGCTTTTTATGGGAAACTCTATCGGAAAGCTGAAAGAGGCGTATACAGACTTTCCCGACGAATTTCTAATTAAAGAGGCGGAAAAATTTAAGTATTGATAATCTGTACCCCAAATTTACCCCAAAATTTTTTACTTTCAGTTTTTATTAAATTGAAAAAAGTAACGAAAAAGGCGATATAATAAGCTTTTATCGCCATTATATCGCCTAAAATGGTTGAGGTGACGGGACTTGAACCCACGACCTTCTGGTCCCTAACCAGACGCGCTACCAAACTGCGCTACACCTCAATTTCCGTTTTGACTTGAACCCACGACCTTCGACCTAACCAGACGCGCTACCAAACTGCGCTACACCTCAATTCGTTAAGTTCATTAAACAATAATTATTATACTTAAAATAATTTAAAATGCAAACTGTTTTAACGTGTTTTGACAATTTTTTATAACAAATTTTAAAAAGGATTGACCCCCGACGTTGTCGTGGGTCAATTCTTTTAAGTCTGTAATTAATTAGGTTCAATTATAATGTAGCAAAGAGGATTGCTTCCGTCACCTTTTTTAATGGTATGCGTGCCTTTTTTAAGATTAAGAATCAAATCGCCGTCGGAATTTGTACCGTGACCTTCGTCCTTCTTATTGCAACCGTCGACTATCAGATGGGAATTAGAGCCTGCAAAATGCAGAGTAACCGTAGCATCGGTATCGAGAACGATAGTAATCAATGTGGCGCTTTCCATTTTAAGAGGATCGGAATATTGTTGACCGTCGTATTCAAAGCTCAATCCGCTCTTATATGTACCAGAAACCGTTACTCCTTCGGGAAGCACGGCTCCCTTGCAGGTTATGGCAACGATTGCCTTAGGAAGCGATTTATACGCCTCCTCAGCCGCAGTCAGTCTTGATATATCGCCGACTATGTTTTTCTCGTCGGAATTAAGCGCTTCGTATGCTGCGCGTGCGTATGCTATTTTGTCCGCGTCGCCTCTGACAACAGCCGATGCATCAGGAAGCTCAGCTATAAGTTTCTTTACCTCATAAGGTCTTAAAGCCGTTGTAAGCGATGCTATTCCTTCCGCAACTTTGCCGTAATCTATTACACTGCTTTGTTTGTCGGGAGAAATTGCCTCGTATAATGCCTGAACTTCCTCATACTTTTCAAGCTGTTGTCTGAGTCCTGATTCGTCGGCAGTCAAATCCACTTGTGCAAGCGCGGATATTTTACCGTTAATAGATGTGATTGCTATATTTTCGAACTCGGCTTCCGCCTTTATAAGTTTGTCATAATTGCTAACGAATTTCTTTGCCGTGGCAGAAAGCGCGTTATACGCGTCCCTTGCGTCTCTGATAGCCCATTGAGCGCTTTCAGTGATAATATCGGGAATTGCATTTATTAAATCTATAACGTGCTGTGCGATTTCCTCATCCGTTTCGGTGGGTTTGAAAGACAACGCGGTTATTGTAACTTCTTTAAGGTTGTTTCCGCCGAGTTTATCGTTTACAATGGCAAGCGCCTGTGACGAAATAAAATATATTCCTGCCGGAAGTTCCCCGTCGAATTGCGTGAACTGATCGGCAAATACCGTTCCGTCATCTCTTGCAAGTACTCCTCCGGAGCAAGTTACGCTTATATGCGTTTTCTGCTCAAGTCTGAATGTTATTGCCTGACCTTTGGCTTTTGCCGCCCCCATCATGCCTGTGTAAGACGAAATATTTTTTAAATCTATTGTCAAACCATCTTCGGGAACGGAAAGCGAGCCCGAGGGAGTATTCTCGTTCATAGCTGTTTCGTTTTCGGCTTTACCGAAACCGTTTACGCCTGCGGTCATCATAACCACTTTGCGCGCAGTCACGGCATCGGTAATATAGCAGTCGCTCTTATTGTTTAACGCGTCGTAATAGAAAATTTTCGGATCGGTATCAAACGCAGAATAGTCTATTTTCTCCGCCTGATACTGACAGGAATTGCTTACTTTTTCGGTACGGACTTTAACTTCCTTTATTGAATTTCCCTGATAGTTTCCGTTATATACGTTACCGTAACCCTTTACTGCTCCGCCGGCTCCGCTGGTTATATTTTTACAGGCGTAAAAATAATTCGCTTCCGCAAAAATATAGCAGTTAGCCCTCGGCGACATAACGTAGTCTGTCGCACCCGAAATATAGTTGTTGTAATAATGAACGTTCGAGTTTCTTGTAAGAGGTTGTCTTGACTGAACGCAGTTATACCAGTTGTGATGGAAAGATATGTCAAACTGCAAAGATGAATCGGAAGAACCTAAAAGATTTGTCTTATGACAGTCTTTCATAAAATTATAACTGAATGTATAATAACGACCGCGTTTGAAGTCGCAACTTCCGTCGCCCTCGTTTTTGTCGCTCTCGGCGCCGGCTATCAATCCGCCGCCCTGCAAGAACACATTATTATGTATCCAACATCTCTCGACCGGACAGATTATAGGTGAAGAAGTACTGCTTGCTCCGCTCATCTGTCCGTTGGAGCCGTAGCCTGTGCCCTGTTCGCCCTCCATACCAAGCGCGTCTTCCGGATAATTGGTAAAGGTAATATTTCTCGCTTCAAAACCTTTTCCCACGGAAGCGTCATTCTGTTTACCGTCGCGATAGCTTGCCACAAAGTGGAAACCCCACCCCTTGATAACAGCGTCTTCTCCCACGCCTTCGATTGTAACGTTTTTCGCATTTACCATACGCGCCATACCGCCGCTGTCGCCGACAGTACCTCCGTTATCAGTCGAATCGTAATCGGTAAGCCCCGTTATTTCGCAGGTCTTACCGTCGAGGAAAGAGTTACTCACTTCGCCGAGTATTCTCAGTGAAACTCCGCCGTAAACCTGCGTAAGTTTCCATATTCCGACGTTCTTTCTATCGTTGCCCGAATATCTGCGGTTGTTGAAAATTTCGCCTATGCCTTTATGCACGATGCCCGCACTGTCAGTTACATACTGCGCGATATTTACTTTTACACCGTCGACATAACAATAATCAAGCACGTCGTTTTTATTTTCGTTTGTCAGATATATTACAAGTACGTTATTTTTAATTGATCCGTCGTCGTTATACGCACCGACGCCGTCGGTATAATTGAAATGCGCATAACCCGATCTGTCGTAAGATGTCACGGTAACATGACTTGCCGTTAAAGTCCGATTTGCGGAATCCGTGATTTTGAAATCGTACGTTTCTCCGCCCTTTAGGCCTAAAACGTCAACCCTTGCCGTAGTTGCGTCTTTCTGACGAATAAGCATTTCATCAACGGCTACAAAGGCAGATTCGCCCGCGCTTGAGAGTTTATACTGTACAGTCGACTTAACCGCATTCGAATCTTTCCATTCAAAAGCAGAACTTTCATTGAATATTGCGCTATAAGTAATTTTCGAATCTATTATTGCAGGTGCGATAACCGTAACGTTGCATACCGCCTTTTTACCGCCTGACAGCGTAGCAGATATTGATGCCTTGCCTGCGGCTTTTGCAATTACTTTTCCTCCCTGATCAACGGAAGCTATTAAAGCGTCCGAACTCGACCATACAAGCGTTTCGGTCGAATCAGAAGGCTGAACGGTCGCGGTAAGGAACAGCGACTGACCTGTTTCTAACGTCGCTTCGTTCTGACTTATATCAATGCTTACAGCAGGAATATGCGTACCTGTTTTTTCGCTTACCGTTACGACGCAGGTTGCAGTTTGATTTACTGCCGATTTAACGGTAATTATTGCCGTGCCCTTTGCTACTGCCGTAACTTTTCCGTCAAGAACAATTGCAACCGAATTGTTATTCGACGTCCATTCAACTTTCTGATCGGCAGTTGACGGCAGAACCGTCGCAATAAGCGTTTCGTTTTCGCCCACTAACAGCGAAAGCGTATTTTTATTTAGCGTGATAGAATCTGACGAAACGCTTCTTTCCTTTACGTTTACGGTGCAAACAGCTGTTTTATTTGTAGACGATTTCGCCGTAATTATCGCAGTCCCCAAAGCGACCGCCGTAACTTTTCCGTCAACTACCGTTGCGACAGTCGTTTTGTCCGAAGTCCAGATAACCGTCTTATCGGCTGTTTCGGGCAATACGGTGGCTACAAGCGTCTGACTTTCGCCTATGTATAAATCTAACGTGCCGACATTAAGAATAATCGAATCCTTCTCACCTTCGGGCTTCTCCGGCTCGATAGGATTTGACGGATCGGGCTGTTGCTGATTCTGCTGACCGTCATCGTCGTCACAGCTCTTGCAACCCGACACGGCAACACCGAAAATCATCATAATTGCCAAAAGCAAAGCGACTAATGCATTTCTTTTCATCATCATTTTCCTTCTTTCAGTTTATTTTTGTCAAATGCTTTCTGCAAAAAAATGCAAAAATCGATAACGCTTTTATTATAACATTCATTATAGTTTATGTCAACCTTACAGAAAAATATTTTCATTTTTTGTAAAAAATAAACACCAAGTTTCCCTCTGCTGAATGCATCGGGCGTTTTTTTTTAAATATTTCGGAAATGCTTTTTTTGGAAAACGCCGACAATAATTAATTACCTTATCCTTATTTCTACCGCCGTACTTTTGCACGGCGAAAACGAGAGATAAACCAAACAGAATACAAAAAAAGAAGCCGATAATTCGACTTCTCTTTCGGGGTGTTATTATACCCCTCGTCTGGTGACCCTGCCGGGAATCGAACCCGGGATTGAGCCTTGAGAGGGCTCCGTCTTAACCGCTTGACCACAAGGCCAAAAGTATTCAGCGTTGTGATTATAACACAACGCTGAATTGTTTGCAAGTAAAAATATAATACAAAAATAAAAAATTTTAATCGGTTAAAAAATTCAATATTTTTTTCATAACCTCTTCGTCTTCTTCAGTTGCAGCTTTGAAGTCGAATTTATCGATGTCTGCAATATTTTTATTCCTGAATTTTGCCGATAGTTCCGCCAAAAGCTTTTCGGCATTTTCGGTGTTATAGGGATTATGTGCTTTACCTTCCGCCAAAAGCTTTATAATATTTTCGCTGTCAGCTTTGTAGAATACAGCTTTTTTAGGCGTAACAACGCTATCTTTATCTCCGTGCACCAAAAGCGTTGGCGTGCCGTTTTTTTCGGCGCATTTTGCAGCGTTGGAATTACCTTTTGCTCCGTATTTTAGTAAATTCACAATCCACCAGAACGGACGTTCTATTGTTGCAAGAGGTCGTGAAATAATAGGCGCCGCCCCCTCCTGCATAGTTTTTGAAGGAGTATTCGGAGCGCTGATCGCAACAACTTTATCAACTTTACGTTTCGCCGACGCACAAAGAACAGAATATGCTCCCCAACTATGTCCGACGAGATAGATTTTTTCAAAATCAAGAGTTTTAGCGTAATCTATTGCGGAAACGGCTGTTTTAACGCCCTCATACATACCTTTGATTTTCTTTCCGTCTGAATAACCGCAACCGAAACTGTCCACAGCCAGAACGTTAAACCCGTTATTGCAGAAAAACGCAATTTCGGTTGTGTATTCGCACTGCCCTGCCCCTATTCCGTGGCAGAAAATTACAAGTTCGTTTTTATGAGGAATTCCGTCTTTGCTGTACAAAAAGCCTTTCAATCCCTTCGGCAAAATAACAGGTTCGGCAGATAGAGCAAAATCTTCCGCCGAAAAATATTTTAAATACGGATTTCTATCGTAACGCTTACCAAAAACGTAATAATCGGTTAAAAACGCAAGTGTTAAAAACATTATACGATATACCTTTTATCAAGCGCAGGCGCAGAATCCATTTCCTTTTTCTGGGACTCGTAGCCTTTTTTACCGAGAAGCGCAAAAGTCGCTTTTTTGCCGTTTTCAACACCGGGCTGATTGAACGTATCGATATTCAGAAGCGCGCCCGTGTAAGCCGTCTGCAATTCAAGCATATACATAAGCTGTCCTAAAGTATACGCAGTAACTTCGGGCATTCTTATTGTATAATTCATTCTGCCTGCACGCATCAATGCGTAAGCCGTCGCTTTATTTTCAGCCTGAATAAGCTCCTGCATAGAATGACCGCCCAAAAATCCAACGTCGGGAATATCTTCGCAACCGTGAGCTATCGGCATTTCACAGGCATATTTTTCAACCGAAATAAACGTAATAACTTTATCGTAAGGACCTTCGATATATAACTGTACCTGCGAATGCTGATCGGTGACGCCCAAACTCTTTACGGGTGTTGTTCCGGCATTTACCACGTTTCCGTCGTAATCAACGGCTTTTCCGAGCGATTCCGCCCAAAGCTGGCAATACCAGTCAGCCATAAGTTTCAAATTATCGGAATAAGGCATTAATACGTTAATATTTTTGCCCTGCTGCATTGTTACATACTGCAAAACCGCACAGGCAAGCGCAGGATTACTTTCGATATCAGGCTTTGAGCAAAGCTCATCCATATAAGCGGCACCTCTGAGCATTTCTTTGATATCGATTCCCAGAACAGCAGCAGGCAGAAGTCCCACGGGACACATTTCGGAAAATCTACCGCCGACCCCGTCGGGAAGTACGTATTTTTTGATTTTTCCTCCGAAGCTCTGATCAATCTTTATCAGATTACCCCTGTTTGCATCTGTAGTAAAAATCATATTGTCGGCTAAATTTACGCCTTTTTTCTTTAATATATCCGCAATAATCAGATACTGCGTCATCGTTTCGCTCGTAGCACCCGACTTGGAAATAACGTTAAAACAGGTTTTTTCCGGTTCGATTACGTCTAAAAGTGCTTGCATACGAACAGGGTCGACATTATCCTCGACGTAAAATTTGGGGCCGCCCCTTTTATCGTCGGGAAGTTCGTTATAATGAAGATGTTTCAACGCATTGAAAACCATTATCGGACCTAACGCGCTTCCGCCTATACCCAAAACAACGAAGTACTTGAATTTTTTCCTCACTCTCTCGGCTGTTTTCAAAATATCTTCGACTATTTCGTCCTGATTATAGGGAAGTTCCGTCCATCCCATAAAAAGATCGTCCCTGCCGCGATTGCTCTTAACGTACCCGAAAGCCTTTACAGCTTTTTCATTCATTGCTTTTAGCTCAGAATCTTTTATTCCCTTGTCTCCGAGTGATTTTTCCATCATATAGTTAAAATCAACGGTTACTCTTGCGTTATTCTTCATACAAACCTCCTGTATTCTCATAAATTACCAAATTTATTATATAACTGTTTTGTCCGTTAGTCAATTATATAATATATTTTTTACTTGTCAAACAAAAGTTTAAATGTTATAATCGTGTTATGACTTATGAACTTACGGCAGACCAAAAAAACGCCGACAGTTTAATAAAGGACTGGTATTACAATTCAACCAGACAGGTTTTTGTCCTTGCGGGTTACGCAGGAACGGGCAAAAGTACTCTTTTGAAATATTCGATAACCGAAACGTTGGGATTAATCCCCGATCAAAGCGTCGCCTTCGTTACGCCGACGGGTAAAGCCGCGACAGTTCTCATAAGGCAGGGAATTTCCGCTACCACTCTTCATCGTCTGATATATCAATCGATAACTCAGGAAACGGAAATCGAAGTAAACGGCAAAAAAATCAAAATAGAAAAACTGTCGTTCAAACGCCGTGAGAATATAGACAAATCGATCAAGCTCATAGTTCTTGACGAGGCTTCAATGGTATCCGACGACGTGATGTACGATCTTTTACAGTTCGGCGTAAAAATGATTATCTGCGGTGACAACGCCCAGCTTCCTCCCGTTGAAGGTCTGAACACTTATCTTAAAGAGCCTGACTTCACGTTAAGACAAATAGTAAGACAGCAGTTAGATAATCCGATTATCAAACTTTCCCAAATGGCGCGCGAGGGAATTTATATTCCTTACGGAAGATACGGCGACAGCGTGTCGGTATTGAATAAAAGATTTTTCACGGGCGAGAAACGCAGACATTGCCTAACAACCGCAGATCAGATAATTTGCGGAATAAACAAAACGCGAACCGCAATAAACAATGAAATCCGCTCGATGCTTAACCGCGGACCGTTTCCCGAAAGCGGAGATAAACTTATATGTACGTTGAATAACTGGGAACAGTTTATAGATTCCGATTTCAGATTCAATCTTGTAAACGGAATTATCGGCACTGTTTACAACCCGTTTTACGATTCTTCTACCGGTATCGGTTTTATGCAGTTCAAAGTAGATTTTCTTGATGAGCTGTGTCCCGAAGCTCTGCCTTTCGATACAGGAATTTTCACCGACGGCAGATATATCTATAAACACGGCGATTACTTTGCCAGCTACGACGAAGACGGCGAACCTTCGGGAGCGTACACGTTGAACAGATTTGAATACGGCTATTGTATTTCCTGCCATAAAGCGCAGGGAAGCGAATTCGACAACACCGTAATATTTGATGAGAGTTATGCTTTCAAAGAAGATAGAAACCGTTGGCTCTATACTGCAATAACGCGGACTAAAAAGAAATTATTGCTATTAAGATAACAGACGCCCTGCGCATTGATTTGCGCAGGGCGTCTTATTTATTCTGCCGCTTTTAAAACAAGTCTTGCAAGGTCGGCTGCATTTTTACATCCTATGATACTTGCTCCGACGTCCAGTGCGGCTTCCGCATCGCCGAGCGTGCTAACACCGTCTGCTTTAATAGTACATTTATCTTTGACTGTATTCTTTATTGCCGTAATCGTTTCGGCATTGAAACCGGAACCGTAAAAGCCCGAAGAGGTGCGAATCGACGTTATTCCGCAATCGACGGCAAGCGTGCATACTTTTGTAATTTCCGCAGAGGTCAATAAATTACTCTCGATATTTATTCTGAGCGCGCTCTTTTTCGCAGCCTTTTTCAAAGCCCTGAATTCACGCTTGACGTAGCCGAAGTCGCCCTCCTTTATGCACGCGACAGGAACCGTAACTTCAGATTCGTCGACGCCGTCCTTTATTGCTTCTTTGACGGCTTTTACCTTAATTTTCGTACTGTCGCCGCCATGCGGAAACGAAATACAGGCAATAAGCGAAGTCTGCGGATTATGTCCGAGCATATTTGCACACATTCTCACTGCATTAGGCAACACGCAAATTCCGCCTAATTTTAAGGTATTTGCCTCCTGACACGCCTTTTTCAAAATAGCTTTATCCACAGTAGCGTCGGTCAGGCTGTATTCTATTTTACCTACTTGCGCCTGTGCCGCCTGTAAGTTCAGTTTTCTTTTGTAATCGTTGAACTGCCGCAATTCCGTTTGATTCATATGCACGTTTTCCATTGCTCAATACCTCTTTTTTTCTTTATATTTATATCAAATTTTTCAAAATTTGCAAAATCAAGCCGTCTATAATAGAAATATGTTCATCGGTATATTATATTTGTTTTTAACTTTTATTATCTGTTTTATCCTTGTGCACGTCATAAAACTTGCGTACATAGGTCTATTGAGTACAAGAAAAAAACCTCAGCCGGCGCAACCGAAAGAAGAAAAGCCTCAACCTCCTCCGAAACCCGAACCCGTATATTACATAGTTGAAAAAAAACGCTCCAAAAAAACGTCCTATTCGGAACCGAAAGAAATAAAATTCAAAAAAAATTAATCTTCATATCTTTTCAGGTTCGCACCGTCTTCCCAAAGGCGTTCAAGGCGGTAAAAATCCCTCTCTTCGTCGCCGAACAAGTGCACGATAACGTCGGTATAATCGAGAACCGCCCACCTGCCTCCGCGAACCCCTTCAACTCGCCTGGGAATAAGTTCATATTCTTTTTTAAGCTTTTCTTCGAGATTTTCCGCAAGCGATTTAACCTGTGTTTTAGACCTGCCGCCGGCGATAACGAAATAATCGCAAAGGCTGGTCTTTTCTTCTACGTCAAGATAGACTATATCGCAAGCTTTTTTATCTGAAAGTATCTTGCATATCAATTCTGTTTTTTCTTTACTTGTCATATTTATCTTCCTTTAAATAATCCAGCGCATTCTGCGTCAGATAATATATCTTTTGTTTTTTTTTATTTAAATGCTTAACCTGTCTTTCAAGTGCGGCAAACAGAGCCTTATCAATATCTTCTTCGAAAACTTTTCTCAATTCTTCAACGCCGCTATAACTTCTGCCAGCTTCAAGCATATCGCAAAGAAAAATAAGTTTTTCAAGCGGAGACATATTTTCTCTGCCCGTAGTATGGTATCTTACCGCATTTATGATTTCAGAGTCTTTGACCCCGAAATAATGCTCGGCAAGATAAGCGCCGGAAAACTGGTGAATCACGGTTTCAGGCATATCGCCGTATAATTTAAAATCTTTAAGCCTGTTATCGTTTAACGGCAATTCCTTGGCGCAGTCGTGGAATAATGCCGACGTTATTGCCGACTTTTCAGACAAATCAAGTCTTCCGCAATTCTGCGCCGCCATCAACGCAACGCGCACAGTGTGTTGCCAGCGCTTCGTTGAAAGCATAGATTTGACTGTTTTTGCACCATTTATGCGATACATAGTACTTTGCAGAATGTATTTTTCGGTATTTTTATCCACAAATTCAGTAAAATTTTCATTTAACGCTATCAAAGTCCGTATTTTTGTAGAACTTAAGTTTTCGCCTATAAAATCGAATTTTACAATATTTTTATTAAAATGCGCTTTAAATCTGTTTTCGGAATTAACAAGTTTTTGGGTATCTTCTCTTGCGCAGACCGCCAAATTTACGCATTTTAAAATTTCTTCAGGCATCTTCCATTCGGGAAAATTTTCAAGCATATCTCCGCCGATTATAAAATATCTGTCGTCGGAAGGATACCGCTTTTTAAACTCCCTGCAAGTTATATACGAATAACTTATTTCCTTTTTGGAAATTTCATAATCCGAAACCGTTACTTTCGGAACAGAAGAAAAGGCAAGACGGCACATATTCAGCCTATCCGTACAGCTTGCAAGCATTTTGCCGTTTTTTTTCGGAGTTGCGTAAGAAGGCATAACTATAACTTTGTCAAGTGCAAGTTTCTCTATTGCCGATTTTACTATATTGACGTGTTCTTTATGGACGGGATTGAACGTTCCCCCGAATATTGCAATTTTCATTAAAGTATATTTTAAATTTATTCTGTCAAAAACTTATGTATGAGAAGAATCAATCTACCCCTTATTCTTGATACTCTGTTTGCGGCGCTGTGTGCATTTTTGCTGTTTTTTACATCAATAAGGTACTATACAAAAAGCGCTTTCGTCGCATTAGGTTTCGCTATTGTAGCCTGCCTGCTGTTCGGCAGTCTCAGCTTTTTGTATATCAGCAAAAAACAAAACAAGCATTTTTTGATATCTAAAAACGACAAACAAAAAAAGTTGCTGTCACTACACCTTTCGCTCTCTACGGACGAGTACGTCCTTGACCTGTTTAGCAGATGCCTGTCGGACGAAGAAAAAGCAAAAAGAGCAGGTTCAAAAATATTAAAAAACGAGTTCGCGTATTTTTTCAATTTCAAAATGCAGGCAATCAATGAGGACGACGTTGCAAAAGTCATTAAAGACAAATCCGAGCAGAAAAAAATTATATTCTGTAACAGAATTTCCGCCGAAGCTATGCTTCTTTGCGAAAATTTCGCTATCGAAGTTAAACAAATAGATTACGTTTACAACCTTTTAAAAGAAAGCGAACTCCTGCCAGAAAAATACATTTACGAAGAACAACAGAAAACAAACTTTTTCAAACGCATAAAAATACGCTTTAACAGAAAGATTTGCGCTCCGCTGTTCTGGTCGGGACTTGCGCTTCTTGCTCTGAGCTATTTTACCTTTTTCCCCATTTACTATATAGTAACCGGAAGTCTTATGCTTATTATTTCCGCCGTTGCATTAGTAGTTAACTGATTAAAGTTCTATGCGGTTTATATCTTTACGCTGTGACTTTCTGTAAAGAACCGCTTTTCTCCCAATCACTATCACACACTCGGCGTTGAGTTTTTCCGCAAGCTCGCGTCCGATATTCTGCGGTTCGCCGTATGCGTTTTCAAGTATATTTATTTTAATCAGCTCGCGCTTTTCAAGACAATCAGAAAAACTTGCGAGCATATTTTCGCCTATTCCCTCCTTGCCGACCTGTCCTATCGGAGACAGTTTCGCGGCAAGGCTTTTTAATTTACTGCGTTGTTTGGAAGTTAACATATTCTGCTCCTTAATTTACGAAATCAAATTCCACGTCGCCGACGACAACGGTATCGTTATCTTTTATGCCCAACTGCCGTAATTTTGAAATTACGCCCTTTTCCCGTAAAATTTTCTGAAAATATGCCATAGAGTCGGGATCGTTAAGCGATACATTTCTGCAAAGCATATCGACAAGCGAACCTACGACTACGTACGCATCACCGTCTAAATAAATTTCAAAATCGAGATTTCCGCTCTTTGTGTAAGTGAAAGTTTCGTCGCTTTCAATTCGTTTCACGGGCGGAAGTTCATTAAGAATATTAAATACGCCTTCAATAAGCTTATCCGCCCCTTCGCCGTTTACTGCGGTTATGGTAAATATATGATATTTTTTAGCGTATTTCTTTTTAAATGCCTTTATATTTTCTTCCGCTCCTGCAATGTCGCATTTATTTAATGCAATAACCTGAGGAAGAGATGCAAGTACTTTGCTGTAAGATGAAAGTTCGGCATTGATTAGTTTGAAATCCTCAACAGGGTCTCTGCCCTCACAGCCGGAAATATCCACAACGTGCAAAAGCATTCTCGTTCGCTCAATATGTCTCAAAAAATCGTGTCCGAGCCCCGACCCTTGCGATGCGCCCTCGATAAGCCCCGGTATATCCGCCGCAACGAACGAATTATCATAATATTTCACTACGCCGAGATTGGGTGAAAGCGTAGTAAAATGATAGTTAGCTATCTTAGGTCTTGCAGCCGAAATCTTTGAAAGCAACGTGGATTTACCGACATTGGGAAATCCTATAATTCCGACGTCCGCTATAACTTTAAGTTCTAAAATAAGCATATGCGGTTCGGTTTTTTCGCCTTTTTGCGCAAAATTTGGTGCATGTCTTCTCGAAGTGGTAAATCTTACGTTTCCCTTTCCGCCGCGACCGCCTTCGGCTATAAGTTTTTTCTGACTATCGGAAAACATATCCGCTATCACCGTGCCTGTATCCGCATCCTTCACAACCGTTCCGACGGGAACTTTGATAATAACGTCGTCCCCTCCGCGTCCGAAACATTTATTTGTTCCACCCCGCTCGCCGTTTCCTGCACAAAATTTGCTTGTATAGCGAAAAGACAGCAAGTCGCCCATATTGCCGTCGGCAACAATATAGACAGCACCTCCGTTACCGCCGTCGCCACCGTCGGGCCCGCAGGCGGGTTTGCCCTTAAACGCTTTGAACGAATTCATTCCGTCTCCGCCGTCGCCCGATTTGATTGTTATTTTAACTTTATCTGTAAATATATTTTTATCCGGCATAACTTTTCCTGTAATTCATTTTATCTGACTGTTATCGGTCGTGCTATTGAACAGTTCTATTATCTTTTGATTGTCAGATTTTCTGAGCTTTAACGCAAGACTCATCTCATTGTCTTTCAAAAGACGGGTATCGGACGACGAATAAGTGTCGCCTATAACTATCGGAGGATATACTCCGTTTCTTAAAAGCAAAGCTGAAAGAGGAATTTTTACATGGAATATATCATTCAATGCGGAATAGGCAGCCTCTTCAAAAGTATCGCCGTTACCGCATACTAATGCGGTTATTATAGTCAGCGAGGCACCTTTATCGGTATTCCGTGCCGTTGCAAGAAGTCGCTTTATCGAATCCACAGCAGAATAATCAAGCCCTGCCGTAAACTGTCTTGCATAAGCGTTATAAGCGCGTATCAAACGCGTAAGATTGTCTATGACAAGCACGACGTCCTGCATTTTTTCGGTCTGTCTTTTACAGTATTCGAGAGCAAGGCGCACTGTGCGTATATGTGCAGCTGTTCCCGCGGCGAAAGTCGAAGTAAATACGTCTTCATCCTTAAACAAGGAAGAAAAGTCCTCAGCATCTTCCGGACTTACGTCAACCGATACAATTACGATTTTAACATTTCTATTTGCTTGTCTGATACCCTTGACCACGTCTTTTAGAACCTGAGTATTACAAGCCGCCTTCTGTGATGATATAAATACGCGCTGTCCTGCTCCTATCGGCGCAAAAAGATCGACTATTCTTCCCGTAGCCGAATTACCTGCCGACAGCTTCCTGTCTGCGTAAATAGGTTTGAAAGAATCGAAAACGCACCTTGACGAAAGATTTTCCGGCTGATCGCCATTTACGCGTATTACGCAGGATAAACCGGACATCTCGTCCCTGCTTCTGCGTTCGCATTTTCCCGTCACGAAATCGCCTTCGCGTAAATTATAGGTTTTCACAAAATATTCGTTTACGAACACGTCAGACGAAAGATTTTCCCGGCAACCCGTCGTTCTTAAAAACCATTTATCTCCGCAACACTCCAATATTCCGCTGTCTACATAATCGAGAGAATTTCTGTCGCCGTTAGCGACGAATATTTTTCTGTCTGCTTTTTTATCGTCCTTTATCTGTGACGAAAGACAGATTTCACGGCATCTGAAAATGTCGGAAGCAAGCTGTCTGTCGTATTCCTGTGACTTCGGCGGCGCTCCGCGCTTTGACGGCGTTTCGGGATCCTTTTCGCCTGTTGCAACCGCCATTATACCGTCCATTAGATTTTCTTTTTTTCCGTCGGCAGGATGAGGAACTCCGATTGCACGCCCGAGCTGTCTTAATTCGTGTATGGTTTTTAAATTAAGCCGATCAAAAATTTCCTGTTTCAACGATTCCGACATCAGACGTGCCTCCTTAGTACTATCACTTTTGTTTCGCCGTCAAAGTCGCTCCGTTTAAGTTCGATACGGCTGTCGTCCCTGTCTTCTACATACTCTTCGTCAAATCGGCTTATAAAGTCGTCTATCTTTGCAATATCGAGTTTACAACCCTTTGATTTATAGTGCATGGGGATTACTACGTCGGGCATAATTCTGTTGACGTATTCCTTTGCCATTTCCGCATCTATCGTATAAGTTCCGCCTACGGGGATCAACAACACGTTTACGGGTAAGAGCAGATCGATAAGTTCAGCCGAACAGTCTTCGCCCAAATCACCGAGATGGCACACGTCTATTCCGTCCATTCTGAATTTGAAAATAAGATTCTCACCCCTCAGTTTTCCGCGCTGAGTATCGTGAAAACTTTTTATCGAGCTTATTTCCACTCCGGACAAGTCATAACCGCTTTCACTGCCGATTATTTTAGGTTCACCCGATACGGCTTTGATATTGTCGTGGTCGTAATGACCGTGCGATACGGTAACGGCATCTGCGGTAATTTCGGGCATATCGTAGCCTATCGAACCGTCATACGGATCGCAGACAACCGAAGTTCCGGTACTCTCCGTAAGTTTAAAGCATGAGTGACCTAAATACTCTATTATCATTTTCTTATCCTTTAACTGAATTTTTTGCAATAAATTTCAAAGTTATTTTATCTTCACCGAGCGTGTAAACAATCAAAAGCGAATATCCTCCGTTTACCTTAAACCCGATATCGTGCGTAAACAGAGGCAGAGAACCGGAAAATCCGTCTGTACCTATTACGCAGTTCGTCTTTTCGCCTTTTCGGAAAATAAGCTTAATGTTCTGTCTTCCGCGCCGCTCCTGTACAGTTTCGTTTCTTCCCACTGTAAGTACACAGCAGTCGCCGTCCAAGTCATATTCAAAGCGGTATCCGTCGGTTGTTTTTGTTACTCTGCCGCTCGTCTTAATCAAACTGCCGGAACCGCCGACAGCGGATTCTATCTGGATACTACAATTATTATAACACATATTTTACAAAATTACTTTAATTTCCTTACAGAAATATCATCATAAGCATACAAATTACCGCAATTTTCAAAGCGGACTTTACCTTCGCGCAAAACTTCCTTCAACAAATTTACGTCGCCGCCGTCTATCGCAGAACGCAGTTCGTCAAGGGAGTCGATCAGCTTTTTAATATTTTCGGAAAGATTCTGTTTATTTTTGAGATAGAGCGAAGACCATACGTTTTCGTCCACACCGGCAATCCGCGTCATATCCTGAAAACTTCCGCCGGTAAAATGCAGACACCCTTTCATTTCTTCGTTTTTAACGTAGGCGTTTGAAACTATATGAGCAAGCTGCGACGTATACGCAATCTTTCTGTCGTGCGTTTCGGCACTGCACTCCGCGAGATACTCAAAGCCGATATCTTTTGTGAGTTTCCGCATAGTTTCAAGTGCGTCTTTATCTGTTGACGGAGCGCTCGTAATCACCATATTAGCCCTGTCGAAAAGATCTGCGCAGGCATTTTCTATGCCGGAGACCTCTTTCCCTGCCATAGGATGACAACCGACGTAACGGAAATTACGCGGTTTAGAATACACGGAGTCTTCAATAAATTTTTTAACTCCGCATATATCAGCGACTATGCCTCCGTCTTTAAAAGTCTGTTTGTCTATAAACTCTTCCGTAGCTTCAGGAGGAAGAGCAACGATTACTGCGTCGTAGATAAAGTTTACTGCTTTTTCATCGATAATGTCGTTTTTTAAAGCGTATTCAACGGGTTTTTGCGATCTGTTCCAACCGGCAACAAAATACCCTGCGCGTTTTAATGCCATACACAGCGAACCGCCGATCAGCCCCAAGCCTGCAACACAAATTTTCATATTCGTTATTATAACATAATTTTATATTCAATTCAACATTTTACGAAAAGAAACTTTCAATGTTGGTTAATTTTGTTAAAGTCTCGGCTTTTGTTTGACTTTTATATACCGTTAATTTATAATTTAATGGATAAAAAAATATTTATTTAAGGAGCTTATTTACTATGAATAAAATGTCCGTTAAAGATTTAAAAGATTTACACGGCAAAAAAGTGCTTGTGCGCTGCGATTTCAACGTTCCCATGAAGGACGGAGTTATCACTGATGAAAACAGAATTATCGGAGCAATGCCGACAATCAAATATCTTTTGGAAAACGGTGCAAAAGTTACACTCTGCTCACATATGGGCAAGCCGCACTCAGTATTTTCTTCCGAAGTAAAACTCAACAAAAAGGATAAGAAAAAAGTAGATGCGGGCGAAACCACCGCAGAAGCTATAATCGAAAAAGCTAAAAAAGACGAACCTAAAAAACTTACTCTTGCACCCGTAGCTAAGAGACTTAATGAACTTACCGGCGGTAAAGTCGTCTTTGCAAGCGACGTTATCGGTCCCGATGCAAAAGCAAAGCGTGATTCTCTTGAATGCGGTCAGGCTGTACTTTTGGAAAATCTCCGTTTCCATTGGGAAGAAGAGAAAAAGGACGAAGATTTCTGCAAAGCTCTCGCTTACGACGCCGAAATATACGTAAACGACGCATTCGGAACGGCTCACCGTTCGCACGCCTCCACCGCCGCTATCGTTGAATACGGAATTATCAAAACTGCCGTTTGCGGTTTTCTGATCGAAAAAGAACTTACCGTTATGGCAGATACGCTTGAAAATCCCAAGCGTCCCTTCGTTGCTATTTTAGGCGGGGCAAAAGTTGCGGATAAGCTTAACGTAATATCAAATCTTCTGGAAAAATGCGATACTCTAATCATCGGCGGAGGTATGGCGTATACTTTCCTTAAAGCAAAGGGTTATGAAGTAGGAACTTCACTTCTGGACGAAGAAAAAATTGACTACTGCAAAGAAATGATGGATAAAGCAAAAAAAGCAGGCAAAGAACTTCTTCTTCCCGTAGATACCGTAACTTGCGACCACTTCCCTGAACCTATCGACGAAGATATAGCAGTCAAGACCGTTCCTGCGGATAAAATTCCTGCCGACAAGATGGGCATGGATATCGGCGAAAAGACAAGAAAGTTGTATGCAAAAACCATTAAGAAAGCAAAAGCCGTTATCTGGAACGGACCTATGGGCGTATTCGAAAACCCCACGCTTGCAAAGGGAACTATCGCAGTTGCTCAGGCTCTTGCCGACGTACACGGGAAGTGCACTACCATTATCGGCGGCGGCGACAGCGCAGCCGCTATTCAGCAGCTCGGCTTTGCAGACAAAGTAACGCATATTTCAACGGGCGGCGGTGCATCGCTTGAACTCTTTGAAGGAAAAGTCCTCCCCGGTATTGCCTGCCTTAACGAAAAGATTTGCTAATAAGAAGCACAAAAAACTGTGCAAAATTATTTTGTGATTATATTATAAATATGAGTCACAGATTTTGAGGCAAGTAAAAAATGACTAAAATTAAAAAGTATGAAATTATTTTCAGTATTGTATTTCTAATCTTTACTCTACTATTTATTTGCTTTTCTTGTCTACCAGTTTTTATATCGGATAAATATGCGATAGTTTTATATTTTCCGCTTTGGCTGTACTTGCTATTATTATTTTTTTTGAGCGTAATCTTTATAACGTTTGGTATTTTAGCGATAAAAACACACAAAAAGGTTGGCATTGCTGAATTAGCAATTACTGTGGCTTTATCAATTATATGTATTGCTCCTTCACTGAAATCGGGAGTAACTATTGTACAAGAATCTTTAACAATAACGTCTTTAATAGCAATACAAATTTTATGTTTGTACTATTCCCTTTTTCTATTTTATTTAGGGCATAATAAATATGGAATAGTTTTACTTGTTCTTTTGTTTATTGTTGGATTTTTATGTATGCTTTTTTGTTTAAGGAATTCTTTTTTCATTGAAAATGAATATGTATTGTATCAAACTGATAATGGAATAAATCTTTTTTTTAAAGGATATACAGGTCTGTTTAATAGCAACTTATCTACAATTTACCAACAAAAGTCTTTGTTTATCTATGAAGTTATAAATGAATTACCAAACAATAATGTTACACTTAACGTTTCTTGGATAGATAAAAATATTGAGTATTTTAATGGTGGCTTTCTGCTACATTTTGAAAATTTTATAGAACAGATTAATTACTTAAATTAGCATAAGGAGAATGTTATGTCAAGAAAACCTTTTATTGCAGGCAACTGGAAAATGAATATGACGGTTGCGACAGGAACGAAACTCATACAGGAACTTAAACCGCTTGTAAAGGAAGCGAAATGCGACGTTGCGCTCTGTGTACCGGCAATTTTAATTCCGGCTATGGCAAAAGCCGCAAAGGGCACGAGAATTAAAATCGGCGCACAGAACGTTCATTTTGCCGACCACGGCGCTTACACGGGCGAAATTTCCGCCGAAATGCTTAAAGATTACGGTGTGAACTTTGTTATAATAGGACACAGCGAAAGACGCCAGTACTTCGGTGAAAACGACGTTACCGTAAATCAGCGTACGTTATCGGCGCTCAAAAACGACCTTACCCCCATCGTTTGTATAGGTGAAACTCTCACTGAGCGCGATGCGGGAGAAACAGAAAACGTTCTTACAAGACAGCTTGAATTCGGACTTCACGGCGTAGAAGACGTCAAAAAGCTTGTTATTGCATACGAACCCGTCTGGGCTATCGGCACCGGAAAAACGGCAACCGACGAGCAGGCGCAGGAGACGATTAAATTCATAAGAAAGAAACTTTCTAAAATGTTCACCGTAAAGGATGCAAACAGAGTACGAATACTCTACGGCGGAAGTATGAACGCAGGCAACTGCAAAGGACTTATGGCTCAGCCCGATATTGACGGCGGACTTATCGGCGGAGCATCGCTTAAAACTGATTTTGCAAAAATAGTAAATTTTGATAAATAATATTTTTAAGCGGTGTTTGATACACCGCTTAAATTCAGGAGTACAGCATATGAAAACACCTTATGCATTAATTATTATGGACGGCTACGGACTTGCTCCCGACGGCAAAGGCAACGCAATTTCCATTGACGGAAGCAAGAACGTAAAACAGCTAATGAAAGACTACCCCTCCGCCACGCTCGGTGCAAGCGGAATGTGCGTAGGTTTGCCGGACGGTCAGATGGGAAACAGCGAAGTCGGACACCTTAATATGGGCGCAGGCAGGATCGTATATCAGGATCTTACAAAAATCACGAAAGCCATTGACGACGGTGATTTTTTCAAAAACTCCGCTCTCATCAAGGCAATGGATAACGCCAAAAAGAACAACAAGAAATTGCACCTCTACGGTCTTTTGTCCGACGGCGGAGTACACAGCCATGTAAAACACGTTTACGCGCTTTTGAAAATGGCTAAATTGCACGGACTTGAAGAATGTTTCGTTCACTGCTTTATGGACGGCAGAGACGTTTCGCCTAAATCGGGAATAGATTTTATCAAAAATCTGCAAGCTGAAATGAAAAAAATCGGCATAGGCAAGATTGCCACCGTCTGCGGAAGATATTACGCAATGGACAGGGACAACAACTGGGACAGAACCGAAAAAGCGTACGATATGCTGACGATCGGCAACGGGGCAAAAAGCAATGACGCAGTAAAAGCCGTTGAAGAAAATTATATTAACGGCATAACCGACGAGTTTATAAAACCGACTAATATATGCGAAAACGGAAAGCCTGTAGCCCTTATCGAAAAAGGCGACAGCATCATTTTCTTCAATTTCCGCCCCGACAGAGCAAGACAGATAACGAGAGCTCTCTCGCAAAAAGAGTTTATCGTACCTAAAGGAACCGCATTCGAAAGAAAAACGGGCTTCCTCTCCCCCATTTACGTTTGTTTCACCGTTTACGACGCTCAGTTCGAAGGGCTTGAAATTGCGTTCCCTAAGACTTCGATGGACAATACGCTGGGCGAATATCTTGCAAAATCTGGTAAAAAACAGTTAAGAATCGCAGAAACCGAAAAATATGCTCACGTAACATTCTTTTTTAACGGCGGTGTTGAAGCCCCTAACGAAAACGAAGTGCGCGATCTTATCCCTTCGCCGAAAGTTGCAACCTACGATCTTCAACCAGAAATGAGCGCATACCTTGTGACAGACAAAGTGCTTGAAGAGCTTGACAGCGGAGAATTCGACGTAATAATTCTCAATTTTGCAAACTGCGATATGGTCGGGCACACGGGAGTTATCTCTGCTGCCGTTAAAGCAGTTGCGACGGTTGACGAATGTGTCAAGAAAGTTACGGATAAAATTCTTTCACTGGGCGGCAGTGTTTTGCTTACCGCAGACCACGGCAACGCCGACAAGCTTTTAGCGGACGACGGCTCCCCATTCACCGCACATACCACAAATCCCGTTCCCGTTGTTCTGATTTCTGAAAAATATAAAAACGCAGAATTGAGAAACGACGGTGTTCTTGCCGACCTTGCACCTACGCTTTTGGAAATTATGAATTTGCCCGTTCCGAAAGAAATGACAGGTAAAAGTTTAATTAAATAAAACTTAAAAAATTAATTCCCGACAGATTTTTCTGTCGGGAATTTTGTTATGGATCGAAACCTTCATCTGAACCTACATCATTTTTAAACTGCGGATTATTACTCAAATCATTATTATACAGACGGTAAACATTATCGTTTTTTAAATTATATAATTTGTTTCGAATCATTTTAATATCGAATAACATTGATAAAAACAATTTAAAAAATACATAAATTACAAAAACGCTCAGCGTTGAAAGTATAAGCAATATAATTCCGCTCATTAAATAATGAGACGCAAATAATAAAATAGCGACAACCATACTAAATCCATAAAATACAGATAATGAAATTAAAAATACCGTATTTGCTGTTATAAGATAATTATCATTTTTTTTAATTATTACCAACTCAATAAACTCATTATTATCTTTATCTCTCATTCCTTCCTCCGCAACAATAAATAATTGTGTTAAAACTTATTTATATTATAATGGCACACTGTGTCAAAGTCAACAAAATTCAGGCACATTGTGTTATTAATTTGCTATGATAACCATAGAAGAAATACAAAAACGTTTGCGGGAAGCAATTAATCAAAGTATCGTAAGTAAATCCGAATTGGCAAGACAACTTGGCATAAGTCAATCAACTGTAAGTAAATATTTGCATCAAAACAAATATCCGTCTATTGATACGTTTGCAAATTTATGCAAAATTCTCGACGTTTCTGCTGACGAAATTTTAGGACTTAAAGATTAGGTGAAAAAATTTGCCTAATTTTTTTATTTGAAATATAATAATACTGTGGAAGAAAACCTGACAGAAGAAAAAAAGAAATTTGATCCCGCTTCTTTTTTTACGAAAAATTATATAGTCTGCATATGTGCGATTTTTTGCTGTCTTTTATGGGGCAGCGCTTTTCCGTGTGTAAAAATAGGTTATAAACTTTTTGCAGTGGACACCGAAAGCACCCCCTCTTTAATGCTTTTCGCTGGCACAAGATTTGCGCTTGCAGGCTTACTCGTAATTGTATTCGGCTGTATAACCCAGAAAAAATTCATATTTCCGCGACCTCGCAATATATGGAAAATCTGTCTTGTCGCGCTGTTCCAGACGGCGTTGCAGTACACTTTCTTCTATATAGGGCTTGCTCATACCTCGGGAGTTAAATCTTCTGTATTAAACGGACTCGGCGTATTCTTCACGATTATCTGCGCTTGTTTTATATTCCGAACAGAAAAATTCAATCTTGTAAAGCTTGCAGGCTGTATTCTTGGCTTCGGCGCAGTGATACTCATCAATTTAGGCGGTGATTTTACTTTTAAATTCACGCTTTTAGGCGAAGGATTTGTCATATTTTCGGGTCTTTCGGCGGCGGTTTCCGCAGGGCTTGTAAAAGTATTTTCAAAAAGCGAAAACACTACGGTATTATGCGGTTATCAGTTTTTGCTGGGCGGAATCGTTCTTGTCATAATCGGGCTTTGCTTCGGCGGAACTTATCGCCCCGTGTCGGCAGGCAGTATTTTTATGCTGATATACCTTTCGTTCCTCTCGGCTTGCGCTTTCACCTTGCAGGGATTTTTACTGAAATACAATCCCGTTTCGAAAATTGCCGTATTCAAAAGCACGAACCCGTTATTCGGAGCCGTATTTTCTGCAATAATTTTAGGCGAAAAGGATCAGCTGTTATCGTATTTTACTCTGATTGCGATAGCGCTTGTATGTACGGGGATATTTATTATAAATAAATTCGGCGAAAAGCGGTTAAAAATTAAAAAAAGCGGATAAAATTGATTGTAAATATTTTTAACTTATGTTATACTTTTTAAGTAATTTACTTAGAGGTACTTATATGATCGCAAATTTGTTAGCTGCATCTTTCGACAGTACGCAGTTTACCGTTTACCGTGTATTATCAATTATAGGACTTGTTCTGGTATTTCTTACAGCTCTTGTCACAATAGTGATTGTTCTTTTCCAGAAGAGCAATTCCGACGGAATTCAAGGCATAACCGCATCGAGCGAAACGTTTTTCGGCAAGAACAGAGGACAGTCCATCGAAGCAAAGCTTAAAAAATGGACGTGGATTTGTTTGGGAGTGCTTGCATTCCTCTCCATTGCTATTTATATAGTAGGAATTATCGTACAGTAATTTGACACGTAAGCGGCTTTGTAAAGCCGCTTTTTTAATTTTAATATTATGAGAAAACAAAATAAAAAAGAAATAAAAACTTTCACGGGTACCGTTCAGGCAAACGACCGCGGTTTTGCCTTTATTCTTCCCGACGATAAAGAAAGATACAAAAACGATTTTTTTGTGCCGCGCACTTCCCTTCACGGAGTTTATGACGGCGACAAGGTGCTTGCCTGCCACGTCTTCGGAACGAAGGACGAAGCAAAAATAATAAAAGTTATAGAGCGCGGAATAACAAAACTTACGGGTACGCTTGAAAAGCGGGGAAGCGTTGCAAAAGTTTATCCCGATAATTCAAAGCTACCTAAAATTATAATACCCGCATCGCTTCTGAATTCCGCAAAAAACAATGATAAAGTTTTATGTGAAATAACCTCTTTTCCGCAAAGAGGACTTCCGCACGGTAAGATAATAGAAATTTTAGGTCAAAACGGTGATTTTGACGCCGAGGAGCTTTCCATAATCCGCACTTACGGACTGAACGAAAGTTTTCCTGAAAACGTACTGAATGAAGCTGAATATTCCGCAAAACGCAAAATCACTCCCAACGGCGTAAGAGATTTAAGAAGTCTGAATATTTTTACTGTCGACGGCGAGGATACACGCGATATCGACGACGGAATTTCCATTGAAATGAAAGACGGCAATTACGTTTTGGGCGTGCATATTGCCGATGTCAGCCGATATGTAAACCGCGGAACCGAACTCGACAGAGAAGCATACGAACGCGGAACGAGCGTTTATTTCCCCGACAGAGTTTTACCGATGCTTCCGAAATCGCTGTCAAACGGAGCCTGTTCCCTGAACGAGAATGAGGACAGATATGCACTCTCCTGCATTATGACCTTTGACGGCACTGCAAAACGGACAAATTACGAAATTTTTGAAAGCATCATAAGAAGCCAACGCAAAATGACCTACACCGCCGTCAACGCAATTTGCAGCGGTGACAGCGAATTTTGCACAAAATATGCCGATATAGTTCCGTCGGTAAATCAAATGCAATCTCTATGCCTTCTTCTCGAAGAAAAAAGAAAAAATGCGGGCAATATCGATTTAGCTGTCGACGAAACAAAAATTTACGTTGACGAAAACGGCGAAATAATTATTAAAAAGAATGACCGCGGTATAGCCGAAAGAATGATCGAGCAGTTTATGATATCCGCAAACGAAGCAGTTGCCGAATTTTTGCAAAAGAAAAACGCTCCCTGTCTTTTCCGTATTCACGAAACGCCTTCTGAAGAAAAAGCCGAAATGCTGATATCTTTTTTAAAGAGCTTAGGCATAAATTGCAGGCTTGACAGCACGAATATAGCGCCGAAAGATTTCCAGAATATTCTGAACTCTGTTTCCGGCAAACCCTACGCAAGCGTAGTAAACAAAGTTATGCTCCGCAGTATGCAGAAAGCAAGATACAGTGAAATCAATGCAGGGCACTTCGGACTTGCCTCCTCCGCTTACTGTCATTTCACTTCACCCATAAGAAGATACCCCGACCTTTTTGTACACAGAAGCGTAAAAGCGGTTTTACACGGCGACGACAAAGCATTATCGAAGTACAGAAAGGGAATAAAATTCGCAGGCATCGAATGTTCGGAAAAAGAAAGAAACGCCGATGAAGCCGAACGAAACGTAGACGATTTATACAAAGTAGTCTATATGTCAGAACGCATCGGAGAAGTTTACGATTCGGTAATATCGGGCGTAACGAACTTCGGAATATTCTGCGAACTCGAAAACTCTATCGAGGGGCTTGTAGAAATTGACGCATTGCCAGACGATTATTACGAATTTTGCGCAGAGAGATTTTTATTGAAAGGCAAAAAACGTTCGTTCAGGCTTGGCGATAAACTGAAAGTTCAAGTCGACGGATGTGATTTCGGAAGAATGCGCGTTATATTTTCGCTTTACTAATTAATAAAATTAATATAAGATATATTTATGAAGCAGATAACTTACAACAAATACGCCTTATACGAATATTTCGTACTTGAAAAATACGAGGCCGGAATAGTTTTAGAGGGTTCGGAAGTAAAGTCTTTGAGAGCGGGAAACTGTAATCTCAAAGAAAGCTTTTGCTTTATCCGAAACGGACAGCTGACGCTGAAAAACGCACATATTGCCGTCTACGATAAGGCTGGCGCATTTTCCACCAAAGAGAGCAAACGCGACCGTAGACTTTTGATGCACCGCTCCGAAATCGATAAAATCGTGGGCAAAATAAACGAAAAAGGGTATACGCTAATTCCGCTTTCCCTGTACTTTTCGGGAAGTCTGATAAAAGTTGAAGTTGCGCTCTGTAAAGGTAAACAAAACTACGATAAAAAACGCACAATTGCGGAGCGCGACCAAAAACGCGCGCTTGAAAGACAGCTGAAGGATTATAAATAACATACTATAACTTAAAGGCTCGGAGATTTTGAAAAATCTCCGAGCCTTTTTTATTTTGTTTGAATTACTCGAAATATTTGAAATAACTGCTTTCTAATTTAAGCGAAACTTCTTTTTCTGTTTTGTTACGTTCAATCTGCAACAAAAGAGTGTCCCCCACCCTTGCCGACATCAGCATATCCGAAAGACTGAAACTGCGCGTAATTGCGATATCCTCTTTCACGGTTCCGTCGCTTGAGATAAGCTTCGCCGAAACAAGCACGTCGCCGACTTCCAGAACGCCCGTAGAAGGTTTACCCAATGTTTTGGAAACCTTTATAAGTTCTGTAATTTCCGCTAAGCCGTCGGAATTGAGACGGGCATAAGTGTCCGCCGCCTGTGTTTCTATATTTAAATAGGCTTTATTTATTCCGCCTTTTTTATTGCCCGAACTCAAAATTCTATTGCCGTTGGCAATGTATGAATCGTACATAGAAACTACTATTCTGCGAACCATATTTGCAGGCAGAGCGTAACCCATATTGTCTACGTCCTCACCCTGATCTTTCGCATTCACCACGCCTGCAAGCTTGCCCGACGTATTGAAAAGTCCTCCGCCTGAATTTCCGTGGTTTATAGGCGCCGTGGTGCGCATTACTCTGTAACTGAAATACGCTGACGGGTTTTTATCGGAAAGCCCGACGTCGATATATTCGCTGTCCTTCGAAACGATACCGTTCGCAGCCGACATTCCCTCGCCAGACGCGTTGCCTACGGCAAAAACCGTCTCGCCGACGTAAGACGCAACGTCGCTTATAAAACTGTCGTTCAGCGCCTCGGCCACGTTTGTTTTATCGCTTACAGCCACAGCGTCGCTGCGCTTTAACACGTCGCTTGCCGTGACCTTTAAAAGCGCGATATCGTAATTAGCGCAGGCGCCGGCTATCTCTGCATTTATGCAATAATTCTTATCGCCCGTAATATTGTTATCGACAAGCTGATAATTTACGCCTGCCGTATCCTGCCCGTAAAGATACAGTCTTATATCGTTTGAATAGATACTGTCCGACGTATCGTCGTAAATGACGTGGCAGTTTGTCACGACGTAAGCGTCGCCTGCCGACTTATCCATCCATAAAATCGCACCTGAACCCGTATACACTTTGTATGACGTACGGCCGGGATACAGACTGCCCGAATAGCCGAAACGCGTCAAAATCGAAACGCCCGACATAAGCGATTTGTTTATTACGGCGCGAAGGCTTGCGGAATTTGCAATCTCACCGCCGTCATAGCTCAGGTATTCTTTTAAAAAGTCTTCGAAAGAAGTTTCGCCGTGCTCAGAGACGTATTTATTGTAAATATCGTCTATTGTAACGCTCTGACCGTCTTTGCCGTCCCTGCCGTCAATTCCGTTCGTTCCCTGAAATGAACAGCCTGTAAGCGAAATTGCAGAAGCAAGAGCAACAGATGCTAAAACACATAAAAATTTTTTCATTATATTTCCTTTGATTTTTTTAAAGTTCAACGCCGTTTAATCTGAGCAATTCCCTTGCCGTATCGACGCTGTCTACTCCCGTCTTGTTTTTGACGGGTGCAAATTCTTTTTTTCTGTCCACTTCGAAGCCTAAGCATGTGCACATAAAACGCACCATATCCACCACAAGGGTTTCGAATTTGTATGCGTTCGGCACGGCAGGGGTCACTTTTTCGCCGTTTTCGATATGCTCAACCGCTTTTTTTGCAAGGTGATACGGAAGCTTCCACGCAATTACGGCGTTCAAAACGTGGACGTTGAAAAGATAATTGAGCGTAACGCCGTAAGGATAAATAAGTTCTCCGCTGTCGTTTCTGCCGTTAGCCATATATTCCGGCAGCTCGTAATATTCTACAACATCGGGTTTGCCGTCGCGCATACACAGAACACCTACGCGCTCTTCGGGGCAGGTCTTTTTAACAACCTTTGCTCCGCAGAAATTGCGGGTTAAAGACGTTGCGCCGATAAACACAGGATCGCAGATCCTTTGAAGAACGTTGTCAACACTGAATATATTCAGCCATTCAATACCTTCTTTCTCCAAAATTTTATTCAATCCGCTGTTCACAAGCGACGAGTACCAACCGCCGTTGCCGTTGGGCGAAAAAGCTACTCTGTGCTTTTCGGAAAGCAGTATTTTTCTATCCGTTCCCAATACAGGTTCGGTATCCTGAATATAGAAATGTATTTTTTCTTTAGGGTAAGAAAAATAATTTTTCGATTTGAAGAACGCCACCGTTTCGTCGTTATTTACAACGCTCGTCATTATAAACAGATGAAAATATGCGCCGACGGCGTCCGTAACGTTCTTTATATTGTCGATAAGCTGTTCGAAAATAGTCAGCTCGCGCGTAACGCCTATATTAAAAGTCCCCTTAGGCTTATCGTAGCCGAGTCTGGTTCCCTGTCCGCCTGCCAAAAGCACAGCCCCAACTTTACCCGATCGCAAAAGCCTTAAACCCTCCGCTTCGTATTCGGCTCTGTTTGCCTGAATTTCTTCAAGACTCTTCGCCGAAACAGGAGCAACGTTTTTGATTTCCTTTTTTTCCTGTTCTTTGCCTATGCAGTCGATAACTGAAAAGTTTATTTTAGAGACGTCATCAAGAAGCATTTTTTTCTTCGGTGCATCGAGTTCGCCGTAATAGTCTAAAAGATGTTCCTGGCCGTGTTCCTTCAAAATTTTTTTCGCTTGTTCGTAATTCATCGATTTTCCCTATATATTTATTATATACTGAATTATATAATATCAGTAAAAATAAGTCAATAAATTATTTGAAAGACGAAAAATAACTATTGCAAAATGGAAAAATTAAGTATATAATTGTAGTTACGTTCAAAGTTTCAGATAAACGCGATAAGGAGGATAATATGTTTTGCACCGTATGCGGAGAAAAACTTTCGCTTATGTTCAAACAGGACGAAGGATTGGTGCCGTACTGTAAACAGTGCGCGGAATACCGCTTCCCCCGTTTTGCCACAGCGGTAAGTATGGTCGTCACCAACAGAACAAAAGACAAAATATTGCTTGCAAGACACAGGGAACAGGAAGATTTTATCTTGTTTGCAGGCTACATCAAAAAAGGCGAAACTGCCGAAAAGGCTGTCACACGCGAATTCAAGGAGGAAACGCGCCTTGACACCGTCAAATTCAAATATATGGGCTCACGCTTTCACGAACCGAGAGACGTGCTTATGCTCAACTTTCTGATAATGGCTGAAAACGGGGACATTTCTCTCGATGAAAACGAGCTCGACGAAGCTGTCTGGTTCGAGCCCGAAGAAGCTCTGGAAAAAATCAGAAAAGATTCCACGGCGGAAACTTTCTTAAAAAATGCCCTTGCGGAAATAAAAAAACTGTAATTTATCAGAAAACCTCCCGAATTTTTTCGGGAGGTTTATTTAAATTGTTAAAATATTATTCCGCTTCCACGGATACGATTATTTTACTTGTAATTCCTTCCATAAGTTTGAGATCTATATCGTACGTTCCGAGAGTCTTTATGGGCTGGGGCAGAATGATTTTCTTTTTATCTATCGCATATCCGGCCTCGGCGAGCGCGTCGGAAATATTTCCGCCCGTGACCGACCCGAAAACTTTTCCGTTCTGACCTGCTTTTATCTTAACCGTAAAAGTTTTACCCTTTATCTGTTCGGCTAAAATTTTAGTCGCCTTGACCTCCTCCGCTTTGTGGAAGTCGGCTGAAGATTTTTTCTGACTCAAATCGTTAAGTTTTGTTGCCGTTGCAATTTCGGCAAGTCCTTTCTTTACGAGAAAATTGCGCGCATAGCCCTCGTTTACGTCAACTACTTCGCCCTTTTTGCCCTGTCCTTTTACATCCTGCAATAAAATAACTTTCATAAGTGTACTCCTTTTGATTATTTTACAACTATATTGCCTTTTTGTCAATGAAATTGCATAAAACAGCCCGCTGCGCACAAAATAATGACGGAGGTTATATTATGGATAACTACAATCGCGATATCGCCTGCAACGTTAATTCTTGCAGACACAATTACGGCGGATGCAACTGTAAGCTTACAAAAATAACCGTAGGATGCACCTGCGGCGACTCGTGCACCTGCTGCGAAAGCTATGACGAAAACGTCTGATTGCTTTAAAAGTAAATGAACGCGGTAATTACCGCGTTCATTTTTTATTTATTGAAACTGTCTTTAAGCGAGACTATTTCGGAAAGGGTAAACCCGTTGTCCGAACTTTTTTTGTAATAGCCCGTACGCATAAGCTGGAAGGGCTTGCCGTCTTCGCTTTCGAAAAGATAAGGCTCTGCTTTGCCGTCAAACGTTTTAAGGCTGTCATAGTTAAGTCTTTCCGCATAGTCCTGATCGGGATATTCCTCGTCCTTCAACAGCGGTTTGAACTGTTTGAATTTTGCGTCTTTGCCGTACTTTGCGTCAACCCACTGTATGACTCCCTTTGCCTTAATTTCCGAAGGTTTATCGCTGCCGCTGCGTGTTTCGGGGAAATAGGTACAGAAAATTTCCTCTACCTCTCCGTTTTCGCCGAGTTTATAATCGTCGCAACGGACTATATATGCGCTTTTAAGACGCACTGTTCCGCCCTTGAAAAGTCTTTTGTATTTGGGCGGAGGATTTAAAGAAAAATCATCCCTGTCGATATAGACCGTTCCGCTGAATTTTATATTGCGCAAACCGCCGTTCTCTTTCATAGGATTTTTATCGAACGGGAGCTCTTCTTCGCCGTCGTAGTTAGTTATTGTAAGCTTCAACGGATTTAAAACCGCCATTGCACGCTCGGCGTTTTCGTTGAGATTGTCGCGGATACAGCTGTCGAGCTGGGCGGAACTTACGACGGAATACGCCTTTGCAACGCCGATATCGGCGCAGAATTTTTTCAAAGCCTCTGGCGGAACGCCCCTGTTTTTAAGTCCTGCTATCGTGGGCATTCTCTCGTCGTCCCATCCGCTTACAACGCCTTCGTCGACGAGTTTTTTCAGATAGCGCTTAGACATAAGCATATTTGTAATATTAAGCCTTGCAAATTCTATCTGACGGGGAAGCGGAAGTTCAAATCCAGCCTTCTCCACAAACCAGTTATAGAGCGGACGGTGATTTTCGAATTCGAGCGAACAGAGCGAATGTGTGATGCCCTCAATCGCGTCTGATACTGGATGAGCAAAATCGTACATAGGATAAATACACCATTTATCGCCGGTACGATAATGCGAAACGTGGGCAATGCGGTAAATGATGGGATCGCGCATATTGATATTCGGCGACGCCATATCGATTTTGGCGCGCAGGGTTTTTGCACCGTCGGGATATTTTCCGGCTTTCATTTCCCGGAACAGGCGCAGATTTTCTTCCGCGCTTCTGTTTCTGTAAGGCGACGGCGTACCTGCTTCGGTAAGCGTACCCCTCGTAGCCGTAATTTCTTCGGCGGACAGATCGCAAACATACGCGTTGCCGTCTGCAATGTATTTTTCGGCAATTTCATACAGTCTATCGTAATAGTCGGACGCGAATACTAGTTTATCGTATTCGAATCCCAGCCATTTCAGCGCGTCGACGATAGAATTGACGTATTCGTAATCTTCTTTGGCAGGATTTGTATCATCCATACGAAGATTGAATTTTGCGCCGTATTTTTCTTTAATGGCGTAATTTATACACATTGCCTTTACATGCCCGATATGCGGATAACCGTTAGGTTCGGGCGGAAAACGCACCTGCAATTCGTTTCCGCGGTTTTTGAATTTACCTGCTTGTAACTCTTCGTTTATTATCTGTTCAATAAAATTCGATGCCTCGGGCAATTTCATAATCTTCTCCTCTGCGTAATTTTTAGCTCAAACCGCTAATATTTCCGTTTTCGTCTATATCGATATGCTCGGCACAGGGAACTTTTGAAAGTCCCGGCATAAGCATTATTTCGCCTGCAACTGCTACGATAAAGTTTGCTCCGCCCTTATAAATTATATCGCGTACCGTAATTTTAAATCCTTCGGGACGGGCAAGTTTTGTTGCGTCGTCTGACAGCGAATACTGAGTTTTAGCGATTATTACAGGCAGGCCTTTGATACCTTTACTTTCGATATCTTCGATTTTTTTAAGCGCAACGGACGAAAAATCCGCTCCGTCGCCTCCGTAGATATTTTTGACTATATCTTCTATTTTAGTCCTGATATCATCGTTCAAATCGTATGCAAAATGCAGTTCGGTTTTCTTTTCGCACTCGGTCAATACTGCTTTTGCAAGCTCTTCTCCGCCCTTACCTCCGTTTAAGAAAACATCGGTGAAAACGGCTTTTGTATCCGCGCCTTGACAAGCTTTCAATACCGTATCTATTTCCGCCTGCGTATCGGTTGCAAACCTGTTCATTGCGACGACAACGGGCTTTTTGTAGACGTTTTTGATGTTTTCAACGTGTTTCAGTAAATTAGGTATTCCGCCGTTCAACGCAGTAAGATTTTCTTTATCAAGCGACGACTTGTCAGCACCGCCGTGCAGTTTAAGCGCCTTAACCGTTGCGACTATCACAACGCAGTCAGGTTGAATACCTGCTATACGGCACTTTGTATCAAGGAACTTTTCCGCGCCGAGATCTGCGCCGAAGCCTGCTTCGGTCACGGTATAGTCGGAAAGAGTCATTGCGGTATACGTCGCGCGGATAGAATTGCATCCGTGCGCGATATTTGCAAACGGTCCGCCGTGAACTACGGCAGGCGTCCCCTCCAAAGTCTGCACTAAGTTAGGTTTTATTGCGTCCTTTAAAAGCGTTGCCATTGCGCCGTCTGCTTTGAGCTGTTTAGCTCTCACGAAATTTCCGTCGGCGTCTGCGCCGACAACGATGTTTCCTATTCTCTTTTTTAAATCGGCAATATCAGTTGCAAGGCAGAGAATTGCCATTATTTCGGAAGCCGCGGTAATTTCAAAGCTTTCTTTCCGGTTATAATCCGCACAGCCTTTCATTGCGCCCGCCGTGCAGTTTAAATCGATATCTCTCAGCGCCCTGTCGTTCATATCCATACAGCGGCGGAAATATACGTCCTTAATTTTTAAGCCGTTGCCCCTCAGAATATGGTTGTCTATCATTGCGCACAACAGATTGTTTGCAGAAGTAATAGCGTGCAAATCGCCGGTAAAGTGCAGATTGATATCAGCCATAGGAACTATCTGCGCATAGCCGCCGCCTGCCGCTCCGCCCTTTATTCCGAATACGGGGCCGAGTGACGGTTCTCTCAAAGCAAGGCAGACCTTCTTATTAAGTCTTGCCATACCGTCTGCAAGCCCTATGGAAACCGTAGTTTTCCCCTCTCCGCTCGCCGTCGGGTTGATAGCCGTGACAAGCACGAGCTTTGAACGCGGTTTTACTTTATTCAGGTTTATTTTAGCTTTGTATTTTCCGTACGGCTCCAGACTGTCTTCGTCAAGCGACAGCTTTTTTGCAATTTCACGGATATCCTTCAATTTACAGTTTTCTGCGATTTCAATATCTGACAGCATAGTTCACCTTCAAATTTATATTTGAAATTATAGCATACTTTAAGATTAAAAGTATATCGTTTACAGCCATATTTTTAAATATTTTATACGCTGTTTGCACTTGACTTGAAAATACAATTAATATAAAATATAGTTATACTTATCAAGGAGCTAAAATATGGCGGAAAACAAACAGGCCGTAACAATGGAAAAAATAGTCAACCTCTGCAAAAACAGAGGTTTCGTCTATCCCGGAAGTGAAATTTACGGCGGATTTGCAAATACCTGGGACTTCGGCCCCGTAGGCGTTGAACTCAAAAACAACATCAAGCGCGCTTGGTGGAAAAAATTCGTACAGGAAACGACGGACACGTTCGGCGTGGACGCCGCGATTTTAATGAACCCCCGCGTATGGGAAGCGAGCGGACACGTTGCCAGCTTCGGCGATCCGAAAATGGACTGCAAGAACTGCAAACAGCGGTTCCGTGCCGACACGCTTATAGAAGCGCACAGCAAGGGCGAAGTCGCCGCAGAAGCTATGTCCGACGCAGAAATGGAAAAATATATCGAGGACCACGACATCAAGTGCCCCCACTGCGGTGTAAGAAACTGGACGCCGATTAGAAAATTCAATCCTATGTTTATAACTTCGCGCGGAACGCTTGAAGAAGGTTCGGACAAAGTTTATCTAAGACCCGAAACCTGTCAGGGCGAATACGTCAACTTTTTGAACGTGCAGCGTACGGCGAGAGCTAAAGTACCGTTTGCAATAGCGCAGATAGGCAAGTCTTTCAGAAACGAAATAACGCCCGGCAACTTCCTTTTCAGAACGGTAGAATTCGAACAGATGGAGTTGCAGAAATTCTGCCGTGAAGACGAAGCTATGGAAATTTACAAGGGCTTCAAGCAAAAAGCGCTTGAATTTGTCGAAAGTCTCGGACTCAAAGGCGAAAACCTGCGCTTCCACGACCACGACAAACTTGCGCATTACGCAAAAGCCGCCTGCGACATACAGTACCTGTTCCCTATGGGCTGGCAGGAGCTTAACGGAATACATCACAGAGGCGTATGGGATCTGTCGCGCCATCAGGAATATTCCGGCAAAAGTATGCTCTATATCGATCCGTTTACAAACGAAAAATTTGTTCCGAACGTAATAGAATACTCCATCGGGGCAGACAGACTTATGCTTGCACTGCTGTGCGCCGCCTACGACGAAGAGGTTTTAGACGCAGAAAAGAACGATATAAGAACCGTCCTGCACTTCCACCCCGCAATTGCGCCCTATAAAGCTTGCATACTTCCCTTACAGAAAAATCTTTCCGATAAAGCAGACGAAGTTTACCGAAAGCTTTCAAAGAAATTCTGCATCACCTACGACGTTGCAGGTTCTATCGGCAAGCGTTACCGCCGTCAGGACGAAATCGGTACACCGTTCTGCATAACGATAGATTTCGATACGGTGAACGACGATACAGTTACCGTCCGCGACAGAGACACTATGCAACAGATACGATTGAAAATCGACGAGCTTGAATTATACATCGAAAAAAGTTTAGAGTTTTGATAAAATAAGCGGTGCGTTTGAAAGCGCACCGCTTATTTTCAGCCACCCGTACCGGAACAAGCACCGCTTGCTCCCACTATTACCAATACCAATATTAAAATTACTATCAGAATTGCATATGCGCAAAATTGTGATTTTATTGCAAATCATAATTATGATTTTGTTAATCATTATAATGATATATTGATATAATTCTTATAATGGAAAATTTTGGAGAAAAACTCAAAGAACTGCGTTTGGAAAAAGGATTGACACAAAAAGAGCTTGCCAGAGAATTGGGCAACGCACAGTCTGCAATTTATTATTGGGAAACTAATAAACAGGAACCGACGCTATCTGCGTTAAAAAAGTTGTGCAAATTTTTTGACGTTTCCGCAGATTATTTTATAGGTTTAGAAGATTAAAACAGCCCCGCACAAAATTGTGCTGTGGCTGTTTTAATTCATTTATCAGTCGTTATTTTCTGTGCTTTTATCAATGTATTTATCAAGTAGCGACATTCCTATTTTTTTGCCGATACCCGCAAGCCTTGATTTTACCGTCTTGGGCTGTTTTTCCTCTTCCTCTATACTGCCTTCGAATTCAAGATCCCTGCAAGGATCGAACGTGACGTAACCGCATTCCACTGCGTAAGAAAAAACCGCTTTCAATATTCCTTCGACAAGAGGTCTGTCCTCTTCCGTCGCGTCTTCGACAACGTTCAGAATCTGAACGGGCTTTATAGACGATACGAACTTTTTTCCGAGCGCAGGAATTATAAACGTGTCGAGGCAGATGCCGATAGAATCGTAATATTTTTTGGAAATTCGCTTTACGGAAGCCTTGTCACTGCCTTCGGTCAGAGTCAGTTCATACCATTCAAGCGCGACGGCGGTAAAGCGGTATTTAACCTTAACAGGCGATAAAAGCCATCTTGCAAGTTTGCCCAAACCGCCGAAAAACAGCGGGATTATCTGAACGATAAGGCACACTATTGAAAACACAATAAGAACAATATCCACAGCAACGTGCTGAGCGGAATATTGCTTGTTCATTGAAAATACAAGCGCGACTATGGTTATAACAACCGATAAAATTCTTACGGCTAATCTGAAATACGACAGCACCCGTTTGAATTTTTTTACGTTTTTAGCCTTTGACCTGATGCTGCACATCGTAAGTATAAACATTACGGCAAAAAGCAGAACGTATGCTCCGATAAGACAGTACATCGCTATATCGCCTGCAAGAGTCAGCTTTTTCAAAAGTCCCGTACAGAGTATGTAGACGATATATACGAGCGTGAACGTAAGACTGAAAGACATTGTAAGCAAATTCAGTCTGCGCCCTATCACTGCGCGGTTAGAATAGATATTTTTAATCAGACTTCTCAAATCGTAAACGTCCTTGGCAAGCGTGAACGTTTCTTCGGCGTTTATCGTGTGTCTGATATTAACTTTTTTATCGTTATTGTTTTCTTCCATATTCAAATTATATCATTTCTCCGTATTCGTTGTAAAGCTTATCAAGCTGTAATTTTATTCCTTCAAGCCGAGCGACGAGCTCGTTTACTTTTAAATAGTCTGAGATAATTTCCGTGTCGGCAAGCTGCAAATTTATCTGCTTTTCACTGTTTTCAAGCTCTGCAATCCGACTTTCCAGAGCTTTCATTTTTTGTTTATTCCGCTCAGCCTCCGCCCTTTCTTTGCCCGAACGGTGATAGGCGTTACGCACTTGCGGCTGAATGTTTTTCACTTCGCTCTTTTTTTTCTTTTCATCATTGAACGCGGCGTAACCGCCGTCGAAAAAATTTATACTGCAATTTTCGATTTCTGCGATTTTGTCTGCAAGCGCCGATATGAAATACCTGTCGTGAGAAACGAAAATCAAAGTGCCGTCAAACTTTTTCAGCGCGGTTTCAAGCCCTTCTCTTGCAGGCAGATCAAGGTGGTTAGTAGGTTCGTCCAACAGAAGAACGTTGCCATTTTCACATTCAAGCACGCACAGCGCAAGCTTAGCGCGTTCTCCGCCGGAAAGAGAATTTACTTTCTTTTGCATATCCTCGGCGAACAGCCCGCACCGCGCCAGAGCGCCGCGCGCCTCGGTCTGAGTTAAACCAACGTGTCTTTGCCACAGCTCTTCAAGTACGGTATTGCTGCCGTCGAGATTGTTCGCCTCCTGATCGTAAATGGCAAACTTTACAAATCTACCCGTTTTTACCGAGTTGTTGCCCTGCACTATTTCTTTTAAAAGAGTACTTTTGCCTGTGCCGTTTTCACCCGTGAGCGCAATTCTGTCACCGCGTCTGACTGAAAGTTTTCCGTTTCTTATCAAAACTTTTCCGCCACGTTCCAAATTAAGACCGTCGATATCCAAAATATTTTCATAAGGCTTTAATTCATAGGTAAATCTGAACACGGGCGGTTTCGGCGGAATATACGGTTTTTCGAGTAGGGTCATCTTTTCAAGCTGTTTTACTCTGCTCTGCGCCGATTTTGCCGTCGTTGCACGCACGATATTTTTATCGACGTAAGTTTGTAATTTCTTTATTTCTTCCTGCTGGGCTTCGTATTCTTTAAGCAGACGCTCATATCTTTCCGCTTTCAGAATCTTGTACTTTGAATAATTGCCCGAAAAAGACAGCAGGTGTTTGTTTTCGATTTCAAGTATACGCGAAACCGTTCTGTCAAGAAAATATCTGTCGTGCGACACAACGAAAATTGCACCCTTAAAACTTTGCAGATATTCTTCAAGCCAAAAAAGCGTTGTTATATCGAGATGGTTCGTCGGCTCGTCCAAAATGAGGAGATCGGGCTTTTCCAAAAGAAGCCTTGCAAGTTTGAGTCTTGTTTTTTCTCCGCCCGAAAGCGTGTCTATAATTCTTTCGTACATATCGGAAAAGCCAAGACCGTTGAGTACGGTCTTTATTCTGACTTCAACGTCGAAACAGTCTTTTGCCGAAATATATTTATTGAGGTTTTCAATCTTAGCGGCCAAAACGTCGTATTCGCGGCTCGGAAACACTGCACTGGAGAGTTCGGCGGAAAGAGCGGACAGCCTGTCCACAGCGGAAAGTTCTTCTCTGAAAACGGCAAGCATTTCGCCGTAAACGGTATTTCCGCTTTCGTAGCCGCCATTCTGTTCGAGATAACCTATTTTTAATCCGCTTTTCTTGTTCAACTCGCCGAAATCAGCATACAGCTCGCCCAGAATCAGCTTTATAAGAGTAGTCTTCCCCTCGCCGTTAGCGCCTATAAGTCCTATTCTTTCGCCGTCGTTTATGACAAAGGAAACGTCGTTAAGTATTAAATTATCATTGTAGCCGAAAGCCACGTTATCAAGCGTTACAAGCATAGATCAATAATCCCATTGCGGTATATACAGAGTATCGGCGCTGTCAAAATCCTGCAAAAATACATTTTTCAGATTGACGGATTTTACCGCCTGCAACACCGTATTATACTCCCTGCGCGTTATTCTGCGCTGTAATTCCTTAAAATTTTCAATTTCTCCGAAAGGCGTATACTGGCTCATTAAACTGAAATACACGCTGTCCGGCAACCGAGAGACGAATCTGACGATATTAACGGAATCATATGCGCCGAGCGGTAAAATAAGATGACGCACAATACACCCGGACAGCATTTTGCCGTCCTCGCGCATTTTAAGCGGTTTGTTTGCCATATACTCCACCGCAGGCAAAGCAAACAAAGCATAATTATCTTTGCCCGTATATCTTTTTGAAAGGAGCGGATCTATAAATTTCAAATCGGGCAAAAAAATATCTGTAAATTTATCGGCGCGCTTCAAGCTTTCAACGGTTTCGTATCCGTGAGTATTGTAAACTATAGGAATATCCGGCTTATAAACAGAAAACGCTTCTTCGAGTTCCGAAAGATAATGAGTAGGATTTACAAGGTTGATATTTTCAGCGCCTTTTTCTTCAAGCTCTCTGAAAATATCGGAAAGCTCTTTTGCGGTAATACTCTTGCCCCTCGTATTTCTCGAAAGTTCGAAGTTCTGACAGAATACGCACTTCAACGAGCAGCCGCAAAAAAATATGCAGCCGCTGCCGTTTTTGAAAGACACGGGCGGTTCTTCAAAAGGATGAAGATAATATTTGGCAATTTTAATATCCTGCACTCCGCAGGCGCCTTTTCCTGTTTTTCTGTCCGCACCGCAGGCTACGGGGCAAAGCGTGCATTTCATATTACAATTATAATTTAAAAATAAATTAATTGCAACTTTTGTTTGACAATAATTTGACCGTATGCTATATTATAGAAAACCTATAAAGAGTGTGCGAGAGAACGGCTCTTAGACCACACAGCAACCTGCCTGAAGCAAGGTGCTAACGCCGAGGACTATGGGAAATATAGCTGAAAAACCCTTGCCCCCCGGTAAGGGTTAATATTTTTTTAAGGACGACTTATGAAGAAATTATTTACAAGCGAAAGCGTGACCGAGGGGCATCCCGACAAACTTTGCGACACAGTCTCAGACGGTATCGTAGACGAAATTTTAAAAATCGACAATATGGCAAGGTGCGCCGTGGAATGCTGCGCCGCATACGACAGACTTATTATTATGGGCGAAGTTACAACTTTTGCCGTCGTCGACTATGAAAAAATTGCGCGGAATATTATAAAGGAAACGGGCTATACTTTCGGCTCGTTTGCATACGACAAGGTTAAAATAACCGTTGCTATCCACCGCCAAAGCCCTGATATTGCTATGGGCGTTGACAGCTCGCTTGAAAATAAAGAAGGCGGCGACACCGAAGATTTGCTCGGTGCAGGCGATCAGGGAATGATGTTCGGCTATGCTTGCAGGGAAACCGAGGAGCTTATGCCTCTGCCCATCTCTCTTTCGCACAAGCTTGCAAAGTGTCTTTCGGACGCAAGAAAAACGGGACTTTTGCCGTATCTCCGTCCCGACGGAAAAACTCAGGTCACAGTTGAATACGATAAAAAAACGCCGAAACGCATACATACCGTAGTTATTTCGGCACAGCACGACGATAATGTAAGTCAAACGCAGTTGAAAAAAGATTTATATAAATTAGCAATTACTTCTCTCCCCACTCAACTTATTGACAAGGATACGAAGTTTTTTATCAATCCTACGGGCAAATTCGAAATCGGCGGACCCGAAGGCGACAGCGGACTTACGGGAAGAAAAATAATCGTCGATACTTACGGCGGAAGATGTGCTCACGGCGGCGGAGCTTTTTCCGGCAAGGACGCAACGAAAGTAGACAGATCAGCCGCTTATATGGCAAGATATATCTGTAAAAACGTAGTCGCATCCGGACTTGCAGACGAAATCGAGTTGCAGGTAGCTTACGCAATCGGCGTTTCGCGTCCCGTTTCGGTTTTTGTGGATACGTTCGGAACGGGCAAACTTTCCGACGGTGAAATTGCGGATATAATTATAAAAGAATTCGACCTCCGCCCCTACGCCATTATAAGAAAATTGAATTTAAGAAATCCTGTATATAAACAAACTGCCTCTTACGGTCATTTCGGCAGATCCGGTTTCAGTTGGGAACGGCTCGATAAAGTTGAAGATCTGAAAAAATACTTATGATAAAAATAAAGCAACTGATCGGGGAAACGCTGTTTCCTCTTTCGTTTACCTGCGACTGCTGCGGAATTGAAACGTTTAAAAACAATCTTTGTCCTGCTTGTTTAAAAAAACTGAGATATAACAACGATGCAACCTGCCCCGTCTGCGGTAGAAAGACGCCGCTAAATGAAATCTGTATGGAATGCAAGAAAACGCCTCCTTATTTCGAACAAGCCGTCTCCCCTCTTATCTACGACGGAACAGCGATAAAACTTATAAATAAATTCAAAAACGGATACGCTTACCTGAAAGACTATTTTGCAAATCTTATCATACAAAAAATTTCCGTTTTTCCCATAATAGATTATATTACTTACGTTCCTATGACGAAAAGAGCCGAGCGCAAGCGCGGATATAATCAGTCGAAACTGCTTGCAGAAAGCGTCGGCGAAAAGTTAAACGTTCCCGTAATTTCTACAGTTATCAAAATAAATGATACCGCAGAACAGAAAAATCTTTCGGTAAAAGAGAGAGTTGAAAATCTTGAAAAAAGCTTTAAAACGCAAACACAAACAAACCTGAAATTAAAGACAGTTTTACTGATAGACGATATTATGACGACGGGAAATACTGCAAACGCCTTGTGCAAAAAACTTGTTCCTATGGGTACCCTTAATATTTTTTTTGCAAGCGTTGCTTCCGTTGAATACAAACATTAAACCAGATTCGGTGCTCAGAAGGCACAAAAAACCCCAACACAGTTCAAAATAATTTGCATTGACTTAAAATAAAAAGTTCCGAAAGTTTTTTAACTTTCGGAACTTTTTTATTATTTTTTTACCTTTACAACCTGCTGAATAGTTTCAAAAAAAGCTTCATCGCCAAGCGCCGGTTTTTGAAAAAATTCAAAATAGACAATTTCTGTTTGAACTTTTATCCAACCTTTATATTCAATCTGCGGTTTGCCTCGCAAAATTAAACTGCTGTAATTTAATGTGTATTGCGCTAATTCAACACGCTTCTCTTCACCGTTTAGATTAAACTGATAGTTATATTTTTCGTTAATCACAATCTTTATATCTAAGCGTGAATCTTCAAAATTAGCAATAATGCTGTAAAAGAGCTTATCATTACTTTTTGAATCATAAAACATATCGACTTGACTTAAAGTATATTCATTAAAACTTAAATCAAAGAAAACCACATCAGTTTTCATAAGCTCATATTCTGATTCTTGCGTTACTATATTGTCATCTTTATACAAAAACTCATCGGAAATTTTTCTCAACGAAAACACACAGGTCAAAGTAATAGCGGCTACGAGTAAAGATGATACTATCGGTGCAAAAATGCTCCACAGTTTAACCCGTTTTGCCGTTCTGACCGTGGCATTTTTTTCTACACGCTCTAAAAGAGAGTTGTACAATTCGAGTTCGTGTTCGGTCATCTCTTCCTGCGGTTCATCTTCCATAAGTTTCATATATTTTTTTAATTTCATCTTTATCCTCAGTAAATATTTACGGCGTATGCGGAATTTATATTCGTTCTGTAACTGATGTTGAAATAAGCAGTTCTCTGTGTTATGAAACCCGTCGCAACGTAGATAAATTTATAATTACTTTTGCTTCCGTTCGTTAAAGTATAATTAATGTCCCTATATCCGAAACCCACCATAACGTGATTTCCAGGATACAGTTCATAATAAAATTCATCTTTTTGATCGCCACAATTCAATTCACAAATATTATAAGTACTCAAAAATAAAGCAATAGGCTGGCCTGATTTCAGGCTCGACTTTACCATATCGTAATTGATAGAACCGTTACTTTTAATACTTTTAAAATTGCAGTTCAGATTTTTATTAGAACAATAATTCTGTAAGCCGACTTTGAAATTTGTCTCTGAAATGCCGTTTTCCGTACCGTTCATATCGCTGTACAATTGTTTGATTGCCTGCGTAACGTATGTATCGCTGAAATTATAATAGTAATCTTCGCCCTTGAATTCGCCTGCGACGTGATTAGGAATTAAATTTTCATAATATCTGTCAAAATAGCCTATTATGTTTCCCCCCGCAACCGCTGCACAAGCTCCCGTTAAACCAACCCCGCAAAATTGCGGAATCTGATAGCAAACGTCATACATATCTTCATCGGGCACGCCCAAAAAACCGACTTCTACTTTAACGTATTCGGGATCTACCGAGCCGCCCGAATACAGTATAGCATTTTCTTCCAAAACAGCGCAAACCTGTTCAGAAAATTCTTCGCCTGTTTCTATATCACAGATTTTGCCGTCTACGGCCTTGCAATAGGACATAACGTTGACAAATACGCTTTTTTCATTTTCGCCGACATCGGAATAAGGATTTTCCGCATCGGGCAGCATTTCTATTGCAACGTAATTGCCGTTATCGCAGATTATAATTGCATACCCTTTACTCTCCGCAGTGTCAAATTCGTAAACGTATCCGAGCTGAGCGAGCTTTATATCATAGACGGGACTGCGCGTCGCCGAAATTTTGTTTCCGTTTAAATCGTCACGGTCAAGTAACACGCTGACCGTATTCTGGAAGCACTTGTCGCACTCTTCGAGACTTACTTCCGCATAGACGGAAACTCCGCCCATAACGCCTAAGACCGTTGCAATTAAAATCAACAATGCCAAAATTTTCTTTTTCATTTTAATTCCTCTTCTTTTTTAATATTTTTTTCTTCTTGTTTTAACCGATTAAATTCTTCCTTGAATTCACGGGTTGCTCTGCTTTTCTTCGCTCTTACGTTCTCGTAAGTGATAGCAATATCTTCGGCGATTTCTTTTAGATTATAATCATTGACTGCGTTGTCATAAATGATACCCTGCGATACGCCATCAAGTTTCTTCCAAGCCCTATCTGCGGATTCATCAGTAAATTCAAGATCTTCTTCCGTTTCAGTAACGTAAGCATAATTATCAAACAGCTCCAAATGATTGTTTTTACTATTATTGAAATCGATAATAAAATTTTTAACAGACCTGCATAAATAAGCAACATGATTTGTTACAAAATGTTTCGGCGGATAATCAAATACTATTCTTGTAAAAACGTCGTGCGGAACATCTTTGTATCTTGAATTATTACCGAAATGCTTATCAACGTAACTTTTCATAATTTTCAGACAGTATTTATAAAAGAAAGCAAAATATTTTTTATCGTAACTTGAACGTTTCAAACAATTATTAAAAATCAAATCCGATATTTCATTCATATTCAAAAATAAATCCTGACATAAATTTTTATTGCTGAGTAATGAAAACCGCTTTTAACCGACCTGCTGACGGCCGGTTTTTTTTATTACTCAATCGGAAATTGGCGTTCAATATCTTCAATGCCGTATTTTTTATAGCCTGTCCACCGACTGATATATTCAAGACATTCAACGTAAGCCGTGATTTCGCCCTCGGCAAACAGGGTTTTGCGCTGCACGTCTTTTAGTTCGTTAAGACTTAATATTAAATAATCGATCAGTCCTTTTAATACTCTTCTGCTGTTCTGTTTTTTACTTGCCATATTTGCATTATACAAAAAACTTAATGTAGCATTTCGACAATTTTTATCGGTTGAACAACTTATTCCGACTATTTTAATTATATATGGAAAAATTTGGATAAATCCGTCACATTTTGTCGGTTTTTTCAGTTTTATTTATAGATGAATAAATTTTGAGAGGTTATAACGAAATGAAAGACTACCAAAATGTCGAAAAACTTATGTCAATCAAGTCAAGAAACGAAAATCCGAACTATGCGACGGCTTATAAAAGTGTGGTGTACGTCTACAGTTATTTAGACTTTAAGTGGCAAAAAAACTACGTTCAACTTTTAAGCTATCTTTATAATTCAACGCATAAAAGGACTTTTAAAAGAATTTCAGTTCTTGCGCATATGGACGAAAACACGCTGAGAAAACGCCGTAAGGAATTTGCGGAATGCTTCGAATATTTTCTTGCTCTGCATATACAAAAAAAGACGGCGTAGTGTAAAAATACGCAAACTTGTAAATCTGAGTTTGCGTATCAAAAAATTTTTATTTATTTTTGGAAAATTTTAGTAAATTGTGTCACATTTTGCCGTAATTCGCGGTTTAAATATTAGGAAAAGTTTTTTTAAGAGGTAAATTATGAAAGATTTTCAACAAACAGAAAAATTTATGATGCGAGATTCAAGGAACTCCTGTGCCGAATATGACGAAGCGTACAGAAACGTTTTAAAAGTCTATCGCTTTTATGACAACAACAGCCTGTCCAACCACTGCGAAATTATGAATTACCTTTATAATTCAAAAAATAATAAACTGACTTTGGAAGGCGTTGCAGACAAGGCGCATATCAACGATAACACTTTGAGGCGGTACAGAAGAAAATACACCGCATGGTTCAAATATTTTCTCGAAACAAGCGATGACGAAGATATAATATAGTTACAACGGCGACAGACTGTCGCCGTTATAACTATATTACAAATCATATTTTAATTTTACACCCAAATATTAACTTTGTAAAATAAAACGAACCTATAACTTTCATTATGGTTCGGATTATATGACTTTGGCGGAGAGTTTTCCCGTTTATGCGAACCTAAATTAAGAGAAAAAGCAGGGTTTAGAGCCTGCTTTTCTATATTTTCCGCATTATCAAAGTGTTTTCCTTTAATTGGCGGTTGTTCTGTAAAGTTATATGTGATTACTATTTTAACGGCATGGATATTCATTTATTTCCACTTCATTTTTGACAGTTACCAAAGTTTTTTCTCTCAACTTATTTATCAAAATATCTTTTACCTTTCGCTCTATATTAAGTCTCCGACAAACGGGAAGTTGTATGTTAAACGATGTTTTCGCCTAATATTATTTTAGGCATTGTGGTTAAACACCTATTCCAACGTTTATAGAATTTTTCTACACCGAGTTTTGAGACTCTTGCATGAGCTGCTTCATTTTCCAGCACCCAATATAAAACATATGTTACCTTGCCGACATTTCTCGTGAGTCGAACAGGCAATTCACCCTCTTTAACAGCATTAAAATCTTTTTGTCGGTGAGTACGTTTTATATAGTGTACATCAATAACACCATCTTGGTTCAAATAAAATTCTGCTACTTCTCTCATTAGTTCTTCAATTTCATCTAACTTGGTAAGTTTTGCCTCATATATGCATATTTCATTAAACATAAAATATCTCCTCAAATTACTGTTTATCGTACAATTATTATAGCAAAACCAAAATACTTAATCAAGCAAACAGTAAGGCACTCCGAGATTTCTCTCAAAGTGCCTTTATCGCTATTTTGTAAAGTTGCCGTTCTCATCACGCTTTTGTGTTTTCCACGCTGTCGGTGTAGGCGGTTCCGGCGACGCTATATTCATTCCAACGCAAACGCCGAAGTAATCTCTTTCAAGAATAATACGAACTCACTTTGGCGTGGGTTCGTATTATTCACTAATGGCGGAGAGAAAGGGATTCGAACCCCTGGAAGCTTTCACTTCAACGGTTTTCAAGACCGCCGCATTCGACCGCTCTGCCATCTCTCCAAAAAATATTAAGTTTTAACGAGAGCGGGCGATTGCATAGCATTCGCCGTACCGAAGTACGCAGTACTTACCGCTCTGTCGTCACTGAAAATTCAAATGCCTTACATTTTTCGACGACTGGTTTATTTTAACAAAATCATACGGATTTGTCAATTATTTTCCTCGACACTTTCTTCAATAATTTCGCTGTCCTCCGCTTCTTTTACGGAATTGAAATAACGCCTTTTTCTTATAAACAGAATGATAAATACGACAAGATGTACCGCGAAAGTCAAAAACCACGAAATCGGATAAGAAACAGAAAGCCCCTGCAAGCTGTGCATAGCGTCAACGGGGAAAACGGTATAAACCCATAAAATACGGAAACCGCAGGCACCGCACAACGAAACGATTGTCGGAACAAGAGAATAACCTATTCCTCTTACTGCGTACGCCATTACGTCCATAAGACCGCACAGAAAATACGTCAGGCAAATAACTATAAGCCTGCTGTAACCCACTGAAATCGCTTCGGCGTCGTCAATATAAACAGAAAGCAAAAATTTGCCTAAAACCGTTGCCAGACCGCCTACGGTTATACCGAAAATACATACGTAAATAACGGAATACATTACCGATTTTTTTATATTGCGCCATTTCATTGCGCCGAAATTTGCCGAAACAAAAGCTATGCACGCCTGCGCCACCGAATTCATTGTTACGTAAACGAATCCTTCTATCGAGCAAGCCGCACCGTTGCCGTCCATTGTACTTGAACCGAGACTGTTTACGCTTGATTGGATCAAAACATTTGATAATGAAAATATTGCCCCCTGCAAACCTGCGGGCAGACCGACGCGGATAATTTCAAGAGCTTCTCCCTTATAAAAGCGCATTTCCTTAAACGAAAAATGGAAAAACCCCTTATTTTTCATTAAACAAACGATTACGCAAACTGCTGCAATAGCCTGTGAAATTACCGTTCCGAGTGCAACACCGGCAACATCCATTTTGAATACTATCACAAATAAAAGATTGAAGGCGACGTTAAAAACGCCAGAAATCGCCAAAAAGTAAAACGGACGCTTGGTGTCGCCGACCGCCCTTAAAAGCGATGCGCCGAAGTTATAAATAAGCAAAAACGGAACACCGCAGAAATAAATTCTGAGGTACAGCGTGGAAAGAGCAATAACGTCGTCGGGCGTTGACATCCAGACTAAAAAATAGCCTGAACACACTGCTCCGAATATTCCTAAAATCACGCCCATAAATGCCGACATTATCATAGACGTATAAACTATACGCTGTCCCTTTTCCTGCAAGTTCGCACCGAAACATCTTGCCATTAAAACGTTTGCGCCGACGCTCAGACCCATAAAAAGCTGTATTATTAAGTTTGTTAAAGAGTTAGTTGCAGAAATTGCGCCTACGGAATGGTCAGAACCGAACTTTCCGCAGACGACGAGATCTGCCGCACTATATAAAAGCTGTAATATACCCGAAAAAATTATAGGAAGTGAAAACAACAAAATCTTTTTGAAAAGATTTCCTTCCGTCATATTCATTTCGTTTTTTCTTGCTGCCGTTTTCATAAATTGACAACTATTATATATCACCGTACAAATAAATACAAACAAATTGAGACTATAACTTGCTTTTTTTAAAAATAATTTTTATAATATAAATACCGTTGAAGCGATTGCACTGCTCAACGACATAATTTCGCATATGGCAAACAAAAGACAACTTATCAATTTAAGATTTCCCGTACTGATAATTTTATCGCTCATATGCGGTATTTTACTCGGATATCTTTTCATAAGGATCCAAATCGACCTTTTTTACGTTATCGCTACCGTACCGGCGGTTGCGATAATTTTAATTTTATGCCGTTTTAATTCAAAATACAGACTGATGATTTTCTGTTTAACCTGCATATTTATGCTTATTCTGGGCACTGCGTTAAGTTATATTCAAATTAAAACTTTTGACAGTAAACAGCTTGTAAACGGCGATACCTACACCGTTTGCGCCACAGTCAGCGACAAGGGAAAAACCGATTCCGGCGAATATATAATTGTGGACGGAGTTTTTGTAAACGGAATGCGAGTCGGCGGAAAAATCAAAGTATACCTGTCCGCTTCTTACGGCGAAAAATGCGACGTCGGATATGAAGTAAAATTCACTTCCAAAATTACGAATAACGATATTTTCCCTTACGGCAAACTCAATTATAACGCAGAAAAAAATATAAAATATACCTGCTTCGTACAAAGCGGTCTGACTTCGAAATACAAGTTTTCACTGTTCGGGTCGCTGAACTCGGTTCTCAGAAATACGTTATTTGAAAATCTTGACAGTGACACTGCATCGGTTGCCTTTGCTATGCTCACAGGAAATACGGATTTTGTAGACAGTCAAACCGTTTCTGCTTTCAGATACGGCGGAATTGCGCATATCTTCGCCGTTTCCGGCTTGCATATAGGAATTATCTACGGAATCTTGCGCCTGCTTTTCAAAAAAAGGCGTTTAAACAGATATATAAAACTTGCGCTTTGCCTTGTTCCGCTATTCCTCTATACGGGTATATGCGGCTTTACCGTTTCATCGGTGCGCGCACTGATAATGTGTGCCGTGGCAACTATTGCGCAAACTTTTTTCGTTAAATACGACGCGCTGAACTCGCTTTCGATATCTGCGGTAATAATACTTATCCTCAATCCTCTTACGCTGTTCAGCGTAGGCTTTCAACTCTCTTTTACTGCTGTTGCTTCTATCATATTTTTATCAAAAAACATTGTCCGTCCGTTCAAAAAATTGCCACGGAAAGTTACCGATACCGTCGGTGTATCGCTCTCAGCGCAGGCTGGAACTATGCCGGTTATGCTTTCGCACTTCGGATATCTCAGCGGAGCAGGAATAATAATGAATATTTTTCTGGTTCCTCTTTTGTCACTGTTTTTCCTTTTACAGTTTTTCGGCGTACTTATATCTTTAATCCTACCGTTTACGGCTGGCTATATATTACCTTACTCAACTTTACCCTTAAAAATAATATTATCGTTTCTGATAAATGCAGGTTTTGAAAAAGCGCTTTTAAGCGGTTTCGGCGCAGGTGCGTTTATTCCTTTTTACTATCTGATACTTTTTACCTTATCCGACAAGATTAATTTAAAAATTTTTCAGCGCATAACGGCATTGGTTTGTTCGTTTGTATTTCTGAGCATTTACATTCCGCTAAAAACGTATTTTCCGTTCAGCGGTCATAAAATAATCGTTACCGCGACGTATAACGGCGGTGCGGTACTGATAAAATCAAACGGCGGCAATATTCTGATTTTAACAGAAAACGTATCCGACGGTAATATACGAACGTTTCTCAACGAATATTATTCTTACAATTTAGACGCAGTAATTCTATTGGGAGGCGAAAATTGCGTCGGTGCTTTAAATAAATTCGATATTGACTGTGATATTTATATCTACGGAAAATATCTCAATATTCAGCCATTTGAAAATATAAAAATTAACTATGAAAAAAATTTTTCACTTAACGGCGCCGAATTTACTTATGCCGACGGCTATTCTGTTTCGATTAATTGCGAAGGCACTGAAATCGGCATATGCGGAGGAAAATATTCACCGTTTGATTCCTGCGATTTAATTATCGGCGACTGTTTAAACGATCCTGTCAGCGGCATGTCAATAAGTTTTAACGACCGTAGTTTTGATAACTGCGTTTACGATCACGGAAATTTTGAATTATTACTTAAAAACGGAAACATAAAATGACCGACGAAAATTTTTCCGTCGGCTTTTTTTATTGTTTTTTAACGTTTAAATATCAATCTGCTTAACCGTCAGCGTGGTGTTTACGCCTCCCCCTAACGTAATACCGACAGCAAGTAATGCGGAGATTGCCATATCTATCACGTCGCCTGCGTTGAGTCTGATCAAAAAGCTTCCGCTGTAAAGCGAGCCTACGCCAACCGAAAGAACGCGCGAAATTGTCGCCTGCGGAATTGCCGTTCCGTTTCTGCGTACCGCCAAAGTTACCGTCGTGCCAAGCGCCGCCGACACGTTTGAATAATAATTTATTTCATAGACGCCCGCATTTACGACAGTAAGCGAATTCGCAGGAGCGTTAGTTACGTTTTTTAAAGGCATTTGAGTGGTTATAGGCAACTGTGTGGTTTCGCCAACCGTCAGGTTAAGCGTTTGCGGAGTAGTACTGTAAAGTCCGCCGTAAGCGTTTAAATCAGCAATACCGGTAGGTCCAATGGGGCCTGTCGCACCTGTTGCACCCGTGGGTCCTGCTATTCCGTCTGCTCCCGTCGCGCCTGTTGCACCCGTGGGGCCTGTGGGCCCTGTTACACCTGCAAGCCCCGTTGCACCTGTGGGGCCCGTCGCGCCCGTGGGTCCTGCTATTCCGTCTGCTCCCGTCGCGCCTGTTGCACCCGTGGGGC
>CAJTXM010000010.1:0-14980 GCA_910583545.1 uncultured Christensenella sp. | reverse complement strand
CTGTCACTCCGTCTGCTCCCGTCGCGCCTCTATAGCCTCTGACGCCCGTTGCTCCGGTAGGACCTATGGGCCCCGTATCTCCGCGAGGGCCTGTCGGACCGGTAGGGCCTGCAGGTCCGGTTATCCCCGTTAATCTGTAAACGGTTGTTATTCTGCCACCGCGACCGCCGCAACAGCAATCTAAAAATCCGGTCATTAATTTTTCAATCATTTATATTACCTCTTAAATCCGAGTTTTTCAAAATATTTTAAGTTATTTAAATAGTTTTCGTTTTGCGGTTTTATTTTCCCTGCCTCGTCATTGCATTCAAACGCCTTCGCGGTATCTCCGAGGCGGTCGTAAATTACGCATAACTGCATATAGGGCACAAATTTGCAATAATCCAAATTTATAAAACTGCCGTCCTTTGAATCGTTTTCAGCTTTAAGAGCGGTATTATACCAATATTCCGAATAAAGTAAATCGCCTTTTTCCAAAAAATATTCGCCGAGAATACAGCATATCCGGCTGTTCGGCGGAGCAATGGTAAAACTAAATAACAGTGAATTCAACGCACTTTTTTTGTCGCCTGCGCTAAGATAAGCATAAAATAAATCTATGCACGCTTCGATCCTGTTGACATACCAGCCGTCGTCTTTTAAAAAGTCTTCCAAAACAGCTATTGCCTGTCTGTACATTTTATTGTAATAAAGTTCTCTGCCGAAATAAAATTTCTGGCGCGCATCGAGTTCTTTTCCGGCAGATATCTTTTTTTGCAGAATATTCAGATTGCGCAAGGGCGAATTTTCTTTTACTTTTTTATGGCAAATCAGTGCATCCGAGTAAAAAATTTTGCCGAAAAGATTTACCGCTTCGTGCACTTCTCCGTTAAAGCGGTATCCTTTGTCCCTTCTGAATATTCTTTCTCTGTTGTAAATAAACGTCGGAACTTCCCCGTCGAAGGCGGCGGCATAAGGCAACATTGCCATATCGAAGCCGTCAAAATTATTTTTAAGCTTTTCTATTTTATGACAGTTATCGTCGTCGATGACATCATCGGCGTCAAGCCACATTAAAAGATCTGACGAAGCCTTATCGAAAGCGAAATTGCGGGCGGCGGAAAAATCGTCGCACCACTTAAAAAAATGCACCTTATCGGTGAATTTTTTTGCAATTTCCACACTGTTATCATCTGAACCCGTGTCAACAACGACTATTTCGTCAGCGAATTTTTTTACACAGGTCAGGCATCTTTCAAGGACTTCGGCTTCGTTTTTTATAATAAGACATACGCTTAACGTCATATAATAATTCCCTATATGTACTATCAATATATGCAGAAAAAGCCGAGTTTGACAGAAATAAAAAACGGAGATAAAAATCTCCGTTTTTTGTCTGAAATCAATTTTTAGCTGAACTGAATACGAGTTCGCCGTCTTTGACGGATACTCTGACTTTTTCCTCCGGCAATACGTTGCCTGCAAGAATCTCGTCAGACAGTCTGTCTTCTATCCTTTTTTGCACGATTCTCTTTAAGGGGCGCGCGCCGAACATATCGTTATACCCTTCGTCTACAAGTTTTGCAAGCGCCTCTGCGCTGACTTCCAGTGAAATATTGTTCACCTTCAATCTTTCGGAAAGCCCGTCCAGAATCTTACGGCATATTTCAGCCGCCTCCGACTTGGTAAGTTTTCTGAAAATAATGATATCGTCAAGTCTGTTTAAAAATTCAGGTTTGAACTGTTCTTTCAAAGCTTCGTTAATGTTGTCTTTCATATTGTCGTAGCCGTCGTCATCTGAAGAAGTAAAGCCGAAATTCGACATCTTCTTTATCTGACTTGCTCCGACGTTCGAAGTCATAATTATAATAGTGTTCTTGAAATTAATTACCCTGCCCTTGCTGTCCGTAAGTCTGCCGTCGTCAAGAATCTGCAAAAGCACGTTAAAGACATCGGGGTGCGCCTTTTCGACTTCGTCGAACAAAACCACGCTGTAAGGCTTTCTTCTTACCCTTTCTGTGAGCTGACCTCCGTTATTGTCGTCATAACCTATATAGCCGGGAGGCGCGCCGATAAGCTTGGATACGGAATGTTTTTCCATGAATTCGGACATATCCAGTCTTATCATAAGTTTTTCGTCGCCGAACATACTTTCCGCAAGCGCCTTTGCAAGGTCGGTTTTACCGACGCCCGTAGGTCCTACGAAAATAAACGAGCCGATGGGTTTATTAGGTTCGCTCAGTCCTGCCCTCGCACGGCGTATTGCGCGCGAAACGGCGCTGACCGCTTCGTCCTGACCTATAATGCGTTTGTGAAGGTTTTCTTCCAGATGCAGAAGTTTGTCGCTTTCCTGTTCAGTAAGTTTGAGTACGGGAACGCCGGTCCAGCCACTCACGATCTCCGCGATTTCATTGCTTGCAATCTTAGGAGAAACGTTGTGGGTTTCGCTCTTCCAATCCGCATCGAGTTTTTTAATCCTCTCGTGCAGATCGTTTATTTCATCGACAAGTTTCTGTGCCTGAGAATAATTTTCGCCCTTTGCCGCCTTATTTTTTTCAAGATTGAGGCGCTTTATTTTCTCTTCTAATTCCTTTACCTCTTCGGGACTGTTCAGACTGTTAAGCCTTGCGCGCGACGCAGCCTCGTCTATCAGATCTATCGCCTTGTCTGGAAGATATCTGTCGGTTATATATCGGTCGGAAAGCGTTGCGGCGGCAACAATCGCCTCGTCGGTGATGACCACTTTATGGTGCGCTTCGTATTTATCGCGCAAACCTCTTAAAATTTCTATCGTATCTTCGACGGTGGGTTCGTCCACCTGAACGGGCGTAAATCTGCGCTCCAGAGCCGCGTCCTTTTCGATATACTTTCTGTACTCTTCGAGCGTGGTTGCGCCTATCGTCTGCAATTCACCGCGCGCGAGCATAGGTTTCAGGATATTTGCCGCATCCATACTTCCCTCGGACGAAGCGCCTGCACCGACTATTGTATGAATTTCGTCTATAAACAGAATAACGTTGCCGTTGTTCTTTATCGATTTTATCGCGTTTTTCAGTCTTTCCTCGAAGTCGCCCCTGTATTTCGCGCCTGCAACCATTCCGACGAGGTCGAGCGAAAAAACAATCTTGTTCTTTAACAGTTCGGGAACTTCGTTTTTGACGATGGCCTGCGCAAGTCCTTCTACGACGGCGCTCTTTCCTACGCCCGGCTCTCCTATCAGAACGGGATTATTCTTCGTCCTGCGCGACAAGACCTGAATTATCTTGTCTATTTCTTTCTTTCTGCCGATTACCGGATCTATTTTGCCCTCTCTCGCTTTCTGCGTAAGGTCAGTGCCGTACTGCGTTACGGAAGGGTCAAGGCTCTGCTCGTTCTTGCCCTTGTGTTCGGACGGTTTTTTAACCTGCTTAGAATCGGACGTTCCGAAAAAGACTTTGGATATCTGTTCGAAAGGATTCTCGTCTTCAGCCTCATCTTCGTCGAAAGAACCGCTGTTAATTGCAAGCTCCAGCGTTTTGACAAGTTTCGGGATATTGACGCCTATCGCACGGAAAATGCGCATAGCAAGGCAGTCGCTTATAGACATAACTGCAAGAAGCATATGCTCGGTACCTGCAAGCGAATCTTCGCCGTTGATATCGATAGACAGCTCCAGGGCGCGCTCTATCATATGCTTCGTGCGAGGAGTGTATCCGCTGATATTCGAGCGCTTATCAATTGACCGCGCAAAAATTTCACGGTAAGCGGATTCGCTGACCTGACAGGCGCTAAGCACTCTGTACGCCGTGCAATCGTGGCAATTGAGCATTGCAAACACCAGATGTTCGCTTCCTATATAGCTGCTTGAAAACGCCCTTGCCGCCTCTTCGGCAATAAGCAATACGTTTTGTAAATTATCGGTAAATTTATTGTTTTCCATATATTATCCTTTCATTTTTTCAAATTCTTTTTTACAGCATTTTGCGCGGTAGATATCCCTTTCAAGCGCAGTAAACTGCTGTGATGCAGTCGCCGCGATATTAGACGGGCTCAATTTAACAACCAGATCGTCGATAAGCGAAACGTCGGGGATATCGATAAAGCCAAGACAAGCGCCTAATTTGACTTTTGCCGTAAGCTTAATAAATTCCCTTGCGGAGATTTTCGCGCAGTTGGTAAGTATTCCGTATGCTCTTAAGCACTCGTCCTGAACCTCTATCGCATTGGGCCCGTTCAAAAGCGTTCTGCGCTCAGCCGCTTCAAGTTCGCATACTTTTTTTACGACTTCTTCAACCTGATTTAAAATTTCTTCCTCTGTAACGCCGAGCGTCACTTCGTTGCTTATCTGATATTTATAACCCTCTGCGTCGCTCCCTTCGCCGTACACTCCGCGTACGGTCAGCCCTAAACGCGATATGCTTCTTATAAGTTTGGGCATAACTCCGTTTATAGTGAGCGCAGGCAGAAACTGCATCACCGAAGCTCTGAGTCCCGTACCCAGATTCGTCGGGCAGGCTGTGAGAAAGCCGAACTGTTCGTCGTACGCAAATTTCATTGACCCTGCGATACGGCTGTCGATTTCCGACATAGTTTCATATGCAAACCGTAAATCGAGTCCCTTAACTATGCACTGTTCGCGGAGATGATCTTCCTCGTTTATCATAATTGATACGCTTTCTTCCGTATTGATGAGAGCAGCGGATAAGTGTTTGTTTTTTATAAGCTTGGGGCTTATAAGATGGTTTTCCATTAAACTTACGGCCTGCTCGCCTGCGATTGCGTCCATATAATAAAGACTGAATTCGTCAAGCCTCGCCAGCGCACAGGAGACGAGTCTTATTATCTCTTTCGCCTGTTTTTCGTTTTTAAGATGCGACGGAAAAGGATAACCTTCTAAATTCCTTGCAAGACGTATCCTCGTCGAAACTACGGTGCCGTCCGATAATCTATCCATTTCCGCCTCCGTGCAGACTTTTCTTTATTGCGTTTATCTGTCTGTTAAGTCTGTCTGCCGCCCTGAAATTCTTTTCACGGAGCGCATTTTCAAGCTGTTCCTGCAAACTTTTCAAACGCCTGTGAAGTCCGAGTTCGTCCATATTGTTGCCTGCTTTGCCTATATGCTCCACTTTGCCCTGTATTCTGAGAATCGACGGTATCAGCTCTTCTTTAAAAACGTCGTAACAGCTGGTACAGCCTAAAAGCCCCGTTCTTTCGAAATCGGAAAAGGACGTATGACATACGGGACAGAATTTCCTGCGCGGTACGGGCGAAGAGAAAAGGTTTGACCAGGCGGAATTATTTGCCGTGCTGTTCAGTTCGCCGTACAGATCGGCGTAACAAAAGGCACAAAGATGATATTCGAATTTTTTTCCGTTGACCATTTCAAAATAATTGACCGCGGCCGGATTCTTTTTGCAGTGCTGACAGAGCATCGGTATACCTTGACGAAATTTTTTTTACACTACTATTATAATACTATTTTTAATCGAGTAAACATTTTTAAAGCGAAAGCAGTCAAAATTTTTAAATTTTTTTACGCGAAAAGTTGTATTAATTCAAGCTTTATGTTATACTTGAACGAGAAAATTAATTTCGGAGGAAAAGTAATGCATTATTCTGAAGACATTGAAAATATGATTTGCGTTGCCAAGGGCGTTTCGGGTAAATTCGAACACGGTCCCGCTCCCATTCCCGAAGAAGGTCAATGGATAAAGGCAAAGGAAATCAAAGACATCAAAGGTCTCACCCACGGTATCGGCTGGTGCGCTCCCCAACAGGGCGCCTGCAAACTGACGTTAAACGTAAAAGACGGCATCATTGAAGAATGCCTTGTCGAAACGATAGGTTGTTCGGGAATGACTCACTCGGCCGCAATGGCTGCCGAAATTCTGCCCCACAAGACGATTTTGGAAGCGCTCAACACCGACCTCGTATGCGACGCAATCAACACAGCTATGCGCGAGCTGTTTTTACAGATTGTATACGGCAGAACGCAGTCGGCGTTCTCGGAAGACGGTCTGCCTGTCGGCGCAGGTCTCGAAGACCTCGGCAAGGGACTTCGTTCGCAGGTGGCGACTATGTACGGCACTGCTTACAAGGGCGCAAGATACCTTGAAATGGCAGAGGGCTACGTCATCGCACTCGCTCTCGACAAAAACAACGAAATCTGCGGATACAAATTCGTTTCGCTCGGCAAGATGACCGACTTTATCAAAAAAGGTCTTTCACCCAACGAAGCTTATGATAAAGCTATCGGTGTTTACGGCAGATATTCAAAAGAACAGGGTGCGGTAAAACATATCGATCCGAGAACCGACAAGGAGGTTGATTAATTATGGCGCTTTTTGAAAGTTATGAGAGAAGAGAAAAGAAAATTCTTTCCGTTTTAAAAGAATACGGCATTAAATCAATTGAAGAATGTCGCGATATCACAATGAAAAAGGGTATTGACGTAGATAAAATCGTGCGCGGAACTCAGCCTATCTGCTTTGAAAACGCAGTCTGGGCATATACGGTCGGCGCGGCAATCGCTATAAAGAAAGGATGTAAAAAAGCCGCGGACGCCGCTTCCGCTATCGGCATAGGGCTTCAGAGCTTCTGTATTCCGGGCTCTGTTGCCGAAAACAGACAAGTAGGTCTCGGACACGGAAATCTGGGCGCAATGCTCCTCTCCGAAGAGACCGACTGCTTCTGCTTCCTTGCGGGTCACGAATCTTTCGCGGCTGCGGAGGGCGCGATTAAGATTGCTGAAAATGCAAACAAAGTCAGAGTCAAGCCTTTAAGGGTTATATTGAACGGTCTCGGCAAAGACGCGGCTTATATAATTTCGAGAATAAACGGTTTTACCTACTGCAAGACCGAATTCGATCCTTATACCGAAACCGTAAAAGTTACCGACAGCGTAGCTTTCTCCGACGGACCGAGAGCAAAAGTAAAATGCTACGGCGCGGATAACGTACCTGAAGGCGTTGCCATTATGAAGATGGAACACGTTTCCGTTTCGATTACGGGCAACTCCACCAACCCCACGCGTTTCCAGCATCCCGTTGCGGGCACTTACAAAAAGTGGTGCGTTGAAAACGGCGTAAAATATTTCTCGGTAGCTTCCGGCGGAGGCACGGGAAGAACGCTCCACCCCGACAATATGGCGGCAGGGCCTTCCTCTTACGGTATGACCGATACTATGGGTCGTATGCACTCCGACGCACAGTTTGCCGGCTCCTCTTCCGTTCCCGCTCACGTTGAAATGATGGGACTTATCGGAATGGGCAACAACCCTATGGTCGGCGCGACGGTTGCCGTTGCAGTTGCCGTTCAGGAAGCAATGACGAAATAAAAAACTAATCAATAAAAACGGGCTGAATTATCAGCCCGTTTTTAAATTGATGTTGAAAATTTTTTAACCGTTGTAGCGGTCGAGGTTTGCGCGAATAGCCTCTATCAGCCTTTTTTCAGCCGAAACTTTGGCGTCTTTGGCTACCTTTGTGCTTACAGACGTGCCGTAAAGTTTTGAGAGATCATCAACGAGGTTTTTAAGATGAACGGTATCGAGAATATTAGACGATCCGCATAAGTCTTCTGCCGTAGATTCCGTTGTGTTGGTTGCATTTTTTTCCATAAAAAATTCTCCTTTTTATGTATTTGTACAATGTATGATATGCAGATGAAAACTTTTTTACCACTCTTAGCTGTAAAAAACTAAAAACCGCTTCGAAACGAAGCGGTTTTCTGAAAATGAAATTAATCAGAATTTTACGGTTGTGAACAGACGGAAAAACGAAGCGCAGTTGTCAATCCACTGTGCATTTTTTGCAGGACAGTACGAATTGACTTCCAGGTCACAGGTCGAGCTGCCGTGGTCGCCGTCGGGATAGATATGAAGTTCGTACTTTACATTGTGTTTTGCAAGTTCAAGTGCGAATACGATAGAATTTTGCGCAGGGACGGTTTTATCGCTTGCGGTCGTCCAGATAAACGAGGGAACGGTATTTACTGTTACAGATTTGTCCAGATTAAGCCGAGCAAGCAATTTCTTCTTTTCTTCTTCCGGATAACCTTTAAGCAGATTTTCGTGACTCCTTAAATGTCCGAACTCTTCACTTATGACGGGATAGCAAAGCCCCACCGCCGTCGGTTTACAGTCAAGCGGTTCACCGCAGATTGCGGATACAGAAAAGTAATCGACCGCGAGATTTGCAGTCAGATGTCCGCCAGCCGAAAAGCCTACGACAAAAATTTCGTCGCCGTTGATACAGAATTTGTCGGCATTTTTTTTCAGATAATCGACCGACGCGGAAAGTTCGTGAAGCTGTTCGGGGTAGCGTACGCCGTCGTTGACAGTAAGATAATTCAAGACGAAGCACTGAAAGCCCCTTGCAAGAAAATTGCAGGCAACCGTCGCCCCCTCGCGCTTGCTGACGTGTTCATACGCACCGCCTGCAACCACTATAACCGCAGGTCTTTTCCAATTTTTGCAGTCGGGCAAAGGGCACTCGATTGTATATAAATCGAGACTTCCGCCCATGACTTTATAAAATTTTGTTAAATCTATACTTTCTCTCATCATTCAGCTTTTATAGCCCTTAGGGTTCATAGACTGCCATTTCCAGAGCGAAGCGCACATATCGTCTATGCCGTACTCAGCCTGCCAGCCGAGTTCTTTTTTTGCCTTGCTTGCGTCCGCATAGCAAGCGGCGATATCGCCTGCCCTTCTCGGTTTTATGACGTAGGGAAGTTTCCGTCCGCAGGCCTTTTCAAAAGCGTGAATAACGTCTAAAACAGAATAGCCTATGCCTGTGCCGAGATTATAGACGAAAACTCCGCTGCCCTTTACGCCGTCTATGGCGGAAACATGACCCTTTGCAAGATCGACGACGTGGATATAGTCCCTCACTCCCGTGCCGTCAGGCGTAGGATAATCGTTGCCGAATACGCCTATTTCCTTTAATTCACCGATCGCAACTTTTGCTATATAGGGCGTTAAATTGTTGGGGATGCCCTGAGGATCTTCGCCGATAAGTCCGCTTTCGTGCGCGCCGACGGGGTTGAAATATCTCAGAAGAATGACGGTCCAGCTGTTGTCGGCATCGTATAAATCGGAAAGTATTCTCTCCTGAAAAAGTTTGCTTGTTCCGTAGGGGTTGGTTGTTCCGCCCGTCTTGCAGGTTTCTGTAAGTGGCAGAACTTCGGGATCGCCGTAAACGGTCGCAGACGAAGAGAATATGATTTTTTTGCAGTTATGCTTTTGCATAACCTCGACCAGCGCAAGCGTTCCGCCGATATTGTTATCGTAATACATAACGGGTTTTGCACAGCTTTCGCCTACGGCTTTGAGGCCCGCAAAATGGATTACGCAGTCGATTTTATGCTCCGTAAAAATTTTGTCGAGCATCACCCTGTCTCTTACGTCGCCCTCATAGAGAGCAATTTTTTTGCCCGTGATTTTTTCAACCCTCTCCACGCTTACCGCGCAGGAATTGTAATAATTATCTAAAACTACGACTTCGTAGCCCCTTTCCAAAAGTTCCACACAGGTATGCGAACCGATATAGCCGGCTCCGCCTGTAACCAAAATTTTCATTATTTTCTCCTTATTAGTTAAACAGTACATTAATATTAAAGCAAAGCTTATAATTTGTCAACCTTTAACGTTGATTTGTGCAATTTCGACAGTTTTCGCAGTGCCGTTTAAAGCCGTAATTTTTGCAGTTATACGACGGTCTTTTGCGTTATCTTTCAGCGTAAGCGACAGCAGATTGCCGCTTGCTATTTCAATTCCGTCCAGATACCACACCACACTTTCGATTTCCGTATCGGCTTCTATTTTGAATTTCAGCTCGCTTTTATCGTCTGCCGTAAGATTTATAAAAGAGTTGAACACCCTGAAATCGCTTACGGCAGTATACGCGGTTTCGGTCTTTATACTGCCCTTTCCCTTCCATTCGTCCGCGCTGTCCTGCACGAAAACGCTTACTTCGGAAAGCTGACTTCCGTTTTCTATTTCGAGCATACGGAAAGGAATTTTAATTTCGAAAGCAAAATCAGAATACTTTATAATCAATCCGCCGTGTCCGAGGCGCTCTTCGTGGTTGAAATATATGAAACCGCCTGCCTGCTGATAAAGCCAATAGGATAGTCCGTTTTCAGCATTTTTTGCTTTGAAATTGAACACGGGCGACTTGGAACCGTGCGGAATATCCGCCGCAATATACAGGTTTTCGCCGTCGCACTTTGCATACAGCGAATATTTTCCGCTTTCGGCAATCTTATCGCTTTCACTCCACTCATCGGCAGAAACAGTTCCGTCTACGCAAACTCTTCCGCCTAAATTATAGAGCTGGGCGAATTCCGTTTTACCGTCCGTTTCACCTATTGTGTTGTCGCAGCTTCCGGATGACTGAATTTCAACGAAGCCTAAATAATTTGCGCCCAAAGTTTCGTTCCACACGTCTTTATTTGCAAATCTGATAGAACGGTAATTATAATTTTTCAGTTCATCGACGCCGAGCGAGCTTTTAAGATAAACTTTCCATTCGCCCTCCTGCAAAAATGCAGGCAACTTTATTTTGAGCGTTTGAGAAATTTTTTTACCGGAATACCACTTTGCAGGATCCAAACCAACTTCCGCCGTTACGAAATTTCCGTCTTTTTCGAGTATGATTTCGCATTTCTGCTTCTTTATAGGATTTGCAAAACCTTTATTCACGAGTGAAAAATCAAATTCGAGTATTCCGCCCTGCAATAATTTTTTGGGAAAAACGGTTTCTCCGAGCACGAAACGGTAACCGAGGTGATCCCTTATGAAATCGAATACCGTCTGTCCGTAATACGCCGAGTTGTCGATGCCGCCGACATCGTAATTTTTATCGAATTTATATTCTTTATAGAGCTGAAAAATGTTGCTGTTTATATAGGTTAAATGAGTTTTATACATTTCGGGAATACAGTTTTCGGGCAGATACGCGTCGTATTTCTTGGCAAATTCGATATTCCCGGAAAATTCACCGCCGAAGCAGGACGTTAAAGTCTGATTTGAAAGCCACTGCGTTTCGATTTCGCGGTCGGCGTAAGTTCCCAGATCGGAATCGGAACCCATATATCCGTCGTTGTAAAGCCCTACGCGCGAAGCTTCGCTCCCTTCTTCCGCCTTATAGTCGGCAAGTTTATTTCTTTCTATCCCGACGAATTTCGCAAACGTGTCGGGTGTGCGAACCGTGACGGGTATCGGCGAAGGTACGCAATCGAGCATAGCTTTTAATAGTCTCGCTTTGTAATCAACCGATGTATACTTTCCCCCGTGCTGTTCGCCCCATTTACCGACAAATCCGCTTTCGACAAACATTAAAATGTCTTTATAATCTTCTAAAACTTTGCTTTGCTTGATTTGGGAAATATGCTTTAAAATCTGTTCGAAACTGTTCGGTTCGGGATTATCCCTGCCGTTTTCGTCGTATCTGAAACGAACGGCTACCGTCGATCCGTTTTTACGGCAGTTTTCGAATGTTGCACGCAAAGATATAAAAAAACGTTCGTCCAGATCGTAGTCGACGCCGTCGGAATTTGCGCCTGCCGAAAACGGGCTTAAATCAATAAAAAACAGTACGATATCTCCCTGCTTATCCCGTACGGGCGTTGCACCTACCGCTGTATGATACCAATCGGTCGTAGTATAGCCCATCCCCGGATTGGATATCGTTCCGACGTGTTCCGCAAAAGAAAAAATCCGTTTGTCTCCCTGTTCGGAAACTCCGTTTTCCGGCTCTTTTGCATCATTTCCCGAACACGCAGTAAACAATATACCGCTTAATGCGCTAAAAATGAAGATAAGCGCAACTAAAATTTTTGAGTTGAATAACTTTTTTATATATACCATAACGAAAATAATTTTAAAACAAATCAATTTGTTTTGCAAGTAATTATCCGCAATAAGAAAACAGGACTTTGCAAAAAAACAAAGTCCTGTAAAAATTGAAATTTTATATTTTAATTCAATGCGCTGATAAGAGCATAACCTATTCCGCAGCAAATTCCGAAAGTTAGTGCAAAACTTGCAATACCTATAACGATTTTGAGCCAAAGAGGTTTCACGCTTCTTATTGCGTAAAGTCCTACCATACTGAACACACCGCCTATTGCTCCTCCTATCATTCCTCCGACAACGGGAACGATGTCACAGAGCGCAGGAATATTGCCCCAGGTCAGCGTAAATATGAGCGGTAAAATACAAAGTACAACTTCGTACCATTTCAATTTGGGAGTAAGTCTTATCGTTTCACCGTTCAAATTAAGGCACGCACCCTGTAAAAAATTTCCGCTTACGGTCACGGTGCCGCCGTCCTGCAATCTGAACTGCTTTTTCGATATTTTTTCCAAAGGAGTACCGTTAATAGAAACAGACTTTTTCCCCGTCCAAAAATTTTCCTCATAAACAATATCGCCGAACTCCGCGTGATTTATCATAACGTTCATATTTTCTCTCCCTTTTTATTTATTATATAACAAAACAAAAAAATTGTCAATATTAATTCCAAACAAAAAGACGGCGTCCAAACGGACGCCGTCTTTTTGGAGCTACTGGACGGATTTTGCGCCTTATTGTCTGAAAATTGTTACAACAAGGTGCGCAAAACTTCGGGCTACGCCCTCGCGCGAATACGGTTGGAACAGTCGAAGTAATTACAAAAAACAAACCGCCCCGAAAGGCGGTTTGTTTTTTTGGAGCTACTGGCCGGATTCGAACCGGCGACCTGCTGATTACGAATCAGCTGCTCTACCAGCTGAGCCACAGTAGCATATATCGGATATTCACCGCAGTAAATGCGGTCAACGGTATCATTATATCAAATTTTAAAGAATTTGCAAGCGATTTTTACAATAATTTTGTTTATTGCGAAATATCTTATAATATGATTAAAAAAAGAATTAATTTACAGCTTTTTATAGCTTTGGGCGTGATAGCAATTACTACCGTCATAATAATTATAAGCGCGCTGTCCTGTTCGGGAGAGAAGATAGTTTTCGAAGAGACGTTTTACTTTGTATGCTACCGCCGAAGCGACAACGCGGTTTCGGCAGGTTCGCTTTCAGACACGGCGTCAAGTTTAGGCGGAGCAGGCTACGTTTTGGAATACGGCGGAGAATACTACGTTACTCTGTCCTGTTACTACGAAAGCGAAGAAGCCGAAAACGTTTTAGCAACGTTGAAAAAGAAAGAGCTTGACTGCTTTATCAAAAAAATAGAAACGAGTTCGTTCCCCTCATACGGCAGCAAGAAAAACAAAAAACTTTACGAGGGAAATCTGAACACATTGAACTCTCTTTCCCGCCTTGCATACGACTGTGCAAACGGGCTTGACACGGGCGCGTATTCGCAGAGCAAAGCAAAAGGCATACTTTCAGACATCCGCGACGCCTTAAACGGACTTATAAAAAACAATAAAAATAACGGTTTTTCGGAAAGTCTGCAAAGCGCGGCGGACGAATGCGGAAAATTCGGAGGTTTTCTGTACGCCAAAAATATGAGATATATGCAAATAGCGCTTGCCGACAGAATTATAAACGCGAAATTGTGATAATTTTAAAAACGCTGGTAAAAAACGGGAAACTGCACAATATAAGGATATGAACAGGAATTATCACGCTTATTGTGCAATTCTATTAGCAATTGCCCTGATTTTAGTTATGTGCAGTCAGCTTATAAACTCCGAAAAAACCGCATTAGGCGAAGTTGACGCCGAAAAAAGCGTATATCTGACCTTTGACGACGGGCCGAGCGACAGAGTGACCCCGAAAATTTTAGACGTTTTAAAAGAAGAAAACGTTACGGCAACGTTTTTTATCGTGGGACAGAACGCAAAGCTGAGAAAATATCTTTTGGAACGTGAATTTGCCGAAGGGCACACGGTTGCAGTACATTCCTACACTCACGACTATAAAAAAATTTATGCCTCGCCAGAAAAACTGATTGCAGACATCGATAAATGCAATAATTTAATAAAAGAGGTTACGGGGCAATTTTCCGCCGTATACCGTTTCCCCGGCGGAAGTTACGGGCTGAGCAAAAGAATGATTTCAGCAGTAAAACAGCACGGTATGAAATTCATTGACTGGAACGCTTCCACGCGCGACGCAGAATACTGCAATGCGCCCGTAGACCTCATATATAAAAGCACGGTGGAAACTTCAAAAGGACTGAATAAAGTTGTTCTGCTTGCACACGATTCAACTTCAAAAACCACTACCGCTGCCGCACTGAAAAAAATTATTCAGTATTTCAAAAGTCAGAACTACGTATTTAAGAAATTTTAAGTAAGATATTGCCTCAAACCGTCATTATAAGGAGTAATCGGTGAGAAATTTTAGTTGAAAATATAACAAAAAGCAAGTGCATTATTGCGCTTGCTTTTTTAATTTGACTGTGCTAAAATAAAAGAGCTACAACTCAATTTAATATTTTTTAACAACAGACATATTCTACCTTGTAGGATATGCACTAATTAATGTCCGTTGTTAATATTATTTGGAGTTGTAGCAAATTTCAAATGACGTGCATTTCCGAGTGTGCTTCATTTGAAGCACACTTTTATTTATTTAAACATGGCTTGCTTTTTTAGTCCGTTATATTCTCCCCTTCAAATACAGGTGAATTAAAAAACTGTATTAAATCCATTTTTAATCCTTGTGCAATTTCATAAATTATACGAAGATTTACTGATTTGTTTCTCTGCCACCTTATATCACCGATAGTTGATTGCGAAACTCCACTTAATATTGAAAGTCTATATTGTGTTATTTTTCTTTCTTTCATTAATTCATCAATTCTTATTGAAACAGCCTCTGATAAAGTCATTATTACCCCCTGCGCTTAACAATATGAATTTTATTTCTTTTTTTTAAAAAAATACTAAGCCATTCCGCAGTACTGCGGTTTACAGATGTAAATCTTTAAAAAACCTAATAATTAAAAACAAAAGGAGAAAACAATGAAAAAACGTAATTTCAGAACAGGAAAAAAACTGAACGG
>CAJTXM010000009.1 GCA_910583545.1 uncultured Christensenella sp. | reverse complement strand
GTAAACGTACAGATGATGGCGTTCGGCAATATGGGCGACAACTGCGGAACGGGCGTTGCGTTTACTCGTAACCCTGCAACTGGCGAAAAGGGACTTATGGGTGAATTTTTGACCAACGCTCAGGGCGAAGACGTCGTCGCAGGTGTCCGCACCCCGATGCCCATTGCAAAAATGGCTGAAATTTTCCCCGACGTATATAAGCAGTTCTTAAAGGTCTGCGATATTCTCGAAAACCACTACCGCGATATGCAGGATATGGAATTCACGGTCGAAAACGAAAAGCTGTATATGTTGCAGACGAGAAACGGCAAGCGTACCGCCGCCGCGGCTATAAAAATCGCCTGCGATCTTATAGACGAAAAAATGATCAACGAGAAAGAAGCGCTTATGCAGATCGACGCAAAGTCGCTTGATATGCTTCTTCACCCTACTTTTGATACAAAGGCTCTTGCAGCCGCAGACAAAAACAACGTTGTCGGCAAAGGTATTGCCGCTTCCCCCGGCGCCGCCGCAGGTACTATCGTATTCACGGCAGAGGACGCTGTTATCGAGGGGAAGAAGGGCAAAAAAGTCGTTCTCGTCCGTCTTGAAACTTCGCCCGAAGACATCGAGGGTATGAAGTTCGCTCAGGGTATTCTTACCGTCCGCGGAGGACAGACTTCGCACGCGGCAGTCGTTGCGCGCGGTATGGGAACCTGCTGTGTTTCCGGTTGCGGCGACATAAAAATGGACGAAGAAAACAAGAGATTTACTCTTGCAGGCAAAGTGTTCAAAGAGGGCGACGTTCTTTCGCTCGACGGCTCTACGGGCACAATTTACGACTGCCTTATCCCTACGGTTCCTGCAGACCCCAACTCCGGCTACTTCGGCAGAATTATGGCTCTTGCAGACAAGTACAAGGCTCTCGGCGTAAGAACAAACGCAGATACTCCCAAGGACGCAAAGCAGGCTGCCGCATTCGGCGCACAGGGTATCGGTCTTTGCCGTACCGAGCATATGTTCTTCGAACCGTCGAGAATCGGCGCGTTCAGAGAAATGATTTGCTCCGACACGGTGGAAGAGAGAGAAGCGGCTCTTGCTAAAATCGAACCTATGCAGCAGGCAGACTTCGAAGGACTTATGGAAGCTTTGGAAGGTCAGCCCGTAACTATCCGTTTCCTCGATCCTCCCCTTCACGAGTTCGTTCCTACCGACGAAGAGGACATCAAGGCTCTTGCAAAAACTCAGGGCAAAACCGTAGCTCAGATCAAACAGATTATTTCCGATCTTCACGAGTTCAACCCGATGATGGGACACCGCGGCTGCCGTCTTACGGTAACTTATCCCGAAATTGCAGTTATGCAGACAAAGGCGGTAATCAAGGCTGCAATCAACGTTCAGAAAAAACACCCCGACTGGAAGGTCGTTCCCGAAATTATGATTCCGCTCGTCGGCGAAGTCAAGGAGCTTGCTTTCGTTAAAAAGACGGTTGTCGAAACCGCTGACGAAGTTATCAAGGCGTCGGGCGTCAACCTCAAATACGAAGTCGGCACTATGATAGAAATTCCCCGTGCGTGCCTTACGGCTGACGAAATCGCTAAAGAAGCTGAATTCTTCTGCTTCGGAACTAACGATTTAACGCAGATGACCTTCGGTTTCAGCCGTGACGACGCAGGCAAATTCCTGCCCTCGTACTACGGAAGCAAAATCTACGAAAGCGATCCGTTTGCCCGCCTCGACACCCACGGCGTCGGCAAGCTTATGGATATGGCTGTTCAGAAAGGTAAAGCCGAAAGAAAGAGCCTGCACATCGGTATCTGCGGTGAGCACGGCGGCGACCCTTCGTCGATAGAGTTCTGCCACGCAATCGGTCTCAACTACGTTTCCTGCTCGCCTTACCGCGTGCCCATCGCACGCCTCGCGGCGGCTCAGGCTAACATTAAAAATCCGAGAAAATAATTTTATAAACAGCTTGAAAGCCCGCGCCTGACGGCGCGGGCTTTTTCATTGCCAAAAATGTTATTTTTTTGCTTAAACTGTATAAATTTGTATATTCAAACATATCAAACATTGTTGACACTTAACAAATAATGTGATAGAATACAATCAAGTATTAATTAATAATGCGGAAATTTTTATCCTACGGCTAAAAATCAGTGCGATGCAAGGCATCGCACTGATAGAAACTGTTTATCAGCTAAAAGGGTTTTCCGCTTAATGGAGGAAAATTAATGAAAAAATGGACAAAAGTACTGTCTGCATTCGTTGTCGCAACGGTAATGAGTGCGAGTATGGCTACTGCGGTCGGTTGCGGAGGCGATGACGACAAGCACGAGCACAACTATGCTACGACTTGGACGACGGACGCAAACAAGCACTGGCACGAGTGTTTGAACGACGGCTGTGACGCTAAAATCAAGGACGAGGGTGCACACGTCGACGCAAAGATCAACGGCACGGACACGGCGGGAGAAGACGGGCTCTGCGACGTCTGCGATTACAAAATCAAAGACGTAACGCCTCCGACCCCCGACGGTAAAGTTACCGTCACTTTCGTAACGCCCGAAGGCGCAACGACTGTTGAAGCTAAGACTATCGACAAGGGCGGAAAGGTATCAAAACCCGAAGACCCCACCAAGCCCGACCATACTTTTGTCGGTTGGTTCACCGACGACGGAACGTTCTTGAATGAATTCAATTTCGACACGGCGGTAAACGCTAATATTTCAATCTATGCTAAATTCACGCCCAACGCGGTTACTCCTCCCGATGAAGATCCTACTATCGTTGACGGCAAAATCACCAACAAGGCTCAGCTCCTTGCTTTCCGCCAGATGGGCGAAATTACCGAGGGCAACTATACTCTCGAAGCAGACATCGACTTGGAGGGCGTGGAAATTCCTGCACCTAATCTGGTTTTGGCAGGCACGGCTACGTTCGACGGTAAGGGGCATATGATTATGAACGGCGCTTATGCGGAGGCCGACGCTAAATCCGGACTTTTATTCAAGTCAATAAAGGGCGCAAGCGTAACCGACGTCAAGTTCCTTAACTGTTCGGTAACTTCCGGCAATGAATCGGCAGGTATGCTTGCCGGAACTGTTGAAAGCAAAGACGGAACCGCAGCCGAAGCTTCAAAAGCAACGATTTCAAAAATCGAATTCAATTCGTGTTCAATCAACAGCACGGGCGCATACGGCGGTTTCTTATACGGCAGAAACGAAAAAGCTGCGTATATAGATATTTCGGAAATAACCACGAAAAACGGTGCGACGGTAGTCTGCTCGCAGTACGGCGGTTTGCTCGGCGGCGACAGTGTTGCAACTACAACGCTTATATTTAAAAACCTTCACATAGACGGCAAGTTTACAAGCTCTTCAAACGGTTCGTTCATTGCAGGCCGTACGCGCGGCGGCAATGTAACTATCGAAAACGCTGTAATAAAAGCCGAAGCTATTGCAGGAAACGGCGAGGGACAGAACGGCTTGTTCGTCGGCGGTTCGGCAATCGACAAACTCACTTTAAAGAATATTTTAATCGTCAAAACCGACAATTATTATATATGTAAAACGGGAATGGCGCCCAAGGCAACCGATTACAGCGGAATTTACGCAGTAAACGAAGGTGAAGAGCCCGTAAAATTGTTATATACGAAAGCAACGGCTACGACTGATGCGGTCGTCGGACACACGGCTGGAAACGGCACGAACAGCGTCGCATTCCTCACCGAAAAAGGCTTTGACTTTGAAAACGTCTGGATGGCAGAGGGCGACGGATACCGTCTTAAATCCGCTTCAACGAATATCAAGTCCGAGGGCGCAACGCTTAATTCGATGAAGGTCAGCGCAGTAAATGCAAAACTCAGGTACAAGATAGGCGAAACTCAGCTTTCGACCGAGGGCTTGCTTGTAATGGGCGTTTACTCCGACGGCGTTCAGCTCGTTCTTTCGGAGGGCGAAACCGCCGACTATACGGTTGACGCAAGCGGCGTCGATTGGGCTACTGCCGGCAAGTACGAAATAACGGTCAAAGGCGTAGGTAACGATATTACAGCTAAATACGAAATCGAAGTTGTTGCGCAGACGGGCTTTGTCGTATATCAGGACAGAATGGCTCACGTCTACCTCGAAGGCGCAACTCTCGACACCGCAAACCTTTCCGTTAAATCAACCTGGACGGACGGCAAAGAGGAAACTTTGAAACTCGGCGCCGACTACACCATAACGGGTTATGACCTCAATGTAGCAGGACAGTATACCGCAAAAATCAATAACGGCAATTTCCCTGCACAGGATATCGAAATCAACGTCGTTAAATACATTCCCGTACCCGTAGAAGACGATACGCTCGGCAAAGTGGTCTACGTTAACGTAGACAAAGATTACGCAGGCGTAAACGGCGAAGCGGTAAAGGGCATCGTAAACTTCACCGAACTCGGCGACGCAATCAAATATCTTGAATCGTGCAAGCTCGAAGACAGCGTTACCAAAGTAGTATACGTTGGTGTGGGCGTATATGCCGAACATATCAAAACTAACCTTAATAACCTTACTTTGATAGGTAAGGGCGCGGATAAAACCGTAATTACCTGCTCAAACGTTCAGTCCACGGTAGACCCTCTGACGGATAAACAGATGGGGCTTAACGAAAACGCAACTTTAATCGTTTCGGGTGAAAACTTCAAAGCTTACAGAATGGCTATCCGCAACGATTTCGACTATCCCGCAAACGGCAAAACCGAGGGCAGTCCTCAGGGCACCGCGCTTATGATTAACGGCGACAAGGCAGTCGTTGCAGACTGTCTGCTCTACGGAAATCAGGATACGCTGTATCTGAAGAGCGGCAGATCGTACTTCAAAAACACAGAAATTCAGGGCAATATTGACTTCATTTTCGGCGAAGCCAAGGGGCTTGCGTACTTCGACCATTGCGTAATCAGGGCGATAAACAAAGCGGGCGAAGGCAAACAGGAAAAGAACAACGGCTACGTTACGGCAATGAAGGCAACGGCCGCCGACAAACCCGATTACGGTTATATCTTCGACGGCTGTGAGTTCACCGACGACGGTACGCTGTTAGACGGTTCTATGTCCCTCGGCAGACCTTGGGGCGCAGCCGCAACGGTTGCAATGGTCAACTGCTCGTTCACGAAAGCTTATTCGACTTTGGCTTACGGCGCAATCGGCGAAGACGGTAAGGCTGTTAAACCCCGTTGGTACGATATGAGCGGAAATAAGCCTCAGGACGCTGATTTCAAAGAATTCGGCTCCACGGGCGAAGGCGCAATAACCGAAGCCGTCTTAGGCGGTTCGATAATGGACGCGGCAACCGCGCAATTGCAGACTAAAACTAATATCTTCGCCGCAACCAACGGCAAGATAACCTGGGCAGACGGCGCGTGGGACTGCGATGAAGCATTGTCCGCTCTTACAGCGTTCGGCGGCGCTGAATTCGTCGCTCCCGACTCGTTCGCTTACGATACGGATATTATGGTAGGTGATTCGGGCGATCTCGAAGGCAAACTCGTTATGACGGAGGGCAAAGACGGCAAATTCGGCGTAGCCGCTGGTCCTTGGAACTCCAACGATAAAACCGTTACCGTCACTGTCGGAGACGAAACTATCGTTTCGTACGAAAACGGTATTCTTTCGGCTCTCAAAGCAGGCGAAACGACTATAACAATTTCCAAAGACGGACTTGAAGACGTAGTTTGGAATATCGTAGTTCAGAAACCGAGCGGAACCGAGAAATACGACGACGTTTCAATTAATATTGCCGATGCGATAACTGCAGGAGCTTTGACTCTAAACACTACGGCGCACGACGTTGCAAACGCAACTATTGCAGAGGGTATCGTACTCAATACTACGGGTAACAAAACGAAGATAACCGAACATAAAAATACGATTGAAGGCGTATCGTTTACCCACAGAGTCGTATTGAAAGGTGAGGGCAACTACTTTGCAATTACAACTAAGGGCGAAGCTACCGTAAAAGTGTACGTTGCAAACGCAAATGCGGACGCTACCCTCTCACGCGATATAGGACTTTACAGTGATACGGCAGGTAAAACTCCTGTAACGGGAACGACGGTAGAAAAAGTTTTCGGCAAAGAAAGCAAGCTGTTGTCGTTTGCAGTATCCGATGCAGGCACTTACTATCTTGAAAGCGTTACCAACGAGCTTTGCATTTACCGCATTGATATCGTTTATCCCGAAGTCAGTGCGCCTTCGTTTGAAAACGTTACTATGAAAGTTTCAGACGTAATAACAGCAGGGACTTTAACAGCTGATAGTACTAATAAGCAAACATTATCTAATATAACCATTGCAGAGGGTATAGTTTTTACAACAACTGAAACTAAGATTGATGCACATACAAATACAGTTGGAGGCGTTGACTTTACGCATAGAATTGTATTAGGTAAACCGAGTAGCACTAAGCCTAGAAATTTTGCTATAACTACTGAGGGGGCTTGCACTATAAAAGTTTACGTAGCTAATACAAGTGGTAAAGACGATACAAGGAATATTGGCTTATATACTGATGCGGTAGGTACGACTATGGTAACCGGTACTCAGGATACTGCACTCAACGGTATAAATGATACAAAAGCTCAATTAGTTGAATTAACTGTTACGGGAGCTGGCACCTATTATTTGGTTAGCACAGTTAATGAACTTGCTGTCTATCAGATAGAAATCGTTTATAATGCGTAACATCATTTATTAAATAAAAATAAGGGTGCGCTTGTCGCACTCTTATTTTTTATAAGTTTAAAAACCGCGCTTCACTGCCGTGAAGCGCGGTTATATTTAATTTCTGTTTTGTTATTCCTGTGCCACTTTCGACATAGAAGCTTTTGCTTTTTCGGCGATATTTTCTTTTGTGAAGCCGAAGTGCTCGAACAGCGTTTCCGCCTTGCCCGATTTTCCGAACGTGTGCATTGCTATTATTTCGCCCTTGTCCCCTGCGTATTTATACCAGCTGTAATGCGAACCTGCCTCTATGCAGACTCTTGCTTTTATATGCGGAGGCAGAACGTGCGCCTTGTATTCGTCGGTCTGATTTTCAAACTCTTCTATGCAGGGCATAGAAACTATTCTCGCCTTTATTCCTTCCTGAGCAAGCAGTTCCTGCGCGCCTACGCACAGCTCGACTTCCGCGCCCGTGGAAATAAGCAAAACGTCGGGTTCGTCGTCAAAGTCAGAAACGGTGTAACCGCCCGTCATAGCGGTAAGTCCCGTGCTCGTATACTGCGGAACGTCCTGTCTTGAAAGCACAATGGCGGTCGGGTGGTTGCTTGTAAACGCGGACATAAACGCCGCCGCCGTTTCCTTACCGTCGCAGGGACGGAAAACCTTTAAATCCGGCATTGCACGCAGTGCGATAAGGTGCTCAACGGGCTGATGCGTGGGACCGTCCTCGCCGACGCCGATGCTGTCGTGCGTAAAGACGTAAGTTACGGGAATATCCATAATAGCGCTCATTCTCACCGCACCGCGCATATAGTCGGAGAAAGTGAAAAACGTCGAGCAGACGGCGCGAAGTCCGCCGTGGAGCTGAATGCCGTTGCAGATTGCCGCCATTGCGTGTTCGCGGATACCGAAGCGGATATTACAGCCCTCTCTCGAATCGGGCGAGAAAAATCCTTTGCCTTTGAGTTCGGTTTTGGTGGAGGGGGAAAGATCGGCAGAACCGACCATTAAATTAGGAATATTTCCTGCAAGCCTGTTTAAAACCTTTCCGCCCGAAACTCTCGTCGCTTCGGGTTTGGGGAAATTGAAAATCTCGTTCAGATCACCGAAATCGGGATCGGAGCCCGACATAAACTTTTTGAACTTTTCCGCAAGTTCGGGATATTCTTCCGAATACCTTGCAAACAGCTCGTTCCATTCCTGCTCGGCTTTGAGCTTTTCGTCGGCTAATTTAAGGCAGTGCGCCTTGACGTCGTCAGGTGCGGTAAACGGCTCCTGCGTCCATTCAAGGCTGTCTTTCAGCTTTTGAAGATTTTCTTCGCCTAAGGGCGAGCCGTGCGCGTTTGCCGTTCCTGCAAAGGCGGAGCCGTAGCCTATAACCGAATTGCAGATTATTATAGAAGGGCGCGTAAGATCGCTTTTCGCCCTGTTGAGCGCGGCTTTCAAAAGCGCAACGTTGTTTGCGTCGCTCACTCTTAAAACCTGCCAGCCCTGCGCCGCAAAACGCGTCGCCGTCTCTTCGGTGAAAGTGGTGTTGATATTTCCCTCTATGGTAATGTTGTTTTTGTCGTAAAGAAGTATCAGTTTTCCCAGCTTCTGCGTGCCTGCAAACGAGCAGGCTTCATAGCTGATACCCTCTTCGAGGCACCCGTCACCGCACAAAACGTAGGTGAAGTGGTCTACTATTTCATAGTCGGGGCGGTTGAACATTGCGCCGAGATGCGCTTCTGCAACGGCAAAGCCGACCGCGTTTCCTATACCCTGACCAAGCGGTCCCGTCGACGTTTCTACGCCGTCCGTAACTCCGTATTCGGGGTGGCCCGGCGTGATAGAGCCGAACTGCCTGAAATTTTCAATATCCTCTTTTTTAACGTTGTATCCGAAGAGGTGCAAAAGCGAATAGAGCAGCATCGAGCCGTGCCCTGCCGACAGAACAAATCTGTCGCGGTTGTGCCAGTGCGGATTTTTATAACTGAAATTAAGAAAATCGGCAAACAGCTCGTATCCGATAGCCGCCGCGCCCAGACATATGCCGGGGTGTCCCGATTTAGCTTTTTCAATCGCCTCAGCCGATAAAACCCTTATCGTATCAACGCTTTTTTTAGCTAAGTTCATAGTTACTCCTTTAAAGTTGATTGTGTATAAATTTGTTTAAATTTTCTGTATTTAAGAAAGTGAAAGGGGCAAGCAGTGAATACAGCCTTTGCGCTATCGCTCTGTTTCCGCCTTTAACGTTGCTTTCAAAGTTTATCGGCATAACGGGGTCGTGTACGCTCATTCTCAGAAGAAACCAGCCGTCGCCTGCGTCCTTTGCAAAGTTGACGCGCACGCCCTCGTAGTTGTCCAGCGCAACCGTCGCGCCGTTTACGCTTTTAATCAGCCTCTTGATCTCTTCGATAACTTTTTTGCCCTTTTCGCGGAAATCCGCTGTGTCCGAAAATGAAATTCTCACTTCGTCGCTTTCGGCAGGTTCGGGCAGAGAAGAGATAAGGTCGGTAAGCGTTTCTCCGTCTTTAAGCCCTGCAAGCGAAATAAGAAGTTTGACTATGACGTAAGCGCCGTCGTCAAGATAACTGTTTTCCGCAAACGCCGCGTGCCCCGAAGTTTCTATGGCAAGGGGGGAATAAATTCCGTTTTCGTTGAGATCGCGGCATTTGTCTATTACGTTTTTATAGCCGCGCCTGTACCTTAAATGCTTACCGCCCAGACTTTCTATAAAGTATGTAAGCCCGTCGCTCGTCACCGAGTCGGTGACGATAACTCCGCTTTTATCCTTTAAAACCAACGCGGAAAGAAGCGCGATAAGCCTGTTTCTGTTCAGTTCTTTTCCGCTTCGGTCGACTGCGCCTGCCCTGTCTACGTCGGTATCGAAAATAATTCCGAGGTCGGCTCCGCTTTCCACAGTCGCTTTTTTAATACTTGCTATCGCGTCTTTGTCCTCCGGGTTTGGGATATGGTTCGGAAAATTGCCGTTAGGCTCCAAAAACTGACTTCCCGTGATATCCGCGCCGAGCGGTACAAGCACCTTTTCGGCAAAAAATCCGCCTGCGCCGTTGCCTGCGTCGACTATTATCTTTTTCCCGTCCAGCGGTCTTTGTTTTCCGCAGGATAAGCGCACTTCGTCAACCAGCCGAGCCGAATATTCGTCCATATACGGCTTTATTTCAAAATTTCCGTCTCCGCATAAAAACTCTTCGTTTTCCGCGATAGACAGAATTTCGTCCACGTCTTTCCCGTCAAGTCCGCCTTCGGCAGTGAAGAATTTTAGTCCGTTTCTGTCTGAAGGCAGGTGCGAGGCGGTTATCATAACCGAAGCGTCGCAATTGCAGAACTTGTTTTTAACAAGCATAAACATAGACGGAGTGGACGAAAGCGAAGTGTAAACAACGTCGCTTCCGCTTGAAAGTATCGCCTTTTTTACTGATTCGAAAACGTGTCCGGCAGAAATTCGGCTGTCGTTTCCGACCGCAACTTTAAACGTGTTTTTGCCGTATTTCAGACTCAGCCATTTTATAAACGCTTTGGTAATGGCTGTGACTGCGCCGTCGGTCAGCGTTCTGTTTTCGCCGACTGCGACTCCGCGCACGTCCGAACCGCTTTTTAAATGCCTGTACGATTTTGCGTTCATATATTCATTATACATAAAATAGCCCTTCTTTTCAAGTGTTTGTTTAAGATTTATGCTTAATTTTTTTTATTTTCAAAAAATCGGTAAAATCATTTTATTTTTATCCGCGCAGGTGTTATAATAACTTTATTAAAATCGAAATCAGTATTAATTACGGTGCAAGGAAAATCACACGGGAAAATTAATTATCACTGTAATTAATTTTCGTGAGGAGATATTATGGCAAAGGATAATTTTGTAGAACAAATCGCAGACATCGAAGAAGATTTTCCCCGTTGGTATACCGACGTGGTTGTAAAAACGGGACTCGTCGACTACGGCCCCGTTAAGGGAACTATGGTAATCCGTCCCTACGGCTACGCTATTTGGGAAAATATACAGTCCGAACTTGACAGCCGTTTCAAAGCCACGGGTCACAGAAACGCTTATTTTCCCCTGCTCATTCCTATGAGCTTTTTCACTAAGGAAGCCGAACATGTAGAAGGCTTCGCTCCCGAAGTCGCCGTCGTTACCCACGCAGGCGGTGAAGAGCTTGCCGAACCTCTGGCTATCCGCCCCACGTCCGAAACCATCTTCGGCTGTATGTATTCCAAGTGGATTCAGTCTTACAGAGATTTGCCCGTGCTTATAAACCAATGGGCAAACGTTATGCGCTGGGAAAAAACTACAAGACCTTTTTTGCGCACCTCCGAATTTTTGTGGCAGGAGGGGCACACCGCTCACGCAACAGAGCAGGAGGCGGAAGAGGAAACTATGAAAATGCTCGGCGTGTATAAGGAATTTGCCGAAAACTGCCTTGCAATTCCCGTAATAACGGGCAAAAAGACAGAAAAAGAAAAATTCGCAGGCGCTGTCGCTACCTACGGAATGGAAGCAATGATGAAGGACGGCAAGAGCTTGCAGGCAGGCACCTCGCACTATCTCGGTCAGAATTTCGCCAAAGCGTTCGATATAAAGTTTTTGGATAAAGACGGTGTGCAGAAGCACGTTTATACTTCGAGCTGGGGCGTTTCCACAAGACTTATCGGCGCGCTTATAATGGCCCACGGCGACAAGAGGGGGCTTGTAATTCCTCCCGTCGTCGCTCCCGAACAGGTCGTAATAGTTCCTATCGCCGTTAAAAAAGGCGGAGTTTTAGAAAAATGCAGCGAGGTCAGAGCCGCACTTGAAAAAGAGGGCGTAAGGGTCGTGTTGGACGACAGCGACGCAAGCCCCGGCTGGAAATTCAACGAATACGAATTAAAGGGCGTACCTTTGAGAATAGAAATCGGCCCGCGCGACATAGAAAACGGCAAAGCAATGATTTTCAGACGCGACACGCTTGAAAAACAGGAATACGCCCTTGACGGCATAGAAAAACAGGTCAAAGCCCTTTTAAAGACCGTTCAGAAAGATATGCTTGAAATCGCGCGCGTCCGCCGTGACGGACGCATAATTTCCGCCGATAGTCTGAAAGGAATTTCAGGCGGCGTTGACGGCGGAAACTTTGTAAAAGCAGGCTGGTGCGGCTGCCGTGAATGTGAAGACAGGGTAAAGGCGGAAACTAACGCAACCGCAAGAGTAATTGCCGACGGCGAAACAGCCGAAAAATGCGCAGTCTGCGGTAAAAAAGCAAACAGCGTAGTCTATTTTGCAAGAGCATATTAAAATTTTCTCGCGTAATTATTTAATGCTTTCCAAACTGCTTGAAAGCTCCATACCGATTTTTATACCGTAAATCAAAATTCTTTTTCCTACTGCATAATCGATATCTTCTTCAACAAGAGCTTTCGAATGGCAGTAACTTTTAAAAATTGCGCGTTGCTCATCATTGAGCATATTTTCAAGTTTTTCTTTTTTTTCACGTTCGTATTTATTAAAGCAACCGTCAATTTTTTTCTGTTCTTTGCGGTAATCTACAATTTCGTTCACTACCAAATCATACAAAAAAGTAATTTCCATTTTAAAACCTCTTAAATAAATTTCTGTATATATTTTAATAATTTTTAAAATGATTTGTTGCAAGATCTGTGTCACAGAATACGTAATTTCATTTTGTTAAATTTTTTCATAAATTGTTGAATACAAAAATACCGTGCATTGCGCACGGTATTCTTTTTTTTTAATGTCTGTGAAAGCGTTTTTCTATTAAAGAGATTATCGCGTACATTCCGCCTGCAAGTACGCAGAGTATAAACGTCGCCGTCATAACCAAGTCGAGCTTGAACACCTGACCGCCGTATACTATAAGATATCCGAGCCCTGCGCGCGAAACGATGTATTCGCCCATAATCGAGCCTATCCAGGCAAGCCCCACCGCAACTTTCAAAGTATTCATAAGCGCAGGGAGGGAAGCGGGAATAATCAGCTTTCTCAGCGTTGTTAATTTATTTGCACCCATTGACTTCATTAACAGCAGTTTTGTGTTGTCGACGGCGATAAAACCTGCAAGCATATTCATTATGCAGACTATTATCGAAACTATCACCGTCATAAAGATTATGGCGGTATAGCCCGTGCCTATCCATATTATAATAAGCGGACCTAACGCAATTTTAGGCAGAGAGTTCAAAACCACTATATAGGGTTCAAGCACTTTTCGGACGCTGTCGCTCGACCACAGCACAACAGCAATCGCATAGCCTAAAATCACGGCTATGGCAAAGCCTGCTATCGTTTCGCCGAGCGTTATGCCTATGTGGTAAAACAGCGTTCCGTTTTTCTGCAAATCGCCTATCGTCCTGATTACGCGCGAGGGGGAACTCGTTATAAACGGATCGATAAGCTTCACCTGTGCGCACAGTTCCCATATGCCTAAAATAAATACGAGAATAAGTATCCGCGATACTATTATTATTATCTTTTTATTTCTCTGTTTTTTCAGATACACGATGTGCTCGTGCGAGTAATTCAAATTTTTTTTCATAGGTGTATCCTTTTTTAAAGGGTAATTAAATGCCGAGTTCTTTTCTTAACACTTCGAACGTCTGCGAAAATTCGGGACATTCTCTGCGCTTTTTAGGGCTTCCGTCGCCGAAATTTATTTCGTGTTGCGCAACTACTCTTGCAGGGCGCGCCGACAGAACAACGACTTTATCAGAAAGCGCGATTGCTTCCGATATGTCGTGCGTAACCAACAGCGCAGTCTTTTTTTCACCCTTTATAATTGCCTGAACGTCGTCGCAGACCTCCAGCCTCGTCTGATAGTCAAGCGCGGAAAACGGCTCGTCAAGCATAAGTATATCCGGCTCCGCGGCAAGCGTTCTGATAAGCGCAACCCTTTGGCGCATACCTCCCGAAAGTTGGTCGGGCGTTTTTTTCAGGAAATCTTTCAGTCCGTATTTTTCGGCAAGCGCAACCGCTTTTCCGCGCATTTCGGGCGTGTTGCGTTTTTTGACTTCCAGCGGAAGATAAATATTCTGTTCAACCGTCCGCCACGAAAACAGTGCGTCGCGCTGTAACATATATCCGAATTCCCCGTTCTCTCTTATAACCTGACCGGAAGAGGGGGCAAGTATTCCTGCCGCAAGCGAAAGTATCGTTGTTTTTCCGCAGCCCGAAGGGCCTATGACTGAAACGAACTGTCCGTTCCCGACTTCGAAAGTCAGATCTTTTACGGCTGTCGTTTCGCCCTCTTTCGTATGATAAGTGTAAGTGATATTATCGAATTTTAACATTATCTGTATACTTCGGTGTAAATTCTGTGCGCCGCTTCGGTGGTAACTACGTCGCCGAAAGCAACTCTGCCGTTGAGTTCGCCTGCAAGGTCTATTACGTCCTGAAGCTTATTGAATGCCGCCTCTTTCATCGCCATATCGGTACACCAGGCGTCTATCCTCTTGTAGCTGTCAAGCGACGTTTTAATGCTCGTTTTGCTTGTTCCGTCAAAATAAGAGGTGAGATAGCCTGCAACCGTTTCGCTGTCCGTTTCGTTGATATATTTTACGGCTTTGGTAACGGCGCGGAGAAGCGCGTCTACTGCTTCGCCGTTTTTATTTAAATAACTCTGTTTAGCCATAAAACAGGTGTAGGGGATTTCGCCCGACTTTTCACCGACGGAAGCTACTATGTAGCCTTTTTTCTGTGCCTGATAATCGGAAGCTACGGGTTCGAACATTGTGCAGAAATCTGCAATTCCGCTTTCGAACGCAGGCGTCATCATATTAAAAGCAACGTCGTAATTGAGCTTGCAGTCTATATTTTCTGTTTTAACGACGTACTCGAACGTCATAGCCGGCACACCGCCCTTTCTGCCTGCAAGAATTTCCTTGCCGTTCAAATCGGACCATTTGAAGTCGGGCATAGGTTCCCTTGCCACGAGAAAGCTTCCGTCGCGTTTTGTCAGCTGACCGAAAACCTTGGGCGAATCGTCGCTTCCGCCTTTTACAACGTAAATTGCCGCTTCGGGACCGCAGAAGCCCACGTCCGCACTGCCCGAAAGCACTGCCGCCATAGTCGCGTCCGCGCCGCCGCCGTTGGTAAGCGTAATTTCATAGCCCTCGTCTTTGAAATAGCCGAGAGCGTCCGCAAGGTAGAGGGGTGCGTAGAATATCGAGTGTGTAACTTCGTTTATTCTTATGACCTTATCGTCATCCTTTCCGCAGGAAGCAAGCGTTACGGGTATACCGAGCGCAAGCAGCGCGGAGCAAAAAAAAGTAATAATCTTTTTCAAATTGTTCTCCTTTATAGCTACGGTAAGCCTGATTTTCTTATCCGTACTGCTTTAATAAAAAATTTAATAATACATTCTATGCGCTTTAAAGTTATAATTGACAATTAAAGCCGTTTGGTTTATAATTAAGCCGTATAATAATTTACGGTGGTTTTTAAATGGAAAAGACATACGATCCGAAAACTTTTGAGGACAGATTATATAAAGACTGGGAAGAAAAGGGCTGTTTCAAGGCAGTTCGGGATGACGACAAGGTTCCTTTCACTGTCGTTATGCCCCCTCCCAATATCACGGGTCAGCTCCATATGGGTCACGCTATGGACGAAACTATGCAGGACGTCGTAGTGCGTTTTAAGCGTATGCAGGGCTATTGCGCCCTGTGGCTCCCCGGTACCGACCACGCCTCTATTGCCACGGAAGTAAAAGTCGTCGAGCAGTTAAGAAAAGAGGGGCTTTCGAAAGAAGCTCTCGGCAGAGATGAATTTTTAAAGCGCGTATGGCAGTGGAAGGACAAGTACAACGCAAGGATAGTCGAACAGCTCAAAAAGCTCGGCTCTTCCTGCGACTGGTCCCGTCTCACCTTTACAATGGACGAAAAATGTTCCAGAGCGGTAAGGGAAGTTTTCGTCAACCTCTATAATAAGAAACTCATCTACCGCGGAAGCCGTATAATAAATTGGTGTCCCGACTGCAAAACCACCCTTTCCGACGAAGAGGTGAACTATGTCGAGGAAGCGGGGAACTTCTGGCATATAAAATATTACGTCGAGGGGGAAGATACCTTCCTCGAAGTTGCTACAACCCGTCCCGAAACTATGTTCGGCGATACGGCTGTGGCTGTAAACCCCGATGATGTTCGTTATAAGCACCTCATCGGCAAAAATGTAATTCTTCCCGTCGTAAATAAGGCTATTCCCGTCGTCGGCGACAAACACGCCGATATGGAATTCGGTACGGGCGTTGTGAAAATCACTCCCGCGCACGATCCCAACGACTTCGAAGTCGGGCTTCGCCACAATCTGCCGGCGGTCAAGGTTATGAACGACGACGGCACTATGAACGAAAACGCAGGCAAGTACGAAGGGCTTGACAGATACGAATGCAGAAAGCGCCTCGTCGAGGATCTTAAAGAGGGCGGTTATCTTGTAAAAGTCGTGCCTCATACCCACAACGTCGGGCATTGCTACCGCTGTTCGTCTACGGTGGAACCGCTCGTTTCCCGTCAGTGGTTTGTCAAAATGAAACCGCTTGCGCGTCCTGCGATAGACGTCGTGATGAACAAGAAAGTTACTTTCGTTCCCGAAAGATTTTCAAAGATATATTACAATTGGATGGAAAACGTCAAGGACTGGTGTATTTCCCGTCAGCTCTGGTGGGGACACAGAATTCCCGTCTGGTACTGCGCGGACTGCGGAAAAGAAATCTGTTCGAAAACCGATTTGGATACCTGTCCTCACTGCGGAAGCAAAAACGTTACTCAGGACGACGACGTGCTCGATACCTGGTTTTCGGCGGCGCTCTGGCCGTTCTCGACCTTGGGCTTCCCCGACGACACATCGGATTTGGAATATTTCTACCCGACCGACGTGCTTGTAACGGGCTACGATATAATTTTCTTCTGGGTTGCGAGAATGATTTTCTCTGGGCTCGAACATATGCGCGCTGTTCCGTTCAGGGACGTTTTGATGCACGGACTCGTCCGCGACGAACACGGCAGAAAGATGTCAAAAAGTCTCGGCAACGGCATCGACCCTCTTGAAGTTATCGATAAGTACGGCGCAGACTCTTTGAGATTTTCGCTGTTGCAGGGCGTAGCCCCCGGAAACGACACGCGCTACTCGGACGCAAAGGTGGAAGCCTGCCGTAACTTTATGAACAAAATATGGAACGCAAGCCGTTTCGTGATAATGAATTCAGAAGGCGTCGAAATCAAGAGCGTCACAGAAATAAAGCTTTCGTCTGCGGATAAGTGGATAATTTCACGCCTGCAATCGGCGATAAGGGACGTTACGCTCGCAATGAACAAATTCGAGCTCGGCATCGCCTGCCAGATTATGTACGACTTTATGTGGTCGGATTTCTGCGACTGGTATATCGAACTTGTAAAACCCGTCTTGAAATCGGAGGACGCGTCAAAGCGAAGCGGAGCCGTTTCAGTGCTTTTATTCGTACTTGAAAACGCGCTGAAACTTCTGCACCCCGTCGCGCCGTTCATTACCGACGAAATTTACAGAAGCCTTCCAAACGCGGAAGGAACTATAATGGTAAAAGAGTTCCCCAGATATAATTCCAAGCTTGCGTATAAAAAAGACGCGCTGGCGTTTGCCGGTATTATGGATATCATAAAGGCTGTCCGCGCTGTCAAAACCGAGGTCGGCTGTCCGCCGTCGAAAAAAGTTCATATGTTTATTTCGACGGAGAGCAAGCGCCTTATTTCCGCAAACGAAGACAGTATTTTAAAGCTTGCCGGCGCAAAGGATATAACGTACGTTTTTTCCGCGTCCGAGGCTGGCGAGAACGCCGTCACAAAAGTGCTTGCGATAGGCACGCTGTATATTCCTTTGGGTGAGCTCGTCGATATCGAAAAGGAAAAAGAGAGGCTCAAAGCCGAGCTTGAAAACGTAACGGGCGAAATAGCCCGCGCCGACGGAAAACTCCACAATCAGGGCTTTATTTCCAAAGCCCCGAAAAAACTTGTGGACGACGAGAGAGCCAAACTCGAAAAATTTATCGCAATGCGCGAAAAAATATTGAATCAGTTAAAATCGCTTTGATGGTGAAACTATGAAAAGAGTATTCGGAAAGGGCCGTGCCTTTATCGTATTTACGGCGTTTGTGTGCGCGCTGTCCGTATTTCTCGGCGCCTGCAATCTGTTCGGCCCGAAAGAACACACGCACGAATTTTCAAATTACGTCTATAACAACGACGCAACGTGCTTGAACGACGGCACGGAAACTGCTAAGTGCGTCGGGTGCGAAAAGACCGATACCCGTGAAAAGACGGGAACTAAAAAACCGCACAGCTTTATAAATTACGTTTCGAACGGCGACGCCACCTGCACGGCGAACGGCACGGAGACGGCGAAGTGCGAAACCTGCGAAAAGACGGATACCCGCGAAGATACTGACAGCAAACTTGCCCACAGCTTTACTAATTATATCCCCAACGGCGACGCAACGGCGGAAGCGGACGGCACCAAGACCGCCAAGTGCGACAACTGCGACGCAACCGATACCGTAATAGACGAGGGCAGTATGCTCGGAGGTGATCACGTTCACAGTTATAATGCAACCGTGATAGCTCCTACCTGCACCGAGGACGGATATACCCTTTATGAATGTGAATGCGGAAGTTCCTCATACAAGGACAGCTTTGTCGACAGGCTCGGACACAGCTTTACTGATTATATCCCCAACGGCGACGCAACGGAAGAGGCGGACGGCACCAAGACCGCCAAGTGCGACAACTGCGACGCGACCGATACCGTAATAGACGAGGGAAGCAGACTTCCGCCGTCCGACGGTAAACCTGCCGAAGGCAGTAAAGAAGAAATAAACGAAGCAAAGCTTTCCATTCACTTTTTAGAGCTCGGCAACAAATATACGGGCGACTGTACTTTGATAAAATGCGGCGATACCGAAATTCTGATTGATGCCGGTTCGCGCAAAAACAGCGCGGCTACTATTAAGAGCTATGTGGATAAATACTGCACGGACGGTGTTCTGGAATACGTAATCGCAACTCACGCGCATCAGGACCACATAGCCGGCTTTGTCGGCAACAGCGACAAAAGCGTTAAAAACGGCAGAACAGGTATCTTGTATCAGTATCAGATAGGCACTTTTATTCAGTTTTCAGGTCACAATACAACTACGCAGATTTACGACGAGTATTTAACCGCTGTTGCATTTGCCGAAAATCAGGGTACTACGGTTTATACCGCAAAGCAGTGTTGGTACGAAACGGACGGAGCGAAGAAACAGTATTTTCTTGACGACGAAAAGACCGTTTCTATGAATATTCTTTACAACTATTATTACGACAACAAGACGAGTGACGAAAACGATTATTCCGTATGTATGCTTTTAAGTAACGTGGAAAACAATAAAACGTACAACTATCTTTTCACGGGAGATCTGGAAGAGAAAGGCGAAGAATACCTCGTCAGAAACAATACGCTTCCGGAAGTCGAACTTTTTAAGGGCGGTCATCACGGAAGCTATACGGCGTCGACCGAAGCGCTTTTAAGCGTAATTAAGCCGAAAAATATTGCCATATGCTGTTGTTGCGGAACTACCGAATATACTTCCAACCCTGAAAACACATTTCCTGCGCAGGCTTCTCTGGACAGAATGGCAAAGTATACAGAAAACATCTACTGTACTACGCTGATACTTGATTACAAGGCGGGAGAGTACACTTCGATGAACGGCAATATCGTATTTTATTATAACGACAGACTAAAGCTGTACTGCACGAATAACAATACAGTACTCAAAGATACCGAATGGTTTAAAGCAAACAGAAAATGGAACCCGTAAACATACAAACGGCGCCTTTAAAAGGCGCCGTTTCCTTTCCGTGAAAAGTTTTACCCGTCAAGGCTTTTTATTAAAAAATACTTGTATTTTGCCCGTCGTGTGTGATATAATATATTCTGAATTATTATAGTGGTGAAAGTATACTGTACAGGCAGGTAAGCGATATGCTAAAAAACCAAGAACTCATTTTCAGAATGTCATTGCATCAGCGGATCAGGCTTATTACAAGCTCTAAGCCGGATGAAAACTGCTCAGTGGAAAGCTATGAGTTTCCGGTATTCCGTTTTTATGCAAATCCGTCGTTGAAATCGACGGACGCTTTTGCAACCTTTTTTCCCTCGGACAAGGCGCTTGCGTCTGCGTTTGACGGGCAGATAATTAAAAGCGTCTACGAATGTACGGGAAACGAGGCGAAAGCAAATAAAGAATTTTCATATTTCAACGTCACGAACTGCCTGAAAAAAGAGGGTATCTCCGACGATAATTTCATAACTTCGTCATTTTTGAAGAACAAGTCGGAGGGCGTAAAGGCGAGCGGAGCTTTCCTGAACTTTGACGACAACCCTGCAACGGATAATATTGTGATTGCAAACGAAACCGCGGAATATATAAAAACTTCGGTTGTAAAGAACGTCAATTCAATTCGTTTCAATTCGGTTGAAAAGATGGAGGAGTTTAAGAAAAAGAACCCGTTCAAGGGCTGCTTTTTCGGCGTCGCCTCGAATAAGGAAGACGTTGCAAAGTATGTATCTCTCGGCGCAACTCTCGTTTTCGTAAAGGGCGAAACGGCGGAAGGGCTTGAAGATTATCTCGTTGCCCTTACCGATAAATACATAAAAGCGAAGGAAGAGCTTGACGAGGGCGAAATAGAACTTGCCGAATTCGACAGAAGGATAAGAAACGGCGAAATTCTCGACGCGGAGGCGGTCAACGCCTCGTGCGACAGTATGATAAGTCTGCTTCTTGCTCTGAAAAATAACGGTGCGCAGTCTGTGGAAGAGCCGCGCATCCGTATCGGCAAATCCGCGCGCGAACCGCTTTTCAACGAGCCGTATCACGATAAGCTTGCCTATCATTCGGCACAGCAGTCGATAGTGCTCATCAAAAATCAGAATAAAATTTTACCGCTGAAAAAGGAAATTCCCGTCGCCGTAATAGGCGAGTACGCCGCCAACAACGATTACAGAATAACCAACGAAAATAAGCCGACCGCACTGCATCGTCCTTTCGACGAAATCAACGCGTACAAAAATATCAACGCCGTCGGTTACGCTCACGGCTATTGCGCAGGCGAGAGCAGGAGACTTGACTTAATAGAAACCGCGCTCAACTTATGCGACGAAGCCAAGGCCGCGCTCGTATACCTTTGCGCGGGTAAGGGAGAAACTGCTATTCCCGCGGGACAGAGGGAGCTTTTGGACGCGCTTTTCAGAAAGGGCGTAAAAGTCATTGCCGTCGTAAGCGCGGAAAAAGCCATCGATCTGTCTTTTGCCGACCGTTGCGAAGCGGTGCTTTTCCACTACAACGCGGGTCAGGGCTGTGCTCAGGCGGTTTTCGATATTCTTACGGGCGAAATTTCACCCTCCGGAAAACTTATCGATACTTTCTATAAAGACGGTTCAGCCGTGACGGAAGAAGAGGGAATACCTTCCTATTGCACGGCTTCGGCTTCAAACGTGCTTTACCCGTTCGGCTACGGACTTTCGTTCACCGAATTCGAATATAAAAGTCTTAAAATAACTGAAAAAGGCGCAAGCTGTACCGTAACCAACAAGGGCAGATACGACGGCTATGCAACTCTTCTGATGTTCGTACACAGACCTGGCGCTCACACGGCGTTTGCCAACCGTATTCTCAGGGGCTTTAAAAAGGTGTTCGTCAGAAAGGGCGAAGCCGTAAAACTTGAAATTCCTTTCGACGACGACACTTTCAAAGTTTACGACAGGGAAAACGACAGACAGTTCGTACAGGGCGGTAAATACGAAATAAGCTTATGCGAAAACGTAAACGCAATTATGCTCAGAGCCGAATTTGACGTAAAGGAGCGCACGTTTGCGGAAAAAATCGTAAATACTCCCGTCAAAAATACGGGTGCAGCCGTCACTTTTACCGATACCGAACTCGACAGGGCAATAAAGAGGGAAAAGAAAAAACTTTCCTTCGGGTTAAGGCTGTTTATCGTGCTCGCACTCACGGTTTATTACGATGCAATGTGCGCAGGCCTGATATTTTCCAATCTCATCGCAGAAAAAACCGCCGTATTATATATTGTTTTAGGCGTCTTGCTTGCAATCGGTAATATTCTTGCACTCGTCTACGTCGTAATACTTTGTAAAAAACGTAAGTTACAGAACTATATGCACCCCAACGAAGTGCTTACCGATATGGTTGCACGGGTCAAAGAATTCGACGAGATCGCAAAAGTCGTCTACAACAAACCCGTAGAAAAACCCATAGTAGAATTCAATCCTCCGGACGACGAAGACGGGGAAGAGGGCGAAGAGCCCGTCCGCCGTTACGACGCGACTTTTGCCGAGGATGAGGAGGAAGTCGAATTTTCGCAGAAAGTTTCTTTTAACGAACTTTGCAATTCATTCCGCGCTTATGCCTCGAACAGAGGTGTAAACGTCGAACTTTCTTCCGTCCGTTCATTGATTTCGGCAACCGTTTCGGGAAAGCTGTTATTTATATCCTGCAAGAACAAAGATGTTCTTCCCGCATTTTCGGATATAGTAAGCGAATATTTTTCCGTTGCAGGCAGAGTAAAAGCTTCGGACGAATGGAACACGCCCGAAGACCTGCTTTGGAAAAAGGGCGATACGGACGGCGATTTCGTGCTTTCCGATATTTCCAACGCGCTCAACTCCGCGTCTAAAACGCCCGAGCGAAACTGCTGTATAATGATAGAAAACGTAAATATGCAGAATATAGGCGACTATTTCTCGGCGTTTACGGATTATGCCAATTTTCCGTCAGAGGACCATACCCTGCGTTTCAACGACGACGTAAGTTTAAAACTTCCTCAAAATCTCTGCTTTATGCTCTTTCCGTCTTCGGATAGCTTTACCGAAGAGCTCACCCCTCAGCTCGCCCATGCAGGAATACTTGTCGAGATAATCGCAGGCAAGTGTGCGGTCAAAGAGGGCGCGTCCGACGAAATCAAAGTAATTTCACGTATGGATTTGGAAGAGATTGTCGGCGAAGCGAAGGAACAGTTTTTCGTCAGCGAAAGCGTGTGGAAAAAACTTGACGCGTTCACGGACGCGGTCAGCGCAACCGAAAGATTCACTATCGATAACAAGTCGCTTTTGCAGCTTGAAAAATACACTTCCGTGCTTTTGGAGTGCGGAAGCGACGAAAACGAAGCGCTTGTAAATATGTTTACGGCAAAGATAATTCTTCTTTTGAAGGTCAGCAAAGCTTACAGAAAAGAGAAAGGCGGAGCAGTAATATACGGAATTATCGAAAAACTTTTCGGCGACGAAAATTTAAGCGCAATTCAACGCGCGCTTGTTTCAAACGTTTAATTTAAGGAGTTAAAGCGTGAACTCGATTCTTGCTTCTGTCGACTGGAATTTGATAGGCGACAAAATTTGGAACCGGCTTACAAGCCGTACGGCCCTGTTTATTTACGCAGGGATAATTCTCGTGCTCATAATCGCAATAATCATAAGAGTTATCGTCGGCGAATACAACAGAGTATCTATAATGAAAAACTCTCTTGAAGGCAAGGAAAAGGGCGAGCGTCAGGAAATTCTCGAAACCGCGCGCAAGACGATAGAGGAGGAGCTTGAACCTTTGAAAGACCTTGCGCTTCCCTCGGTAGTCGTGCAGGGCGGAAACGGAACCAAAGGCGCCGTATCGGCAAATTCAAGTCCGGCAGAAGAAGAGAGCGGATCGCGGTTTTATATGCTGACGGAAATAGATAAGGAGTACGAAAGGTACAGAGCGCCGGAGTATGATAACGAACTTAGTCTGAGGGAGATTTGCGAAGAGTTCAGGAACTATTCGGCAGGCGGGTTAAAGCTGTATTACGATATAGAGGATATCAGAAGATTTATCGGCGGACTTGCAGTAACAAAGCTTATAATCCTGCAGGGAATGTCGGGAACGGGCAAGACGTCGTTAGCGTACGCGTTCGGAGAATTTTTAGACAATAAGACGGTAGTAGTGCCTATACAGCCGATGTGGAAAGAGCGAACGGATTTAGTAGGATATTATAACGAGTTTACCAAACGGTTTAACGAGACAACGCTATTGTATAAGATGTACGAAGCGGACTATAACGACGAGATATATATAACGGTATTAGACGAAATGAATATAGCAAGGGTAGAATACTACTTTGCTGAGTTTCTATCGCTGTTGGAGATACCGAACGTAGACGGCAGGAATTTAGACGTAGTTGCGGATAAGAGGGAAGACGACCCGAAGCTGTTGCAGAGCGACGGGAAACTGAGACTTCCGACGAATATGTGGTTTGTGGGAACGGCAAACAACGACGACAGTACGTTTGCGATATCGGATAAGGTATACGACAGAGCAATGGTATTGAATCTGGATAAGAAAGCAATACCGTTTGAAGTAAAGGAATACGGAAAGAAAAAGATATCGGCAAAGCGGTTGGAAGAACTGTTTAAAAGAGCGCAGAGAGAGTTTGATATAACGGACAGGAATTTAAGACGGATAAAGAAGCTGGACGAATATATGATAAAGACGTTCCATATCACGTTCGGCAACAGAATAATGAAACAGATCCGAAGCTACGTGCCGGTAATAGTGGCGAGCGGAGGAACAGAGCTTGAAGCAATAGACGATATCCTGTCAAGGAAAGTATTCAGGAAATTAGAATCGAAAAACCCCGTGTATGTAAAACAGATGGCGGACGGAACAAGAGCGTATCTTGACGAACTCTTCGGAGAAAACAAACTTCCGCTTTGCAAAGAACAGTTGAAATTAATCGAACAGAACGTTTGATAAACAGAGATATATGAGCCGTTTAGACGTATATTACCGCGCGTTTAAGGAATACCGCAAGCAAACAGCCGACAACACTTCCTGCCAGAAAGACAGGACGGCTATTTCAAAAGCGGATACTGACGCCGATAAACTGAACACAACTAAATATCTGTGCATAATAGAAGACGAATGGGTCAGAAAAATCGAAGCGGGACTTGAATTTGTCGAAAAGGCCGTGCGCGAAGAAAGACAGTTCATCCGCGTCAACGGCGAAGTCGTGCCTATAGAAAAGGTAAAACGCATTTCGAAAGATTCCGTCGAGCATCTTGCCAAACACAGCGAAATGATAACTCACGTTCCCGAAGACGGAAGTGACGACGTCATTCCCGACAAGCTGTATATGGTTGAAAAGCTCAGCGATTACGCCGTGTATGAAAACCGCTTTCTCTATATGCTTTTATGCTATTTGCGCGATTTCATTATGTTCCGTCTCGAAAAAATAGAGACGCTGAGAAGAACTTACATAAGCGACTTGTCCGTTTCCAAAAAAATAGAAACGAAAAAGCGCACTTTTACGATAGAAACAAAAATTTACGAAAAACGCACGGATAACCCTTATCCGATCGCGGACGAAACTTCGGCGGAGATAGTTAAGCGGATAGAAAACTGCCAGAGCATAATCAATATGCTGCTTGAAACCGATCTTATGGTTCAGGTTGCCAAAACGCCTATGATAAAACCGCCCATCGTCAAAACCAACGTTCTGAAAATGAACAACAATTTCAAGCACGCTCTCGCGCTTTACGACTACGTCGCGTCTTATAAGGGGCTCGGCTTTACCTACAAAGAGGTCAACACCGATTTCGCGCCGTATTCCGAAAAGCTTGCAGACGAGCTTGCCGAATCTTTTCAGCTCACGTCTTTTACGGCATACAAAGTCGGCAACGGCATAGAAGATATGCTCGAAACCGCCTATCGCAGTGAAGAAAAACGCAGAAAAGACGAAGAGAACAAAAAGCTCGAAGACAGAATAAAACGCATTAAAAAACGCGCTCTGGAATCCAACCAAACGCTCGAAGAATACGCGCTTTTACTCGACGAGCGGAACAGAACGTTACAGCGCGACAGCGAAGAACTTGCTGTCATCCGTCAGGAAATCGACTCTCTGAATGCGAAAATAGACGAAATTACGCTTGAAAAAAGAGAGCTGAACCGCAGATTCAGCGAACTTAGCGGACAGCTCGACGAAAAAGAGCGAGAGATAGCGGATTTAAACCAGAAATATATCGAAGACACCACCTCGCTGAAAAACACTCACGAGCAGGAGATGACCGCGCTTCAAGCCGACTGCGAGAGCAGGATAGAGGCGAAACAGTTGGAGTTCGCGTCAAAATTGCAGCAAACCATTTCCGAGTACGAAATCAGGTACAGCGAAATGAACGCCGAAAAAGCAAAGATAGAAACTGCCGCGCGTGAGGTAAAAGAGCGCGGCGACAACCTTCAAAACGAAATCGAAGCCAAAAGCAGAGAATTCGAAGACAAGTACCGCACCGACTACGAGGCAAAGGCGAAAGAAGCAAAAAAGACCGCAGACAAGGCAGTCAGAGAACTTGCGCTTGTCAGAGGCGAACTCGACGGTATGCGCGCTTTGCAGGGCAAACTTTCCCCAAGCTCCGAATATACTTCGCGCGAGCGGTTTGTCGAATTGCAGGAAGCCTACGTCGCATTCGAAAAATTTTTCAGGGAACAGTGGAAAATTACCAAAAAAGAAATACGCAAACAGGTGCTTTGGAAAAAGCGCGAAAAACCGTCTGTTAAAGACGTCGGAAACAACAAAAAGGCAGAGTGATATAATTGAAAAAGCACGATAAGCTTATCTTAATATTGAAGACGGTGATCACAATTATTCTTGTGGTCGGGCTTTTCGCGCTTTTGATTTGCGCAATTATCAGACAGTTCGACGCGTACGGAGGAAGCGGATTTCTGCCACAGCTCAAAAACGGCTACAAATTCCTCATTTTAGCCCTCTTCGCTATTCTTCCCGTAATACTTATTCTGATAATAATCATTCACAGCACCGGCAACCATAAAAACGATATGGTCACGTTCGAGTATCTCGATGTCGATTTCAGGGACGAAAAGAAGAAGCTGAAAAGCAGGGAAGACGTCAATTATGCAGGCGAATCCCAGTTCAGAAACCGCCCCGACGCAGTCAGAAAAACAGTGATTTCAGGCGGAAGCTCCGCAGTAGTAAAGTCGCCGTCAAGTCCGGCAGAAGAAGAGAGCGGATCGCGGTTTTATATGCTGACGGAAATAGATAAGGAGTACGAAAGGTACAGAGCGCCGGAGTATGATAACGAACTTAGTCTGAGGGAGATTTGCGAAGAGTTCAGGAACTATTCGGCAGGCGGGTTAAAGCTGTATTACGATATAGAGGATATCAGAAGATTTATCGGCGGACTTGCAGTAACAAAGCTTATAATCCTGCAGGGAATGTCGGGAACGGGCAAGACGTCGTTAGCGTACGCGTTCGGAGAATTTTTAGACAATAAGACGGTAGTAGTGCCTATACAGCCGATGTGGAAAGAGCGAACGGATTTAGTAGGATATTATAACGAGTTTACCAAACGGTTTAACGAGACAACGCTATTGTATAAGATGTACGAAGCGGACTATAACGACGAGATATATATAACGGTATTAGACGAAATGAATATAGCAAGGGTAGAATACTACTTTGCTGAGTTTCTATCGCTGTTGGAGATACCGAACGTAGACGGCAGGAATTTAGACGTAGTTGCGGATAAGAGGGAAGACGACCCGAAGCTGTTGCAGAGCGACGGGAAACTGAGACTTCCGACGAATATGTGGTTTGTGGGAACGGCAAACAACGACGACAGTACGTTTGCGATATCGGATAAGGTATACGACAGAGCAATGGTATTGAATCTGGATAAGAAAGCAATACCGTTTGAAGTAAAGGAATACGGAAAGAAAAAGATATCGGCAAAGCGGTTGGAAGAACTGTTTAAAAGAGCGCAGAGAGAGTTTGATATAACGGACAGGAATTTAAGACGGATAAAGAAGCTGGACGAATATATGATAAAGACGTTCCATATCACGTTCGGCAACAGAATAATGAAACAGATCCGAAGCTACGTGCCGGTAATAGTGGCGAGCGGAGGAACAGAGCTTGAAGCAATAGACGATATCCTGTCAAGGAAAGTATTCAGGAAATTAGAATCGAAAAACCCCGTGTATGTAAAACAGATGGCGGACGGAACAAGAGCGTATCTTGACGAACTCTTCGGAGAAAACAAACTTCCGCTTTGCAAAGAACAGTTGAAATTAATCGAACAGAACGTTTAACGGCAGTTTTATGTCGGTAAAAGGATAGTTTTTATGACTAAATTCAGAAAATCACTCTTAATATTCGGGTTGCTTGCGCTTATTATAGGTACGGCGCTGGGCACCTTTATAGTGCTTTCGGTAACCGGCTCGTTGAAGTCCGAGCCTATCGGGCTTGAATTTACGGTGGAGGATGCCGAGCGCGAATATAACGGCGAGCCTTTGACTGCAACGTCGTACTATCTTTCCGACGGCAGGATAGTCGACGGGCATACTCCGATAATTTCTTTTAAAGGCGAACAGACGGAAGTCGGCGAAGGGGTTAGCAGTCTTGACGTAAAAATCGTCGATGCAGACGGCTACGACGTTACCGGCGAATATGCGATAAAGGTCGTAGAGGGCGCGCTGAGAGTTACCAGATACACAATTTCAATTAAGCTGACCGATAGAGACGTAATTTACGGCGGAGCCACTTTCGGCATCACGGACAGCGATTACGAAGTTGTAGGCGGAATACTTCCGTCGGGACACAGAGTCTCGCTTAAAATCAAGGACGAGTGGATAGAGAACACCGACAGCTGGAAAAACGGCGCAAAACCTTTGACTGCAAAGGACGTCGACGTAATGATTTTCGACAGTAACGGCAGAAACGTATCCAAAAACTATCTTTCAAACCTTTCGGGAAGCGTAAGACTCGTAAAGCGTCCCGTAACGTTTTCACCTCTCAGTGCCGAAAAAACCTACGACGGCAAACCTTTGACCTGTACGCAGTTTACTGTCAGCAAAGGCTCGCTTGCATCCGGACACTACGCCGAACCCGTTTTCAAGAGCGCCAACGGCGGAAACGCTTCCGTAACCAACGCAAACGAAGACAACCCTTTAAAAGTAACAGTCGACGCGGTCATCCGCGACGTCGATGGTAACGACGTTACCGCATTTTACGATATCGAATCTTACGTCGGCACACTCACCGTAAAGAGGGCAAATCTCACTCTCACCGCAAAGAGCGGCGTCAAGGAATTCGACGGCGCCGAACTTACTTTAAAAGCCGATAACGAACCCGAATCGGCTTCGGGACTTGCGGACGACGATACCGTCACCGTGGAATATTCGGGCTCGGTGAGTCTTGTGGGCAAAGTCAGAAACGAAATCGTCAGCCATACGGTGAGTGGCGGAGGTAACGTCAATTACAACGTAACTTACGTTTCGGGCGAACTTGAAGTCGTCAGAGCAAAAGCCTCCGTCGTTTTGAAAGACAGCATTAAAGAATACGACGGCTTGCCTTTCTATCTCGAAGGCGCGAACGCTGACGAAGCCGACAGCGGAGATATTGCCGAATTCTGTTCGGCGCAGCTTCCACAGGGCTTCAAACTTACGGAATGCGAGCTTGACGGCATACTGCAAAGCGCGGAACTGTGCAATTCTGTTTACACACTTAATTCATACAGGATAACCGACGAAACAGACACGGACTTTACGGACTGCTTCGAAGTAAAAATAAAACCTGCCGTATGCAGGATAAACCGCAGGACTGTACAGCTTGAGCAGAACGGAGAGCTTTCAAAGGAATACGACGGAAACTTTACGTTCGCTTCGGGCATAGGATTTGACAGCGGATTAGCAAAGGGGCATATATTAAAATCATTCACGGTAACAGCGTTTTCGCCCGAAAACGACACGCAGAGCACAGTCGGGATAGAAGAATTTACTCTCACCGACGAGACGGGCAGGGACGTCAGGAGCTATTACGATATTAAAAACTTCTCCTCGTTTGCGGCGCAAGTCAGTATCTCAAAAAAACCGCTCGCTGTTTCCACTCTCGATTACAGCAAGGAATACGACGGAATATCCGTCGGAGGCGATCTGACTTACGGACTTTTGGCTTCGGGCGACAGGCTTGTCATAACCAACCCCGTTTCCGTGGTCAACTGCACCCCCGAAGAGGGAGTTCCCAACGAACCCGAATTCGCCGTTTATAACTCGTCAAACCAAATCGTAAGCGGTTTTTATGACTTTACGGGCACTTTCGGAACAATAAAAATCACAAAAAAATCGGTGTTGGTTTCGCTTGAATACTGCGAAATCGAGTACAGCGGTATAGCTTTGAGCGAAACCGCGCTGTCCGACAAAGTCAGGTGCGACGCGGTCAACCCCGATAACTTCGATATAAGCTTTAACGGCGACACGATCGGCATAGGAGAAAAGAGCGTAAGCTTCGGCTGGAAAGAGGGGCTTGAAGAGGTTCAGAACAATTACAGTTTAAGCTTCGGCAACAACAAGTTTGAAATCGTCAAAAGACGGCGCAATCTGCCTATCAACAGCGGAAACGCGCGTAAGTATTATGACGGTCAGCCTTTAAGTCAGGCGGATATGAAAACCACGCTTATCGACGCGCAGGGCGCGGGAATAGACGTAAGCCGTTACAAATGCGTATCGTCCGACATTTTAGGCGCGGTCGATGCTTCGGTTTATTCCGCTACTATCGTCTATGAAACGGACACAGACCGTATCACGGTCAAAGGCGATTACGTTATAGAAAAGGTTACCGTTCAGCTTGTAACCAATCAGGAACTTGTAAAAATCTACGACGGCAAACCTTTCACCTTTAACGCGGACGAATTCACCGTAAAAATTTTCGGAACGAACACTGTTTTACCGGCTTTGAAGGTCAGAAGTTGCGAAGTAACACCCGTCATTGACGTAGAGTATAATACGAACGGCACCGCGGCGGCGCAAAGCGTCACTCTCAACCGTGCGGATATCGTCCTCGCCGGCAACGGTGAAATTGTCAGAGAGGAAAATATCGAATACGTTCAGCAGAGCTTTGATGTGACCGTTCAGCCTAAGAGTCTGACTTTCAGTATCGATACGACGAATATGAAAGAGGGAACTTACGACCCTTCAAGCGTTTTAAAGATTGACGGACTTGTCGACGGCAACGAAATAACTTACGGCGAAGACGTCGTTGTCAGTGCACTCCCCAACGGTTATGCAGTTATTTCACTCAAAGAAAGCGGCAAATTTGTGTTCACTATCACGGACAAGGGAAAGGAAGTGACAAACAATTACAAAATAACACAGCAAGAAATATACATTCCGTATTAATTAAAAAGGACGGCATAAGGCGAATATGATTTCATACGATTCATATCAGAACAGAATAAAGCGCGTCGCGGCGATAAAGAATTTTATCGTCCGTTTCCGCTTGCTCTTTATCGCCATCGCAGTCCTTATCGTTGCGGTAACTTTCACTCTTTTAGGCATTACGGGTATTGTGACGAAAGATATCGTCCTGCCCGAAAACCCCGTTTACGGCGAAGCGTTTACGGTCGAAGAACCCGAAGCTCTGCTCAGCGGAGCCGAGTATCAGTTCAGATACCTTGGCAAGTCACGGCAATCGGAAACCGCACAAAAGACTTCCGTCCGCGCTTCGCTTGCGTCGGACACCTCTGAAAAGAGCGGGGAATGGACGTACGAAACACCCTTTCTTGCAGGCAGATACGAAGTCCGCGTCGTCACAAAGAGCGGTTTCGGCGGTAAAAAATACGGCACGCCCAAACAGTTCGAAATCGAAAGCAAACCCTTGGAATTTTTAATCACCGCCGACGCGCTGACTTACGGTACGGCTATCGGAAAAGGAAGTTACAGTTTCCCTCTCGTCAACGGCGACACGCTGGCGGTGGAGGGCGTGACGTTCCTCTACGACGACCCTTCGCTCGATATAACGGGGGTCTGCGCAAATTCCGAATCTTTCCTTATTTTAAATAAAAACGGCGAAGACGTAACGTTCTGTTACGACGTTTCCACACCGAAAAAAGAAGTCGCCCTCGAACAGAAACCCATAACTTTATCGCTTGAAAACGGCTCTTTCGAGTATGACGGCAAACAGATTAATTATGTTCCCGAACTTTCGCCGTCCACGCAGTCGGCTCTGCGCGGCGACAAAATAGAATTTGAAACTGTGATAACCGACGCAAACGGCACAGTAGTTCAGACTTTAATAGACGCAGGCACATATACCGTAAGCATCAAACCCGAAGTTTCTTTCTTCAACGGAGATAAGGACGTTTCTAAACACTATCTCATAGAAAACAGTCCCGCCGCGACGTTTACCGTCCGCCCCCGTAAAATTAACGTTACGACGAATTCGGACAGCAAAGAGTATGACGGCGCTCCGCTTTCAAATTCGGGCTTTTCTCACGAAGGACTTGTTTCGGGGCATACCGTTTCGGCGGTTACCGAAACTTCCGTCGTCGAAGCGGGCGAGTATGTAAACCGTTTCGATTTCGCTGTCTATGACGAAAACGGCACAGCCGTAACCGAAAATTACGATTTTGTTTATAATTTCGGCACTCTCAGCGTTTTAAAGCGTGAAATCACGGTTAATACGCCCGACAGAGTTAAAGTTTACGATGCAAAACCGCTCACCGAAAGCGATTTCAACGGCTATTCGATAATCGGCAACACTCTTGCAGACGGTCACACTCAATCGCTTGTTTTTGCGTCCTCTCTTATAAATGCCGACTCTGTTCCCAACGCTGTCAAAATCGCCGTCTATGACGAAAACGGCGTTGCCGTTACACAGAACTACAACGTAACTTACGTCTACGGCACCCTCACGGTCGGACAGCGCGAAATTACCGTAACCACGCCGACAAGAAGTTGGCAATACGACAGCTACGCCCATTCCGACAGCGCAATACAAATAGTCTCACCCTACGGCGGAACTCCTCTTGCCGACGGCGAAGAATACGTCATAACGGGAGCTTCCTCTGTAACGTTTGTAACGGAGGGCGGAGTAGAAAATTCGGTTTCGTGTACCATAGTCCGTTCGGACGGCGTTTCAGACGTTACTTCCAACTATAAAATCACTTTAAATTGCGGTACGCTTTCCATAACCAGACGCCCCGTTACTATAACCACGCCGTCCGTTTCAAAGGTATATGACGGGCTTACTCTGTCGGGGAACGAAGGTGAAATCATTGCCGACAATCTCGCGGATAACGACAGGGTTTCTTCCTATTATTCGTACGAAGTAGTCAGCTTCGATTACGTAGACAAAAAAGAAAATTCAACCAAATTCATAATTTTCGATTCGTCGGTGCAGACCTCTGACTGGGGCTTGATTGATGACCGAAGAAACGAAAACTACGATATTACCTACGTTTTCGGTATCCTTGAAATAACCAAGCGCGATATTACCATACATACTCCCACGGTTGAAAAGACCTACGACGGCACGCCCTTAAAGGGCGACAGCAGAGGTGCTGTTGCGGATAATCTTGCTGAATACGAGTATCTTAAAGCTTACGAAGTTGCCGAGCGCACACCCGCCGGAACGGTTTTAAATACGACAAAGTATAAAGTATTCAGACCCGTTGAAGACGAATTTTCAATACCCGATAATTCGCTTTTGGATATGGGGGAAAACGGCGAAGTCTTCGGCTATGAAACTTCTCAAAATTACAATATAATAGCTTACGAATACGGCAATATTACCGTATTAAAACGCTACGTCGGAATTGCAACCCCTTCGGGCAGTAAAGAATACGACGGCACGGCTTTCACTCTTGCAGAGGGTTACGAATATCCGATTCCTCCTTCCGCCGATAGCGAGTCGGCTTCCGCAAGCGGAACGGGACTTTTAGAGGGGCATTCGCTTGTGCTCGACGAAAGCATTGATCCCAATGATGTTACCAACGTTTCAGAAGACAAAGTTATAAACGCCGTCTATTTCAGAATATTCAGCGGCGAAGAGGACGTCACGGAAAATTATGCAATTTTATATAATTTCGGCAAAATTTTCATAACAAAGCGCAACGTGCGTTTGGTAACTGCAAGCGACGAATTTTTTTATGCTGAAACAGCTTTTTCAAACCCTTCGGCAACCTCCGCTCATATTTCGCTTATTGACGGCGAATGGATAGAGGACGGGGAAATTGATTTTGTCCTTGACCACACTTTTAAAGCAGATCATATTTTTGAAACAGGATTAGATATCAATCTTGACGGCTACGAAAATAAATGCGCCTATAAGGTTTATGCCGAAAACGGCAACGGAGAAGACGTTTCTTTAAATTACGAGTTAGAGTTACATATCATTTACGGCAGGCTTATAGTAAAAAGACGCCCGATTTACATAACGGTTGAAGGCGGAAGCAAGGTTTACGACGACACCCCGTACCAAAATATCAACAGCACTGCCGAGCCTTTCGATACAGAAAAACCGAGCGGAATTGTCGACGGACAATGGCTCGTTCTCGACACGGACAGAAAAATTGCTTCCGTGACCTACGTTACCGAAGGGAAAATATTAAACGAGCAATACTATTTTATTAACACCGTGCGCGTCGGCGAAGACGGCGAAAGTGTAACCGTTGATGTCAGCGACAACTACGATATCGCATATCATTTAGGCTATATTTTCGTAACCGAACGCCCGATAACCATTAAAACTCTGTCGGGCGCTAAGGAATTTGACGGTCAGCCTTATTCTTTGGCAAGCGTAAACGCAGAGGAAGTAATTTCCGCGGGCTCGCTTGCTCAAGATCACAGCCTATCCGTTTTGAGCAGTACTTCCGTAACGTACGTTACAGAAGGTGAAGTCGACAACAAGGTAACTTATGCCGTATTGCGCGGTGAAGACAACTTGTCAGAAAATTATGCAATTACTTACGATACGAATTACGGCAAGTTAAGCATAACAAAACGCTCCGTTTACGTCTTGACTGCTTCCCGTGAATGGACGTACGACGGCGACGAACACTTCGATTACAGCTACATCGACAGTCATATACGGGACGGCGTTCCGATCGGGGAAGATGGACTTGTTTCAGAGCACAAGCTTAAAGTCACACGGTACGCCGCAGTAATAAACTGCGCCGATACATCGGAAAATAACAATATCTGTTTGTATACGGTAGTTACCTCCGACAGCGAAAGGGATATGTCCGGCAACTACGATTTAACGGTAGAATACGGCACGCTCACTATTTTACAGCGCAATATTATAATAACGACGGCAACTGAAACGCACTGGTATAACGGCGATCCGTTCAGCTGTACGGACGGCTGGTCCGACGTCGGCGGTCTTGATTTAAACGGCGTTCAGCTCGATAAAGGCTTAGTCAAGAATCATACCTTAAAAGTCAGACTTGACGAAAACGGCAACGAAATCAAGACAACCGTCATCGAAGTAAAGCGCGACGCCGACGGCAAGATTGAGAGAGTACCTAACGTTGTCGAGTACGAGGTCTTTGACGGAGTTGATTTCGTCACGGAAAATTATTCGATAGAATATATTTACGGTACTTTAGCGGTAGCTCCCCGTCTGATTATGATCAGAACCGGCAGTTATAAAAAAATTTACGACGGAACTCCGCTGTATTGCGAAGAGTTTTCTTTGCCTGAGTTTAACAATGATAACTACGGTTTGCTGACTGATAAAAACCATTCCGTCGTATCCGGCGATGAGCCTCTCAATAATTTAAGATATCTTTATGTAAACGAGGACGGCACGCTAAGAGACGAAATAAATGTTGAACTTACCGAAAGCGTTTCGTATGCCTCGATAACTTATATTACGAAAATCGACGGAAAATTAATAAATTCCGTGCGCAATATGCGTTCCTATAAAATTACGGACTCAAACGGTAAGGATATAAGTTATAATTATCATATTTCAATAAACGCCGGTATTCTTACGATACTCGAGCGTCCGCTTACCGTAACCACGCCGACCCTGTATTGGGACTATGACGGAAAATTTCACAGCGGTTTAGAGGAGCAGGATACCGAAACGGGTAAGCCCGTTTTCGACAATCTCGTAGATTCTGAAATCCATCTCGGAGCTGCTGAAGCGGTTATTATCGATTTCGTCGAAGGCGGTATTGAAAATACGATCGCATATTCGTTTTACACTATTAAGAATATTATAACGAATTACTGCTACGATATAGAGTATATTTACGGCAGACTTTATATAAATAAAATTAATCTTGCTATAACAAATTCATCGCCGATGAAAATTTACGACGGCTCTCCGCTGCTCGGAGATACCGTTGCGGACGGTTTGCCGTCGTTTGACGGAAAACTGAATTCGGAAACGGTCAAACCGTACGACGTTTCTTCTCTGACCGATTACGGAGTATTGCCGAATACTACGAGATACACGGTATGGGCTGTCCGCGAAGGAAAAGAAGTAGAAACAACCGGCAATTACGTTATAAGCTATACCGACGGAACGCTTACTGTAAATCAACGCGAAATAACGATTGAAACACTGTCTGCAAGTCACGAATACGACGGTGAAAAATTTACTTCTACCGCTTGGAAAGACGTCGGGGATTTGAAGCTGGTTGCAGGTCATACGCTGGCAGTCGTCGACGTCATCGGTGAAATAACAGACGTCGGCAGCGAAGTAGTTAACGAGGTAATTTATAAAGTCGTCGATATAAACGGTAACGAAGTAGTAAACGGCGGCAATTTACCAAATTACATTATTAAATACGTCTACGGCACTCTTACCGTAACTCCGAGAATTATAAGGATAACCACCGCAACCGACAGTTGGGTCTACGACGCGGAAGAACATTTTAACGACTACGCCGACTGCGTACATATCAGGGGCGGAGCGGAGGACGATACGGCAAAAGGACTCGTTCTCGACCATAAACTCGAAACGCTCACTTACGAAACTGTTTTGGACGTCGATTCAAAGCCCAACGTCTGCACATATAAAATAGTTGACGGTTCGGGCATAGACGTTACGAAAAATTATCTTTTCGACGACAATACCTACGAGTACGGCACTCTTACTGTTACAAAGCGCCACTTAACGATTAAGACCGCAACGGATTATCACGAATATGACGGAACCGCGTTCAGTAAAGAGGACGGTTACATCGTTGAATCGTTCGATAAAGACCGTAACAGGGGATTGATTCCAACGCATACCGCATCGCTTGATACGAATTGCAAAATCCCGTCCGTGACGTACGTTCACGACGGTGAGGTCGAAAACAGACTTATATGCATACTCAAAGACGGCGTCGGCGTCCCCGTAACCGAAAATTACAAAATAGAGTACGTTTACGGTAAAATAAGCGTAACTCCTCATACGATAGCGATAACAAATCCCTCGCTTTCGAAAGTGTACGACGGAACTCCGCTTTACGGCTACGGCGACGGGCATAAACCGGAAGTAATCGGACTTGTCGCGGGCGACTCACTGACTGCCGATATAATTTCTCGGCTCACCGACGTCGGCGAAATAGTAAACGCCACGACTTACAGAATTACTTCCGCCGACGGAACGCTCATATACGACGGCGACGGCGAAGTCGCGGACAGCTATATCATAAGTTATACCGATGGCGCTACGCTTACCGTAACTTCGGCTTCTCTCAGAATTACTACAGCTTCGCTTGAAAAGATTTACGACGGTCAGCCGTTGTTCGGCGAAAATGCGCTGAACGGCGACGAAGCAAAACAGCTTTCGCCTTTTAAAATCGAGTATTACGATATCGGGTCGGGCAGTTGGATAGAGGGGCTTATAGAGGGTGAATACGAAGCCGATAAAAACACCGTTAAAACCCTGACAGACGTCAGCAAAGACACTGTATACAATACCACGAAGTATCTCGTTTTTGCAGACAGGGACGGAGTTCTGACCGACATAACCGCCAACTACGGCGAAATAGAGTACGTTCACGGCACTCTTAACGTTACCGCGCGCAAAATAATTATCACTACCGCGGACGAAAATAAGGAATTCGACGGCACGCCTCTTGTAAATACTACGGCAGAGGTCACCGCAGGCGATCCCTTGCTCAATTACACGCTCGCGGAAGGGCACAGCCTTTCGGTCAAAGATGGTATTGAAATTCCGTCTGTAACTTACGTCACCGACGGCGAAGTGGAAAATATCCTCGAATACGACGTGGTCGATGAAAACGGAGTCAAGGTTTCCAAGGACAATTACCTTATCGTAAGATATATTTACGGCAAGCTGTTTGTAACAGAAAGAAATATTTCTATTACGACTGTTACGAAAGAGTTCGAGTACAACGGCAAAGCGCAGGGCGACGACAGATATACGGCTCTGTATTTAAACGGCTCAGGCAATGCTTTTGCAGACGGACACACTCTTGAAGTCATAACTCCGTTCAGAATTTCCTGCGTATATGAAAACAGCGCGGAAAACAACGTAATGGAATACAGGATAGTCGACGCGGAGAAAATCGACAGAACGAAAAACTACCTGATAGTCGACTACTTCGGTACGATAACAATCAAGGCGCGCCCCGTAATAATCGTTTTAAACGAAATCGGCGATATCACTTACGGCGAAACGCTCGGCGGCTATCCGCTCACTGCGGACGGTAAAATGTTTACCTACGAAGAGGGAAGCGCAAAGACGGTTGAAAACGAAGAGCTTGAAATCGAAATAGCTTACTATCAGAACGGTTCACTGATAAATAACCCCGTCAACGCAGGCGTCTATAACGTCGACGCCGTTTCAAAGAAGATAGTCGGGGGATATGCGGATATTTCAAACTACGACGTTTCCGTCAAGTTAAGCAGTTTCACTATAAGCCAAAAAGAAATTACGATTAACCTGCTTGCACCCGAAAACGGCGGTAAGCAGTACGACGGCAAGCAATACGTTTTCCCTCAGTCGCTTGGAAGCGGTTACGAATTCGACGGCGACAGCGCTACGGCTTACGGCGAAGAGCTTACCGTTTCGGTCCGCTATATACAGAACGGTGAGTTCGTAGACAACGTTTTCGTGCCTTTGACTGAAAAGGAGCTGTCTGATTATCCGATTGACGCAGGTTCGTATCTCATAGTATTCGATGCGGAAAACTGCACTTTGAATAACGGAGGACTTATCTCCAACTACAAAATCAACTGTGCAACAGACAGAATCGGCTATGTGATAACGCAGATAGGCGTCGCGTTTAAAATAAACACCGTAACACTGACTTACACTTCCGAAGCGGGGTATCAAATCGAAAACGACGGAATCATTGATTACGAAAATTCCAGGTTGCCGCTCGCCGAAGGCGAAGTTTTGATTGACGTGAATTCCACAGTCAGGAACACGGACGGGTCGTATCCTTCGTCGCTTTGCGTAGGAGTTTACGAAACAATCGTACAAGGTTTTGATATTCACGTCGGCGACAAAGACGGTAAAGCAGTTTCACAAAATTACTATCTCGACGAAACGGACGCATCGCTCAACAGGGCAAAGTTCGAAATCGTAAAAAGACAGGTAAATCTTTCCGTATGGTTTGTAGACGTAAACGGCGCAAGCGCTTCGTCCTCGAACGAATATTCCGGCGAAGTAATCGACCTTAACGCTCTATATCCCGACGGCGCTTACAAATCGAATGTTTTAAACGATAATTACAACGATTTCGGCGTCAGCGACAGAGACAGAGCTTATTTAAGACCAGTATTCTCCGTTTCCCAAAACGGCGCACAAGCCGAGTTGAAGGACAGAGGAATTTACGAAATTACAATTGAGGACCTTGTAGATAAAGACGGCTCCGACGTCCGCAAAAACTATGAAATAATCGGCTGTGACAGCGGAACGTTCGAACTTACAAGGCGTCAGATAATCGTAACGCCTAAGACCGTTCAGACGGATATTGCCTATAACGGCAAGACGATAAATCAAGGCTGCTTAGATTACGACACCTTGCATAAATTCGAACCTAACGATAAGGGCTTCATACAGGACAGCGATAAACAGGATTATAAAGCCGTTTACAAGCTTTACGAAAAAGGAACTACGTCTGACGTTATAAACGCAGTATTGCAGGCAGGAACGTATTTAATTTCGGTAGAGCTTGAATACATAGGCGCCGAAGGCGAAGAGAAATACGAAATCGTCGGATACAATTATTCAGCTGAATTTACGGTTTTACCCCGAACGGTTTACGTTGCGACTTACGATGACGAGGGCGATTACGTTTACAATAAAACCGTTCACGGCGATAAAAGCGCTTATCAATTCACCGCATATGTATATGAAAACGGCGAATGGTCGAAAGACGCGGCTTTCTGCAACGACGATTTGAATTATGCAGACCCCGAATTTGCTTACGAGCACGAAAACGGCGAAATCTATTCAGACGCGCAGAATGCAGGCAGTTACACAATAAAAGTTTTATCGTTCGGCGGAGCTAATGGCGATATAGATATTTTGCGTAACTACGATATAAAAGATTTTCCCGTGCAGGACGGAGAAAGATCGTACGGTAAACTTACCGTCCGCCCCGCAAACGTGCTCATTGTTCCGCTTCCTTATTCAAAGCCTTATAACGGCGTAAACGTTCTGGAAATGCCCGAAGACAATTTCAGTATAGAGTACGTTGAAGGTTCCGAAGATAAAACTCTTTTCGGCGGAGACAGACTTTCGGTCAGGTTCAGCGGAAAGGCGACGGTGTCTACGGGAATGAGCGTAGTCAGAATTACGGAAGTCAACGTCGTCTATCCCGACAGTGTTGCTGACGGAATCGAAAACTACAACGTTATCTGCTCGTACAGCAAACTCAAAGAATATCTTCCGTCGCTTTCGGACGAATATTCCGTAGCTTCGTTTATTGCGACTTTGGAATTTATTCAGCGCACGCTCAAAATTTCACAGTTCGCACCGCCCGACGAGTTTAAACAGGTAGAATACGGTACGATAGTAAAAATCAAAATAGCCGATCAGAGCGGACTTAACGACTACGTACTAAGCGGGTGTGACGGCTTGGTCGAGGGGCATAATATCTCCCTCGGCACCGTGATAGTACCTGCAAGTGAAACAGGACTTATCAAAAACTGGCTCGGAGCGGGTTCGATAAAAATTACGGACTCCGCTAACGCCAACGTGACAAACGGCTATAAAATAGAAGTCGTGTACGAGGGCGCAGACTATGAAGACACCTATATACAAGTGGTGCCCAGAACAGTGACTGTCAGAGTTAACTTCGCGCCTTCCGAAGTGGAAGAGGGCGTAGCGATAGACCCCTCGGCTTACAGAATAGAACAGGGCAGTTTCGTCTACGGCGATAAACTTACGGTTTCGGTCGTCGGAAACAAATTCGTAGCGGTTGTCCGCGATTTCAGCGGAGAGAACGACAGAAGCAGTTATTACAACGTCATATTCAATTATATTCAGACGGAAAATCAGGTAAAGGAGGAGAGCATATGAACCGCGGATTTAAATATTATTTCGATGAAGCTTTAACGGCGTCCGCAAAGACTATCTACAAAAACAAATGCTTCTTCCGCTTTATCCTGTATTCGATCGCCGAATTTTTCGGAAGGCTTCTGATAGTTTTCAATCTGCATTTCAATCTCTCTGCCGTAAGGCAGGGTTACGTTGCAAGAAAGTGCAATATGCTCAATTTTTCGTCCTCTTTCAAGGACACGGGCAAGCGCGCTTCCGTCTGGACTTATCTTCTGACAGTCTGTCTTCAAGCGCTCATAGCGTTTGCCGGTCTTGTCGTGATTTGCGCCGCAGCTTCTGCATTCGGCGGAATTGGATACGGAATAAGTAAACTTGTAAACTATGAAAAATACGAAATTTTCGTATTGCTCTTTACGGCTCCGTTCGTACCGCTTTGCGCGGTGTATATGCTGATTGCGTTTCTCATTTTTTCGCCTACCGCATATATAATCGCAAACAACGCAGGAATAAGCGCAGGCGAAGCGATAGCGTCCTGTTTCAGGACTATGCTCGGCAAAGGCAAAGGCGCCGTGTTTGCGGTCTATTTAGTGTCGGGTCTTTTAAGACTTCTGTATTTTACTGCGGTCGGCACTGGCGGATATTTTCTTTTGACCGAGGTTGTTCCGTCAAATATGTTTGCCTTTGTCCTCGTAATCTGGATAATTGCCTCGCTTCTTTTATATCTCACGTTTGCGCCCGTACTCACGCTTGCAACCCGTGTATTTAAAGAACGGCTCTTCGAAGATATAGTTCTCGACCCCGTAACGGCGGTGCGCCTGAATGAAAAGGTAAACGTAAAAGAATGTTGCGGCAAGGTTTTGACAAGCGTCACGGCTGAAAATCTGCAAACGCTTTTCGAGTGCGCGGAAGATCCTTGCGGTATTCTTGAAAAGGCGGAAAAAAAATCGCAGATTTTCATCCTGCCCGACGGCAAAAAGAAAAATATAAAACGGCTTTCGGAGCCGTCGCCTGCAACCGAACGGGCGGAATTAAATCCAAGAGAACAGCAAATTCAGGTTGAAAAAACACAACCTGTTATGCCGAAAGCGGACCCGATTGTTTCAACTCAGGAAAGCGTTTGATTTTAAGCAAAAATAAATTTTAAGGAACCTATTATGACTTTAACCGTATGGAGAGTGCTGTGCATAGCGTCGGCGGCATTGTTTGTCGCAGGGCTTTTGCTGTTGCTTTTATCACAGCTGTTGAAAAATAAATATTACCATATCTATACCGCGGACGAGTTGATGAGCAAAAGCAAGCTTACCAACGGTAAAAATTCCGTCTATTTCACTTCGGGCGAAACTAAGGAATATATCAGTAAATACGCCGTATGCAAAACCGAATTCGACAGATACCTCGTCTGCAAATTCGTTAAAAAGTTTTCGTACGTCAGATATTTCGTAATGGAATATTCCGCGCACGGCAGAGTTGTAAAGGTTCAGCAGATTGACGAGTTCGACACTGCGTTAAACTCCAAAATAATTACGCTTAGCCGCCGCTGCGCGCACGTCAACGTCGTAATAGGTACTGCGGACGATGCAGAGATTAACACTGACGTTATACGTCCTATGTCGAAAAAGCGTATCCGTCTTTACGCGCTCGTAAAATCGTTCACTTTTTTTGCGTTTTTATTCGCGCTCAGGCATATGCTTATCGAAATATTTTTAAAGGATATTTCCGCGCTGTACTTTAACGATACGCTCAACTACATTTCCGTTGCGGTATGCTTTCTCCTGGCTCTTTTAAGCTACGGAATAACTGTTCTGTGCTTCCGCAAAAAGAATGCAAAAGCTTTAAACGGAGGTGCCGTAGAGTATGAGTTCGTATAACAATATCCGGAAAATCAAGTATTCGAAAACTCCTCAGGACATCGTTTCTCTGCACGAATATATAATATTCGAAGATTCGCACGCCAAAGAAAAATATGTCTTATTCAGATTTTCCAACAACGTAAACCAACGCCTTTTCGAAATCAAATTCGAAGTTTCGCAGTTCAATTCCGAAAACAGGCTTTTGGAAAAGTCGACAGTTATTCATAAAGATTTCACAGCGGAGCCGAACGGACTTTTCGTTCCCGATGCAAAACTCAAAATTAATTACGAATGCGAAAGTCTTGAAGTCAGGCTCGAAGAAGCTTGCTTCGACAGGGTCAAGTGGAGCGGCGGAGAGTTTTCGGATAATTCTTACAGCTTCGCCGAGTATGCCGAAACCGTACCCGTGACCGCGCCTCAGGTCGCGCCTAAAAAGAATAAAACTGCGCCCAAGGCGGAAGCCGGCGTAAAGAAAAACAAATTAGGCTTTAATATCCGCAACATTTTCCGCAGGAACAAGGCTATATTTCCGTCGGTATTCAACGTAATTCTGACCGTCATAGTCGCAGGACTTATAATAGGCTCGGCTTTCTATTTCAAATCGGTATCGGGCGCGTACGCTGTGGACGATTTCATTGTCAAAGAGAGCGACGGCTTCGTTACCGTCCTGCAATACAGGGGCGAGGAAAAGGAAGTGGAAATTCCCGACCTTTTAGACGGAAAGCGCGTCTCGAAAATCGCTTCCGGCGCATTCAACAGATCTGACGTAGAAAGCGTGACTGTCAGCGTCGTTAATTCGTTCTGTATCGAAACGGGCGCGTTTGAAAATTGTCCGTCGTTGAAGACGGTATCCGCCTCGATGTTCTGCGGAAAAATTACCGTAATGCAGGGCGCTTTTAAAAACTGCAAATCGCTTCAATTATTCGATATGCCTACTGCGGAACTCAGCAAGGGCTGCTTTGACGGCACGAACGCTATTAAATATCTTTCATTCGACAGCCCCGTTTACGAGGGCGGAAAACTTCTCGATTTATTTACGGGACTCAATAAAATAACTCTTGATTACAGGATAAACGCAAATCTTTCCGACGACTTTTTTGCCGGAGTTACAAGGCGTTAAATTTTAAAAGGAGGTAAGCAATGACGATCGCATCGGTTGCAAAGCTCATCAATTTAATACTCGAAAACTGGCTTATCTCCGTATTTGCGCTTGCGGTTTTTGCCTCTTTGTGCCTCGGTATTTTCAAAGGCTTCAAGCACGGCGTGCGCGCAATGTTCTTAGTGCTCGTCTTTGCGTCTTTGACTGTCAGCGGATTTCTGGTCTATTATTTTGTCAACAAAGACGTGCAGGGACTCATCGGATTCGGTATTGCGTGGCTCCCGACTATTATATTTTTAATAGCCGTACTTTTGTCAACGCTTACGGGAATAAGCAGGGGACTAAGGAAGAGTCTTATTTTCCTTCTTCACGCGGTCATTGCGGCAGGGCTTTGCATAGGAGTGTATTTCTTCTGTATAACAAGCCCTGCGGTCGATAAATTTTTGCTTGACGCCGTAAATCTTTTTATGGGCGAAAACGGACTTCAAAGCAAACTCGGAGTCAGTTCCGAGTGTGTAAACCTGCGTGAAGTGCTTTTGGAATATTTCAACAATTTCCTGGAAGACAAGAATGAAATCGGCATACTTATTCAGGCGAACGGCGCTTATATTCTTGCGCTTATCAATATGATTTACCGCATCGCGTTTGCGTTCGTTCTGTTTTTTGTATATCAGTTCCTTAAATTTATTCTCTACATAATCTATCTGATTTTCTATTCGGAACGCAAATACAGGCGGAAGAGGAACGCGCGTTTCGCGCTCAATCAGACGGACTCTTCGTATAAATCCCGTCCGGTCGGCGGCGGCTGCGTCGGGCTTGCACGCGGTCTTGTTACGGGAATAGTTTCGCTCTCGTTTATCGGCAGTATATTCTTTGTCGCAACGGGCGGAGTAAACGCAAGCAGGCTTCCCGAAAACGTCGACTTCGGCAACGGTCAGATAATTTCCATTTACCGCTCGATAGAAAGCTACGGCGATCAGGGTATTTTTAAGGTTCTGAATTCAATCCGTGATCCGGAGGATACTCCGTATTATCTTTACGCCGCCGACATAGTCTTTTCCGGCGGTCTCGACGATGAATTACACGGCGTCAGCGATGACGTCAAATTCCGTAAGGAGCTCGGTGCATACACGGGCTTTGCAAAGGACACGCTCGCGCTTTTAATGAAATACGGCGAAACAGAGCTTACGCCGATATTGAACGGCGATGCGGAAAATAAAGATCAGGCGATGGACACCGTCTTACAGGTTTTCACAAATCCCGAATTCAGAGTCGAATTCGATAATCTTATCGATAACTTCGACGAACAGACGTACGTCATAAATTTTGCGCTTTCGCTTGCCGACGCAGTAATTGCGAATATCGACGATATGAAATTTATGTCGAAAGTCAGCGCTGACAACAGAGAGCTGTTGCAGGTTATGTTCAGACGCGGATATCTTACGGAAGTTATTCCCGACGAAAGGGCTTTAAAAGGCGTTTCTGCGGAAGAGCTTACAGAAATACCTCCTTATCTTACGGTTAATCATCTGTTCACGAAGAGGGATGCGCGCGTAGTGCTCGATATCGTTCTGTCCGTGCTTGCAGGCGAAATAGACGTTAAAGACCCCTTGACCGTGGCAAGAAATCTTATTCCGCAGATGGAAGAGCTTTCGATCCTTTCATCAGAGCGCAGTAACGAAATGGATCCCGTACTTTGCAGACTGTACTGTTATTTCGACAATAAATACCTGACGGACGAGGGAGAGGACGGCATTACTTATGCTTCAGTAAAGAACGAATCCGTGCGCTGGACAGACGAAATCAGGGCGCTTTTGCACGTCTCGGATTCTGTGTTCACGATTTACGACCACGTTTCAGGCGGAGGTAATTTTCTTGATAAAGTAGTCTCGGTTTTCGACGAGGAAAATGAAAACTATGCCGAAAATATCAAAGCCTACGACGAGCTTACGGAAGTCGTCACAGATTCCGCACTCATAGGCAGAGTCCTTAACTCCAAAAAAATCACCTCGCTAATTTCAGAACAGCTTCAAAAAGTATCCGAAAACGTATATTTCCCCGAAAATATAGTCTACGAAAACAGATACGACGGCAGCGGCAACGTAATAAACGGCGAGCTTTATCATCTTTTAAAAGGCTTGCGTCTCCTTTGCAACAAATCGAATAAGGAGCTTGTCGACGGTCTTTTGGACGAAACGTCCGAGTTCTCGGCTCTTGCGCAAAAGCTTGCCGAAACTATCACCCTCGACGACCCGAACGCTCACGGCAATAATCTTGCTCTGTACCTCACAAAATCTGATATCCTGCGCTCGGTTTTATCTTCGGTCATAATAGAAAGAGCCGGCGACGTATTGATAATTCCGACGGCTTCGCTCGAATGCGACAGTTCGAACAATACGGTAAATTTAATAAACGAAACAGAACTTAAAGAAATCTTCGACGCTTTCCCCGAGCTTGTCGACTACGTCATTCCGCTTGCGGAAGAGGGACTGAATTCCAAAACGGTAAACGAACTACTGCAAAACCCGACGTTTGAAAAACTTATTGACAACGGCAACAAAATTGCCGAAGCAACGGTGGGAAAGGCGTTGATAAAGCAGTTTGCAGGCAATAATACGGTAATTGTTCCCATAGCTTATTACGATGCGGAAAGCTGGATATCAGAATCTGCTGAACGCGCGGGAGAGCTGAGAAGACTGTTAAACGCCGTCGATATTTTGGGACTTGACGTCGAAAGACTGATGTCCGGCGACGAGCTTTTAGACGACGGCATTTTCAATACGATAGAAAATCTCGAAAGTTTCAGCATAGAAGAAATGTTTACTTCCGACGTTTTCCATTACTCTATCTCTCACGTCCTCGACGGCGGAGAATTCAGCTTCGGCGATTTCGATATAATAATTCCATCGTCTGCCTGCAATTCGTTGAAGGACGACACGCTTTCGCGCGTGATAAGAAAGAGCGAGCTTATTTCCCTTTTCACGGATCTGAAAGAATTCGGCATTTCTTCCGATACGTCAAACGAAAATATTTTGAGAAAACTCATCGAGCAGAAAGATATTTTAGAGAGAAGTACCGTAATTTCGGCTTCGGTCGTCAACTTTATCGTGGACGATAATAACGGCATTTCCTCGGTTCTCGACGTACCTGAAAATTACAGAGAGGCAGGAAAGCGTGAAAATCTTAAAAATTACGATATATCCAACCTCTGGCGCAGGGAACTTCCCTCGATGATAGGCGCGCTCGACGAAATTTTCAATATTTCCCATTCCGCGGACGGTAATGAATTTGAATTTACGTCCGAGGCTGTTTCCGAAAGCACAAACACGCTTTTGCAGACGCTCAACAAAATCTCGTATTCTCAGCCCGAGTCGTCTCTGACGCGTCTTGAAGTTTGCTATGCTTCCGATATAATCAAAAACAGCATAACAAAACAGCTTGACTCGGCTTTGACGGGAGTGATAGAAAACGAAGTTATCGCAAGCGCGAAGGACGGCGGTTACTATACTCTCGACGAACTGCGTTCGCTTTCCGAAACTGCCGAAATTTTCTCGCTCGATATTTTAAAGCTTGAAAACGGCGAACTTGCGGACAAGGTAAAAAATCAGATTATTACCCTCACCGTTCCGCGCGAGGACGACGCTCAGCGCAGATCGGCGCTTGATATTATGTACCCCTCGGCAATAATCCGCTACTTTATCACCGACGAAATCGATAAGGCGCTCTGCGGAGAGGATAAGACGGACGAAGAACTAATCGGGCTGAACGTGCGCGATTCGTTCAAGATGAATAAGGTATATAAAAAGGAAGAGATTTTTGCGCTTGTCAACGCGCTCGAACCTCTCGGAATTACCGATATCGAGAACGGTATCGCAGCAGATAAAGTCGCAAATCTTGCTTCATATAAAGACGGAATAGAACAAATCTGCAAGTCCGGCATCGCAAGAGGAATTATTACTAAAAAGATAGATAAATTCCTGACTGACGACGTTATCGACGCAACCGTAAAAAGCAAAATCAAAAACAACGCTTTAACGTATTCGGAATCCGAAATAAAAAATCTCGTCTTTGCTTTCGACGAACTTGGAATGACCGATTTCGCCGACTTTGAAAACGTAGTGTTCAAGGACAAAATAAAGAACCTTAACGGTCCGAGCATTGCAGAGGCCGGCAAGAGCAAGCTTGACGTAATTTACCGTTCGGATATAATTATCGGCGCGTTCACAAAATCGGTCAAGGATACGTTCGAAAAAGAGGAAGAGCTGGTTTATTCTTATAAAGCCGAACGAAGCGACATTCCCGTTCTTCGTCAGCGTGAAATTTTTGCAATCGTCGACCTTCTCGAAGGCAAGGACCTTGAAAATCTCGACGTCGCCGTCATACCTGTAAGCGACGTCAGAAGACATCTCGTCCCCGACAAGGCGAACGAGCCGAATTCTTATCTGATACTTGCAAATTTTTCAGATACGCTGATAAACAACAGGTCTCTTATAGTTACTTCCGATATCTACGATACGTTTGAAATGCTCGTCGATATCAACGAAGCTCTGCGCTTTATCGACGCAGTCACGGCAATTTGCGGAGAAACTTCGATTGAGGAGTGGAACGTCAGGGACGATCTTCGCCTGCCTGCGGAAGAAAACCGCACCGCGATTTTATCCAGCGTAATAATGCGCGCCACGTTCACGAACGAAATAGTCGAATTAAACGCCGATTCCGTTTTCAAGGCAGACAACGTCGAAACCCGTTATAACAGGATATACAAAAATCAGCTTTCGGAAAAGACGGCGGTAATCTCCGCAGAACAGCTCGACAAACTGTTTAAACTTCTCGAAACAGAAACGGGCGACGGACAGCTCAAAGTTCCCGTATTCGACAGTATCGCTTCCGTCACCGCGTCAATCGATAGAATAGACGTACTTTATGATTTCGACGTCACTCGTTACAGTATTTCAAGTCTGATGCTTAACAACGAAGCTTTGGGCTACCTGATAAGAAGTCAGTATCCCCATTTCATCGAAAGGGAGGATTGCCTTTCGTTCGGCGGAAACAGTACAGTCTGGACTCAATCGCAACGTGAAATTCTGACAAAGGAAGGCATAATATTTTTTGCAAACGGCGAATACGTCCGTTAAGGTGCTTATAAATGCATAAAATCCTATTTTCAAAACTTAAAGAAGCGCTTATTTCGGTACTTCCGATAACTGCGATAGTGCTTATTATATCGTTTACTCCGCTCGTAGATCTGACTACGGCGGAAACCGTGGCGTTTGCCGTCTGTGCAGTCGTCCTGATACTCGGCATAGGTCTTTTCAACCTCGGTGCCGACCTTGCAATGATGCCTATGGGCAATCACGTCGGTGTCGGACTTACCAAATCAAAAAAAGTTTTGGTGCTGGTTGCGGTTTGCTTTTTTATGGGCGTGCTTATAACCATTGCCGAACCCGATCTGACTGTGCTTGCAAATCAGGTAAAGGACATAATGCCGGGAAGCGGCGACGTAAGTAAGTGGCTCTTGATAATCACCGTCGGTCTTGGTGTTGGCTTGTTTCTTGTAATAGCCGTTATTAAAATAATTTTCCATAAAAATTTAGCGCCACTTTTAATGTTTTTCTATATGCTTCTTTTCGCAGTGTGCGCATTGCTTATCGAAAGCGGTAAAGGCGGACTGTTTCCGCTTGCTTTCGATTCGGGCGGAGTTACCACGGGACCTATCACGGTGCCGTTCATAATGGCGCTCGGCTTCGGCATTTCCACTACGATAGGCGGTAAAAACGCAAGCGAGAACAGCTTCGGACTTATCGCGCTTTGCTCCGTCGGTCCCATAATCGCGGTAATGCTTTTATCGCTCACGACTACGGGAAGTCTGGATACTTACGATTTTGAGCAGTACTCTATGGAACTTAGCGAAGTGGGAAAGCTCTTCGGTAAAAAGATAGGTGACGTCGCGCTTGCGCTCGGACTTATCGTCGCGTTCTTTGCCGTGTTGCAGTTTACTGTTCTCAAACTTCCCAAACGCAAACTTTTGCAGATGGCGGTAGGTATAGTCTATACTTTCGTGGGGCTTGTAATTTTCCTCGTCGCAGTCGAAGTCGGCTTTATGCCTATAGGCTATAAAATCGGCAGGGAAATCGCAGCTTTCAGCAAACCTCTTCTGGTTGTGTTCGGTTTCGTTATCGGTATGGTCGTCGTACTTGCCGAACCGGCTATTCACGTTCTTAATAAACAGGTCGAGGAAGTGACGGGCGGAGGCGTTAAAAAAATAGAGATGCTCGTCGCGCTTTCAATAGCCGTCGGAATTTCCATAGGTCTTTCGCTGATAAGAATGATTTTCAAATTTTCACTTCTTTACTATCTCATCCCCGGTTATATGATTTCGCTCGGACTTTCGTTTTTCGTGCCAAAAATGTATACGGGCATCGCGTTTGACTCCGGCGGCGTCGCAAGCGGACCGTTGACTTCGAGCTTTATCCTTCCGCTCGTAATAGGTGCGTGCGCGGTATGCAACGGCGAACTCGGCGGATCGGGCATTTACAGCTATGCCTACGGGGTGGTGGCAATGGTCGCTATGACGCCGTTGATAACTATCCAGACGCTCGGCTTCAAGGCGGTAATCAGCGCTAAGGTGCGCTCGAATATCCGTATGAAGCGTATTCTCACCGCAGACGACGAGCAGATCATCTACTTTGATTAGGAGGATATATGGCAGAAAAGAAAAAAGTCGACAGGGTCAGAAAGAAAATAAAGTCGGTTACAGAGACCGCGCCTAACAGAGTCACTGCGGAAAAACTCGAATTGCTCGTTACTATCGTCGGCAGAAACAAAGCTGAATACTATGCCGATCTGTTGCAGTCGCTTGAAGTCAATATGCAGATGACGGTGCTCGGTCACGGCACCGCGGACGAAAAAATGCTCGTCTATTTAGGTTTGAGCGAAACGGATAAGGCGGTAATATTCAGTATAATTCAGTCAAGGAAAGTAAACGATGCCGTTGCGCTTTTAGACGAAAAGTTCAAATCGATAAAAGACGGCAAGGGCGTAGCGTTCACGGTACCGCTCACAAGCGTTATCGGAACTTTGATATACAGGTTTTTAAGTAACGTAAGAGTACCCGTCAAGGAGGATAAATAAATGGATTACGAAGTGATTTTTTGTATAGTAAACGCAGGGTATTCCGAACTTGTAATGGATGCCGCAAAGGAAGTCGGCGCCCGCGGCGGCACCGTTTTGCACGCAAAAGGCACCGCCAATAAAGAAGCGGAACAGTTTTTCAAAATCACAATTCAGCCCGATAAAGAAATCGTTATGATTTTGGTACCAAAAGATATCAAAGACAGCGTGCTTCACGCAATCTATAAAAACGCCGGACTTAAAAGCGAGGGATCCGGTATCGCTTTCTCAATGCCTGTAAATCAGGTCGTGGGTCTTTCAGCGCCTTCTTCCATAGCCCCCGATACTGAAAACAAAACCGAATAATAAAAATTAATAAGCAGAGCGGACACGTTGAAAAGTGTCCGCTCTGCAAAAAAACAGTCTTTCCTGTTCAGGAAAGACTTTGGAGCTGCTAACCGGACTTGAACCGGTGACCTCGTCCTTACCAAGGACGTGCTCTACCTGCTGAGCCATAGCAGCATATTCATTTGATAATTCAGCTTGTTAAACACAAACTAAGGTTACTTGAATATTATATTTTAAACTATGTTTAATGTCAATTCATTTTGGAGAAAAAAATGCAAGATTTGCAAAAAGTTGCCGTAAAAGTTTCAATAGTCACGCTTGGCGTAAATGCCGTGCTCGTCGTTTTCAAAACTCTTGCAGGCATTTTTGGCAATTCTTACGCGTTGATATCCGATGCTGTTCATTCGGCTTCGGACGTGTTTTCAACCGTTATCGTACTTATAGGCGTAAAACTCGCGGCTAAAAAAGCCGATAAAAATCACCCTTTCGGGCACGAGCGTTTCGAGTGCGTTGCGGCTATTCTTTTAGCCGTTGTTCTTTTTGCAACCGGCGCGGGAGTGGGCTATTCCGGAATAAATAATATTGTAACAGGCGAATATAAAAATTTTGAAATTCCCGGAATAATCGCGCTCGTCGCCGCAGCCGTTTCTATTGTCGTAAAAGAATTAATGTTCTGGTACACTTACCGTGCGGCAAAGCTGGTCAATTCTTCCGCACTTAAAGCCGACGCATGGCATCACCGTTCCGACTCGCTTTCGTCGATAGGCAGTCTTGTCGGGGTTGTCGGCGGTTTGTGCGGAGTCAAAATTCTCGACTCTGTCGCCTGTATTGTAATTTGTCTGTTCATTTTCAAAGCCTCAATTCAGATTTTTATCGACGCAATTAAAAAAATGACGGACGAAGCGTGCGATGAAAAAACGGAAGAGGAGATAAAAAATTTTATTTCTTCGTTTGAAGGCGTTTTGCGCGTTGACAATCTTATGACGAGGTTATTCGGAAACAGAATTTACGTCATTGCCGAAATTGCCTGCGACGCGGATTTGCCGCTGATAGAAGCGCACGCCATAGCAGAGGCAGTGCATAGCGGAATAGAGAATAAGTTTCCGGCCGTCAAACACGTTACCGTACACGTCAATCCGTTTAACGAAACGGAGGAGGATGAAGCGAATGAAAATTTGTATAATTAATTTCAGCGGAAGAGTGGTCGGAAATTGCAAATCGATAGCAGATTTTATATGCGAAAAATATAAAGGTGAGGATGTAAAGCATTTCGATTTCAACAGAATAAATTTGACTCCTTGCGGTAAGTGTAATGCCGAATGTTTTCAGAAAAGAGAAAGCTGTCCTTATTTCGCAGAAGGGGCGTACAAGATTTATGACAGCATAACCAATGCGGATTTGACTTACTTTATTCTGCCGAACTATTGCGACTATCCGTGCGCAAATTATTTCATTTTCAATGAAAGAAGTCAATGCTATTTTCAAGGCAGGGAGGATTTGTTGGTGCAATATTTGAGCGCCAACAAGAAGTTCATTGTCATAAGCAACACCAACCGAACTAATTTTACAAAAGCTTTCGAATATCAAATTAATGAAGGCGAAAAGCCCGATGTGCTGTTTTTAAGCCCCAAGCATTACGGAAAAAGAAGTATTGACGGGAATATTGCCGATAGTTTATCCGCATTGAAGGATATTGAAAATTTCATAAAGAATAAACCCGCTTAAATAAAGCGGGTTTGGTTTTTATAATGTTGTTATGAATTTTTTCATACATTCGCAGGGTGAACCGTCTTTCGTATAACCGGTGTCGTTACAGATCGTGCAGGAGTAACGGGGGATAAAATCGGATTTGTCTATGCAAAGCTCTTTCAGTCTCTTGTTTTCGTCCGTTTCGAGTTTTTTGATTTGCTTTGAAATAATTTCCGCTTCGTTACTGTCTTTCACTTCCGCAAACGCCAAAGAAATTGCAAGTTCGTTTAATTGCCGTCTTATGTTTGCGTACTCGCTGTCGGCAAGCGCAGAATTAAGCGCTTTTTCGGCATTATCCTCCGCCGTATGCCGTAAATTATAATAGTGCCTTTCTATATCGGCTTTCGTTGTCTGACCTTTCGGACGAACGGAAGAGGATACGGCGTCGGGAGTGAATTTACCTTCGTTTTTCCAGGCCGAAAGAATTCCGTTTATATAAGATACGGGGTTTAACTTGTTTTCGGAAAGGCGCGCCGCTTCCAAAATCATTTCGTCGGAAAAATTCCAGCTCTTCCATTTTTCATAGCTAATCCTGTCAAAGTCAATAACCTTTCTCGTCAGACCGCAGGCGCTGAGTATTGTTTTAATGAAATTGTCACGTATTTTGGTTTTTTCGATATATTCGTCGACGCTTCCGTCAGAAACAATACCGCCGTCGTAGAGCTTTGACACAAATTCGTGCATATCCTCAAACGATTTTCTGCCGTTTTTAAAACAGTAATCGGCAATTTTTTTAAGGCAGTTAAGATTAAAGCCCAAATCGCACCAGACGTTGACGTAAGTTTCTATATACGGCGCCGAGTTCTGCATATACACGCCGAGCGCTTTTGCAATATCAAGAGTTGCGGAATACACCGCATTCTTGTTTTTGCAGAAATCTTCAATTTCCTTGACGTCGAATTTCTTGTTTTTGTACAGTTCTTCGAGGTTTGTATCAAGCTTTTCCACGGTTTTAATTTTAAAATTCTTTGCGCAGGCGATTATCGCCTTATCCTCGAAGCCGAGCTCACCCGTCCATTTTTTATAGAGTTTATCGTCGTCGATATCGGGCTGTTTCGTGATGCCGGAAGACTTGAAAATGTTTAAAAGCGCAGGCGTGGAGGAGGTAAAAGCCGAAAGCTTTTCGTCGACTTTCTTCGTTGTCGTAACGCCTTCTTCCGCAAAGTTTTTTGCTACCTTTTTTATGTACGGCAAACGTATATTGTCGCCTTTTAAATTGACGCAGTAAGAAATTATCATAATCAGCGCAGTCTGTTCAAACCCGTATTCTTCAAGCAGAACGAAGTATTCTCTGAACTCGTTTGTAGAGATCATACGCCCTTTTATAATGCTCTGAACGGCTTTTGTGAAATCGGCGTATTTTTCGGGTTTGAATTTTTTCGGCGTTCCGCTCACGTTTTCGGCATCGAGAATTTTAACTTCGAAAGGAGACGCGGAGAGGACGGAGACGAGTTCCAGCTCTTCTAGCGCTTCGAAATGTGCTTTAACGTCTTCGACGGTAAGATTCAGCTTTTCCGCAAGCTCCTCAACGGAACTGTTCGGGCGTCCGCTCTGAAAAAGATACAGCGAATAAAGGTAGACCTTTACCGCAACGGCATTGAGAACGGGCAGATATTTAGTTATGAACTTATTTTCGACGTAAGTGAAAGACTTGTTCGCTACTTCGTCGGAAACCGAAATAAAAGCCATTTTCTTAATCTCCGTTTTATCGCTTGATTTATTTTCCCGAAAGGACTATAATAGTTAAGTAAATTATATTATAAGTGTAAGACGAAAAAAAATCAATTACATTCGCTGTAATTTGCTGTAAATTTTTTTGCGGTTTCGTCTTTGCTTACAAGGAGTAACGTTTTGCCGAATATAATGACTCCTACAACGCTGTGGAGCGATTTCGACGACACGCTTGAACTGTCTGCCGAAAAATTGAGCGAAGAGAGTGTAAAAGGTATAAAATACGAAGAAGTGACCTTTTTGGGGAGGGACACGGGCGCAGGCAGGGTAAAGGCGTACGCAGTTTACGCATATGATGAGGCTGCGCCTTCTGCCGATACCGTTATTATTTTCCCCGACAGCTCCGAAAGCGTCGACAGGAATTTGATAGACATATTCGTCAAAAAAGGTTATTCGGCGTTAATGGTCGACTACCGCGGTGAATGGAGCGGCACGGAGCGTTTTACGGTTTATCCGGAAAACATAGAATACGCCAATACTTTAAAATGCGGACGCAAGAAAGAGTTCGTGGACGAATCTGCGGATAAAACGAGTTGGTACGAATGGGTAGCCGTAGGCATTTACGCGCGTAAATACGCATCTTTGAGAAGCGGAAGCGACAATATTGCGCTTGTGGGTTTACGCGACGGAGGGGAAATTGTCTGGAAATTATCCGTAGCAAGAAAATTCTCCTGCGCGGTACCCGTGTGCGCGGCAGGCTGGCTTGCTTATCTCGGCGTCAGCAAATACCGCACGGTTGAAAATCAGCTCGACAATGAAAGATACCGTTTTATCGGCGGTATAGATTCGCAGGCATACGCGCCCTATGTTCGCTGTCCCGTGCTTATGCTCTGTTCCACCAACGACATCCGTTTCGATTACGACAGAGCTTACGATACTTTTTCGCGTATCAATCCCGAATTTGCCGGCGAAAGCACGATTGCCTATTCGGTAAAGTGCGACGCGTCTATCGACGGCGAAAGCACTGCCGATATGTTTATGTTTTTAGATAAGCATTTAAAGGGCAGACAAATGGTAATTCCTCAGCCCGGCGATATATCCGTTTCTGTCGACAGCGAACAAAATCTCGTCGCTAAGGTAAAATTCGACGCCGTGGGCGACATAATTAAAAGCGGAACGTTCATTGCGGAGGATGCCATAGATTCTTCCATAAGGGAATGGATTCCCTGCGCAAAAACGGTCAAAGTATCCCCTAACGAGTTCGTAAGCAATCTCGATATCTATAAGGATACCGCTGTTTTGTTCGTTATAGCGTACGCGACGTACGTCAACGGCTTTACGGTATGGAGCAAAATCGCCGTCAAGAAATTGAGCGGACGCTTTAAAAATACCTGCGATAAATGCAGTCTGATGTTCAGTGCCAAAAACGGCGCCGACGGATTCTGTATCTCCGATATCCGTTCGGTCGCTACGGGCGGGATTTTCTTCACCGATAGCGTTGTCCTTCCCGAAATTTCGGAAAAGGCAAAGGGAATAAAAGGCATTTACTCGGAACACGGACTGACTACTTACCGCCTGAACAGCGCAAGATACGCTCCGTCGAGGGATAAAGTTTTAAAGGTAGACGTTTTCTGCGACAGTACGTGCGAAATGGCTTTTACCTTAGAGGACGCCGTAACGGGCGAGATGTACAGGTATACCCAAAACGTAATAGGCGGAGTATGGCAAAGCCTCGTTTTAAAAAGCAAACTTTTCAAAACGGTGAACGGCACACCGCTCAGCGATTATTCGCATAACGTTCGCTTTTGCGTCTCGTGCGAAGGAAAATATGCAATCAATAACGTAATGTGGCTATAAGGGAATGTTAACGGAAATCAGAAACAGTCTGTATTCAAAAAACGGTAAATCAAAATTAAATATATTTTTGAACGTCGCCATTGCAATAGTGGCAATCGTCGTTGTGTTCGAGATAGTATTCAGTCTCAATTTTTCGGGAATCTACGTCGTTCACAGCTCTATGAGCCCGACCTTGACCGGTGCGGACAGCGAGGACGAGATCGGCGGCGATTACGTCTATATCAATAAGAATAAAACGCCGGAACGGGGCGACATAGTCGTCGTGTATTTCAGGGACGGGAACGAATATCTTATTAAGCGCGTAATAGCTCTGGGCGGTGACAGCGTAAAGCTTGACAGGGGTAAACTCTATATAAAATATAAAGGTGAAAAGCAGTTTGTCTTAGTAGAGGAAAACTACGTCGACTCAAATAACAATGACGCTGCCGAGCCGAAAAACACCTTTCATAATAACGATATAGGCTATCCCGTGCCGGAAGGTCATATGTTTCTTTTGGGCGACAACAGGAACGTGAGTCTTGACAGCCGTAATTTCGGCACGTTCCCTTTGAATACGCTTGACGGAGTAGTGACGGAGTGGTCGCTTGAACATAAATCTTTTTGTACTGCAATGTACACTTATTTCAGATTCGAACTTCCGGGTTTTTTTCGGATAAAATAATTTAGGAGCATATATAAATGAAAAGAAACGAGGTAAAAGAAGAATATAAATGGAAAGTCGAGGATCTGTTCCCGACCGACGAAGACTTTGAAAAGGCGTATGCGGATGCGGAAAAAATGATTGATTTTTCGCGTTTTTCGGGAAAACTTTCCGACAGCGGCGTGCTTTTGGAGTTTTTTAAGGCAGACGATAAATTCGGTATGCTGTTTGACAGAATAGCCGTTTACGCCTCTATGAAGCACGACGAGGATTCGGCTGTTTCCAAATACTCGGCGTACGATTCGAAAATAATGGCTATGTATTCGAAATACGCTACCGAGATTTCCTTTGTGGAACCCGAACTTGCAGAGCAGGACGAAAATTATTTGAAGTCTTTGCTTACGGACAAGCGTTTTGAAGATTACGAATACGTTTTGCGGAAAATAATCAGAAATAAGGCGCATACGCTTTCGGAAAAAGAAGAAAGGCTTATCGGAATGTCAAACGAAATTTTCAACAATTTTTATGAAAGTTTCAGTATGATAGACAACCTCGAAGTTCCCCTTCCCGAAATAGATTTCGAGGGCAAAAAAACCAAACTTTCGCACGGCGTTTACGGTCTTATAATGGACGGCGGAAAGCGCGAAGAGAGAAAAGAAGCGTACGAAAAATACTATTCGGCGTATAATTCGCTTATCAATACGATTACCTCGATATACAGCGGAAACGTTAAAAAGGATGTCTTTTTAAGCAAGGCTTATAAATTCGGCTCCTGCCTCGAAATGGCGCTTTTCAGCGAGGACGTCGACAGAGCGGTATACGATAATCTTTTAAAGACGGTCGACGAAAATCTGCCCAAAATGCACCGCTACGTCGCCGACAGAAAAAAGATTTTAGGCTACGACAAACTGTACTTTTACGATATGTACACTCCGCTCGTTGCCGATACCGAATTTAAGATGAACTATGACGAAGCTTACGTTTACGTCATAAAAGGTCTTGCCCCCCTCGGCAAAGAATATCAGGCTCTTTTAAAGAAAGGCTACGACGAAAGATGGCTCGACGTAGAAGAAACCGACGGTAAGAGGAGCGGAGCATACAGCAACAGCTGTTATGACGTGCATCCTTACGTTCTTTTGAATTATCAGCCCAATCTTGACAACGTATTTACGGTTGCTCACGAAATGGGACACTCTCTGCACAGTTATTTTTCAAACGGCGCTCAGCCCTATGCAAAGGCTTCGTACAAAATTTTTGTTGCGGAAGTTGCAAGTACCGTAAACGAAGTGCTTCTTTTGAAATATATGTTAAAAGACGCAAAGGACGAGAAATTGAAGAAGTATCTTCTCAATTTCTATCTCGATATGATGCGCGGAACGCTTTTCAGACAGACTATGTTCGCCGAATTCGAGTACGAAGCGCACGCTATGGCGGAGAGGGGCGAACCTCTTACCAAAGAGGGGCTTTGCGAACTGTACGCAGGTATCGGTAAAAGATATTACGGCGACGCTATCGAACACGACTACAATATCTCCTGCGAGTGGGCAAGAATTTCCCATTTCTACCGTGCGTTCTACGTTTACAAATATGCAACGGGCATTATCTCGGCAATCAATATTGCACACGGCATACTGACCGAAGGCGAACCTGCCGTTAAAAACTATTTCAGATTTTTATCTGGCGGATGTTCCACCGATCCCGTGTCGCTTTTAAAACTTGCAGGGGTGGATTTGTCTACCGAAAAACCGTTCAGGTATGCAATGCAGGAATTTGAAAATACTCTTAAAGAATTTGAACAATTGATGAAGGTTTAATTTACTATGGCAGAAAGAAGCAACGCTATGCCGAATAATCTCGAAGCGGAGCAGGCGCTCATAAGCTCTATGCTTATCGACAACGAAATACTTTCGGAAGTTTTGGAACAGCTCTCCGACAAAGACTTTTATCAGGCTTCGCACAGACTTATTCTAAGCGCTATGAAAATGGTCTTTGCCGAGAGAAAGCCCATCGATATCGTTACGCTGTGCGACAGGCTCGAAAGCGACGGCAATCTCGAAAAGGTCGGCGGAATTTCTTACGTTACGGAACTTGCGCAGATGACTCCGTCTGCGGCGAATTATAAATATTATTTCGATATTGTCAGGCGTGACAGCGTCAATAGAAGTCTTATCCGCGCCGCAGGCGAAATAGCAGAGTTTTCCCGCAACAGCGACAGCGAGTTCAAAAGTATTCAGCACGCGGAAGCGCTTATTTACGACGTTTCCTCCGTCAACGATACTTCCTCTGTTAAGGATATCCGCGAGGGTACCGGCATCGATGCCGTTATCGAAAAGTTTGAAAAACTTTCCAAGGATAAGGACGCTTTCAGGGGTTTATCCACGGGCTTTACGCGTCTTGACAAACTGACGAACGGACTGCAAAGGTCGGACCTTATAGTCATTGCCGCCCGTCCCGGTATGGGAAAAACTTCGCTTTCTATGAATATTGTCGAACACGCAGCGCTCAGCTGTAACGCGGTATGTGCTATTTTCTCGCTGGAAATGCCGGAAGTTCAGCTCATTCAAAGACTTCTGTGCAGTTCGGCAAACGTGAGTATGGCGGATGCGCTTTCGGGCAAACTTTCGTCCAACGACTGGCGCAAAATTATAAAGGCGAGCGACGCGCTTAAAAAAAGCAGAATCAATATTGATGACTCATCGCGCGTTACTCCTGCGGAAATTCTTTCAAAATGCCGCAGAATAAAATCAAAAAACAACGGCCAGCTCGACCTTGTTATGATAGACTATATTCAGCTTATGTCAAGCGGTAAAGAAACCGCCGAACAGAACAGAACGCAGGAAGTGGCAACCATAACCAGAGAGCTTAAAATTATGGCAAAGGAACTCAACGTTCCCGTAATCGCGCTTTCTCAGTTAAGGCGTATGCAGAACGCCGGCGATCCTCAGCTTTCTGATTTGCGAGAGTCCGGCGCGATAGAGCAGGACGCGGATATTGTTATGTTCATCAGCCGTCCCGACGTCAACGCCACCGAAGAGGATATCTTAAAGAAAAACATTAAAAAAGGTATGGCGGATCTCATTGTGGCAAAACACAGAAACGGCGGTCTTGACAGAATTCCGCTTCGTTTCAAGGGCGAATTGACGAAGTTCGTCAATCCCGATCCCGAAGCAGGTTACGAAGCTCCGCCCGAACGTACCGACTATCAGAATATTCCTCCCGTAAGCGCTTACGATGACGAGGAGCCTCCTTTCAAAGACGATGAAGACTGATATTTTACCCGTAAATGGCGAATCGCTCAAACGCGCAAAGGAAATAATCTTAAACGGCGGAACGGTTGCGTTTCCTACGGAAACGGTTTACGGCTTGGGCGCTAACGCCTTTGACGGAGAAGCCGTTGAAAAAATTTATAAAATAAAGGGCAGACCGCAGGACAATCCGCTTATAGTGCACGTTCACAGCGGTTACGATATTTCCGCGCTCGTAGATGAAATCCCCGATTACGCGAAAACGCTTTCAAAAAAATTTCTTCCCGGTCCGCTTACTATGATTTATAAAAGCAAAGGAAAGGTTTCAAAGGCGGTTTCGTGCGGACTCGATACACTCGCTATCCGTATCCCTTCTCATAATGGCGCGCAAGAATTTTTGAAATTCGTAAATCTTCCCGTCTGCGCTCCGTCGGCAAACGTATCAAAGCATGTCAGTCCCGTCAGCGCCGAACACGTCTATGCTGATCTCAACGGCAGAATAGAGTTGATTTTAGACGGAGGGAAAAGCGAGGGCGGTATAGAGAGTACGGTTCTGGACTGTACGGGCGAAATTCCCGTAATCCTAAGAAGCGGACTTATAACGCGCGAACAGATTGAGAGCACAGTTGGAAAATGCGGTGTATGCGATATGAAAGATGGCGCGCCTGCAAGATCTCCGGGTATGAAATATAAGCACTATTCGCCGAATTGCTCAACTCAGCTTTTCAGTTACGGCGAGATGGAAAAAGCAGTCGAAGAATATGCTGCACAGAGCGCAAAGGGCGTCAGGGTTTATATAATGTGCGACAGTGAAACGGCTGAAAAAACCGGTGTTGAAAATATTCTCGATTTGGGAAGCGGAGAAAGTGAAATTGCTTCAAATCTGTATTCCAAGCTCAGAGAAGGGGAAGATGTCGCACAGCTTATAATAGCGATTGCGCCCGAAAAACAGGACGGCGTGATGGTCGGCGTTATGAACAGACTTACAAAGGCGTGTAAAAGTCAATGAAAAGGAAAAAAATTCTATTTGTCTGCACGGGGAATACCTGTCGCAGTCCTATGGCGGAAGCACTTTTAAAAGCCAAAATCAAAAAGAATAAAATCAAGTGGTGGAGCGTTGCTTCCTGCGGAATACGTGCGGAAGTCGGCTCTGCGATGAGCGCAAACAGTCGGGCGGTACTTTCCGAGCTCGGAATTTCATCCGACAAGTTTACGCCGAAACAGCTTACGCAAAAGATGATATCATCGGCAACGCTTGTCGTATGTATGACTTCGTCGCAGAAACAAATGCTCGAAGATTGCGGCATAGTCACTTGCGTAAAAGATCTGTGCGGATACGATATTCCCGACCCATACGGCAGAGACGTATCGGTTTACAGGGCTACGAGGGACGCGCTGAGTTCTGCGTGCGATTACATAGTTGAAAACTATATTAAAAAATTTGAAGAAGAGTAAAATTATGAAAATAGCATTAGCTTCCGACCATGGCGGAATCAATTTAAAAAAATCAATTAAAAATTATCTGTTAAGCAACGGCTATGAGGTTGCCGACTTCGGCACGGACAGCGCAGAAAGTTGCGATTATCCCGATTTTGCACTGCCTGCGTCCGAGGCGGTAGCTAACGGAGAATGTGAAAAAGGCATCGTGATTTGTTCGACGGGTATCGGCGTTTCGATAGTCGCAAATAAAGTAAATGGTATACGCTGCGCCCACTGTCACGATACTTACTGCGCCGAGTTTACGCGCAGACACAACGATGCGAATATGCTTGCGCTCGGCGAAAAGGTTGTCGGCGAGGGGTATGCTTTAAAAATAGTCGAAATATTTCTCTCAACCGAATTCGAGGGCGGAAGGCACAGTCGCAGAGTGGAAAAAATTGCCGCTGCAGAAAAAAAATACTCCCGATAAACGCGAATATTTACCTGCCGACGGCGCAAAATACTGTTACGGAGGTAATTAATGAAGTTGGATTGCGGTGATGTTTGTCCTAAGTCTGGCGCTTATAAAGTAATCGACAGCAAAGGCAACGTCGTTAATTCTGTTTGGGTAGGCAAGGGTGAAACAATGCCTCCTACACAAATCTCAAATTGTCATTACGAATTTGAATCATAATTTATTATACCTTTGAAAAGGACGCGCAGTCAACACGTTTGTTGACTGCGCGTTTGATTTGTATAAGAGCAGGAATTTTGTAAATTAAATTGATTTGACAACGTTACTCTGTCAATGATATAATTCGGTTGTATAAAATAATAGTATAAAATGTTTAAGGAGAATTTTTAATGAAAAGAAAATTTTCAAAAAACAGAAGATCGCTGAAAGCGGTTTTATCGGTTTTTATGGCGTTTGCTATGTCGGCGGGTCTTGCATTTGCAACGGCTTGCGATAAGGATGACGGCGGCGATCATAAAACCGATATCAGCGGTGATGCTTACGAACCCGTGGAAACAGATAAACCGTCAAATTCGGATACGCCCGTGATTCTTCCTTCGGAATCGGAAGACTCTTATACCGTCAACGAGTATAAGGCGACGACCGCGGTCGGCTTTTACGGCAAAGTTACAGGCACCGTCGAAAGGAACAGACCCGTTGATGGCGTACATAACGAGGGCAGTATCGAGGAGAGCAAATATCCCAAATTCGGTTATACCCCCAAAGGTGTAACAGGTAGCGGAAACGAGAGTATAAGAGACGCGCTTATTGCCGAGTCGAGCTATCTTACTGCAACGGGGACAAGGAATGCAGGCGGAGGCGGTTATACCTGGATGGATGAAGACGGATATCTTTACAGCGGTACGCGCGCGGAGCCCGTTTCCGTTATAAGCAAATATACGGGCTTGCGCAGACAGCTTTATAAACACGTCTGCGGAGTTGAAAACTACTTCGGAGAGGTGGACGACGATGAGCCCGGTATAGTTAAAGAAGTTACTATCCGTCCGAGAGGTTACAACAGTTACAGCGTAACGGGAGTTTACGCTCCTGCCGGCGAAGTTATTAAAATCGAAATAAGCAAAGCCGATATGGAAGCGACGAAGGGTTTGACAATACATATCGGTCAGGCTTTGTATAACGGTCAGGCGAACAACATATGGACGGCTAAAAACCAGATGCCCCGTATCCCGCATCTTCTCAATACTATGGTTGTGACCAAGGACACGGCAGAATACGACGAGGCAAGAGAAATTTACACGGCTTACGTCGGCTCGTTTATAGGCGGACCGCTTTATATAAGAAATGCGGGTGCAAATTTTACCGCAACGATTTCCGGCGGTGTCAGATATTCGCATTTCATTCTCGGCTACACAACGGAAGAAGAGTTCGAAGAAGACAGAAAATCTTCCGCACCCTATTTCGATATGGAAGTATGGAATTACGGCGTTCTTCATTCCGGTCCGAAAAATATGTCAACTTCGTATTCTTACGAAGATCTTTATAAAGCCGCAGTTCTTTGGGAAAAGGTTTCAAGCGTAACGACAACGGGAAGCAGTCAGGGAATCGTTTTTCTCTACGAGCCTTTTGTTGCGGCAGGCGCGGCGGTTGCGTTCCCCGGCAGAAGTTCGGTCAACTGTCCTACGGGCTGGATGAGAAATTCGCTCAACTATAACGGTATGGTGACTTCCGGCGCCTGGGGTAACTTCCACGAATATCACCATAACTTTCAGGGCTACGGCGTCGGTAACGGCGGTGAAGTTACGAATAACGGTATGACGCTCGTATCGTACGCGCTGTTTACCAAAATTTCGTCGCACAGGAGCATAGGCTCTTACGGCGCAGCCGGACTCAGCGGCTGGAACAGATACACAAGCGCAAGCTGGGCGCTCAATGATGTTTTGCAGATATCCGCAGGCGGTTCGCCGAGCAACGGTAAACAGGGTCTTTCGCTTTACGCAACTCTTCTGCATAACTTCGGTGCAAATAATTATATCGGCGCAAAGGTAGCAGGCGGCGGACAGAGTTATGCGGCATATATGAATGCGTGGCAGAAAGTAACGCATAACAATATGTATTATTACTTCAATGATGTTTTGCGGGGTACGGGAATCGAGAATAACGCAGATCCGAGTTATCCTATGTTTGTTCCCGTTTCTTCCGTATATCAGACGGGCAGAAGCTTTATGTACGACGGCGAGAAGAAATATTTCAAGACGATGCAGCCGTACGTCATCAGTTACGGTCAGGATTTCAATATCGATCTGGGAAGATATTCCGCGCCTAACGGTTTATACGAGAGCGGAAGTATAGTCATTCCCGACGGATTCGATTACACTGTCAAGAGCGTATCAAAGCCTAAGTACGGTACGGTTGAAGTTGTAGACGGATACAATATTAAATACGTTCCCGATAAAGAGCATATGGAGTCGGGCGAAATCAAAGTTACGCTTGAAATCAGGAAAAAAGACAACAAATTCAAGGTTGACGATGTAGATCTTATCCTCGAATTCGAACAGTCACACGAAACAAATAAATTGACGCTTGAAAGGACGACTTATACTTATACTGAAGAAACTATGTATACGGATGCGGTGACAGCATATGAAAACGACTTTGAAAATTACACAAGCGTAACCGAAAAAGTCGATCATTCAAATCCTGTGCAGAACTGCAATACGGATATTTGGTTCTATCCCGACAATGATGCATCACATCAGAAATATCCCGATGCTCCCGACAGCCATTTCGTGCATAACAATACTATCGAAGTTCTTGAAGGAAAGCTCTATTTTACCGAAGCGGGCACATACCGCATATTCCTCAGAGGACGCACGAACTGTGCGGTATACTACTCGGTGGACGGCGGAAAAACGTATAAATTAGGCGCGAAAATCGATTCATTATATAAAGACAGTTCTAATTTCCATCCGAACGACGAAAAGACCTATTTTGACGTGACAATAGGTGAAGAGCAGGATAGTAATCACTGGATTCATTTTAAAGAAGTTTTGCTCGTTCAGTCAACACCCGCGGTAAGTTTTATCGGTTTGGGCTATCAGCAGTGGACGCAGACGATGTTTACCATTGCGGAAAAGCACTATAACGCAGACAATACCGAAGTTGAAAGTACCGAATCCGATGGCTATGAATATACCGAAACTACTTACAACGATTACGGCGGTAGGGCTGTTGCGGTCGTTGTCAAACACAAAAACGGCGTTTCGCAGTATTACAAAATAGTCAATAATAAGCGTGAACCGTCTACGCAGGAAGAGGTTTCGGTTTTGACGGAATCAAAAATCATTCCGCCTACAAAAGCAAGCTATGCCAACGCTTACAGAAGTACTTATGAATTCAAATCCAATAACAGTTTCGAAACCGATTATTTCTATACGAGAAAATATACTTACAGTTATAACGGCGACGAGCAGTTTGTTACCGCAAAGCAGACTTTGACAGACAGTGTTTACCAGCCTTGGGATAATACGCCGACTTATTCGATCAACAACTTGTTCGACGGCAATGATGAAACGTTTATACACAGCAACCGCACGGCGATATCGGAAAGTAATCCTTTCAGCGTAACCGTCAGGCTCGATAGTGAAGTCACGGCTAACAGACTTACTTTCCACGGTTCCGCCGTAAGTTCGAATTACGCAACGTATCTTCCGAAGAATTTCAAAATTTGGGTGAGCAAGGACGGCAACGACTGGACGCTTGTCGCAGATAAGACAAATGCTCCTGCATCCAACCTTAAAACCATTGCGGAATTTGACGGTTTCCATACTTTCAGTTATTATAAAACCGAAGTTACCGCAACGCACGCAAGAAATAATTTAGGCTATATCGCATTAAATAAAATTGAGCTTTCGTCTTTGCTTTCCATAAAAGGCGGAAATGCATTCTCGCCCGATAACGATATATTTGCGTTCAACGATAAATGGAATTCCGTTCAGGCATTCTCGACGTTCGGACATGTATATTCGGGAAGTAACGGCGCCGAAATGAAGTTCAGGTTCAACGGTACGCGCCTTGCTTTAATGTCGGTATTCGAACTCGGAACAAACTTCGAAGTTTATATCGACGGAAATAAGATGAATTCTATCGAACTTAAAAAGTTCAGCGATTCTTATAATTTCTCATACATTTCAGATGAGCTTGCAAAGGGTACGCACAGCGTAGTCATTAAATGCACTGGTAAAGCGAATATAGATTCGGTAATCGTTTACGAATAAACAATAAACAAAAAGCAGGGAATTCCCTGCTTTTTGTTTTAAAAAGTTGCGTAAAATTTTAAACGGTGTCATACTGATAAAAAAATAAATGCTTTTCTTACCGTCGGGTAAGAATCGGGCGTTGTGTGTCTTATCGTTAGGCCTTTGAAGATAAGACGTACAGCGCCTGTTTTTATTTTAAGGAGAAAATATGCTGAGAAAATTTATTAGGTAAGTCTCTTTAAGCACGCTTGGACTCACGGCGATTTCGTGCTATATACTTGCCGATACGTTTTTTGTTTCCAAAGGAATGGGCGTAGGGGGACTTACAGCTCTTAACCTTGCAATACCGGTTTACAGCTTTATACACGGAGCTGGACTAATGCTTGGCGTCGGAGGAGCCGTCGGTTTTACATTTTAGGATTTTCTTCTTTAATTACGCAACTGTCTACGGGCATAGTTATGATAGTTTTCAATTTTATTATAATCAGAATTGCAGGCAACGTCGGCGTCGGCGCGTATGCGGTAATTTCAAATATTTCTCTTGTAGCAGTTGCGCTGTTTTCGGGCATAGAGCAAGGGGCGCAACCATTATTTACCGTTGCGCACGGCGAAGGGAATAAATCCGAGATGAGGAAACTGATTACGTATACCGTTTTAACTGTTTTGATTTTTTCGGCAATTATTTATCTGATACTGTATTTGTCTACGGAAAATATAGTAAAGCTGTTTAACGGCGAGAATAACATAGAAATGAGCAAAATCGCAGTAAAGGGAATTCGGCTGTACTATCCCGCAACCGTATGCACGGGGATAAATATCGTATGTGCAACGTATTTCTCCGCAACAGAAAAAGCTTTTCGGGCACAGGTAATTTCATTATTGAGAGGAGTAGTTTTAATTGTCCGCTTGCGTTTCTCTGTTCGTTTTTATGGCAAACGGAAGGGGTTTGGCTGTCGTATCCCATAACGGAAATTATAGTATTTTTTGTTGCGTTGATTTTGTTTTTTATACCGAAAATACGACGTCCGAAAGAAAAATTACAGATTGATCGAAAATTCGGTAAATGAAGGAGAAAACTTATTGCCTTCGAAATTCAGAGTCTGAACAATATATCCTAAGCGGTTGACTTCCGCAACTGCCGTGACTGAGCGGTAGGTTATAAGTCTGAAAATTCCTTCCGCAGGATTTAATGCAGGCGATACGAACGAGATAGGGTTTACGTACGGCTGTTGCTCTTTTACACTTCCGTCGGGCGAAAAAATCAAATTATAAAATTCGCTGTCCATATAACCGACGTCAACGGTAAGCGTATGTTTAGTAGAATTATTGGTCAGATGCATAAATCCGTTCGGTTTAAAAACTGCCGTAAATTCAGCTTTTTCGCTGTCGGTTTTATCGTCATACAGCAATTGATATGAAGCGGTGTTCAGCCTATATACGCCGTAATTTCCATAACCTCCGCTGCCGCCAGTCTGTGAAGAGCAGAACAGAAACTTGCTGTCCGCGCCGAACCCGAACGTTTCCATATAGGGGGAGTAGCCGTCATCAAGTATGATTTCATACGGTGCATAATTTTTAAACTGTACTTTTACTTTTAAATTATTAATATAATTTTCACCGTTTCCGTATAGCGAAGCGATTCCTTCATTTTTGCCGTCGGAGATTCGTACGGTTTTAATTGGCTTTACGCGGTCAAGCGCAGACGCGGATGTTTGCGGTATGATTTGCATCGTAATTATCGTTACGGACGCAACCGCCGCAATACATAACAGAATTTTTTTCATAAATTCAGTTTGAGCAATTTATAAAATTTTTACAGCGCTTGCAGACGAATACTGACATAATGTCTGAATAAATTATAAGGCTATCAGATAAATTTGAATGCCTTAAATATTATGTTCGAAAATCGACCGTCATTGCAGTTGGGTAATAATACAATAATAATCCACCCGCTATGCGGGTGGATTATTATTTGCTATAAAGATTTATTCGGTTGTTAGGTTTTATTCTCTAATGCTTTTTGAATAGTTATTTTGCCGTTCTTTATTTCTATACTCATTTTTGCCTTACATTTCGGGCAAAGTATTTCCGCGTTAGAGCCGTCGCCCAACTTAAACAATTTATACCCGCATTCGGGGCATACAATGTAATTTGTCATAGACATTGTTCTTTTTCTTTTTTTTCGACAAGCGGTTGATAATTACTATAGCGAATAGAATAAATTAGAAACATTATAAATGTAATAAATAATGCTATACTTTGTTGCCCCCAAGCGAAAATACCGTTTACAACTTTATTTTCAGGTAAAATTTTTGATAAGCCTATTAACACAAGCATTATCAATAACGGATTGAAAATCGATAACCACTTTTTATTGTTAAATTTTCCGCGAATGCTTACTATGAACAAATAGATAGATAAAATAGCAAAGGCAACAGCAGCCAATGATGCGACAGCAATAAAAACAAAAAATAGTTGTTCCGCAATTATCTTTGCCTCCAACACTTGTAAATTATAAAGTTTATTATAAATGTAAGCGGTCATAGCAAAAACGCAATGATATAAAGTGCCGACCGAAATGAAAACAAAAGCACATATAATAAACAATTTTGAGTATTCACATATTTTTACAATCATTTCTCGATATATAGCATAAAAGCCACAATACATTAGTAGTAAGGCAATTACTCCAAATAATCCGCCAATGATAAATCTATTTGGACTTGAATTTGCCCAATCTTCTGAAAATGGCGGAAATATAATTGAGTTTCCAAATTCTTTTGACGGCGCGAAACAGCCTAAAAGCATATCACCTGTAAAACATAAAACCGAGCCTATAATGCCAACCATAAATAATTTTTTGTTTAAGTTCATAAATATTCCCAACCTGAAATATATTTCAAGTTAAATTATATATTATTTTGATTATAAAGTCAACGCATTCTGAAATATATTTCAGATTAGTGTACAAATCAAAAATTTTGTGATATAATGCACTTATTATGGCAGATATTAGACAACCTATAAAAAGAACTTCTATTGATAAAAAGCAAAAGATTATTAAAGCGGGCTTAAAAGTATTTAGCGAAAAAGGCTATTACAACACTACAACCGTTGAAATAGCCAAAATTGCTGGCGTGTCAACGGGAATTATATATAATTATTTCAAAGATAAAAAAGACATATTTTTGCATTCGTTAAAACTATGTTTTGAAACCGCTTTTACTCCTATGCTTAATACGCTTAAACAATTTAAGCCCCCGTTTAATTTTGATAGTATCTTGCGTGAGTTTATTCCTTTATGTCTAAAAGCACACGATGACAATAAGATGGCACACCAAGAACTTTTGGGTATATGTGTATTAGACAATGATGCAGGTTTATTATTGCAACAAATGGAAAACCAAGCAATACAATCGATTTGTGAATATCTTCGATCAAACGGCATAAACTTGCCTCACTTAATGGAAAAAACACAAATAGCCTATCATATCATTGAAGAATATTGCCACGATGTTATGCTTGAAAAATACTATCAAACTGATTTAGACGTAATGTTTGAAGTAGTTATAACAACTGTAAAGAATATCTATTTGCAATAAATAACGGTTTTTGTGTTCGCTTGTGCTTACCGTCTG
>CAJTXM010000008.1 GCA_910583545.1 uncultured Christensenella sp. | reverse complement strand
GCCGTTTTCAACGGTGAAAAGAAAGGCGGGACTTTCTACACTTTAAGCTATGCTGTAAAACAAGGTAAACATATTGAAATTATCGATCTTCGCGAACTTTAAAATATAAGCCGTTCGGCAAAACCGCCGAGAGAGCAAAAACTCTCTCGGCGGTTTCCTTTTTTATCATAAATAAATTTATTTTCGCAAATTAAGTTTTTTTGTTTGACACAACAAACAAATAATGTTACTATTAGTAATATGGAGATGTTCAATGGAAAACATAATTTTAGGCTTACTGCTACTTAAAAACAGAACGATTTACGAGCTGAGAAAGCGCATAAACGACGGATTGAACCTTATGTATAGTTGCAGTACGGGCAGTATTCAGGCGGCTATTAAAAAATTACTGCAAAACGGTCACATTGCCGTTCGGGAAACAACCGAAAACGGCAAGCTGAAAAAAATTTACAGCATAACCGAAAAGGGCAAAACAGCTTTTAACGGCTGGGTAAACAGTCCCGTTGATGCCGTTACAGCCAAAAATCCCGAACTTGCTAAAATTTATTTTATGGGATTTACCGAAAAAGAAGTCCGCATAAAACTCATTCAAAGCTATATTGACGATTTTAAAAAGACTTGTTCAGCGCTGGAAAAGATTTGCCACGAAGGCGAAATTTTATCAGACGGAATGAAAAACAACGAAGTGTTCTACTTTCAACTGCAAACGGCTTTATACGGAAAAGATTTAATGAAATTCAATATCGGATGGTACAGTCGTCTTTTAAAAACTTTACAGGAGTTATGAAAATGAAAAATTTATATCTTGAAAACTCACCGATCGCCTACTATATCGACGACAGCGCGAACAGCGACTGGCTTGTTTTTGTTCACGCGGCATTCGTCGACCACAGAATGTTCAATAAACAATACGAATACTTTTCGGGCAAGTATAATTTGCTGGCAATCGATCTTTTGGGTCACGGTAAGTCGGTTCACACACGAAAAGGCGATTGCATTGAAAAAACGTCTGAATGGATAAACCGCATTTTTCAAAAGCACGGCATCGCTTCCGCTCACTTTGTAGGCGTTTCGCTCGGTTCGGTTTTTATACAGGACTTTGCCAACAAATACGAAAATAAAGTTTTGTCGCTTACCTGCTTCGGGGGCTATGACGTAAACAACTTCGATATGGAACGGCAGAAAGAGAATTCAAAAGCCCAGATGGGAATGATGTTCAAAGCGATGATTTCCGTAAAATGGTTTGCAAAAGCAAATAAAAAGATTTCGGCATATACGCAAGAGGCGCAAACGGAATTTTATAATCTGAATATTCAGTTCAGAAAAAAATCTTTTAAGTACCTTGCAGGCTTGCAGAAGCTCGTCAACAAATACCCGAAGAAGCAACGGCAATACGGACTGTTGGTCGGTTGCGGAGAACACGATATTCCTATGGAAATAGAAATCGTCAACGATTGGGCGCAGAGCGAAAACTGCAACAAAATTATCCTGAAAGACGCAGGACACTGCGCGAATATGGACGCGCCGCAAGCCTTTAATTTATGTCTTGAAAACTTTTTGAAAAGCCGTCAGGATAAAAATCAACACAAACTATAAACGCCTGCGCACAAGACAAAGACGCCTTCCGCATATTTTCGCGGAAGGCGTCTTGTTTCAAATCAATAATTTTCTGCATGAACTTCGAAATAGCTTCGGGGATGAGCGCAGACGGGGCAGACGTCGGGAGCTTTCGTACCGACTGCGATATGTCCGCAGTTACGGCATTCCCACACCTTTACTTCGCTCTTTTCGAATACCTTTTTCGCCTCTACGTTTTTCAAAAGCGCACGGTATCTCTCCTCGTGGTGCTTCTCGATAGCGCCGACCATACGGAATTTCTCGGCAAGCTCTTTAAAGCCCTCCGCTTCCGCCGTCTTTGCAAACTCCTCGTACATATCCGTCCACTCGTAGTTTTCGCCGTTCGAAGCTTCGGCAAGGTTTTCTGCGGTGTTGCCTATGCCCTGTAATTCTTTCAGCCACATCTTTGCGTGTTCCTTTTCGTTGTCGGCAGTTTTTAAAAAGAGCGCCGAAATCTGTTCGAAGCCCTCCTTCTTGGCAACGGACGCAAAATAAGTGTATTTATTTCTCGCCTGCGATTCACCCGCGAAAGCCGCCTCAAGATTTTTTTCGGTCTTTGTTCCCTTGTATTTGTTTTCCATAATTGCTCCTGTTATTTTTTCCGTAATTAAACGGTTTATATAAACTATTACAACATTTTGCAAACGCGTTGTCAATTAAATTCGGCAATTCAATTTTTAAAATTCAAAGCGGAGTAAAATTTCGGTTTTACTTGAAAAATTTACTTGAAAAACAGCGCTTTGTATGTTAAGATATTTTTATGGTTATTTTGATTTCGGGAACTACGCACACGGGCAAAACCGCCCTTTCGCAGAAACTTATGGAAAAGTACAGAATTCCGTATTTTTCAATTGACCATCTGAAAATGGGACTTATCAGAAGCGGACAGACCACGCTCACTCCCGACAACGATAAAGATCTTACGCCATATCTTTGGCGGATAGTTAAAGAGATTGTAAAAACGGCGATAGAAAACGAGCAGAATCTGATTGTAGAAGGCTGTTATATCCCCTTTGACTGGCAGAAAGATTTTGACGAAAGTTACTTAAAAGATATTAAGTTCTACTGCCTTATAATGACCGGAGACTACATACAAAACAATTTTTCCGATATAGTAAAATTCGAAAACGTAATCGAAAAACGCCTTGAAAGCGATATTGAAAAAGCACGGCTGATACAGGAAAACGCGCTAAATTTAAAGCTATGCGAAAAATATAAACTCGGTTACATTCTGATTGACAAAACCTATGATGCGGATATAGAGCTGTAATTACCTTTTTATTATTAACAATACCGATAAAAAAGAAACCGCATAAGCGGTTTTTTTATGCGTTTTTAATTAACAATTTATACCCGAAGTCTGAGCATACAGCATAATTTGTCATAGACATTGTTCCTTTTCTTTTTTTTCGATAAATGGCTGATAATGATTATATCGAATAGAAAAAAATAGAAACATTATAAATGTAATAAATATAGCCTATCATATCATTGAAGAATATTGCCACGATGTTATGCCTGAAAAATACTATCAAACCCATACTGCTATTGCCATATCAAAACGGCACGTTGCAAAAAGCAACGTGCCGTTGTAGTCGTTCTGTACAAATAAAAATGACCGACAAGATAGTTAAGTCTTATCCGCCATTATACGCTAAAATGAAATTTAATTCAAGTGTGATTAGCGCAACTAAAAGTATAAATGTAACTATTAAAACAGATATTCATTTTATATTTTTTAAATTGCGATTTCTTTTTTATCTTAAAGCCGTTATTTGCAAGCAATCTATTCGATGCAATATTATCTTGCGCAACTTCCGCAGTTATCTCAATGCCTCCGTTATTGCATATAAAAGTAACAATTAAAGCCAATAGTTCAGAACCGAATCTTTTCCCCCAATAGCCCTTATGAACACAATATCCTATATCAAATATTTCCTTTTTTTCGTCAGGGAAAATACAAGCAGAACCTATTATCTCATCAGAACTGTTTAAAACAACTGTCAAATAATATCCGTTTGGGCTATCTTCAAGACTGTCAAGTGCTTTTTGAAAATCACTATCGACATATTCCGCCGTCGGGTCGCTCATATATTTGCCGTTTTCCTTATCAAACCACATTGCGGTAAGATATGGCAGGTCTGACTTTTGATAATTCCGTACAGTTATTCTTGAAGAAACAAGCGGTTTCTCTATTAGCATTTTAAAAATTCTCCGCTAAATTATTGTTTGATTCATTATTATTTATGACAACATTATTTTAGAACCAGCGCCTTCTTGGGGCAGAAATCAGAGCATTTCCCGCATCTTATGCATTTATCGTGATTTATTGTAGGGGCTTCGAATAAATTTTGCGACAGCGCGCCGACAGGACACACTTTTACGGCAGGACAAGGATGATTTTGCGGACAATTATCTTTAATCAAATTAAGTGTTTTTATCATATTCAATCCTTTATATTTTTATGACGATATTATAACAAAAAAAAGAGATTTACGCAAGTGGATAAAGTAGATAATTATGATTGTTTGCAAATAGATGTACAAAGAAAATGACCGATAAGATAGCGGTTCTTATCAGTCATCTAATGGCGGACGAGTAAGCCCTGTCGGGCTTCGGTTCGACGGGGCGATTTGCATTGCAAATCGCTTCCGCTTCTCTTGCTACACCAAAACGACACGGCGCATTTTTGCGCCGTGTCGTTTTGGTGGACGAGTAAGCCCTGTCGGGCTTCGGTTCGACGGGGCGATTTGCATTGCAAATCGCTTCCGCTTCTCTTGCTACACCAAAGCGACACGGCGCATTTTTACGCCGTGTCGTTTTGGTGGACGAGTCGGGACTTGCACCCGAGTCTTACAGGTTTTGTCTAAGCTTTCTACATACTTAGTCTATCGTTCAGCTTACTCCGTTTCCGCCGACAGACAGGCTGAAACGTCAGCATACCGCAAATTTACTCACAGCCGCGCGCGGTAAGACGCAGCAATGATTTAACCGTTAAAATAACGCCGTTTTGCCGTCAACGGTATACGGCAGACGACGGACAGCGTAAGTTACGCTGCGCAAGCGACGCTTGCTCTTCTCATCGAAGGGAAAGCGACGACTTTCGAATCTTTTGATTCTGCGTTTAAATTTAAGTTTCCGTATTTTACAAAGCCGAACCTTTGGTATGCTTTTCCTATTCTCTGCCTGCAATCGAATCTGAAACTCGCCCATAGCCGACGAATAACGCCTTTTCGTCCGCTTTTTATATTATATACGTTTACACCGAAAAAAATCAAGCGTTTATTTTTGTTTTTTATTGACATTTTTTCTTAAATACATTAAAGTAAAGCTGATATGATTTACACCGTTACGTTTAATCCCTCGTTGGATTACTACGTTCAAGTAAATAATTTCAAAAGCGGAATTGTCAACCGTGTTTCAAACGAGAGGCTTGCCGTCGGCGGAAAAGGAATAAACGTTTCACTTGCATTAAAAGAATTGCAGGAAGAAACGTTTGCACTCGGCTTCGTCGCAGGCTTCACGGGCGAGGCGATAAAAAAGAAAGTTGCCTCTCTCGGTCTTAACGCTCTGTTTTTCGACGCAGAAGGTCAGAGCCGTATCAACGTAAAAATCAAGGGCAATACCGAAACCGATATCAACGGCACGGGTGCGCACGTTTCGCAGACTGACATAAACGCCCTTATACGAAAGCTCAAAGCTATGCTCAAAGAGGGCGACTGGGTTGTAATCAGCGGAAGCGTGCCTTCGAATCTCGACGAACTGACTTACGCGAATTTCATCAAAAAAATCAGAACGGTTCACGGCGTGAATATCGTCGTCGACGCCTGCGGAAAACTGCTGACCGAAACGTTAAAATTCAAGCCGTTTTTAATAAAGCCGAATCTTTACGAGCTGAGCGAAATTTTCTCTCTCCCCACCGCTCCCGACATAGAACAGATTTTCGCCTGCGCATACAAATTGCAGAGTCTCGGCGCAAGAAACGTAATAGTTTCTATGGGCAGTTCGGGCGCGGCGATGGTTACGGAAACGTCGCAGTCTATGTACGTCCGCGCGGCGCGCGGTCAGCTTGTCAACTCCGTCGGGGCGGGCGACAGTATGATAGCCGGTTTCATCCACGAATACCTTAACTCAGGCAACTACTTCTCCGCGCTCAACTTCGCCACTGCGGCAGGAAGCGCCTGCGCGTTCACGAAAAATCTTGCAACCAAAGAACAGATAGAGTATATCGAATCTTTAATGCTGTAAAAAGTTCACAAATTTATTGACGTTCGCGCGAGCGCAGCGACGCTCAGCGGAAGGATTCCGTATGACGGAAAGCCGCTGATGATGTCTGCCGTTTCCCGCAAGCGGGAACCCTCGGCAGGGCTACAGCACAATAAATTTCGTGAGTTTAAGGAACGCTGTTCCTCTGCTCGCAATCTTTAAGGGCACACCAATATATAATTGCGAGCATTCACCTTGCAACTTCGCAAGCTTCGTAGTGAGTGCAGGTGTGCACAAATTGAGGCGTGCTAACGGCGGCAAAGCCGCCTTGCACCATAATTTATATAATATATGTTTAAACTTTATACCACGAAAAACGAGCGCGTTTACGAAAAAGTAAAAGAAGTCTGTCAGATTGACTGCGAAATAAAAAGGACGGAGAACGGAAAGCCTTATTTCGAGGGCGACCCCGTCTTTTTTTCGGTTTCGCACACCGGCGAAACCGCGCTGATAGCCGTCTGCAACCGCGCCGTCGGGGTAGATGCGGAGCTACTAAAACAGCGCGATTTCAATTCGGTTTTAAAAAGATTTACCGCACGCGAACAGGACGAAATAGCCTTAGACACTCTCGCATTTTTAAAAAACTGGACCGCAAAGGAAGCATATATAAAGATGCTCGGCGGAACGCTTGCGGAAGATCTGAAAAGACTTGAATACTTCGACGGCGTCCTCTGCTGCGACGGAATCAAAGCCGACTGCACCCTCTTTTGCGCCGTCTCCGACGGTTTGGTTTACACCGTCTGCGTTGCCGACGGAAACAGCGAAATCAACTGAATTTACCGTGCGGAATAACGCACGGTTTTTTTATTTTAAAGTTTGCTTTTTCGGCATTTTTAAGTTATAATGATATTATGATTTGTTTTGTAATTGCAATGGCAAAAGAAGCCGAGCCGATAATTTCGGCTGTCGAAACCGAGAGAGATATTAAAATCTGCGGAAAACGCGTAATAATCGGCAAGCTTTACAAAAAGAGCGCAGGCATAGTCGTCTGCGGTGTGGGCAAAGTCAACGCCGCAATGGGCGCGCAGATAGCCGTGACCGAATTAGGCGCAACCGAGATAATCAATATCGGCGTTGCAGGCGGTCTGAATAATAGCGTGCGCGTCGGAGAAATTTACGGGATAGGCAAAGCCGTGCAGTACGATTTCGACCTTGCCGAAATAAACGGAACGGAAATCGGCACGCTTGACGAGTGCCAAGAAAACTATCTACCTCTCGCCGTATCTGAAATTTACCCCGTAAAAAACGTTGCTACGGGCGACAGATTCAACGACAGCAAAGCCGATTTCACACTTCTTACCGAAACGCTTAAAGCCGATATCCGCGATATGGAATGCGGCGCGATAGCGCAGGTCTGTATGCACGCAGACGTCCCCTTCCGCGCCTTCAAAATCATTTCGGACGTTGCGGGAAGCGGAAGCACTTTCGAGCAATACAAATCAAATTTGAAACTGTGTTTTAATACTCTTGAAAGAGAGCTTGAAAATATAGTCAAATCTTCAAAATAACGAAAAACAAGAGGTTATACTTAATGATAAGCTTAGGCGGAGGCTGGGACGAACTTCTCAGCGGTCTTTTCGAGGATGAAAGATATAAAAAAATACGCGAATTTTTAAAATACGAATATTCGCACAATATCGTTTACCCCGATATGTACGACCTTTTCAACTGCTTTAAATACACTCCGCTCAATAACCTGAAAGCGGTGATTTTGGGTCAGGACCCTTATCACGAACCTGATCAGGCGCACGGACTGTGCTTTTCGGTGAAAAGAGGCGTTCCTCTTCCCCCTTCTCTTCAAAATATTTATAAGGAAATAGAAAGCGATTTAAGCATAAAGGAGCCCGATTGCGGCGAGCTTACAAAATGGGCGAAAGAGGGAGTTCTGCTTCTGAACACGTCGTTGACGGTACGCGAACACCTTGCAAATTCCCACTCGAAATGCGGCTGGGCGTGGTTTACCGACAGCGTTATAAAGCTCGTTTCGGACAATACCGAAAACGTCGTATTTATTCTCTGGGGCGGAAACGCGCGAAGCAAAGCTCCGCTTATCGACGCGGATAAGCACCTGATTTTGCAGTGCGCGCACCCCTCGCCACTGTCCGCATACAACGGCTTTTTCGGATGCAGACACTTTTCGAAAACCAACGAATATTTACTCTCACACGGCAAACAGCCGATAAACTGGGATTTAAACGATTAAATAAAGAGTTTGCAGAATTGCAAACTCTTTATTACTGCTTTTTAAACAGCTTTTCGGGTTCTATTTCCAAAACTTCGCAAATCTTGAATATTACGTTCAGCGTAGAGTTAGCTTTTCCGTTTTCAAGCTTATTGATATAGCTCGCGTCTTTGCCTATTCTTAAACTTAATTCGTACGCCGACAAATTTGCCTTTATTCTGTATTTTGCAACGTTTTATCCGAATTCTTTTAAATTCATAATTCAATTATACAAAATCAAAAACCTTAACTAATGGAACAACATTCCATTAAGGCGTAGATTATGCTTTGAAAAATCGAAGCGTCTGCAAACAGCAGACGCTTTGTTTAATTTGCCTTTAAATCTTTTTTCTGTTTTTTGAAGGTCTTGTTTGCCTCGTTTATCATATCCTTTTTCGCGGTCTGCGGTTCGTAATAACCGCGCGAGCGCATCTGCGTGTAAATGTTGTACTGATTTTCCGCGACGCCTAAAAGATTTTCGGAAAAGTTTTTTCTCACCGTTTTGGAGCTTCCCTCGAACAGCGCAGTCGTATACAGCGACATAAGCTGTTTTTCCGATTCCAAAAGATCCTGCAAGGTATCCTTTTCGTTGAGAGTGCAGTCCATTTTAGTTATTTTCATTTCAACCTCCTATCAAAGCCAAAAGCGCGTTGTATCTCTGTTCGTGTTCGTCCGCTATCCTTGCAAGCGTGCCCGACAAGTCCACGTCGGTCAGCGTCTTGGAATACGCTCTCGCCTTTTTACAGGCAAGCCCCTCCGCGTTAAGAACGTCGGATATGAGCTGCAATTCTTTTAAAGTTATATCTGTCATAAAAAATTTGCCTCCGACCTGATTATTTACTTTTATTTCCGCTTTTATACCGTTTGACAAGCAAAAGCGTAAATGCTAAAATAATATTTATGGAAACTAATGAAAAAACGATAGCCCTTACGGGCGTGACCGGCGCAATGGGCGGTGAAGTTTTAAAGAGCCTAATGCAGTCGGCAGATAATTTCAAAGTAAGATGCCTGATATTTTCCGCTGAAAAAAGTTTACCTTCATTCGTTAAAAAGCTGTTTAAAAAATACCGCAAACGCATTTATGCGTTTGCAGGAGATATCTCCTGCGCGGAGGATTGCAGCAGACTTCTCGACGGCGCAGACTACCTTATCAACTGCGCGGCGTTAATTCCGCCCAAGTCCGACCACAATCCCAACGGAACGTATCTGAGCAATTTTCTGGGCACAAAAAACCTTGTCGACGAGATTATAAAAAGAGGAAACGATATCCCTTACGTTCACGTCGCAACGGTCGCAATGTACGGACACCGCGCCTACCCCCACGTCTGGGGGCGCGTAGGCGATCCCGTAATTTCATCGGATTACGATTATTATTCGATGTACAAGCTCAAAGCCGAACGCTACGTTTTAGAAAGCGGTCTTAAAAAATTCGTATCTTTGAGACAGACTGCCACCCTGCACAAATATATGCTCAAAAACAATATGAGCGACGGACTTATGTTCCACACAAGCTGGAACTGTCCTCTGGAATGGGTAACCGACGTCGACAGCGGAATTTTATGCAAAAACCTTGTCGAAAAAGATTTGAAAGGCGAACTTGATTCGTTCTGGAACAATATCTATAACATCGGCGGAGGCACGGCGTGCCGCGTCACGGGCTTTGAAACCATAGAAGAATGTTTCTCGGTAATGGGCTTGCATACCAAAAAGATTTTCAAGCCGAACTGGAATATACCGCGCAACTTCCACGGCGTATGGTTCTGCGACAGCGACGAACTGAACGAAATTTTAAACTTCCGCACGGAGGACAACAAAGTTTTCTGGCGCAGAATGGCAAGAAAAAACTTTTATATCAAACTTGCCAAGATAGTCCCCTCCGCGCTCATATCCAAACTCGTAGTGCAGAGGCTGTTTAAAAACACCAACGCGCCGATGTACTGGATAAAGCACGGCAAGTCGGGCAGAATAAAAGCCTTTTACGGCAGTCGTGAAAACTTCGACAGAATAGGCACCGACTGGAAGAAATTCCCCCTTCTTAACGAGGGCAGAACCGAAAACGGCGAAATCGACTTTTCCGCGCTCAAAGATATAAAAAACGCTAAGTCTTATCTTTTGGACCACGGCTACGACGAGAGCAAACCGCTTGCAGAGCTTACCTTTGCCGATCTTGACAAAGCCGCGGCTTTCAGGGGCGGAAAGTGCCTTTCAAAGGACTATAAGGCAGGCGATATTTTCAAAAAGGTACGCTGGCAGTGCCGTGACGGTCACGAATTCGAAAGCACGCCGTTTACCGTGCTACGCGGCGGTTTCTGGTGCCCCGAGTGCTGTGAGCCGAAGCCCTGGCGCTACGGTGCAATCGCCGATATCCCCTTCTACTCGCAGGTGTATTTCGACACCCACACGAAAGAAGAAGTCAACGACGTCTACCCTCTGTCCGAACACGAAGACGACTTTATCGTCAACTAAGTAGTGAGCGGCTGATTGTTCAGGCGCAAAATAGTCAAGTTTTTTTAAAAAAATATGAAAATTATACTATACGTTTTTTCGGGGACGGGGAACACTCTGAAAGTAGCGTCGCTGTACAGACAGTATCTTAAAGACGCGGAAGTCAAAGTGTACAGGATAGCAAAAAGCAGTCCGCCTCCCCCTCCGGCAGAAGATTACGATATGATAGGCTTAGGATATCCTATCCACGCGTTCAGCGCGCCGGAGCCTATTTTGAAATTTGCAAAATCACTTCCCGAAGCCGAAAACAAGCCCGCGTTCGTTTTCAAAACCTCGGGCGAGGGACTTCACCTCAACGACGGCTCTTCGCAGAAGCTTATAAAAATACTTAGAAAGAAGGGCTACTTCGTCCGTTTCGAACGGCATTTCGTTATGCCGTACAATATGATTTACCGCCACACCGACGAAATGGCAAAGCAGATGTATATCTACGCTAAGGCTATGGCGGATTTAAGTTGCAGGGAAATTGAAAGCGGAATATCGAAAAAGGTAAAAAAGAACGCTTTCAAGAGGGCGTTTACCGCGGTTTTCAGGGTCATAGAACAGCCGTTTGCACATATCCACGGACCGCTTTTCAAGGTGAATAAAAAGAAATGCATAAATTGCGAAAAGTGCATAAAGATATGTCCGCAGAGCAATATTAAAGTTAAAGACGGCAAAATCAAGTTCGGCACGGCCTGCGTGCTGTGTATGGGCTGTGCGTTCAACTGCCCGACGGATGCTATCGGCGCAGGACTGTTCAAGTTCTGGAAAGTCAACGGAAGTTACCGCCTTGACGAGCTTGTAAAAGACGACAGTCTCTGCTTCCCCGTCGTACCCGACAGGGCAAAGGGAATTTACAGACTGTATAAAAAATATTACCGCGAGTGCGACAGAGAGCTTGAAAAGAACGGAATATCCGTCAAGGACTATATATAAAATAGAATATGAAAATAAAGAATTTTTTCATCGACTGCGCCAAAGGCGCGGCGATAGGCATTGCAATGATAATCCCCGGAGTCAGCGGAGGAACGCTTGCGGTACTGCTCAAAATTTACGATAAACTGATAAACGCTTGCAGTAATCTTTTCAAAGACTTCAAAAACAGCGTTCTTACGCTTTTGCCCATACTTTTGGGCGTGGTCATAGCTTTCGCCGCGGCTTATTACCCCTTAAAATTTGCCTTAAAAAACGCACCGTTTCCCACGGTTATGCTGTTTGCAGGGCTTATGATAGGCTCCTGTCCGAAGATAGTAAAGGACGGAATTAAAAACGGCTTTAAAAAGCTTGATGCAATAGCAATTTTAATTCCGCTTGCAATCGTAGTCGGAGTATGCTTTATCCCGAATTTAGGTACGGCGGATCTCAGCAAGGATATGCCCGTTTACGGTTATTTCCTTTTACTGTTCATAGGCGCGATTGCCAGCTGCGCTTTGGTAGTGCCCGGCATAAGCGGTTCGCTCCTCCTTCTGATTTTGGGCTACTACAACGCGATAATGGTCGACACGATAAGCGGTTTAAAAACTGATTTCGGACACTCGTTTTTAGTGCTTGCAACTTTTGCAGTCGGACTTATAATCGGCTTCTTCACTATAGCAAAGATTATGAAACTGCTCCTGACAAGGTTTCCGAGAGTGACTAACTGGGCGATCATCGGCTTCGTAATAGGCTCTATCCCCGCAATTTTCATCACCTTTAACCACAACTTCGAAGAATACGGCTTCCGTTACGACGTGCTGTCAACCGCGCATATCGCGGTAGGCTGCGTGCTGTGCGTAATAGGAATCGCGGCGACTTTCGCTTTAACTTACTACGTCGAAAGAAAAATGAAAAGCCTGACTGCCGAACCGTTGCAGGAAGAAACCGCACCCGAACAGCAAGTCAACGAAAATGAAAACAAGCCCCTTTAAGGGCTTGTTTTTTTAATCGAACATACTTTCGGAAACTATACGAATACCGACTTTTACTCCCTGCCTGAAATACAACTTGGTTGCAACGCTATACTCCTCCATTACCGTTTCTTCGAATTTATAAAATTCTTTAAGCTGTTCTTCCGTAAGCTTTGCTTTCAATTTCTCCGCTATTCTGTCGCTCAACATTTCTATCCTTTCAAATTCAGCGTCCACCTCTATTATCTTCCTCATATCGTCGTCATAATATAAATAATCGATTACCGACATTTCCATTTTCATTACCTCCTAAATAAATTATATAACAGGCAACGCCTGTTTGTCAAGCGTTTAACAGGTAACACTTGTATAATTATTTAAAAGGAGTTTAAAATGATTAATATTGCAAAAATACACAATAAATTAACGGAAGCAATAAGACAAAGCGGATTAACACAAAAATCTTTGGCAGATAAAATAGGAATTAAGCAACAAACTGTTCAGCAATACGTATCCGGACGCATAATGCCTGCGCTGGATACATTTGCAAAGCTCTGCGCAGTGCTTGATCTGGACGCAAACGATATTCTTTGCGTAAGTGAATATGAAACTGAGAACTAAAAAAGCGCGGCTAAGGGTGCGTTCGATAGGGATTAAAAAGCAAGGAAAGATAATTATTGCTCCCCTTGCTTTTTTATTATTATTTTGATATAATGTAACTACGGTAAACAGTAATTTCTACATAGAGGCGGGCAAATTCAAAATGGATTTTGTATTCGATGTAATATTCGGTTTGCTGTTGGAGTTGTTTAAAGCTGTGTGCCCCGATTACGAGCTGAAAAAGTGGCAAAGCGCACTGCTGATCGTTATAGGACTTATAGTGCTCTTTGCGACAATAGGCTGTTTTGTTGCCGGATTGGTGTTGCTCAATGAATACGCCGAGCATAAAGCATTGGGAGTTGCACTGACCGCTGTGGGCGTGTCGTTGTTTCTTATACAGGGTGGAATCTTCGGCGCTCTTATCGGACTGCATTTCAAAGCCGAAGCGAAAAAGAACAATGCCGATGGCAATGCAGACGGCGACAGGGAAGCCGACGGCGATAATTAAGACGATTTGCGGCGGTTTTCTACGGCATAACCGTAAAATAAACAAAATTAATTTACTGGATAAATTTCAATTTATCGTCCTAAACTTAAAAAAGTATAGCCCACTATACTTCGTTCACGAAGTTAGTGGGCTATTTGTTTTTCCACAATGAAGTCCCTATAACAGATACCCCTAAGCCGTGCTTTTTTATTCAGCCGATGTTGGCTTTAATTCTCTTCAACGCGCTTTTTTCAAGGCGCGAAACCTGAGCCTGCGAAATGCCCACTTCCTGCGAAATTTCGGTCTGGGTCTTGCCCTCGAAGTACCTCAAAATGAGAATACTCTTTTCCCTCTCTTCGAGTTTCTGCATAGCCTCGTACAGGGCGGCTTTTTCCGTCCAGGCTTCATCGTTGTTCTTTGTGTCGAAAATCTGATCCATTAAAAGAAGCGTATCGCCCGACTTGTTGTATACGGGCTCGTACAAAGAAACGGGATCGGAAATCGCGTCCAATGCGTAAGCCACTTCGGAAACGGCTACGTTCATCGCTTTTGCTATCTTGTCGTAAGTTACGTCCTCGTCTGCCTCTTCCAATTTTTCACGCACTTTCAATACCTGATACGCCGTATCGCGTATAGAGCGCGACACTCTCAAAGAGTTTCCGTCTCTCAAATATCTCTTTATTTCCCCTAATATCATAGGCACGGCGTAGGTGGAAAAACGGACTCCTACGGTCACGTCGAAATTGTCTATCGCCTTGATAAGCCCCACGCAGCCGGCTTGAAACACGTCGTCCGCGTTTGCGTTCTTTGACCAGAATCTGCGAACGAGCGACAGCACAAGCCGTAAATTGCCCGTTATAAACTGTTCTCTGGCAGCTTCGTCGCCCGATTTCAGCCTTAACATAAGCTCCTGCTGTTCTTTCAGCGTCAGCGTCGGCAGCGACGAAGTATTGACACCGCAAATTTCTACTTTCTGTAACATAAATACCTCCTTATGTACACTCACAAATTTATTGCGTTCAATGAGGTATTTTAAAGTTTTTATGTAATAAACAGATTCTGAGGTTTACTCAGATTTTTTTTGAAATATCCCTTTTGAGTTTTGAAATTATTTTCTTTTCGAGACGAGATATGTAGCTTTGCGAAATGCCGAGTTTGTCTGCCACATCCTTTTGCGTCATCTCATCTCCGCCGTCCAGAGCAAAGCGCATACGCATAATTTTCTGTTCTCTTTGAGAAAGCTTTGACAGAGAGGAGCGCAACAGCTCCCTTTCGACGCCTCCCTCGATATCGGAATACACGCTGTCGGCGTCGGTGCCCATTACGTCGGAGAGTAACAGTTCGTTGCCCTCCCAGTCGGTATTGAGCGGTTCGTCGAAGCTGACTTCCTGTTTAAGGCGCGTAAGACGTCTTAAATACATTAAAATTTCGTTTTCTATGCACCTTGAAGCGTAAGTCGCAAGCTTGATATTCTTGTCCGACTTAAACGAATTGATAGCCTTTATCAGCCCTATCGTGCCGACAGAAACGAGGTCGTCGCCGTCGGCTCCGCTGCCCTCGAATTTTTTAGCTATGTATACGACAAGACGGAGATTATGTTCGACAAGCTCCGACTTCGCCTTTTCGTCTCCGCTCTCTAAAAGGCTTATTTTGTCACTCTCCTCTTCGGGCGAAAACGGCAGAGGCAAAGCCTCCGTTCCGCAGATATAGTCGAGAGTGTTCCTGCCGAGCAGAAGATTTAAAATCCGCTTTAATTTTTCTAACATCTATTCCTCCAAAAAATCAGGGTGAAGAATGGCTCTGTCCGAAAGCGGAGTTATAGCTATCTTTACGCCTGTATGAATTTTTTTATCCTCTCCGCGGATTATTTCCAACTTGTCCGCCGTAAAAACTTTCAGTTTTTTACTCTCGGCAACAGTATGTATTTTTACGCAGGTTTCTATGCACGTTTCGTCGATAATTTTACTTGCGATTGAAAGCGGAATGACGCACACGGGCTGTCCGAGGTAATAGACCTTGTTTCCGCTGTCGAAAAACCCGTTCAAAGAAACTTCTTTTCCGCCTTTTGCTATCGTGCAGGCAACTTCCGTGTTATCCGTCCTTTTAAGCTTTGCAGAAATTTTTCTCGCCCCTATTATTAAAAGCAAAGCGCAGAATAGCGGAATTCCTATCGGAATTGAAGAGAGAATATATCCGCTGTCCGCCTGATAGGAAATTCCCGCAAGCGAAAATACGGCAATAAGCGCACCGCCCAGAACAAAAGTAAACGCAAGAAACAGTGCGGTTAGTTTAACATATGCTTTAAAAGAGCGAAACTTGCCGGCAAACAGACAAATTATCAGTCCCGATAAAATTTTAATTATCACCGACAGCGCTGTGTGCAGTCTGAACAGCGGAAAAACCACCGCAAAGCACGCTCCCAATGCGGACGCGACAACAAGCCTTAAAATATGCGCACGGTTTTTTGCAACTAACTTTGCGCAGTACAACAATGTAAAGTCCATACAAAAATTTTCCAAGAGCGCCAGCTCAACGTAAACCTGCATCGCAAGAGTTATTGTAAAACTTAATTCCTGTCGGAAAAAAGAAAAAAATGCCGAAAAACGTTTTATTTCGGCATTTGTATTTTAATTTGTAATTTTAAGATTTCAACTATAAATCATTTATAGTTTTCACCACTCTATCTCTTCGATAATTTGTCTGACTTCTTGCGTTGTATCCGCCTTGAAAAGCTTTACTTTCAACGGTGTAGAGTGCGGTTTGTTCTTTAAATAAAACACCGCCATTTTGCGCATAAACACGCAGGCGAACCTCTCGCCGTACATATTCAGAGTATCTTCAAGCTGTTTTAAAATGACGCTCTTTATATCGAACTCCCTGCCGGTAATACGCGCAAATATCCACGGGCGGTACATTGCGCCTCTTGCGACCATAACGCCGTCCGCGCCCGTCCTTTCGATAAGCTTTTCGGCGTCCGCCGTGCAATACACTCCGCCGTTTGCTATAACCGGAATTTTAACGGCGTTTTTAACGTCTTCTATCGCCTTGAAATTGACTGCGCCTGCGTAAATTTTTTCGCGCGTTCTGCCGTGTACGGTAATCATATCCGCGCCCGCACCCTCGCACATTTTTGCAAATTCAGTCGAGATAATTTTATCTTCCGTCAAGCCCGTTCTGAACTTTACCGAAACGGCTTTACCGCTCTTTCTGACTTGCGTAATAATTTTTTCAGCAAGCGGTAAATCGTTCATAAGCGCGCTTCCGTCGCCGTTGTTGTAGATTTTCGGCATAGGACAACCGCAGTTTATATCAATTAAACCGAACGGCGCAAGTTGTTCGCTCCTTGCCGCCTCTCCCATAATTTCCGGATCGCTTCCGAAAATCTGGCAGGCTTTTATTCCGCCGTAGTCTTCGGTAACGGTCAAAAGCTCTTCAGTCTTTTCACTGCCGTAATGCAGACCCTTTGCGCTGACCATTTCCGTAAAAGTCAGCCCTGCGCCCAAATCGTAACACACCTGACGGAAAACGGCGTTTGTATAGCCAGCAAGCGGAGCCAAAAAAACGTTGTTCGGAGTTATAAGATTTCCTATTTTAAGACTTTGTAAGAGCATCTTTCGCCTTCTGCCAATAGTAATCGTATTCGGTACCGTTCAGCTCTGTGACGTCCTTTTTATCGGCAATAACGAGCTGTTCGAACTTTACAAACCTTTCTGTGAATTTATCTGTCGCCTTTCTCAGCGCCTCTTCGCAGTCGACGCCTGCTTTACGGCAGGTATTCACTACGGAAAAGAGTACGTCGCCCGCCTCTTCGAACACGGCTTTTTCGTCACCTCTCTGCATAGCCTCTATAAGCTCGCCGACTTCCTCGAACATTTTCTCGGAAGCCGAAACGGGCGACAGAAAGTCCATACCGCATTTCCCTGCGCGTTTTCCGACTTTCTGCGCGCGCATACAGGCAGGAAAATTTTTGGGCACCGCAGAAACGCTTTCGCCGAAAGTCGTCATATGTTTTTCCTTTACCTTATTCCGCTCCCATACCGTCAGCGCGTCGTCCGCGCCCTGCGCCTTATCGTTGCCGAAAATGTGCGAATGGCGGAAAATAAGTTTTTTCACAAGCCGCGTTATCGCGTCGGAAGCGCAGAAAACGCCCTGTTCCTCCTTCATAACCGAATGAAACGCCGTCTGCAACATCACGTCGCCCGTCTCTTCCTCTATTCCGTCGTCGTCACCGCGCTCTATTGCGTCGGCAAGCTCGTACGCCTCTTCTATAACGTTGCTTTTAATGCTTTCGCAGGTCTGCGCCCTGTCCCAGGGACAGCCGTCGGGTGCGCGGAGAAGACGGATAATATGCACCAAATCGTCAAAGTCGAACCGCTCTTTCTTCAAAAATTCGCCCTCTTCGACGGCTACGGAACAAGACAGGTTGTAATCTTCCTGTCTGTCTATCTCGTAAACTTTTATTTTCTGCACCCTGCCGTCTTTTATAAAACTGCACTCCGCCTCGTCGCCGAAATAAAGCGCAAGCTTTTCCTTGACGAGCGTTGCGATATAGTAGCAGTCGATATCGTACACCACCGCCGCACGGCAGCTTTTCAGCTCCTCTATCCCGTACGCCGAAACCGCCGTGTACTGCGGCGAGCCGAGCTTCGCCAGCGAAGCGCAGTATGCGCTCTTGGAAACGCCCTCTATAATTTCGGCGTCTTTGTGTTTTTTAAGTATAATTCTGCAAGCTTCGTCCTCGCAGACCGCGCCGTCGACGCAGTAGCAGACGTCGCACATTTTTGCGGTATTCAGAACGGAAGAAGCAAGCTTTTTATTTAACGTATCGAAGTTCCGACAGGTTTCGAAGACGCTGTCAAGAGTTTCGGCTACGAATCCGTCGAGGTTAGCAAAAGACGGCGTTTTCGCCGTCCTCGCGATAATTTTCCGCGCCGACTTCAAGACCGTTTCAGCCCGTTTTGTCAAGTCGCCCTTCAAGTTTCCCAAGCCTATTAAAGTTATTTTCATTTTCAGTACCTCTTGCGTTACCGCTTTTTCTTACGGTTATAATATACCAAAAATTGAGCAAAGCCGCAACCAAATAACTGCAATTTGCCGATATTGCCGCACCCAGAATCGAAAGCGAAGTAAATTTTATCAATACGGCGGTCAGCGCAACCCTCAACAGCGCGGAAACCCACTGCGTTACTGTACTTTTGACGGGCTTGCCGAGAGATGTCAGACACGCCGACGAGGTCTGAACGAGCGACAGCGTGACGGCGTTTACCGCCATTATCCTTACAAGCGTAAGCAGAATTTCCTTTTCTTCGCCCTGAAGCGACGAGAAAATCAGCCTGACAGCAAGCGGAGCAAAGACGAACAGCGCAACCGCCGCAGGCAGAGAAATCGCAAAAGTTATCAGAAGAGATTTATACGCCTTACTCTTTGCGCCGTCGATATCGCCTTTTTCGGCAAGCGGAGCTATCTGCGGTACGCTCGCCGCGGCGAGCCCGTACGTCACGGACACGGGCAGATTTATTATAGTTACCGCACAGCCCGAAAAAATGCCGTAAAGCGAGGTTGCGTTTTCCGCCGCTCCCCTCAAAAGGCGTACCGCTACGATGCTTTCCAAAAGCTGGCTCACGGGCAGAGCTATCGCTGTAAGGGTCAGGGGGATAGTGTACTTGACTATCGCCGAAACGGGCGGAGCCGAAACGGGGAAAAGAGGCAGTTTGGACCGTTTTTTCAGATACCACAAAACCGCGATCGCAGTCGCGAGAACCTCGCTTGCCGTAACCGACAGAAGCGTCATCGCCACGGCAAACGGCATATTGTTTCTGAAAATATATGAAAGCGTACACCCAAGCGCAACTTTTATAAGCTGTTCCGAAACTTCCGTGACCGCCGTGGGATACATATTGCCCTTGCCCTGAAAATAGCCCCTTACGACCGATAACACGGACACGAAAAAGACGGACGGACACAGCATAATACAGCAAAGACTTATTGCAGGCTCCTGTTGCAGGGAAGCGAGCGGAGCCGATAAAAAATACATAATTACCGTGCCTATCACGCCTATCGCGCCGTACAGACGGAACGCCTGCCGCTCCGCCCCCGCCTTGCCCGAAGATATAAGCCGAGCTATGCCCGTAGGTATTCCCGAAGCGGAGACGGTTAAAAGTATGCAGTAAAGCGGATATACCATCTGGTATATCCCCATTCCCTCACCGCCCAGAAAGTTTGTAAGAGGTATTCTGTATACCGCGCCCAAGAGCTTGGACAAAAATCCGCCGGCTGAAATTATTATTGCGCCTTTTATAAACGATTGCCTGCTTGAAAACATAAGTAAAACTCCGCATAACTATTATGCGGAGTTTTATAGTTAATAACCGTTATTCCTGCTCGTTTTTGTCGTTTATCGATTTATTGCAGTTTTCGACCGCGTCTTTGAACGCACTGTCTATAGTCTTTTCGCCTTTGAGGACGCTGACCATAAGATTTCCGACCTCTTGACGCGCTGTCGCCGAACCTGTAAATTGAGGTATAGTAAAGTACGCTTCCTGCTGTGCCAAACCGACCAAAGCTGCAAATTGCGGTAAATTTTTAAAACCGTCTGCCGTCAGCAAATTCGCCGCGTAAGTTACGTTTTTAAGCATTGTCGTATAATTGAGTACAGGCAAAGCGTTGCTTGCCGATGAAAATTCCGCCTGAAAATCAACGTTAGCCGTGAGGTATTTCACAAATAGCCAGCTTGCAAGCACTCTCTGCGGATCTTCCTGCTTGAAGATACATACTGACGGCCCCTGCGAAATTACTTTCGGCTTGTCGGGATTGAACTGCGGTACAACGGAAATTCCCGTTTCGTAACTATACTCGCCGTCAGTCTTAGGAGAAATATGATGTCTTGCGCCTGACGACGAGCCGATTACCATATAAGCCTTTTGCTGTGTAAAAAGATTAGAAGTATAAAGACCGCCGATGCACTGAGCGGTAGTGATATAACCTTTATCGTACCAACCTTTTATTCTTTCAACAAAAGAGCGGTTGGTATCGTTGTCGAAAAGGAAATTATCTCCCGTTGCCGAGGTATAAGACGAACTCAATTGTTCGCACATAGTGATAAACAAATTCGACTCGCTGTCGCAGCCTATGGGAATTGAATGTTTGTCAATCTCCTTTATCTTTTTACAGACCTCTTCCATCTCGTCCCAGGTTTCGGGCACGGTCAAATCGTGTTTATCGAAGAACGTCTTGTTATAATACATAACTTCTGCGATTTTGGAAAGAGGAAGAGAAAGCATTTGACTTCCGTCGCCGTATTCCGTGCCCTCGCCGTAATACCCTTCCACAAACGAATTTGTCTGCTCCTGCGTGAAACAAAGACTTTCTTCGCTTTTATCGGCGAGTTTAACTTTATAATCTTTATATTCGCCGTTCTTTAAAAATCCGTTCAACGCCTGAACGGCTTCGAACCTATTAAATTCGGCTACGTGTTCGGGATAGCAATACGCTATATCGGGAGCAGTTCCTGCTTTGATATCTTCTAAAACCTGATTACGGATATCCTCAACTCTGCCGACAGCCTGTGCGTTGATTTTAATATTCGGATAAAGTTTATTGAATTTTTCAATATAGTTTTTCAAAACGTTTGACTGCACGGAACCGAAACCGTGGTAAAAAGAAATTTCCACCTGATTTGCCGTATCGAAACCGCCTTCGGGCATTGTAAAGCCTTCACCTTTCGTTGCTATAACCGTTATTTTGCAAGTCGCGCTTTTTCCGTTTACAGTTGCGGTTACGGTGGATTTTCCTATCTTTAAAGCGGTAACTTTACCGTTATTAAAAGCAATTATTCCGTCGTCGGTATTATTCCACGCGACATCCTTTTCCGTTGCATTAGCGGGAGAAACTGTTGCAGTAAGGTTTTCGATATCGCCAATCTGCATATACAGTAAATTTTTATTTAATTTTACCCCCTCGGCCTCAATCTTTTTCCCGTTCACGGTAACGGAGCAAACCGAACTTTTTCCTCCTGCGGTTGCCGTTATAGTCGCCGTGCCTTTGCTTACCGCCGTGACCGTTCCGTTTTTAACCGTGGCAACGCTATCTTCCGAGCTCCTCCAGATAACCGTTTTATTCGTCGCGTTATCGGGTAAAACGGTAGTCGTAAGCGTATCGCTTTCACCCTCTTCGAGCGTCAATTCCGATTTACTGAGTTTTACCTCCGTAACGGGGATATCGGAAGGCTTTTCGTTTCCGCCTTGGTTGCCGCCCTGTTCGGTGTTGTTACCGTTACCGCCGTTCGGCTTATCGTCGCCGCAGGCAACGAAACCGAATGCGCCTCCCACCGCGAGGATTGACGCCATAATAGCGGCGAGCAATCTTTTTTTCATTTTGTCCTCCGAAAAATATTTTTATTATACAGGCATTTTACATCTTGTCATTCTGCGTGAGAGTCAGCGATACTTTGCGCAAATTTTTATAAAATGTTTCAGATTATAAGGCGCAAAACATGCCGAAGTGAAGAATCTCGATTTATATGCTTTATCTGTATTACGAAATTTCAAGACACGCTTTTTTCCTTAGCAATGCTTTAAAATTGTTAATGCCGAAAACAATCTCAAGGAAAATTTGTTCAACAATTTTTCACGAATAAAATAATAAGGGCAACCGACAAAGGTTGCCCGCACAAAGTACCTTTATCAGTCGCCAAACGTCAAATTAAAGATTATACTTATGCAAATTAAGATTTGTCAAACCCTTAAATTTCGGTACTTTCGTGCCTAATTTAGTTTTTGGCAAACCTTTGCGCTTTAATAATAAAAAAAGCACACAAGAATAATCCTTCTATTAAGTTGACATTTGGCAACTTTATTTTAACATACGCGCAGAATTATTTCAATAGATTTTATAAATTTTCAAACATAATTTAAAACTGTCGGGTACAATGCCCCCCGACAGTTTTATCAATTTATTAATTTGTAAAAATTAACGGTGCAAGAAAAACCGCGCTTTTTCTTAAAGTGTTTCAAAATAAATGCGAGCAGAGCGGCAGAGCCGCTCAAATCACAAAAAATTAATTCGCAGAATAGAATTAATTTTTCGTGAATTATTCAAACTGGTTTGCAAGAATGGTTGCGGAAAGCTGGGCAAGTTTGCAGGCGGAGCCCTCTATCCTTGCGCCCTGCTCCGTTGAAACAAGCGCAACCGCGCCGAGGCAGTCGCCGTTGCAGACTATGGGAACGATTATCTGCGCGGTCACGCTTTCGCCCTCGTCGTCGGTGATAGGAACCACGTCGCCGCCCTCCGAAAGGTTTGCGATATAGCTTTTTCTTTCCCTTAAAACCTTTTCCATTTTTTCGGAGAGAGCTTTTTTATCGAAAGTGCGCTGACCTCTGCCCGAAGCGTATAAAACTTCGTCCGTATCGCAGATAACGGCTATGTGACCCGAAAGGTCGGAAAGCGATTTTGCCGTACCCGATGAAAATTTTTCAAGCGAGGCGATAGGCGAATATTTTTTGAGCATAAGCTCGTCCCTGTCCGTAAAAATCTCCAACGGATCGCCCGATTTCAGTCTTAAAGTCGACCTTATTTCTTTGGGTATGACTACTCTGCCGAGTTCGTCTATTCTTCTGACTATTCCTGTTGCTTTCATATTTTCTCCTTTTATTCTTAGATTGTGGCAATATGAGAAAATAATACCAAAAACCCAGAAATTCGGTAATTTCTTTTTCTGATTTTTCAGAAAAAAGAAATGCCCCCGTCGGGAGCATTTCTTTATTTTACTTCTTTTTTTTGTTTTTCAAAGTTGCGACGATGACTATACAGCACCTCAGCATAACTTCAAGACATTCGTCCAGCATTTCTTCGTTGCCCTTGTCGAACGAGCGCTTTTTCAATGCGCCGTTGACGATGACCGCCGCATAGTTGAACGAAGTGTACAGGTTTTTTAAATTCTGCCGTACCCTTATGAACATTTTGTCATTTGCAAGGTGATAATTATAAATCTTTTGTAAGTCCGCACTCGCCTGCTTAAAAAGTTTAGCGCTGCGGCTTTCCTGTATGTTAATTATATCGTCCTTGAACCTGTCGACAAGTTCAATCATTTTTAATTCTAAAAGCTCAGGCATACAGTACCTTCGTAAAGTTTATTCGCCGCTCTTTACTACGCTGTTGAATTGAGCGTTGATCGTAGGCGACATACTTTTGTATTCCTTTGCGCCCGTACCGGCAGGAATTAACTTACCGATAATGACGTTTTCTTTAAGACCTACCAAAGGATCGACCTTGTTCTTGATTGCGGCGTCCGTAAGAACCCTTGCAGTTTCCTGGAATGAAGCCGCGGAAAGGAACGAATCCGTCGAAAGCGCGGATTTGGTGATACCTAAAAGCACGCGCTTCTGCAAAGCAGGCGTTCCGCCGTTTTCGATAGCCTTGCGGTTTTCTTCTTCGACGGTGAACATATCCACTGTTTCGCCGGGGAGAAGAGGCGTTGAACCGGCGCTCTCTATCTTGACCTTTCTGAGCATCTGGCGGACTATGATTTCAACGTGCTTGTCGTTGATATCAACGCCCTGCGAACGGTAGACGGACTGGACCTGTTCCAAAATGTAGTCCTGCACGCCCTTTACGCCCGAAACTCTCAGAATGTCCTGAGGATAGACCGAACCGATATTGAGAACCGTGCCCGGCTCTACCTTGTCGCCCGTTCTGACGTGAAGCTCCGCATTGAAGGGAAGCGTATATTCTTTTTTGGTATCGCCCGTTACGGGGTCTTTTACCATTATATGCTTTAAGTTGTTCTTATCGTCAACCTCGACCACGCCCGAAACTTCGCAAAGCGTTGCGCAGCCCTTGGGTTTGCGCGCTTCGAAAAGCTCTTCTACACGGGGAAGACCCTGCGTAATGTCGCCCGTAGCCGCGATACCGCCCGTATGGAAAGTACGCATCGTAAGCTGTGTACCGGGTTCGCCTATCGACTGAGCGGCGATAACGCCGACTGCCTCGCCAGTCTGCACGGGGGTGTTGGTAGACATATTCTTGCCGTAGCACTTTGCACAGACGCCGTAGCGCGAGTTACAGCTGAACACCGAACGGATAGAAACCTGTTCTATTCCCGCAGCGATTATTTCCTTAGCCAGAGCGTCGGTAACGAAGCCGTTGACGGGAACTATAACTCTGCCGTTTTTGTCCTTGATGTCCTCTGCGACGAATCTGCCCTGAATTCTGTCCTCCAAGCCCTCGATAACCTCGCCGTTGGGTCCGACGATAGCCTTTACAACCATACCGCGCGGTTTCTTACTGCCTGCCATACAGTCGTCCTCGCGGACGATAACGTCCTGAGAAACGTCGACGAGTCTTCGCGTAAGATAACCCGAGTCAGCCGTCTTCAACGCCGTATCGGCAAGACCTTTTCTTCCGCCGTGCGAGGAGATGAAGTATTCGAGAACCGAAAGTCCCTGTCTGAAACACGATTTTACGGGTACTTCTATCTTTTTACCCTGAGGGTTGACCATCAGTCCGCGCATACCCGAAAGCTGTTTCATCTGGTCGATGGAACCGCGGGCGCCGGAGTCTGCCATCATCCAGATGGGGTTGAACTTGTCAAGCGTCTTTTTCAACGCTTCCGTAACCTGATCGGTTGCGCTGTCCCAGGCCTCGATAACGGCGTTATAACGCTCCTCTTCTCTTAAAAGACCGCGCTGATACTTCTTCTCGATCTTGATGACTTTGTCTTCGGTCTCCTCTACGATTGCCTTTTTGGCGTCGGGAATGTGCATATCGAAGACGGAAGTAGTGACTGCGCCTATAGTCGAATATTTATAGCCGAGCGCCTTGATTTTATCGAGCACTTCGGCGGCTCTCGGAGCTCCGCCCGTCTTGAAACAGCGTTCGACTATTCTGCCGAGCTGTTTTTTGCCGACCGCAACGGCATTTCCCAAAAATTCGTAGGAAATTTCGTATTTGAGATAGTCTTCTTTCTTGTCTCTGTTTACAAAGCCGAGGTCCTGAGGCATATTCGAGTTGAATATTATTCTGCCGACCGTCGTCTTGACGATGCCCGTTACGGGTTCGCCGTCTACTTCTACCGTACGGCGGACGTAGATTTCATCCTGCATATGAACGAGCTTGCACTGATAGGCCATCATTGCCTCGTCCTCGGAAATATAGGCGTTGGGAACGTACTTTTCGGCGCCCTCTTCGCCCTCATTGCACTCGTAGTATCTGTCTCCGCTCCAACGGTAATATTTACCCTCTTCACGTCTTATTATCGTAAGATAGTATGCGCCAAGAACCATATCCTGCGCAGGCTGCATAACGGGTTTGCCGTCCGACAGCTTTAAAATATTGTTCGAGGAAAGCATTAAAAATCTTGCTTCCGCCTGAGCCTCTACCGAGAGGGGAACGTGCACAGCCATCTGGTCGCCGTCGAAGTCGGCGTTGAACGCAGTACATACGAGCGGATGGATCTTTATTGCTCTGCCCTCGATAAGAACGGGCTCGAAAGCCTGAATAGAAAGTCTGTGAAGCGTGGGAGCGCGGTTCAAAAGCACGGGGTGCTCTTTGATGACCTGTTCCAGAACGTCCCAAACGGGAGATTTTGCGCGCTCGACAGTGCGCTTTGCGCTCTTGATATTGTGGCACTGACCGCTTTCAACGAGCTTTTTCATTACGAAAGGTTTGAAAAGCTCGATAGCCATTTCCTTAGGAAGACCGCACTGATATAATTTGAGCTCGGGTCCTACGACGATAACCGAACGGCCCGAATAGTCTACACGCTTGCCGAGAAGGTTCTGACGGAAACGTCCCTGCTTGCCCCTGAGCATTCCCGAAAGAGATTTGAGTTCCCTGTTCGAAGGCCCTGCCAGAGGTTTGCCTCTTCTGCCGTTGTCGATTAATGCGTCGACTGCTTCCTGCAGCATACGCTTTTCGTTTTTGACTATCATCTCGGGCGCGCCGAGTTCCATCATACGCTTCAAGCGGTTGTTTCTGTTGATAACTCTTCTGTAAAGATCGTTGAGATCGGAGGAAGCAAATCTTCCGCCGTCGAGCTGTACCATAGGACGAAGCTCGGGAGGAAGCACGGGAAGCACGGTTAAAATCATCCATTCGGGGCGGTTTCCGCTCTTGCGGAAAGATTCAAGAACCTCGATTCTCTTGACCGCTTTGACGCGTTTCTGCGCCGACGTGCTGGTATCGATAATGCTCTTGGTCTGCTCGCATTCTTTCTCTAAGTCGACAGCCATTAAAAGCTCTCTTATGGACTCTGCGCCCATACCGACTTTGAGACCCGTAACTTCTCTGTCGCCGTACTGTTCTTCTATTTCCCTTAATTCTTTATCGTTGATGACCTGCTTGTATTCGAGCGTGGGCACCGTGCCGGGGTCCAGAACGACGTATGAAGCAAAGTAAATTATCTGCTCCAACGCCTTGGGCGACATATCGAGAACAAGACCTATTCTCGAAGGCACGCCTCTGAAATACCAGATATGGGATACGGGAGCGGCAAGCTCGATGTGTCCCATTCTTTCACGCCTTACTTTGGCTTTCGTCACTTCGACGCCGCACTTTTCGCAGGTGATACCCTTGTAGCGGATACGCTTGTATTTACCGCAGTGACATTCCCAGTCCTTCATCGGTCCGAAAATTCTTTCGCAGAAAAGTCCGTCCTTTTCGGGTTTCTGAGTTCTGTAATTTATAGTTTCGGGCTTGGTAACCTCGCCTTTGGAAAGTTCCCTTATTTTTTCGGGAGAAGCTACTGCTATCTTAATTGAATTGAAATCGTTTAATTCAAACATATTTTACCTCCCTTATTCCCCGTCCTTTTTATCGTCGTCGACGTCGTCGCCGAAGAGGTCAAGCCCTTCGTCTATGTCGTCGTCGAACAGTGTAAACTTGTCGTCGTCGAAATCGTCGTCGTCATCGTCCGCATCCTGAACGCCTCTGAACAGCTCCTTGCTTGCGAAGTCGTCCTCGTCGTCCGTGTCGAAGATGGACATAGGTCCGATATCGATCTCCTCGTCCGCGTCGGAATGTCTGACAAGTTCCAGCTCCTCTTCGGGAAGCCTTGCTTCCTGTTCCTGAATTTCGCGTGCGCGGGCGGTAGGAACGGTTTCGTCGTCGTCTTCGAGTTCGCGGATTACGAGCTCTTCACCGCTCTCAGTCAGAACCTTGACGTCGAGAGCAAGCGACTGCAGCTCCTTTAAAAGCACTTTGAACGCTTCGGGTATACCCGGCTCGGAGATGTTGTTGCCCTTTACGATACTTTCGTAAGTCTTGACGCGTCCGACGATATCGTCCGACTTGACGGTAAGAATTTCCTGCAGAATGTGAGCCGCGCCGTATGCTTCAAGCGCCCAGACTTCCATTTCGCCGAAACGCTGTCCGCCGAACTGCGCTTTACCGCCGAGGGGCTGCTGCGTAACTAAGCTGTAAGGACCTATCGATCTTGCGTGAATCTTGTCGTCTACAAGGTGGATAAGCTTTATCATATACTGAACGCCTACCGTGACTCTGTTTTCGAAAGGTTCGCCCGTTCTGCCGTCATAGACCTGAATTTTACCGTCGACTTTGCCTTCGGGGTTTAATATATTGTTTTCCTGGAACAGGCTCTTGATGTCCTGCTCTGTCGCGCCGTCGAAGACGGGCGTTGCTATCTTCCAGCCGAGCTGTTTGCAGACAAGTCCCAGATGAACTTCGAGAACCTGTCCGATATTCATACGCGAAGGAACGCCGAGGGGGTTTAAAACTATCTGCAAAGGCGTACCGTCTGCAAGGAAAGGCATATCCGCCTGCGGAAGCACGCGCGAGATGACGCCCTTGTTTCCGTGGCGTCCGGCCATCTTGTCGCCGACCTGAACTTTTCTCTTCTGTGCGATATAGACGCGCACGAGTTTGTTTACGCCGGGGGAAAGCTCGTCCTTGTTCTCTCTCGTGAAAATCTTTACGTCGACGACTATACCGCCCTCTCCGTGGGGAACTTTCAGAGAAGTGTCCCTGACTTCCCTCGCCTTTTCGCCGAAGATAGCTCTGAGAAGCCTTTCTTCGGGCGTAAGCTCCGTTTCGCCCTTAGGCGTAACTTTACCTACGAGAATGTCGCCGGGCTGAACCTCTGCGCCTATTCTAATAATACCGTCGGCGTCAAGGTCTTTCAAAGCGTCCTCGGAAACGTTGGGAATATCCCTCGTAATCTCCTCTTCGCCGAGCTTAGTGTCCCTCGCCTCGGTTTCGTGTTCTTCGATATGGATAGACGTGAACACGTCGTCCTGAACTAATTTTTCGGAAATGAGAATTGCGTCCTCATAGTTGTAGCCTTCCCATTCCATATAACCTATTAATATATTCTTACCGAGCGCAAGTTCGCCGTTGTTGGTCGCTGGACCGTCTGCGATAATCTCGCCGACCTCCACTCTGTCGCCCGTGTTTATGATGGGACGCTGATTAAGACAGGTGCCCTGATTCGAACGCTCGAATTTCTTCAATCTGTATTCTGCGACAGTGCCGTCGTCCTCGCGGATTTTGATGAGGTCGGAGGATACGCCTACCGCAACGCCCGCCTTCTTTGCCTGTATCATAACTCCGCTGTCTCTTGCGATAGCGTCCTCGATACCCGTTGCGACGATTGCGCTTTCGGTCTTCATAAGAGGAACGGCCTGACGCTGCATGTTCGAGCCCATCAGCGCGCGGTTCGTATCGTCGTTTTCAAGGAACGGAATAAGCGCCGTGGCAACCGAAACGAGCTGTTTGGGCGAAACGTCCATATAGTCCATTTTTTCGGGAGGATACTGCGTGATAAGATCGAGGTAACGGCAGCCTATATGCGAGTTGACGAAATGGTTATTCTCGTCTAAAGGCTCGTTCGCCTGTGCGACGATATACCTGTCCTCTTCGTCCGCGGTGAGGTAGTCGACGCGGTCGGTGACGTAAGGCACGCCGTTTTCATCCTTTTCGACCTTTCTGTACGGGCTCATAATAAAGCCGTATTCGTTGACTTTTGAGAAAGTCGCAAGCGAGGAAATAAGACCTATGTTCTGACCTTCGGGAGTCTCTATGGGACAGAGTCTGCCGTAGTGCGAGTGGTGAACGTCGCGCACTTCGAAAGTTGCTCTGTCGCGGTTAAGACCGCCGGGGCCGAGCGCGGAAAGCTTACGCTTGTGCGTAAGTTCTGCGGCGGGGTTCGTCTGGTCCATAAACTGCGAAAGCTGGGAAGAGCCGAAAAACTCTCTTATTACCGCGGATACGGGACGGACGTTTACAAGTCCCGAAGGAGTTACTTCCATTGCGTCCTGCGTAGCCATACGCTCTTTGATGAGTTTTTCAAGCCTTGCGATACCTATGCGGAACTGATTCTGCAAAAGTTCGCCGACCGAACGCACACGGCGGTTGCCGAGGTGGTCGATGTTGTCTATCGTACCGATGCCGTACTGCAAATCTATATTAGTAGAAATAGATGCGACGATATCGTCTACGGTGATATGCTTGTGGTTGAGTTTTTCTATTATGGGCTTTATCTCTTTCTTTTCATCGGAAGAAAGCGCCGTAACGTCGGAATTTATAAGGTCGTTGAACTTTCTGCACGCCTCGACGAACTTTATGCGCATTTCGTGGCGTTTTTCCCTGTTCTTCTTGTCCTCGGGCTTTTCGTCCTCGGTTTCGGGAGTTTCCGCAGTATAGTAGATAGCGTTGATTTCGTAGATGTATTTTTCTGCGACTTCCTCTGCCTTTGCGTTTGCGCACTCTGCGGCAATCTGCTGCATAAAGCGGAAGTTGGGATAATAGACGGTGGGCAGAAGTCCGAAGATTTTAGGATTTTTGTCGGATACTGCGCTGAAATTGACCGTATTGTTCGCAATTATCTTGTGCTTGATTTCGCCTGCTTCCCTGTCGGAAACGAGTACGAACACAGAGTTTACGCCTGCGTCCTGAATTTCGACGGCTTTTTTATCGTCGACGGTTTCGCCTGCGTGCGCCATAATTTCGCCCGTTTCGGGATTTATGATATCCTCTGCTACCCGACAGCCCGTCAGACGGTAGGCAAGGTTGAGCTTTTTATTGAACTTATACCTGCCGACTTTTACAACGTCGTAACGGCGCGGATCGAAAAATAGGTTGTTGAGATGCTGTCTTACGGAAGCTTCGGTGGGAACTTCGCCGGGGCGAAGTCTTCTGTAAAGCTCGATAAGTCCGTCGGATTCGGATTTCGTGGTATCCTTTGCGATAGTGTTTTCTATCATCTTGTCGTTCGCAAACAGATCCATAAGCGATCTGTCCGAACCGAAGCCGAGCGCGCGCAGAAGCACCGTTGCGCAGATTTTACGTTTTCTGTCGACGTGTACCCACATTACGCCCTGAGCGTCCTGTTCAAGCTCTAACCAGGCTCCCCTGTTGGGAATAACGGTCGTTCCGAACATTTCCTTGCCCGTCTTGTCGCGCGTCGATGCGTTGTAAACGCCGGGGGAACGGACGAGCTGGGAGACGATTACGCGCTCCGCACCGTTGATGATGAAAGAACCCGAATCGGTCATAAGCGGAAATTCGCCCATATATACGGGTTGGTCGATAACTTCGCCCTTCGTCTTATTGACGAGCCTTACGGTGACGTGCAGAGGAAGCGCGTACGTTGCGTCGCGGTTTCTGCACTCCTTCTCGCTGTACTTCGGCGTGTTGTCGAACCAGTGATTCAAAAAGTAAAGTTCGTAGTGGTCGGAAAAGTCGCAGATAGGCGAAAAATCCTCGAACACCTCTGCAATTCCTTCGTTGATAAACGCGTTGTAACTCGACTTCTGAATCTCTACGAGGTCGGGAATGTCGATGACTTCGTTTATCTTACCGAACTTTCTTCTTTCTGTTTTGCCATACTTGTGAATCGGTAAATTCATTAAAAAAGAACTCCTTATAAGCTAATGCCGTTTTTTATATTTCACATTGTGGCGATCATCCGTATATATCTTTTCACCGGAAAAAATCTAAAATGTAACGAAATAAGTTCACAAAATTTAAGACGTTAGATGATGTCTTAAATTTCCGTGATTTTGGAAACTAAGTTTCCCTTGATTTTGAGGAACGCCGTTCCTCTTTGCGGAATTTCGGGCTCTATAAAAATTTTTACAAATTTTCTTTAAAGCCGTCACGCCCTTTACAAATTAAATAATATGGTGTATAATCTACTCGTTCAAAGGCGGAATTTTTGTCGTTTTTGCACGGATTTTCGGTACCGGACCGCAAGCGAGCGTACAAAAATCGCATTTTAATTCAATTTACTATTATAAATTACAAAGTCAATGTTGTCAACTCATTTTACAGACAGATTTTATAAGAATTTTAAAATAATTTACGGCGCAAGCAAAATCACACTTTTGCGCAGCGCAACTCAATTTGTCGCTTGCGACTTCAGCGGAGTGAATGCCCGTAATTATATAATAATAGAGCCCCGAATATTACGGGCAGAGAGGCAGAGCCTCTAAAATATCACGGCAAATTACCGTCGCACAAGACGTTAATTTGCGTGAAGGAGTATCTATGCGTATCGATAAATTTTTAAAAGTTTCAAGGATACTTAAAAGGCGCACTCTTGCGCAGGAAGCCTGCGATAAAAGCAAAGTCTGCGTCAACGGAAAAGCCGTAAAACCGGCTTATCAGATAAAGATAGGCGACGAAGTGGAAATAAACTACACTAACGGCAGTCTTAAATTCAGAATCAAAGAAATAAAGGAAACAGTCAAAAAAGACGAAGCACAAAATCTTTACGAAATAATTACGGAAAATTAATTACAGTGATAATTAATTTTCCCGTATTTTGAAAGGCTCCGCCTCTCTGCCCGTAATTTTAAGGGCTCTCTTATTATATAATTACGGGCATTCACTCCGCTGAGGCGCAGGTATGCGCAAATTAGGGCGTGCTACGGAAAAGTGTGATTTTCCTTGCACCGTAATTTATCAGAAAAGGAAATTATGAAAAAGAAAGTTACAGCAATTATCTGCGCCGCAGGAAAAGGCGGGCGGGCGGGCTTTGGCAAAAATAAACTGCTTGTCCCTCTGCACGGCGCACCCGTGCTTTATCACACGCTCAAAAAATTCGATATACCCGAAATCGACGAAATCATAGTTACTTCGTCGGAAGAGGACTTTGCGGAAATTTCAGCTCTCTCATCTTCTTTCGGCGCAGAGACCGTGCTCGGCGGAAGCACGCGCACGGAGAGCGTTAAACGTGCGCTTGAACACGTTTCGGGCGAAATAGTGCTTATACACGACGGCGCGCGCCCGTATCTTACGCACAGGCTTATCCGCGGCTGTATCGACGCAACCGTAAAATACCGCAGTGCCGTCTGCGCCGTAAAAGCTTCCGACACCGCGGTTTATTCTAACGGGCAGCAAAACTACGTAGACAGGGATAAACTCTTTCTTTTGCAGACGCCTCAGGCATTTTTTACAGAGGACATTAAAAAAGCTTATTCTCTCGCAGGCGGAGAGAATTTCACCGACGACAGCAGAGTCTACTCGGAATTTATCGGCGAAGTTCACCTTATCGACGGTGAAACGCAGAACAGAAAGCTCACCTTTAAAAGCGACTTTCTATCCCCTCTCCCATTCGCGTTTACGGACGGCAGAATCGGGTTCGGCGTAGACACGCACGCTTTCGGCAAAGGCAGTTTCGTGACGATAGGCGGAGTCAGAATAGAGTGTGAAAACTCACTCATAGCCCACAGCGACGGCGACGTACTCATACATTCCGTTATGGACGCGCTTCTGTCGGGAGCGGGGCTGAAAGACATCGGGCATTACTTTCCCGATACCGACGAAAAATTCAGAAACGCCGACAGCGCGAAGATGCTTGAAGAGGTCGTAAAAATAATCGGACGGAAAGGCTTTAAGGTCAACAACGTTTCGATAAGCATACAGGCCGAAAAACCCAGACTCAAAAACCATATAGACAAGATAAGACAGAATCTCAGTAAAATTTTAAACGTTGACGAAAGCGATATCGCCGTTTCGGCAGGCACTTGCGAAGGACTCGGCTTTGTCGGCGAAGGGCTCGGCATTACCGCTTACACGGTAGTTTCACTTAATAAGGAGTAAATTTATGGTAAAACCGAACAAAAAAGTATTTTACGTTTTAATTTCTTTGACAATTACGTTTTTGGCAACTATGCTCATTTTTCTGTTCGTACCCGAACCGCAGCCTATAACCGTTACGGAAAAATTTTATATTACCGAAACGCAAAACGGCTTCGAACTGCACGGAAAAATCAAAAACAACAGCGGACAGGACAGAACTTTCAATTCTTACGGACAGCAGATTACAGTTTCTTTACGCATTAAAGACCCGATTACGGGAAAGGAATATGACGAAGAATATAAAATTTTCGACAGGGAAGTAACCGTTCAGGCAGGCGGAAGTTACGAAATTATCAAAGATCTTGATATCCGCGGTCAGGCAAAAATAACAAAGATAACGGCACAGCTTTCAAAGGATAATTATTACGTAGGCTACACCCTTTACGGTAAAATAGTAAATGACGGTACTTTTGCCGTAATTGCTGCTTTTACCGGCATTGCCGGCTTCACGTTGCTTATAGGCGCAATCGCAAATTTAACCGCAAATATAAAATCAGCTAAACGCGCAAACAGAATCATTGATAATATTTCAAAAAAATTTAACGGCGCTGTTTACGCTTCCGGATATTACGGCAATAAAAATCAGGAACGCACCAACGCCGCAAAAAGCGCAATCGGAATTATAGGCGGCGCGTCTATGCAGCTGCTTACGGGCGCGGGCGTATACAAAACGAATGCCGGCAGACGGCGCAGGGATTTTGTAATCTGCCCCGACGCACTGTTCGAAATCGTCGGGAAAGAGCAAAAATATTACGATATTCTGCCGCAGGTAAAAGAAATTTTTGAAAATGCAGAAATTGTTGAAAAGCGCAATACGCTGACTATGACAGGCGCAGACGGAGAAAGCTACTTTACTCTTGCAGTAAACGACTGCGAAAAACAGAAACTGAAAGAAACCCTTGACAACTTATTAAGGAATAATAAATAAAGGACTGACAATGGCAAAGACGACTAAAACCACAACCGAATTCGTATGCAGTGAATGCGGAGCTTCGAGTATGCGCTGGCTGGGACGCTGTCCCTCCTGCGGAAAATACAACACTATGGTAGAGGAAATCGTAAAACCTGCCGAAACCGTAAAATCTACGGGCGCGCACTATTTTAAAAGGGCGCAGAAACTGACGGAAGTCACCTTTGAAACCTATCAGCGCACGCCTTCGGGAATTTCGGAATTCGATACCGTGCTCGGCGGAGGTATCGTCACGGGCTCGCTTATCCTGATAGGAGGCGACCCCGGCATAGGCAAATCCACTTTGCTCACGCAGATAGCTTCGCACCTTTCAAAGCAAAGTAAAGTTTTATATTTCTCCGCCGAAGAGAGCTGTTCACAGGTCAAACTGCGCGCGGAAAGACTGAAACTTAAACCCGACGAACTTTACATAGTCAACGAAACCTGCGTAGACAATCTTGAGAGCGAACTCGACGGCGTAAAATTCTGCGTCATCGACTCTATACAGGCGGTGTATACCGACGACCTCTCCTCTTCGGCAGGCTCTGTAGGACAAGTAAGGGAATGTGCTTCTAAGCTTATGCGCCTTGCCAAGAGTCGGGGAATTACTTTCTTTATCGTAGGACACGTCACCAAAGAGGGCGCGCTCGCAGGTCCGAAAGTGTTGGAACACATAATGGACACCGTACTATACTTCGAGGGCGAAAATCAGGAAAATTTCAGAATTCTAAGGGCAGTGAAAAACAGGTTCGGCAACGTTCAGGAAGTCGGCGTGTTCGAAATGACCGGCGAGGGAATTATTCCCGTCACCGACTATTCCGGCGTGTTTCTCTCCGAGAGCCGAGGCGACGAAGCGGGCTCGGTCGTAACCCCGTCGCAGACTGGCGCAAGGTGTATGAACGTAGAAATTCAAACGCTGATTTCAAAGACGTCCTTCGGTATGCCGAGGCGGATGCCGCTCGGCGTAGATTACAACAAATTAGTACTTTTAATCGCAGTACTTGAAAAGCGGTGCGGACTTAACCTCTCTTCTTCCGACGTCTACGTCAACGCAATGGGCGGAATAAAACTCGGCGAGCCTGCCTGCGATCTTGCGGTATGCACCGCGCTTGCCTCCGCCTACTTTTCAAAGCCCGTCGACAAATACGTCGCGGTTTTCGGCGAAGTCGGCTTGACGGGCGAAGTAAGAGCCGTTTCTTACTGTGAAAAGCGCGTTGCGGAATGTGTGAAAATGGGCTTTAAAAAAGTACTCGTGCCTGCAAAAAATATGAAATCCGTCGCAAAATACGCCGACAAAATTTCGATAGTGCCCATCCTCTACGTAAACACGATGATTAAAACTTTATTCAAAAACTGAATTCCGCCGAAAATTAATAAGCGGTTTTTATCAAAAAATATTTGTACAATAAACAGCAATTTAGAGGCATTAAAGTGATTATTGAGCTAATTAAAGAGAGCGAAATACAAGAAGTCTGCGATATGATTGTTCGTGCGTGTCAGTATTCCGATTTTGCCAAATTCTATCCGCAATCTTCTTTTGATGCTGTTTTTGAAGAAACGAATTATGAGCATATTAAACAACGTGCGGAATACGGACGTTTTTACGTTATCAAAGATAACCGCAAAATTATTGGCTGTGGCGGTATAGCCGCATATTGGGACAGCATAACCGAGAGTTGGATACATACTATTTTCGTCGCACCCGAATATCAGAGAAAAGGTGTAGGCAGAAAGATTATAGAATTTTTGGAAAACGACGAATACGCAAAGAGAGCGAATAGAATTGAAATTCACTCCGCAATGTCGGCGATTCCGTTTTATCGTAAATTAGGTTATGAACATAAGGACGGACAACTGATTTACGCTGACGGGCATTTCGACCTTGAAAAATTTGTATAATAGAAAGATAAATTTCAATTTAGCGTACTATACGTTTAATAAATACAGCCCGATATCTTCGTTTGCGAAGATATCGGGCTGTGCGTTTGTCTGAGAGAAATACGCTTTATGAAAAAGCGTTTAATTTATTATTGATTTTCAGCTTCATAGGCGCGGGGAACCGAATACAAATCAAATTCCTCGTCTATGTCGAACTCGCTTTCGTCGTCGAATGCGGCGAGCTTGGAAATAGACACCTCGTAAGCTGTCATTGCAACGAAGCTTTCATCGGGCTGTTTTTTCTGATATTCGCGGCTTTGTATTCTTCCCGACAGCGCCACCTTATCGCCCACCGAAAGATTGCGCACGAAACGCGCGTTTCTGCCCCAGGCAATCGCAGGGATATAGTCTGACTTATTATAGCTTCTGTTCACCGCTATGAGCAAATCGGCAATCTCCCTGTTGAAAGGGGTCGTACGGTATACGGGCGGTTTGCAGATATAGCCCGACAGAACTATCGAGTTAGGGTTTTTGACGGGCTGGGCGTCTAAAAGCTCTCTTACGAACACCGTGAGCATAAGGCGCGATTTGCCGTTATCGAGTTTGTTGTAAGAGCGGAACTGACCCAGCGCGCAGATGAACGAGCCCTTTTTCATATCCTCGGTCATAATTCTTTCGGAAACGGTCACGGGCAGAATATCAGCCTGACCCGAAAGGCGCATTACCTTGACATAAAATTCGTAAAATCCTTCGCCGTAAACTTCGTGCGAAAACTCGGCGTCCGAAACTATTTCGCCGTAAACGTAAACCTTATTATTTTTCTCCGCGTTGTAATTCATATATACCTCCGTCAATGTTTTTCAAACGTTAATTTGTTTTTCTGTATCAAGCCGCTACTTTGCCTGTATTTGACGGCCGGTGCCGTCTATGGTGTAGTTATCTTTATAAATAAGTTCGCCTATAGGAACGAACGTGTATCCCCTGTTTTTCAGCGTTTCCAGAATTATGGGCACCGCCTCCGCGGTATGCAGTCCGTTGTTGTGCATTAAAATTATCGAACCGTTTTTGACGGAATTGATGACTCTCATTGCAATGTCCGATGCGGAAAGGTCTTTCCAGTCCAGACTGTCGCAATCCCACTGAATCGAATAATAACCCTGTTCGGAAGCCGTTTTAATAAGTTCGTCGTCGTAGTCGCCGTAAGGGGGACGGAACAGATTGACGTCCTTTCCCGTGACGCTCTTTATAGCTTCCGACGAGGAAGAAAGTTCCAGCTTTATCTCTTCACTGTTCTGTTTGCTCATATAGCTGTGCGTCGAAGAATGAGTGCCTATCTCGTGTCCTGCTCCGTCAATCTTTTTAACGTAATCGGGATATTTTTCAGCCCAGAACTCAACCATAAACCAAGTGGCTTTAACGTTGCCCACTCTCAACGCGTTTAATATCTCGTCGGTGTGCTCCACGCCCCAGGCGCAGTCGAAAGATATCGATACTTTTTTCTCTTCCGTTTCCACGCTGTAAATGGGAACAAGCCTCGGCGTTTTTCCGAAGTAAACCGCGTACGCGTTCGTATAATACGCCGAAACAGAAAGCACTGCCACAAGTATTACCGCAGCGGCGGCGAACAGCAGATTTTTAAGCTTTAATATCTTTACCACTTTTTACTCTCCTATAATATCAAATTAATACGCGCAAAAAAAATCTTTTTATGGCGTTTTTTGTCAGTTTTTCAGTTTTTTTACTTAAATTTTATCTTGTCCTCATTTTTAATTTATTTCAGCGGATATGCTTTTATGAAAATTTTTCAAAAATAAAGCGGAGCGCGTCCGATGCACTCCGTCTTTTTTATGTATCAATCCGCCTTGCCCTTGTCCTTGCGGTTCTGTGTAACCTGCCGTTCGTAGCCGTATTCTGACGGCTTATAATAAACCCTGTCTTTGAGCTTGTCCGGCAGATACTGCTGCGGAACGTAACCGCCCGCATAGTCGTGAGGATATCTGTATTTTGCGCTCTGCTCCTTCGCCTGCCTGTCGCCGTAAGTATTGTCCCTTAAATATGGAGGAACGCCCTCGTCGTCCCTTACCTCCCTTGCGTCCTTTTTCGCCGACCCCATAGCGACTACGACCGAATTGCTTTTCGGCGCTTCGCAAACGTAGATAATAGCGTTTGAAAGCGGAATAAGCCCCTCGGGATAGCCTATTTTTTCAAAGGCGTACATTGCGCTGACAGCGATATTCAGAGCGTTGGGGTCAGCCATTCCCACGTCCTCGGAAGAATGTACGACAAGGCGCCTCAAAACCGTCATAGGATCGCCTCCGCCCTCTATTATGCGCATAGCGTAGTAGAGCGCCGCGTCGGAATCGGAACCGCGCAAAGACTTGCAGAACGCAGAAAGATAGTCGTAATACTTATCCTGACTGAAAGACAGCGCCTTGCGCTGAATGGACTGCTCCGCATCCGCAAGCGTGATTTTTACCGTTCCGTCAGACTGCGGAGGGGTGGTCAGTACGGCAAGCTCCAACGCGTTGTAAGCCGTACGCAGATCTCCGCCCGACAGCCTTGCAATGTGCCCGAACGCCTCCTCTTCGACCGACGCGTTATAATTGCCCAAACCTCTGCGCTTGTCAGAAACCGCTTTTTTGAGTGCGGAGAGAATTTCGTCCTCGGAAAGACACTTAAACTCGAACACCCTGCATCTCGACACAATTGCGGGCGTCATCGAAGCGTAAGGATTTTCCGTAGTCGAACCGATAAAAATTATCGTGCCCTGTTCGATGGAGGGTAAAAGCGAGTCGGACTGCGTTTTGTTGAATCGATGACACTCGTCAAGCATAAGATAAGTCCGCTTGCCGTACAGCTTTAAATTGTTCCTCGCGTCCTCGACGGCTTTCTTGACGTCGGCAACGCCCGACTGTACGGCGTTGAGTTTTACAAATTCGCCATGGGTAGTCGAAGCGATTATATTCGCAAGCGTAGTTTTGCCCGTACCGGGAGGACCGTAAAAAATACAGCTTCCGAGCCTGTCGGCAAGAATGGCGCGGCGCAGAAGCGAGCCCTCGGAAACGAGGTGCTTCTGTCCTATAAATTCGTTTATATTGTTTGCGCGCATACGTTCGGCAAGCGGTTTTGCGCCCTCTTCGTTGCCGTTCAAATCAAACAGATCCATATTATTCAAGTAACTTCTTTATCCTGTGCATATTTTCTTTCGCAAGGGCGTAACCCTCACTGTAAGCTTTTTTAAGCTCCTTTACCGCGTATTGACTAAGCCCCTCCATCTCCGGCTCTAAATAAAGCCCGCAGATGTCCCTGTTCCGCTCCGCCTGATACGCGGCGTTCTGCGCGTCCATTATGTCGAATACCCTTAAAAGCATATTCAAAAGCCCTTTCGTTTCCTTTACGGGCGCCGACGTATTTTTAAGAACGTCCATCGCGATAACCACGTCCGCGCCGAGCGCTTTGACTTCTTCAACGGGAACCCTGCAAACGCAGCCTCCGTCTACGAGCAATTTATCCTGAAGCTTTTTCGGTTTGAAAACCGCGGGTATCGCGCTCGAAGCCTCTATTGCGAAAACCGCGTCGCCGCTTTCGAAGACGTGCTTACGCCCTGAGCGGACGTCCGTCGCAACGCAGGCGAATTTTACGGGAAAATCTTCTATGTTCCCGACCTTGATATGCTTTTTCAAAAGCGAATGAACCTTGCCCGTTCTTAAAAGCGCGGTTTCGGAAAACGCAAAAAAGTTAGGCGATATTATATCCCTTCTGCGTATGCCTGAAATTATTTTCCGCATTTCCCCGACGGTCATTCCGCTTGCATACGCTCCGCCGACGACTGCGCCTATCGACGAGCCTGCAATGCAGTACGGCTTAATACCCTCGTCTTCGAGAGCTTGCAGAAGCCCGACGTGCGCTACTCCGCGCGAACCTCCGCTTCCAAGCGCCAAACCCAACTTTTTTTTCATATTCGCCCCCTTGAAACAGTATTCTATAATTGAAATGAAACCAAGTTATGTAATCAGATTTTCGGTTTGCGCACTGTTTCTGACCGTCGTTGCAGGCGCCGTAATTATCTATCCGGAAAGATACGTTTCCTGCTGTCTTGACGGATTTATGATGTGGGCGGAATGCGTGCTTCCCTCGCTGTTTCCGTTTATGGTAATCACGCTCATCGCAGTAAAATCGGGCTTCGCCGAAAAAGCTTCTCTTCCGCTCAGGAAAATCACGGGTCTTTTCAACCTTCCGCCCGCCTCCGCCGCCTGCTTTTTAATAAGCGCGTGTTCGGGTTATCCCGCCGGCGCAAGGTGCCTTTTGGAATTTTATGAAAACGGAAGCCTTGACGAAAAGGACTGCAAAAAACTGTCTGCGCTGTGTTCGTCATCCGGCCCGCTCTTCATTATAGGAAGCATAGGCGTAAGAATGTTGGACGATAAAAGCGCGGGCTGGAAAATTCTTCTGGCGCATTTTATATCAATAATTAGTATTGCGCTTATCATCTCTTTTTTTTCAAAGCGCAAAAAAAATAATAATCTGTTAAGAAAACCTCAGAATAAAAATCTTCTTTACGACAGTTTCTACAACGCCGTAATTTCAGTCGCAGTCGCAGGCGGTTTTATCGCGTTCTTTTCGGTTTCGGCAAAAATTCTTTCGGACTTCAATTTTTTAATATTGTTCGAAAAACTTTTTTCGCTGTTCACCGACGCGAAAAGCGCGAACGGAGTTGCGATAGGACTTATCGAAGCTACGGCAGGCTGTAGGGAACTGTCCTTGTCGCCTGCGCGCCTGACCCTTCCTCTCTGCGGATTTTTAATAACCTTCGGCGGAGCGTCTATCCTTGCTCAACAGCTTGCTTACCTTACGAAAGCAGGCGTAAAAACGCTGTACTTTATCTTCGTAAAACTTTTGCAGGGACTGCTCTGCTTTGCTATTCTTCTGATATTTATCTGACCTTAATTAATACGCACCGAGAAGCTTGAAAGAGGCCGACTCTTTTTCAACGTCCGAAAGCGCCAGCCTTACGGAAGACTGCGAATAGTCGCCCTCCGCCTCGATAAAAAAGCGGAATTCGTTCAGCCGTTCTTTTACGGGGCGCGATTCGATTTTCGTCATATTAAGACCGTGCCGTGCGATTTTCTGCAACAGCGACAAAAGTCCGCCCGACCTGTTCGGGCAGGTCACCGAAAAATAAATTTTTTCCGTCCGCTTATTTTCCGACGGAACGCCCCTTACCAGCCTTAAAAAATGAGTAAAATTGTCTTTGCTGTCGGAGACGTCGCCGTCCAAAAGCGTTATTCCCTCTTTATGGGTATGCGCGCCGACTATGCCCGCATCCTCTTCCGTTTTAATCATTTCAAGACTTTTCGAGGTTGAAACCGCCTCGTGAAGGCAGGCGTCGGGAAAGTTTTTAAACAGATATCCCGAACACTGTTCAAGCGCCTGTCTGTGCGAATAAATGCGCTTGATATTCTTTAAATCGGCACCGCTTTTAACTGCAAGGCGGTGCTCGATTTTTATTACGCACTCGCTGTCGGCAAAGACGTTTTCGACGGACTGCAATAAATCTATATTCTGCAATACTCCGCCGTTTAAAGTATTTTCTATGGGAATTACCGTACAGTCTACCTCGCCGCGGCAGAGCGCGTGCATCAGCTTGGGAAAACTGTCAAACGGAATAAATTCGCTCTCTGACGTCATAATTTTTGACGCGAGATAGCTGTAACTGCCCTGAGGCCCCAGATAGCCCGTACGCATTACACTCTCTCCGCTACGCTTAAAATAAGTCTTTCCGTATCAGCCCAGCCGAGGCACGCATCGGTTATAGATTTGCCGTAGACTATATCCTCTTTCTGGTTTCCCTCTTCTATAAAGCTCTCTATCATAAAACCCTTTACAAGCGTTTTATAGTCGTTGCCGTAAAGCCTGTTGCGCATTGCCTCTTCGCAGATTCTTATCTGCTGTTTAAATTTCTTTCCGCTGTTGGAATGGTTGCAGTCGATTATCACCGCAGGATTTTTAAGCTCGGACTTCGCGTAATTTTCGGCAAGCTGCATTACCGTTTCATAGTGATAATTCGGTATATCGTTGCCGTAGCTGTCCACCGCTCCGCGGAGTATTGCGTGCGACAGGGGATTGCCCTGCGTCTTTACCTGCCACCCGTTTAATTTGAAAACCTGCGGACTCTGCGCGGCATAGATTGAATTAATGAGAGCAAGTATAGATCCGCTCATCGGATTTTTCACGCCCAGAGGCACGTCTACTCCGCTCGCCACGAGGCGGTGAAGCTGATTCTCGCAGGAGCGCGCTCCCACCGCTATATACGAGAGAAGGTCGTCGACGTAATGAATATTCGCCGGATACAGCATTTCGTCCGCGGCGGCAAGTCCGCTCGCCTCTATCGCCTTGATATTAAGCTCCCTTATCGCGTATATTCCTTTCAATATGTCTTCGCTCTTGTTAGGGTCGGGCTGGGAAAACATTCCCTTGTAACCCACTCCCCTCGTCCTCGGCTTGTTCGTGTATATCCTCGGAACAAGCACAAGCTTGTCCTTTACCCTATCGCTGAGCCTGCCCAGCCTTTCGACGTACTCCAAAACGGGCTTCTGCTCGTGCGCCGAGCACGGGCCTATTATCATTATCAGCTTTTCGCTCTTGCCCGTTATTACTTCCGTTACCAGCCTGTCGCGCTCAGCCTTGATCCCTTTCAGGTTTTCGGGCAGAGGCATTTTGTCGGTTATTTCTTCAGGTTCGGGTATCTTTATCTGTTTATCAAACATAGCAGTTATCTCACAAAAATAATTTTCTGTTCTGTATATTAATTTTCAATTAAATGCTGTCGGCGGTCTGAAGTATAAGTTTTTCGGTATCCGTCCAGCCGAGGCACGCGTCGGTTATAGATTTGCCGTAGACTATATCCTCTTTCTGGTTTCCCTCTTCTATAAAGCTCTCTATCATAAAACCCTTTACAAGCGTTTTATAGTCGTTGCCGTAAAGCCTGTTGCGCATTGCCTCTTCGCAGATTCTTATCTGCTGTTTAAATTTCTTTCCGCTGTTGGAATGGTTGCAGTCGATTATCACCGCAGGATTTTTAAGCTCGGACTTCGCGTAATTTTCGGCAAGCTGCATTACCGTTTCATAGTGATAATTCGGTATATCGTTGCCGTAGCTGTCCACCGCCCCGCGGAGTATTGCGTGCGACAGGGGATTGCCGTCGGATTCGACCTGCCAGCCGTTGAGCTTGAACACTTGTGCGCTTTGGGATGCGTATATCGAATTTATCAAAGTCAGAATCGAGCCGCTCATAGGGTTCTTTATCCCCACGGGAACGTCTATTCCGCTTGCTACAAGCCTGTGCAGCTGGTTTTCACAGCTTCTTGCGCCGACTGCGTGATAACACAGCAAATCGTTTAAATAATGAATATTCGCCGGATACAGCATCTCGTCCGCGGCGGCAAGTCCGCTCGCCTCTATCGCCTTGATATTAAGCTCCCTTATCGCGTATATTCCTTTCAATATGTCTTCGCTCTTGTTAGGGTCGGGCTGGGAAAACATTCCCTTGTAACCCACTCCCCTCGTCCTCGGCTTGTTCGTGTATATCCTCGGAACAAGCACAAGCTTGTCCTTTACCCTATCGCTGAGCCTGCCCAGCCTTTCGACGTACTCCAAAACGGGCTTCTGCTCGTGCGCCGAGCACGGGCCTATTATCATTATCAGCTTTTCGCTCTTGCCCGTTATTACTTCCGTTACCAGCCTGTCGCGCTCAGCCTTGATCCCTTTCAGGTTTTCGGGCAGAGGCATTTTGTCGGTTATTTCTTCAGGTTCGGGTATCTTTACTTTCTTGTTAAACATTTTTTTCTTCCATCAGTCTGATTACGTCGGATAAGATTTTTTCGGGGACGTAAGAGAGAAAATCCTTCTTGAATTTACGCGAATTCCTGACGAGTGAAGAACTTATATGCAGGCTCTCCTGTTCGGCAGGGACGTACAAAGTCACCAGATCCTTTTTGAGTTTTTTGCTTGCGAAATGATCGGCTGTTTCGTATTCGAAGTCGACGGTATTTCTTAAACCTCTGACGTAAAAGCGCGTATTTTCGCTTTCAAGCAGGTCCACCGCCGCGCCGACGAAGAGCACTACCCTTACCCTCTTTTCGCCCCCGTAAAGTTTTTCAAGCAAGGCTTTGCGCTCATCGGCGGAAAACATAGGCGTTTTCGCCGTGTTTATTCCGACCCCGACTACCACCTCGTCAAAGATTTCAAGGCAGGTGTCTATTACGTTTTTATGACCCGTCGTGGGCGGATCGAACGTGCCCGCAAAAACACATTTTTTCATAAATTATTCCTTTTAAAAAAGCTTAAAACCGTTCTGCCGTACTTGCGTTCGTCCGTAAGTTCAAGCCCGCCGACAGTCCCCGAAAACGGTCTGTCCCTTTCGTAAACGGCGATACCGTTTTCGCTTAAAGCCTTTGACGCAAGTTGCAGAGCCGCAACGCCGCAGTCGAGCATATACGGCGGATCGATAAAAATCAGATCGAATTTTTCGCTCGGCTCTATGCAACGGGTATAGTCGAGGTTGGTTATTTTAAAATTCCCCTCAATGCCTTTAAGATTCTTTTTAAGTAAAGCTATGCTGTCCTTGGAAACGTCGTTGAATTTAACGAACGACGCTCCGCGCGAAATACACTCTATTCCGAGACTTCCGCTTCCGCAGAACATATCCAGAACGGAAGCGCCGTAAATCTCGGCCGAGAGAATATTGAACAGACTCTCCTTGACTCTGTCCGCAGTGGGGCGCACCGCGCTACCCGAAAAAGAAGCAAGCGTTTTGCCCCTGTATTTACCGGAAATTATCCTCATTTCTTCTTTCTGTCCTTTATGTCCTGCGCATCTTCTAAAATCTTCTGCCTTTTCGCTTCTTTGAATGCGCCGAAGACGTATGCGCCCGTATGCACGCCGACAGGCAGGACTATCCATATAAAATCGAGCCACTTGGAAAGATTTCCGCCTATCACCGCAAACGGACAGCTTGCCCAGCCGAACGCGTATCTTAAAATAAAATCGCAGACGGTATTCGGCGCAAGGCACTCGATAAACTGCACCAGAGCAAACGGAACGACTGAAATCAAACCTATCGCCGCACCTTTCCACACGGCGTATTCGCCCGTACCGTAATAAGCTTTGACGTCGTTGGTTTCAAGCTCTCTCTTCTTCGAAGTTATTACCGTTTTTCTGTAAGCCGAAACTCCGTTCTGTCTGCCGAAAATGAAATATGCCGCCGAAAGCATAAGCTCGCCGACGATCAGAATAAGAATCTGAACCGCCTTGTCGCCGACATAGCCCGAAAACATTATAACCGAAGCGCTTAAAACAAGCTGTAACATCAAAGGAAACGCCGAGCCCGTCAGCAAGTCTTTTATTTCGTACAGAATTTTCTGTCTTTTCTGCTGTGAATTCAATTCCATATTTTACCCTTTAGGGGGCCTGTCCTCCTGCCCCCTTTATCTTTTATATATTATCTCGCTTCTCTTTGTGACCGAAGTCAGAACTTCGTAAGAGATGGTATTGCACCGTTTTGCGTAGGCTTCCGCATTTTCCATAACGCAGATATATGCGCTCTGCTTTTTGGAAATAAAGCTGTCCATACACAGCGTCGCCTCGCCCAAAGGTACGCCCCTTTTAAAGCCCTCGGCATAACCGCACCTGTACGACGCAAGATTTTTATAATTCTTTACTGCTTTCGTGTAACCCACTCCTCCGCCTATAAATTCGGTGTCCTGAATTTTTTTTGCGTACACTTTCATTGCGGGGGTAAAATTTTCACCCGAAAATCCGTACGGCGCATAGCCGTATAAGAGTATGCCCGTCCGCACCGCGTCGAAGAGAAATTTTCCGCCCCTTAAAAGCCCTCCGCTTGCCGAGAGGTGAGCTGTTGCCTGCGGTCTGTACGTTTTTACAAGCCGCACCGCCCTTTCGAAAATTTTAAGCTGATTGAAGCTTGCGCCGCTGTCGTGCGGAGCGTAGAGGTGCGAATACACCCCCTCAATATTCTCGGCGTCCGCCGTCTTTAAAATTTCGGGCAGAGCGTCCGGAGTACAGCCGAGGCGGTTCATACCCGTATTGACTTTTATATGACAGGAAAGCCCCTTGCAGAGCTTTGCCGTTTCAACGGAATTTACCGTTACGGTAAGGCTGTACGCCGAAGCCCTCTCCGCGTCCGCGCCGTCCATAGGCGGAGTGAATACTAAAACGGGTTTGGTTATGCCCGCAATGCGCAGAGCCGCGCCCTCGTCGATTATTGCGGTGCAGAACCCGTCGACGATATCTTCGACAGCCCTTGCAACCTCCTCCGCGCCGTGCCCGTAGGCGTCGGCTTTGACTACTGCGAAAACCGCCGAGCCGGAGGCAAGGCGTTTTATTCTCTCCGCGTTCGCGCGGATTGCCGTTAAATCAACAACTGTCAGCGTTTTTTGCATACCGTATATAAATATGCAAAGTCAGCGTTTTTTGTCCTTGACGGAATATCCGGATACGACCGGTGCAACCGATTTATAAAGCATTGCCGCGAGTACGCACAGTACGGCGTCCTTGGGAATATAGACGAGATTGCCTAAAAGCAGTAAATTCACCAGATTTCCGACGCCCAGAAAATGTGCGCAGATTATGCAGTAAGGAACGCCTATTAAATAGTCCGCCGTCATTCCCGCGAGCGCGGACAGGACAACGCGTTTGGCCGAAAACGATTTCTTTACGAGCGCGCCCGATAAGGCGGAGGCGAAAATAAAGCCTATTATGTACCCGAAAGACGGCTTTAAAACGTATGTAAATCCTCCGCCTGCGGAAAAGACGGGCAACCCGACCACTCCCGAAAAGCAGTAGACTGACATAGCCGCGGCGCCCTTTTTTGCACCGAGAAGAAGTCCGGAAAGCACCGCGATTACCGTCTGAAAAGTCAGCGGTACAAGCGGAAAAGGTATTTGAATATATGCGGAAGCCGTCATCAGAGCCACAAACAATGCAACCTGAGCGATACCGTAAACAGAATTTCTTTTAAATTTCATACTCTTAAAAGTTTAAAAATCGTTACGTTTATTATATATTAACGTAAAAATTAAGTCAAATGCTTGTAAGTTTAAAAAACGCCCTCAAATTCCGAGAGCGTTTTCATTTTACGAAAAGAGCGATAAGCCCGTTCACGTATTCTTTTGCGCCGAGATCGGACGGTGCCGATTTCAGCGTTTCCAGATCCTCCGCCGAACGGCTTTCCGCAACCGCTATGACGAGCCTGTTATAACACCGGTATTCGCCTTTCGAACAGGTTTCTACCGCCTTTAACAAATCTCCCTCTCTGTACTGCGAAGCGGCGAGGTTGCCTAAAATAAAACTTTCGTAATCGAGCCTGTAAATGCCGAAGGCGCCCTGCGACAGATCTTCGTTTTTGTCGATGCACAGCTTTTCAAAGTCCTGTTTTTCTATGAGGGGCTGACAGTACTTTACAATAAGCCCGTCGTCGCCCGAAAGAATACCGTCCTCGGCACAGCGCGCCAGATCCTCGGTTTTGCCCGAATATTTATATTTTAGGTCCGCGCAGGTCACGGCAAAGGAATAGTTGCCTATCTTTTCGCTGACCGTAGCCATAGACTGCGGAGATATGAGTATCCACAGCGAAAAAATAAGTATTCCGATTGCCGTAAGCGCGCCCACCGTCACGAGCGCGGACTTCAAAATTACTCTTTTCATAATATTACAAGTTAAGTTTAGCACATAGGCAATTAAAAAGCAACTGCATAAGTTATAAAATTTATTCTTAATTGCAAAACCGAAAAATATATTTAAGTATGAAGAAATTTTTATTGATGCTTTTAACGGCAGTATTAACGGTCTGCTTTTTTGCCGGTTGTAAAAAGAACGCGGACTATCTCTCATACGTTTCCGAAAAACGCGACAATATCTACCTGTACGCCGACGACAGCCTTGAAATCAGGATTTATACCTCTCAGCGCGAAAACCCTTACAGCGCGGACGGGATAAAGGGCGATATGACCTCCCTTTGCGAAATTTACGTCCGCCTGCCCGAAAACCACGACGACGTTGCCGTCAAGGTCGACGCGGTGGAGGGCGAAATGAACTACAAAGCCGTGGAAAACTGTTACTATCTCAGCTTTTCCGACGCTTTGAAAAAAAAGGAAAGCGTTACCGTCACACTGTCTTACGGCGGTAACAGCGCTGAATACAAGGCGGCAAGCGTGCTTGACGACGGAATAATAAGCTGTGAAGACGCTGTAAAATGCGCCGTCGAACACGGAAAAGAGCTGTTCGCTTCACTGACCGACGGAAATATCTTTTTGGGCGAAATATACGTCCGCCTCCTTTACGACGACGGCTGTTACTACTACGTCGGAGTTTGCGACAGAAACAAAAAAATCACCGCCTACCTCGTTGACGGCGAGAGAGGAAAAGTAATAGCTTCTCACGAAAAATAAATTATGAACGCAGTATATAAAAATCTCCGCGCATTTGCGCGGAGATTTTTAACGTTAATCAGTAATCGTAATCGCCGTCGTAATCGCCGTCGTAATCGTCGTAGTCATCTTCGTCTTCATAATCTTCTTCGTCATCATCCTCGTCGTAATCGTATTCGTCATAATCGTCGTAGCCGTCTGCCAACGCACGCTTTTTCTTTACAGCGATTATTATTATCAACAGAAGAATAAGAAGCAACAGTCCTGCGCAGACGCCGATAACCAGCAGTAAATTATCCTTTACGAATTTACCCACGCTCCCGAAAAACGCACCGATACCGCTATCCTCCGGCACGGTATAATCCGTCTTTGCCGAAGTCGGTCTGCCGTCGGCAATCTCTCCGTTTTCAAACTCGAAATTGCCCGAAGCGCTTCCCGTCAGCGTTGCGTTTACGAAATAAGTTTTTCCTGCCTCGAATACAACTTCCGCCAACGCTTCGCCGTCTTTTTCGGCAAAGTAGCTGTAATTTACTTTAAGCACTTCCCCGTCCGAAAGCATTTCTTTTATAAAGTCGGGCAGGTCGAGAACGGCTCCCTCTTTTCCGTCCTTATTCCACATATCTTCGGTTATGCGGAATCTGGCAATTTCAAACGTAAAGCTCGTTTCGCCCGTAAGCGTATAACTGTCGCTGTTTTCGCCGTTTACGCTCACGGTTATTTTATAACTGCCTGCGCCGAGCGTTTTTATAAACTCCTTAAACTCCGCGCTGTCGCCGTTGAAAGTTTTTTCGCCTTCGATAGCTCCGCCCGAAACCGTGACCGCAGTCCGCGCGCTCTCGTCCGAACCGCCTCTTAAAACTTCGAACGAGAAGTCTACTTTACCGTACTCCGAGCCGTCGGATTCAAACCTTACTTCGAGCGGTGTTTTCGGTGTTCCCGTAGTGAAAGCACGCGAGCTTTCCGCAATTACTACTTCGCTGTCGCCGCCGATTACCCTGACGCAGACGCTGCCCGTGATAACGGTCGTTTCCGACCAGTTCTCCCGAAGATACCTTTCAATCTGCACTTTGGTGTATTCGGTCTCCTCGTCGCCGTCGATTTTATAGTAATACTCGAAGTGCTGTGAATAGTCTCCTCCGTCCTCGAATACTATCGCAGGGAATTCGAACGTCTTTTCTCCTGCCGTTATCGTCTGAGTGCCCGTCCAGCTGTATTTAACCGCCTTTGCGGTAATTTTCCAGTTCTTCGTTATTTTGATATAACCGTCCGTGCCTGCCGTGAAATTCGGATTAGTAACCGTGATTTCCGCCGAAGTGGTCTTGTCGCCCTTTTCGGTCATATCGTTGCTGTTGATGTAATTCAGCGTATAGTCGCCGTCTTTAAGCCCCAGACCCGAAAGGTATTCGGGCGAGAGGCGCACTTCGACCGCCTTATTATCGAACGAAGGCATACTCTTGTCGGCAAGCGCGTTCCACTCCTCCGAGTCGGTATACCGCCACTGCCATTCGGCGTCTTCAAAAGTAAGCTCTTTGGGAACTATCTTTATTTTAAGCGTAAACTCTTTGTCGAAAATCAGTTCTGGGTTTGTAGAGGCTATGCGCACGGTCGCCGTATAACTTCCCGTATCGATTGCCTCCGTCCAGTCTCCGCCGATATCGCCGACAATCGCCAAATCCACCGCGTATTCGCTTGCGCTGAAATCGGCAATCAGGGTAAACGGCTTTCCGCTGTATTCGATTTCTGCTTCTTCGGTTTCATCGGCAACGGTATAACTTTCACCGTTTATTTTCCAGACGATATCGTTATAGCCGATATCTATTCCTACGCCCGTAATTTCAAAAGTTACTTCCTGCGAACTGCCCGAATAATTTTCACCGTCGGCAACCTTGACCGTGAGCGAATATTTTCCCCTGCTGTACGCAGGAACGGTTAAAGTATATTTGCCGTCGGCGTAGACGACGGCAGGAGCAGGCTTCTGCTCCGTTCCGTTTTTGGTGCATACCCCGACGAGTTTTAAACTCGCGTCGCCGTCGCACAGCACCGTCGGCACGGTAAAAATCATATCTTTCGTATTGCCGTCTTTTTCCCAGCTCGTCGGGTTGTTTTCGTCGGCGTTTATCTGAACCTTTTTCGGCTCTACCGTGATTTTTATCGGCGCTTCGCTTATCCATTCGTGGAGCGAAGTATTTATAAGCGTAAAGCCGAACGTGTACTCTCCTGCGTTTTTGACCTTTACTTTCAGATCGCCCGTAATCGAATCATATTCCATTGACGCGCCGTCGGGCACCGCATAACTCATTGCCGAAGCCACGTAATTGTCAAGATAAATTGCCTGCTCCGTTCCGTCGTAGGTTTTCGTTGCGTCGTCCGCGGACGCCAGCACGGGATAGGCGAGCTTTATTTTTTCAAGGGTAAACTGCCGTCCTTCCGATGAAACCGTATAGTTGCAGTCCGTATCGATGAACGCGTGCGCGTACCATACGCCTGAGCTGTCGGGAGTCGTATAAGTCGCGTTTTCTGCTGAACCGTCTTTCGAATACTTAGTGATAAGCTTGAACGTCGGCTTGCCGTTCACCTTGTCGTCGGAGTATATCTGCGTTTCGTCCTTGAATTTTGCGCTTAAAACACCGCCATTATCCTCAAATTCGACTTCGAGCTGTTTTTTGTTTATTTTTATAGTTATCGTCTTTGACGGAGGCGCATTTTCATCCCACTCGCAAAGATCGGGATTTTTCAGCGTAAAAACTACGTCGTAACTGCCTACCGCTTTTGCTTTAAGCTCCGCGCCGTCAAAGCCGACCGCTCCGCCGGAAACGGTGTAATTCATTATGGTACGGTCAAATCCTTCGAATTCAAAAGTCTGCTCCGCACCGTTATACTCTTTTTCCGCCGTGCAGTCCGCACTTAACGAAGGGTACGCAACGGCTCTCTTTTCCGCCCTGAAATCTTTGCTCGCTTTGACGAAATAGTTGCACTCGTTTTCGAGAACGGCTATCGCGTACCACTGTCCGAGTTCCGTAATGCTGTCTGACGCGTCGTCGAGAGAGTTGGTTTTCGAATACTTGGTTTTAAGAACGGGCTTTTTATCGTCAGCCTTGTCGCGGTTGTAAAGCGAATCTTCGTCGTACTTTGCAACAAGTATTCCGCCGGTATCTTCAAAAGTTACTGCAAGTTGCTTTTTCTTTATCTTGAATTTGAACTTCCTCGACTTGGAAGAATCTGTCTTATAGTCCGCCCAGTAATAATTGTCAGAAACGATAGTAACCGTAATTTCATTTTCGCAGACGTCAATAAATTCGTCGTCAATCGAAATAACGGAAGCGTCTTCGTAAACGGCGCTGTACCACGCAGGCTTATCGGCGAGCGTTCCAAGCGACTGTTTTTCGCCGTTGTACCCGGTTTCCACCGTTCCGCTCGGCGCGGTAAGAGCGGTCTTTGCCGCGTTCGCAACCTCGGTCAGATCTAAATGAAACGCCGGTCTTACAGTATAATCACGATGTACCATAGGATCGTTTTGCATAGTGCCGGCAGCTGCTGTAAGTGCATATGTGCAGTGATATGCCGCAGCGTCTCCGGCATTACACCCCGACCGCGTCCAGGTCGAGCGTGTAGAATTATTCTTTCTCATAGCCGCATTTGTCGACCATAAACCGTTTGCAGAGCCCATACCCACTTCGGTAACGCTCGGTATCCACAGCAAATCGTTCTGCCAGAGCGACCAGTTGGTTGCGCTTGTATAATAAGTAGTATTATTTGCAGGATCGTTTTTATAAGAACTTTCGGCTTTCTGCCAACCGACGCCTTTGGGTGCGACTATGTAATTTTTTATATTGTGATTGGTATCCGTAGTTAAATCGTAAAATACTGCTCCGCTGTTCAGATCGTCGGAAACAACGTTGCCGGTCTTCGGCGTATAGTAAGCTTTCGACAACGACTGCGCGGAAACCGTATTATTATAGCCAACATAATAATAAGTTGTTGCACTGTTTCCGTAATTGTTTATAACGTTGCGGACGTAACTCGAACCGTAATTATTGCTGGGAGGATTAGTATTAACAGAATTATATTGTGTTGTAAAAACTCCGTGTATTTCCGTATACGACAACCATAAGGTCAATATAGCGTGTCCGTTATCGCCCTTTGAAAGGGCGACGGGAATCCATTCGAGATCTATTTGCGTGCTTGCCTTATAATATCTGCCTAAATTCAGAGTTACCGCGCCGAAGCCGCTTGACGTTTTTAAAAGAGTATTACCGCTCGCGGCGGATTCCGCCGTGTCGACCATTTCTTCTATATCTTTATAACCCGCTTTTGTCGCAAGCGTGTTCAAAACACTTTTGTCAAAACATCCGGGGTCGTATTTGTACAGGTCGCCGATATTCGTTCCGCCGGGATAAGCGGTTGCGCTTGCAGTCCGAGTATTTTTGTTTATTTTCGGAAGTATTAAAGCACAGCACAACAAAGTTGCGCAGATTAAAGAAAGTATTAAACTCAGCCAGAGGCGTTTATTATTTAATTTGTTTTTCAACATAATTTTCACCGTAAGTTTTTTAAACTTAAAGTTTTATAAAATAGTATAATATCCCTATTATTTTTTTATATTTTCATTATATCACGCATTTTTGACTTTATCAACAAATTTTTACAAAATTTCAGTCTTCCGTCAAACGGAAGACTGAACTGTTTATTTGAAAAAGTTAATTATCAGGCTGTTCTGAACGTACAAGTATTCGGGCTTAATAAAAATCCGTCCGTCTTGTTTTTCAAAAAACGAAGCAAGCTTTGAAAGCGTTTCCGCATATTCCTCTTCGAAATCGGTCTGAAATTCAGACTTATACGCGGTTAAATCAATGCCGTCAGCGGTGCGCAGTGCAAGCATTATATACTCTTCCTTGCGCCCCTCTTCGTCTATCTGTTCGCTGTTTATCACGGCGAAATTGTCCGATAAAATACACTTGAAATATTCGTCCAAATCAAAGGTGTTTGTAAAACGGTTATTGTTTATACACGACGAGGCGGAAACGCCGAAGCCTATGTATTCGCCCCTCTTCCAGTAGTTTAAATTGTGTCTGCTCTCGAAGCCCTTTTTGCAGAAATTAGAGACCTCGTACCTGCTAAAGCCGAGCGAGGAAAGCTTTTGAACGCCCCTTTCATACATTTCGGCAACAGCGTCGCCGTCGGGCAGTTCGCCGTTTAAATAGTCGGTATAGATAGGCGTTCCGTCCTCGGGCGTGAGCGCGTACACAGATATATGGCTTGCGCCTGCCTTTACCGCCGTATCTATGCTGAATTCTATATCTTCGACAGTCTGATTTTTCAGACCTATCATAATATCGACGCTAAAATTTTCGCCCTTTAAAAGGCGTGTGCAATTTTCAAAATCTTTGAGGTTGTGTATTCTGCCCAAGTCGGCAAGCTGGCTGTCGACCGCCGTCTGAAGCCCGACCGAAAAGCGGTTGATACCGCATTTTTTATATGCCGAAATTTTGCCTGCGCTGACCGTGCCGGGATTCATTTCAATGGTAATTTCGGCGTTTTTTGAAAGGTTGAAATTCTTTTTCGCCGAAGCGAGAAGCATAGCGATATACTTTTCGTCAATAACCGACGGCGTGCCTCCGCCTATATACAGAGTTTCGAAAACGTAATTTTTCAACTGTTCTTTCCGCTTTGACATTTCACGGAATACGCAAGCCATATAGCTTTCCGCATAACAGATTTTATCGGGAAAAGATGCAAAGTCGCAGTATCTGCATTTGCTTTTACAAAACGGAATATGTACATATATACCTGCCATATCAATACCTGCACTTATTTATATCTACTTTATAATCTCCGATAAAGGGAACGCCCTCTGAAACAAGCTCGGCTTTCTGCACGTCTTTTCCGCCGAACGCAAAGCCCTCGGTCAGACTTCCGTCTTTAAACACTACCCTGTGACAGGGCACTGTGCCTTGATACGGGTTACTGTGCAACGCCCAGCCGACCTGACGGCTTGCCCTCGGTTTCCCTACCGCCCTCGCCACGTCGCCGTAGGTTGTAACTTTGCCTTTCGGCACAGTCTTTACAAATTCGTATACCGCATTAAAAAAATCACTCATTAATTTAATTATAAATAATATCCCTTCATTTTGCAAGAAAAACAGCTGTTTTATTGTTTTTTGAATATATTTTTATTTCCTTATAAAATTTAATTATGTAACTTTTACGCTTAAAATTCAATAAAATGTAGTATAATTAAATATATAAGAGAAAGCCGGTTTATTAAATAAAGTAAATTACTTGCAATTTATAAAAATAAATGTTAATATAATTTTAGTAAATGTTTACATTAGGATGAGATAAAGGAGGTATTACTATGGCAACAGTATCGTTTTATCAAAACGTAGTCGTTAAAGACGAAAAGAAAATTGAAGAAGTTAAAAATGCCCTTAATAGCAATACCAGACCCTGTTCTGAAATTCGTAATTTTATAACAAACGAAGAAGAACAAAAGGAAATTGCTAAAAAATGGTTCTCAAGCTTAAAGAAGTAATTGACGCTTTCAATTATGATAAGACTTCCGTCGAGGAAGTCTTATCTACGTTTGAGGCGGTTTCAAGCCCCAGCAAAGACGACGTTGAATCTTTTCTGAAAAACAAAGCTTTCGATATGGAAAATAAAGGTCAATCTGTTACATATCTTATGCTTAACGACAAAAAATTGAAAGAAAACAAGTTTGTAATTGACGGTTACTTTACTCTTGCTATAAAAGCATTTGAATTTTGCGACAATTTAAGCAAGAACGGACGGTGTCGAATTTCAGGAAAATCGGATAATTTTGTCCCTGCGTTTTTAATAGGTCAATTAGCAAAAAGCACTTCCGCTTCACACGGATTCGGAAGAGAGTTGCTTATGCAGGCAATTATACATATCAGACAAGCCATTCAAATCGTCGGAGGGCGTTTAATTTATCTTGATTGTAAAGATGAATTAGTTTCATACTACGAACAAAACGGTTTCAAATTATTACAAAAACAAAAAGATCTTAATCAAATGTATTTAGTTGTATAAGTCATTAGCAATGCTCCGCTTGCAGTTTCACAATCTGCAAGCGGTTATTTTATTAATTCTATATATCTAAATATCCGTTATTGATCATTGACAAAATTTCGTCAATTCTTTCCGACATAGTAAGCAAAGCCTCTGCAATGCTTTGCTTTCGTTTGACAATTACTTCATCTTTTGGTTTCCACTGTTCGCAAACCGACGAGTTCGGAAATCCCCGATTATCTTTATTTTTTACGCGTTTTAAACAGTGTCCGCAATTAACCGTGTGGTAACAGTTACCCGTATAAGAAAAGTGTTGTGAAAAGAAAGCGCATTTTTCACAAGTTTCATTTTTGTCTTCCATTTTTTTAGTTTCCTTTTTAATTTGCTATATTTATAGCTTAGCATTTTATAAATATAATTTCAGAAAAACCACAGGTTAGCATATTGTTTTAATATTGTTGATATTCAGTATAACTGAATATCAACAATATAATACAGTTAAACTGAATTGTCAAGCAAAAACATAAAAATTTTGTTAAACTGAATATATGAATTTTAGTAAAAGGATTGCTGACGCTATCAACGAAAGCAAATATACGCAAAAAGAAATAGCTAATTTATTAAATATTTCAGAAAGCAACATTACAAATTGGAAAAAAGGGCGAAACTTACCGTCTGTTGACGTCCTGTACCGACTTTGCGTTTTGTTAAATGAAAGTGCTGATTATCTGATAGGGCTTGAAGACGAAAACGGAACTAAGACATATAGCTCTACCGACAATAATTTTTAAATTTTAATAATTAACTAAACTAACAAAGCGGACTTTTCAGTCCGCTTTTATAATTTAATCAGTAATTTAGCCTTCCCCCTGAGGGGAAGGTGTCTGCGTATGCAGACGGATGAGGTGGTTCTATATTTTCAGCATTTTATAAATATCCCGACAAACGTCTTCAAATCTCAAATTTATATCAAGATTAGTATATCTTATAACGGTTAAACCTAAACTTTGCAGGTATTTATCACGCTGTTTATCTTTTTCCAGCCCCTCGTCTTCATAGTGCTGCGAGCCGTCAATTTCTATTACTAATTTTGATTTAGCGCAGTAAAAATCCACAATGTATTTGCCTATAACTTTTTGTCTATTGAAACTGACAGGCAAATTTTTTAAAAAGTCGTACCAAAGGTGTTTTTCTTCGTCAGTCATTTCTTTTCGCAGTTTTTGCGCATTATGCGTGAGACTTTTATTTGCCGTATCATTCAATAGAAACACCTCATCCGTCACTGCGTGACACCTTCCCCTCAAGGGGAAGGCTTGTATGTTTGTACATTCCACCTTCCCCCAAGGGGAAAGCTAAGCCGTTAATCTTTATTCGTCTTTAAAATCTGCATAAACACTTCCGACGGGACTTCGACAGAGCCTATCGAACGCATACGCTTTTTGCCCTCTTTCTGCTTTTCCAAAAGTTTTTTCTTTCTCGTAATATCGCCGCCGTAGCACTTTGCAAGCACGTCCTTTCTCACGGCTTTGACCGTCTCCCTTGCGATTATCTTTCCGCCGATCGCCGCCTGAACGGGAACTTCGAAAAGCTGTCTCGGAATCGCTTCTTTTAAGTTTTCGCACAGCGTTCTGCCCCTTGCGTAAGCAGAATCTTCGTGAACTATCATCGACAGCGCGTCGCACGCTTCGCCGTTTAAAAGAATATCGAGTTTGACAAGCTTGCTCGTTTCATAGCCTATCAGTTCGTAGTCGAAGCTTGCATAGCCCCTCGTGCGCGATTTTATGCTGTCGAAGAAATCGAAAATTATCTCGTTTAACGGCAGGTTGTATTCGAGCTTTACCCTGCTTTTATCGAGGTAAGTCATCTGCAAAAACGTGCCCCTTTTCTCTCTGCACAGGTCCATTATCTGACCTAAATAGTCGGGAGGCGAATATATGTCCGCCTTTACGATAGGCTCTTCCATATGCTCTATTTCCGCAATCGGCGGAAGGTGCGAGGGGTTGTCAACGAAAATGACTTCGCCGTCCGTCTTTACCACCTTATAGCTTACGCTCGGCGCAGTGGTTATTATTTCAAGTCCGAATTCCCTCTCTATGCGCTCCTGTATAATTTCCATATGCAGGAGCCCTAAAAAACCGCACCTGAAACCGAAGCCGAGCGCAACCGAATTGTCCGGCTCGAAAATCAGCGAGGCATCGTTGAGCTGTAACTTTAAAATCGCTTCCTTCAGGTCGTTGAACTTACTTCCGTCCAGAGGATAAATTCCGCAGAACACCACGCTCTGCACCTTTTTATATCCTGCCAGCGGCTCGCCGGCAGGTCTGTCCGCATTGATTACGGTATCGCCGACCGCTACGTCTAAAATGGACTTTATCGACGCCGTGATATATCCGACCTCGCCTGCGTAAAGCCCGTCGGTGGGTTTTAAATCGGGGCTGAATACGCCCGTTTCAACCACTTCGTAAATCTTATCTGCGCGGAACGTCTTTATTCTGTCGCCTGCCCTGACCGACCCGTCCTTTATGCGCACGAATAAAATTACGCCCTTGTAATTGTCGTAATAGCTGTCGAATATCAGCGCTTTCAAAGGCGCGGTTTCGTCGCCCGAAGGCGCGGGGAAATACTTAACTACGCTCTCTAAAACGTCGCCGATGCCGACGCCCTCCTTTGCGGAAACAAGGGGCGCATACGAAGCGTCAAGCCCTATTACTTCCTCTATTTCGGCTTTCGCCTCGTCGGGACGCGCGGAGGGCAGATCTATCTTATTTATTACGGGCAGTATTTCGAGGTTGTTTTCAAGCGCAAGATAGACGTTTGCAAGCGTCTGCGCCTCTACGCCCTGCGAAGCGTCGACAATGAGTATAGCCCCCTCGCAGGCGGCAAGCGAACGCGACACCTCGTAGGTGAAGTCGACGTGCCCCGGCGTGTCTATAAGGTTGAAAACGTATTCCTCGCCGTCGGTTGCGGTATAAAACATTCTCACGGGCGTGAGCTTTATGGTTATTCCGCGCTCCCTCTCGATATCCATCGAGTCTAAAAGCTGATTTTCCATATCGCGTTTTGAAACCTGCCCCGTCTGTTCCATAAGACGGTCGGCAAGCGTGCTTTTGCCGTGGTCGATATGCGCAATTATACAGAAGTTTCTGATATTTTTCCGTTTCATAATTTTATTATATATTATAGCGCGGTTTTAAGCAAGAAAATTTGCCTTGTTAAATCAACGCCGAAGTTTTTATTGCTATTTTTTTTATAATGGGATATAATGAAAAAAAGGAGAAAATATGACGGTTAATATTCTCAATCCCGCCAAAGTTTACGGACTGGAACACATCGCATATCTTGCCGTATTTTTGGTATTATCGGTTGCAAGCCTGATTATAATCAAACTCACGGTCAAGTCCGACAAAGCGATAGATATCGCCGTGAAATGCTTTGGCGGAGTATTGCTCGCATTGATTATCTTCAACAGGATAGCCATATGCGTTCACAAGGAAAATGCAAAATTCCTTATTCCCGACAGCTTCTGCGGAATAGGAAGCTTCGGACTTGCAATAAGCTGTCTGTTCTTTAAACGCGGAGCGTACCCGTACCATATCTTCGTTTACCTTATGTTCTTCGGAGGAATGATAACTACGTTCTACCCCGATTTCATAGGTCAGCTGAAAAACGGCGAGCCGACTTCGTTTATGTACCCTGCGACGATTTCGGGGCTTCTTCACCACAGCTTCGCCTGGTACGTCACGGTATTTTTATACTTAACGGGACATTTCAGACCGTGCGTGAAAAAGACGCACGCTCTTCCGATAGCGGTATGCGTTATACTCGTTTACGGTCTGTTTTTAATGGACGCGCTCAAATTCGAAGATGCAATGTATATCCATAAACCGCTGATCAAAGGAACGTTCGTGACCTGGTACGTTGTCGAACCTGCGCTCGTTGCGGCGGCGTACGGATTCGCGTTCCTCTACGAATACCTGCAAAAACGCAAAATCAAACCTGCCGAAAACGCCGAAGAAACCGTTACGACCGAAAACGAATAGCAAAAAGGACGCTGTCGCGTCCTTTTTTTAAGCCCTGCTTTCGGCAAGGGAACATATGTAACTGTCAGCGTTTACGCCGATTATATTCACCGAATACACTGCAACGGGCACAATTACAAGCACTGCGATAAACTTGCTGATAAACGAAAGCAAAACGAACAGCGCAATGACGATTGCAATTATTATTACCGCCGCAAGCACGTTTGAGCCGACGTTTTTCAAATTGACGGCTTGTTTATATTTTATTTTCCCTCTGCCGTAAATGAACCACGCCTGAGTGAGCGAAATCGCTTCGTATACAAGCCCCAACACAACCAAAAGAATCAAAACGTAGCCCTTGATAAGCATTGCAAGCCACATTAAGACAAAGACGGTCAACGCGAGAAACAGCGGACTGAAAATAAAATTGAGAATAACCTGTTTCATATTTTTCTTCGCCGTCTTGCGCCTTACGAGATAGCCCGTCGCAACGCCGGCAAAATACACGCCTGCAAACAGAAGCGAAATTGCGACGACTAAATTCGTAATTACGCTGCCGAGGCAATTCTGCAAGATTATATCGAATTCCGTTGTAAAATTTTCTGTGGAAACGTTGAGAGTGTGTAAAAAGCCCTCGATAGAAGTTTTTATCCAGTTCGTGTCCATAATCTGTTTTACTATCGACACGAAATCGGCGTTCCAGTCGATTTTGTCTACGGTATAGTCGATAAACTCCTCCACTGCGTTGCCGGAAAGAGAAACTGAGTTCCCGATTAAATCGGAGATATCCCCGAACATTACGCCCAGATTCTGAACGGTATTCATTACGAACAAAAACACGACTATGATAAGAATAAGATATATTATCCCCATTGCGACGAATATGTACAGGGCGCTTGAAAAATAGTTTTTTAAAGCCTTTTTTAACATTGGCAATCCTTGGATTTTTTCTTCTTTTGTTTAAGCCCGATAACGGGTACGCTTACAAAATTTTTAAGCGTCTCTAACTCGTAGTTGGGAACGATAACTTCAAACTCTTCGCCGTCTTTTGTTATCCGCATCGAATAAGTTTTTACGGTATATCCGTACTGAAACGCGCGCACCTTGTACGGTTTGTATTTTTTCGAGCGCGGACTCTCCCGTTTGGTCCATTCGGGAAACTGAACGCGCTTTTTATTTTCAGTTATCTCTGATATTTCCGAAAACGGTATTGCCGTAACGCCGTCCATATCGGCAAAATACAGCCTGTCTTCGTCCGCGTAAATTCTCATTTCGTGAACGTTGTATTTCATAAGCACGGAAACGGGCTTCTCTTTCCCCTTTTTATTGACTTTGAAAAAAGATGCAACTACGCTTATTTCCTCCGCCGTTTGAGGCACGCCCAAACCCGAAAAGGTTGCTATTACCACATTTTCAAGTTCGCTTGCAATAACTTTGAATTCCGGATCCTTTTCGCCCTTTTTTAAAAGGTAACGGGAAATAGCGAACAGCAGTATAAAGATAATTACGCACACGCCGAAGATATAGAAAAAATACGGCGCGTTTTTATAAGCCTCAGAAAGCGAAATGCCGTCGATAAGAGATTTTATCACGCCGAAAAAAATTATCGCCGCTGCAATTCCGCTTAAGTACATAATTATTTTAAAATAAGACGGAAGCGAATACTTTTTCCCGAATTCCTTTAACTTTTTCAATGTTTCCGTCTGCTGTTCGAAAACGGTCTCATCGCTCCTGTTGATTACGTATTTATTATAGGGCGTATCGCCCGTTCTGACATCAAATGAAAATAAATTTTTCATTGCCGTAATCAATCCGTCGCAAAGCGTTCAAACAGATAGTCGTTTGAAAGTATAGCGCCTGCGCCTATAACCGAGGCGAGCTGAGGCTCGTCGGCGGTGTTGACAAGAATACCGAGCTTGTTATTGATATACTCCGCAATACCGTCCATCTTCATAAGTCCGCCCGAAAGATAAATTCCGCTGTGCATTATGCCCGAAGCGACTTCGGCATCGAGCTTGGACATAACGAACGAAGCGTATTCCAAAATCTTGTCAAGATAAGTGACTATATAATCGTAGACGTGCGAGGAGTTGACCGATACGGAAGCCGGCGCACCGCTTAAAATATCCCTGCCCTCGGCAACCGTCATTTTGTTGTCGTCGTTTAAAAGACTGCCGACCGTGTTTTTGATGCGTTCTGCGGTGAGCGCGCCGACTTTGATATTGCGCGCGTCGGCAAGCTCGTCTATAATGTGTCTGTCGATATTGCCTCCGCCCAGATTTATATTTATGCCCGAAATCAGCCCGTCCTGCGAAAGCGCGGCTATGTTGGTTATGCCGTAGCCTATGTCTATCAGAAACATAGGTCTGCTTTCGTTTATCGAAACGTTGTGACCCAAAACCGAGGCAAACGGAGTTATCGTGAAATATACGGCGCCGATACAGCATTCTTCGGCAAGCCGTTTATACTTTTCTTTAAGCTCGTCTCCGCTTCCGCAGGGAAGAATAAAAATAACCTCCGTACGCTTTGCACGGCTCTTCGTTATTTCTATTTTATTCAAAAAATACGCCAGAAGCGCGGCTGCGATGTTTTCGTGGACTATGTCGCCCTCGAAAACGGGATTGACTATCCGGGTATTGACCGCCGCCCTGCCCGAAAGCGCGCGCGCCTTGTCGCCCAAAGCCTTTATAACGTATCTGCCCTCGTCGCCGTAAGCCTGTTCGACGGCAACGCAAGTGGCTTCTTTCAGCACCACTCCGCTGCCGGAAATACAGATTTTAGTTTCGCTTGAACCGAAATCTATTGCGACTCTCTTCATCAAAGTACCTCTTCAAGCATTTTTTTAACAAGTGAAACGGGCAGTCCCACCACGTTGGTATAACTGCCGACATAATCTTTGACAAGTCCGCCGTCCTGAATACCGTAGCTACCCGCCTTGTCGAGCGGCGAACCGCCGTCGACGTACATTTTTATAAAATCGTCGTCAAGCTCGTTAAAACGAACTTCAGTGCGGTCGTATTCGATAAGCTTGCGCTGTCCTTTGCGCACGCATACTCCCGAAATGACGGAATGCGTCTTGCCGGAAAGTCTGCGCAAAGTCCGCTCCGCGTCCGCTCTGTCCTTAGGCTTGCCCAGAATTTCGCCCTCGAACACCACAATGGTATCGCAGGCGACGACTACGCTGTCCGGGTGACGGGCAAAAACCTCGTCGCACTTACCCTCGGCGACGGAACACGCCACCTGTTCGGGAAACAGCGACATATTGAATTTTTCTCCGCTGTCGGAGGGTATGACCTCGAAATCGGGGACGATGAGCGAAAACAGCTCTTTCCTCCTCGGCGAGGCGCTCGCTAAAATGTAAGACATAAACTCCTCACAAAAAATTTCGGCTATTCTGCGCCTTCAATTTTTTCGTGATTTTGAGCGGCTCTGCCGCTCTGCTCGCAATCATAGGGGCAAACACACATATAATTGCGAGCATTCACACCGCAGCTCCGCAAGCTACGCTGTGAGCGAATGTTTTCGCAAATTGAGGCGTGCTAACGGCGGGAAACCCGCCTTGCACCGCTAATTATTCAAATTAAAGCAATTAATCGGTTTAGATAAGCAAGCAAGACGAGGCGTCTGCGCATTTTGCGAAGGAGCATACACGGAAGTATGTGACTGAACAAAAGCGTAAAGACAACAAAGTATTGCGCCGCTTAGATAAAGCGATTTAGAGAATTTCGAGGTTTTTGTGGAACGCGCGCTTAAACTCTCCGCTCGCGCGCATAGCCTCGCGGATTTCAAGCGACGCGTCGCCGTCCACTTCGGTTTTCATAATTACGGAATCGCCTAAGATATCGCAGTTTATCGATTTTACCGTTCCCGACATTGCCCTGTCAAGACTTTCGGCTATGCGGAGCATAATTCCGAGGCGTTTGACGATTTCGATATCGTCTTCCTGCAAAATGTCCTTGTACCTCGACCACTCGTAGAGGTTGATATCCTCTTTCTTGTGACAGCAGGCTGTGAATGCCGCAAGCACAATATCCCTGTGCGATACGCCATAGAGTGCGGCATTCAGTATGATGTAACAACTATGGCGCTGGTGGTTGTAAAACTTTATTCTCTGTCCGCAGTCGTGAAGCGTTGCGGCAACTTTCAGAACCTTTAAAAACTGTCTGGGAAATTTGTGCAGTACCCTTAACTGTTTGAAAAGCTGTATACTGAGATTGACGACGTGCTCGACGTGCTTGACGTCGCAGCCGTAGTATTTTACGAGCGTCGTGAGCGAATAATTAAGCACGTCGGAAATCGGCTTTTCCTCGGTTAAAGGAAGAGCCTGATTGAACATTATTCCCTCCCTTAAACCCGATCCCGAAAACATAAATTTTTCGAAACCGAAAAAACTCACAAACGATTTTATTATCGCAAGCGCCGCAGGCAGAATATCCGCTCTCTCCGACGATAAACCCTTTATCTTCTTCTTTTTATCGATATCGAGAACTTTTATCATATCGTAGACTTTATCGAACTCGCCGGAAGTCATAGTGTAGCCGTGAACTATATCGAGAGGGTACTTATGCACCATCTTGCTTATTTTGAAAAGATTTCTGAACGAACCGCCGACGCCTATCATCTGAACCTCGGTGTCTACTTCGCCTATCCATTCTACTTTTTTGAGCTGTTCCGAGAAAAATTCCTCTATCTTCGCCGCCTGCTCCTCGGGTTTAAGCCCGTCGCCGGAAAACAGTCCCGTAAGCGTTACCGCGCCGAACGGCAAAGTAGCGTAATTAATTATGTTCCTGCGGTTATAATAGACTATCTTCGTAGCTCCTCCGCCTATTTCAAGAATCAGCCCCTTAGGCATATCCATAGTGTTTATCACACCGCGGTAGACGAAAACAGCCTCCTCCTCGGCGGAAAGCACGCGGATCTTTATTCCGCAGCTCGCCTGAATTTCGTCAAGGAACGAACGCTGGTTTTTGGCACGGCGCACTGCCGCCGTCGCCACCGCGATAATCCGCGAAACTCCGCTCGCGTCGCATAACTTTCTGAACATTTTAAGCGTTTTAATCGTTTCAGCGACACGCTGAGGTTTTAAAAACCCGTCACGCTCCATATCCTGACCAAGCCTGACATTCTCTTTCAGTTCGTCCTCGACCACAAAATAGCCTTCGGAGAAAAGATTTACGATGACAAGTCTTGCAGAATTCGAGCCTAAATCAATGATGCCTATTTTTTCCACAGTTCACACTCCAACATTATTTGTAAATTCTTTTTTTGTTACATTAATGCGATTATAACATATTAACCGTAATTTGTATATATTTTTTAAAAAACTTTGTGCAAATTGCATAAACAAAATGCTTTACTGTGTATTTTAATTTCGTTTTAACAAAACCGTCTTGCAGGTACCGAAAATCAATCTTTAAGAAATGTCGGGGATATTCTGACAGATTTCTTTTAAAGGAATTAGGACGAAATCCCTGTTTTTATAGTCGGGGTGAGGGATAATAAGACGGTCGTCGCAAATTTTCTGCGAGCCGTAAAAGATTATATCTATATCTATCGTTCTGTCGCCCCAGCGCACCGTTCTGACCCTGCCTAAGCTCGCCTCGATTTTGTGAATTTCATTCAACAGCGTATGCGGTGAAATGAACGTAGAAACGCAGACCGCGCAGTTCAAAAATTTATTCTTCGCCGCTCCGCCGTACGGCAGTGTCTCTATCACGGAAGAAACTTTTTCGACCCTGACTCCCCTTACTCCGTTCAAAAGCGCGATCGCCGTTTTGAGATTTTCCTGCCTGTTCCCTTCGGACGAGCCGAGCGAAAGATAGGCGCGGACCCTCTCTTTTTCCGTTCTGACTCCGACCGTCTTAAACTTGAAGTCCATAGGCGCGTCGGGCTTGTAACAGGAAAGCGAAACTTTTTTGACTCTTTCGAACTTTTCGAAAATGCGGTTTGCGCACTCGCCTGCAAGCTTTTCAAGAAGGTTGAACTTGTTTTCTGTCGCGCAGTTGACTATAAGCGAACACACGTCCGCATAGCTCACCGTATCGTCTACCGAATCGCTTCTCTCCGCGTCCGCAAAGTCGACGACTATCTCTGCGTCGAAAACGAATTTCTGCGCGTTCTCTTTTTCGAAGCCGTAAACGCCGTGGCAGGCTTTAACTTCCAGACCGCGGATCTTAATTGCGTCCATATAATCTTTCAATGACCTCCGCATTTTCCTTTACATCGTGCACGCGCACGAACAGCACGCCCTGTTCAACTGCCTTTGCAGTACTTTCAAGCGTAGGTTTAAGCCTGTCCTCTACCGCTCCGCCGAACATAGATTTACGGCTTGTCCCGATCAAAAGAGGATAACCCTGCGCGTTCAGCTTTGAATAGTTGTAAAGAAGCTCGAAATTCTGATCCCTGTCCTTTGCGAAACCTATTCCGCCGTCGAGGCATATTCTGTCCCTGCCGATTCCGCTCTTCAACGCAATTTCGACGCTGTCCGATAAAAACTTTATTATTTGCGGAAATATATCGCCCGTCAGTTTTTGCTTTGCGTTGTGCATTATGCAGACGGACGCGTTATATCTTGCAATAATTTCCGCCATACCCTCGCCGCGGGTCAGCCCCCAGACGTCGTTTATCATATCCGCACCCGAACTTAACGCCGCTTCCGCGCTTTCGGAAAAATAGGTGTCTACGGAAACGGGGATATCGAAACGGCTTTTTATCATCTTCAACGGTTTTTCAAAGCGCCGTATCTCCTCATCTGCCGAAACTTCCGAATAATTCGGGCGCGTGGACTGCGCGCCTATATCGAGAACCGAGGCGCCGTCCTCAATCATTTTTTCCGCCGTCTTTAAAATATTATATTCGCTTTTTCTGCTCGGTGCAAAAAAGCTGTCGGGCGTGAGATTGATTATCCCCATTATGTAGGTGTAGTTTTCAAAAATTTTTCCGCCTATCCTCATCTTACGGTTGCTGATACCTCTCTTTTCTTACTTCTCGGCAAAACCTCACCGCCCACGCAGCAGGAAAGCGTCTTGCTTCCGCTTTTTTTGACGCCCCTGCAAGTCATACGGGTGTCGCCTTCGCATATGACCATAACAGCTTACGGCGACGGTTTACGGCACAGACAGAGAAAAGTTCTATATCCTTTTCTCTATCCAATTTTTTGCTTCCTTCAAAAGCGTAAACGAACCGCAAACTGCTATAATTCCGCCGTCCGCCATACTTAAGGCGTCCGCAACGCCGTCGGCGCGTTTAACTCTCTTTTTTCCGAACTGCTTTACGCAGTGAGAGTAAATATCTTCCAACGCGCGCGAACGCGGACTGTCGCAGGGAACGGCGATAATTTCGTCTGCGATTAAATTTTTAAGATTGCCGTCGATGTCCTTGTCGTTAAGACAGCCGAAAATAACCGTCCTTTTACAGCCGCGCGAACATAAATATTCTTTAAGCGGTTCGAATGCGGCGGGATTGTGCGCGCCGTCCAAAATATACTCTCTTCCGTTCAGATAAAATTTTTCAAGCCGTCCGCGCGGTCTGCAATCCGCAACGCCCTTATATACAGCGCCGTCGTCTATGCCTAAAATTTTTGCGCCCTCTATGGCGCACGCCGCGTTCAGATGCTGACAACAACCCTCCGCGTTTAATTCAAACTTCTTTCCGCCGTAGATAAATCCTCCGTCGAAAACTTCGTCAACGTCGTCCGCGAATTTACAGCCTCTGAAAAATTCCCGCACCTCCGCGCTCTGGTGCGCGTTGACTATTACGGGGCAGTTTTTTATTATGCCCGACTTCTGCACGCATATCTCTTTGACGGTTTTGCCGAGAAATGCGGTATGCTCCAAAGAAACGGAAGTAATCACGGCAAGCGCCTTGTTCTCCACCGCGTTTGTTGCGTCGTTAAGTCCGCCCATACCGCACTCGATAACGGCGTATTCACAGCCCTCTTCCGCAAAACAGAGTATTGCCGTCGCAGTCTGAATTTCAAACTCGCTCGCGCCCTCCGCAAACGGTAAAACTCTTTGTCTGTATTTATTGAAAGTTTCCTCATCGAGCGGAACGCCGTCTATCCTGAACTGGTCGTAAAAGGAATAGACCTCGGGAGAAGTGAACGTACCTACCTTTTTATTCGCAGAAATCAGAATCCGCGTAAAAAATTCGGCAGTCGAGCCCTTGCCGTTGGTGCCTGCTATGTGAATGATTTTAAGTTTTTTATCGGGCCGCGATAGCGCGTTTAAAATTCTGCGTGTCGGCGCAGTTGAAAAGCTTTTCATTACAATGCGGATATTATACCACGCTCCGCTCATTTTTTCAAGAAAATTGAACAAACTTATTTTATATGGCTCTTGTTTTTATCCGTACTGCAATTATATTTATAACTCTGCTTATCATTATGCGCCTTATGGGAAAAAGCCAGATAGGCGAAATGCAGCCCTTTGAATTTGTAATAACGCTTGTCATCGCCGAGCTTGCCTGTATACCTATGGCGGACTCGTCAATTCCGCTATTATACGGAATTATAGCTATCGTCGCTATTTTCGTACTGCACCAGATAGTGTGGCTTTTGGATTTATGGTTCAAACCGGTCAAAACCGCCGTATGCGGAAAACCGTCGCTTGTGATAAACAAGGACGGCATCGACGAATACCAGCTTAAAAGCAACAACCTCGATATCGGCGATCTGATAGAGAGTATGCGCGTGGCAGGCTATTTCAGCCTTGACGACGTATATTACGGAATGTACGAAGCGAACGGCAGTTTTTCCGCGCTTGCAAAGGAAGAAAAATCGCAGTCCCTCTCCGTGCTTGTCGTGGACGTCGGAAAAGTCGACAAAAAAAACCTCGCCATGTGCGGTATAGAACAGAGCGATTTGAACGAATTTTTAAAAAAACAGAACGCTGAACTTAAAGATGTTCTCGTTATGACCGTGAACGGGGAAGGCAGAGTTTACTTCCAGAAAAAGGGCGAAAAATATAAAATTCTTGAAATCGGAGCGACGAACAAATGGTAAAATCGATAATATACACCGTTGCCGCAATACTCGCCTGCCTCGGACTGTTTATCGGGGTGGAAATATATATGAACAAACAATTCGACGAGTTCCACGGCGCCTTGGAAATCCTGTATAAAAAAGTCGAGGACAAAACCGCTAACCGCGAGGACGGCTATGCCGTCAAAAGCTTATGGACGGACAAAAAAAGCAAACTGCATATCTTTATTCCTCACAACGATATTTCTTATATTGACTATTGGCTCAGTGAAGCCTGCGGACTTATCTACTGCAAAGAATACGACTTGGCTCTCGGTAAGTTAGAGGTTTTGCAGGAAATAATCAAAAACCTCCCCGACGCCTACACGTTGAAATTAGAGAATATATTTTAAGGGTTCACGAAAATTTACGGCTATTCTGCGCCGTAAATTTTCAGTGATTCGAGAGGCTCTGCCTCTCTTCGCAAGATATTAAGGGCGCACCAACATATAATTGCGGCACGAGGAACAGTGTTCCTCAAATCACGAAATTTATTGTGCTGTAGCCCTGCCGAGGGTTCCCGCTTGCGGGAAACGGCAGACATCATCAGCGGCTTTCCGTCATACGGAATCCTTCTGCTGAGCGTCGCTGCGCTCGCGCGAACGTCAATAAATTTGTGAACTTAATTACTCGTACTCCCCGTAGTCGCGCCTGTCGTGAACAAACGGCGGAGGACAGCACGGGTCGGGCGGACGCTTAGGCGGACGGCAATCCTCTTTCGGGGGCTTGCAGTCGGGTTTTTTTTCGCCCGTTTTGACAAGTATTGCGTCCTGTCCTATTTTGACTATTTCACCGACGGGAATAAACAGCTCTTTTTTATTTGTGAGCTTAAAGCCCTTACAGCCCGTCACCGTTATTCCTAGCCAGTTATTATCGGGAAAAGTGAGCGAAATATCGCACACCTTGCCTAAATTTTTGCCGTCCGTGACCGACACGACGTCTTTTTGTTTTAACTGCGAAAATGAAAGTTCCATATACAAAATATATGCTTTGAAAACGCAAATTTTGACAAAATAAAAAAGCTTTCGTCACCGAAAGCTTTTTCTGTTTATAACTTGACGGGTAATTCTATTCTTATAACCTTGATTATCGTCATAAAAGGGTTGTGTTCGTACAGCCAGTCCAGCTTCAATTTACTGCCTGCAAGAGTGGACGTATAGAACGAAGATTCCACCCCTCCGCTTATCAGATAAATCATCTGGAATACGAACAGCGTCAAAAGCGTGAGAACGCCTAAAAACAGAACTATGCCGAGAGTCTTATTGAATATGATAAGAACGATATTGTTGATTTCGGCAATGCTTGCTATTATTCTTACTATGATTATACGCAGTATCTGCACGATTATAAAGAGAGCAACGTAATAGACTATGATATCAATATGAATAGTCAAAAGAAAATCACAAAAACCGTTGTCCTTTGCGGCAATCGCCGAACGCATATTCATAAGTGCGCTTTGGATAAAGCCGATATTTATTATCAGTCCCCCGACAGCGTAACACACGAAAATCGAAATCGCAACGCCGAAAATTCCGCCCGTAAAAATTTTAAGTCCTTTTCCGAAACCTAAAAGCATTCCAAGCAGCGCAAAAATCAAAAGCAATGCAAGAATTATCCAATCGGCTAAAATCATATGCTACACCTCCCTTGTAAATTTATTGATTTGCATATGTACAACAGTCAATTTGTTTATTGACTGCATTAAAAATTTTTATTCGCCATATGCAAAAATTACGGTGTCTTTTTTAACACCGCATTCATTAAGACTGAAAAACTTTAAGCAAGTTTGTCAAGCTCTGCCATAAGCTCGTGCATATGCGCGCGCTCGTTCTCTATCTGGACGGTAAACTGATTGAAATATTCTATATCCGTATCGTTAGGCGTTGTATGATTTAAAAGAGCATAAACAAGCGCCGCCTGCGAACGGGTGCGCTTCTGCTCCAAAAATGCAATTTTTTTCCTGCTGACGTTTATCGCCTTTTTAAGTTTGGATTTCTGTAACATTAGAAAATCTCCTTTAATTATATAATAAACTGTAAAGTAAATGTCGAAACATAAGTTTTATATCGTTTTTTTCGTTTTTGAAAACAAGAAACCTTTTGCTTTCTATAAACGGACAAGACAATGCGGTTGCGGATCAGAAAGCAATATTAAAGCATCTGAATACACGCCATAGTCAGCGCATAGTCCTTTTTGACCTTTTTCAGAAGGGGTTCGAGGTCGTCGCCGTAGGTCTGCCTTCCGCGGAGAGCCTCGGTAAGATTGCTTGCGGAATAGGCAAGATTAGTGATAGACATATTCTTGCAGACGCCTTTTAAGGTATGCGCCGCACGGAACGCCTCTTCCATATTCTCAGATTCCATAGCGGTGCAAAGCTGTGAAAAGCTCGGATCGCTTAAAACCTTTATTAAAAATTTTTTAATTCGTTCGTCTGTTCGCAGGCGGCTCAAAACGTCGTCGTAGTCGCCTTTCATAACTTCATAACATTCTTTAACCGTCATATACTTAACGTACACCTCTGTTTTTTAAAACGTTCGCCATTGAGCCGTCATAGAAGCGGTAAGCGTTCTTTTTATCGTTCTTGACCGAATAGGCGGCTTTTTCCGCCTTTTCGAACAGCTCTTTGTAATCGGTGACCTCGCCGTCCGCACAGGCAACGCCCATACTTACGCTGACGTTAAAATCGCCGAACTTCTGCGTAATACGGCTGAAAATTCTTTTTACCTGTTCTTCGGGCAAAGCCGTATATTCCATAAATATGATAAATTCGTCTCCGCCGATTCTCGCAACGACGTCTTCCGTGCGCGTATTCTGCTTAGTCACCTCGGCAATGTGCTTCAAAAGCTCGTCCCCGAACAGATGACCGCGGTTGTCGTTCGCCTCTTTAAGGTTATCCAGATCGAAGAATACAAGCGCGAATTTTCTGTTTCCTATATCCGAAAGCGCAGAATCTATGCGCTCCTTTGCCGCCTTGCGGTTCAAAAGTCCCGTAGCGTAATCTTTTTCGACTTCGTGTTCGAGCGACTTGATCTCGCTGATTTCGTCGTTGACGTCGACTATCTTGACTATCGCACCTTCGAGAACGGGCGGTTCGGCGTCGCTGAATATCGTCCTTGCGTAAACCTTGCACCAGGTATTTACGCCCTTGATGTCAAGCCTGTATTTTTCTATAATACTCGAATTTTCGGGAGAAGCCGTTTTAAGCTTTTGAAGAAGGGCGGAAAAATCGCCCTTCGCGAAGACTTTCGTAGCAAACGAACTCTCTTCGAGATTGAAAATTTTAACAGGCATTCCGAGGTAATCGGCGCCCCACTCCGAAAGAGTTATCATTTCGGGTTCGGCGTTGTATTCGAAAATGATTTCGCGCGAAAGCTCGGAAAGTATCTTGAACTTCGTTCTCTCGTGTTCGAGAAGTTTAACAGTCCTGTCGGAAGCTTCCGTTCCCTCTGTTTTCAGCGTGCGCGCAAGCGTACTGTCTATCTCCGCGGCCGACGAATCGCCCTGCGAAGTTTCCTGCAATTTCAGATACAGCTCGTCTCCGCACTCCCTTAAAACGTCTGAAAGAAGCGGATTGAACGCACCGCACGCGCCGTTGATTATCATATCGATAGCCTGCTTGTGCGGAAACGCCGGCTTGTAGACGCGGCGCGACGTCAACGCGTCGTAGACGTCGGCAAGCGCGACGACCTGTGCGGAAATGGGAATTTCTTCGCCCTTCAATCCGTCGGGATAGCCTCTGCCGTCGTACCTTTCGTGGTGCCAGCGGCATATTTCATAGCTGATCTTTATAAGCGGTTCGTCGCTTCTGAAAGGAATATCTTTCAGCATCTTCGCGCCCTCTAAGGTGTGCGACTTCATTATTTCGAACTCTTCGTCGGTGAACTTCCCCGGCTTGTTCAGAATTTCGGACGGAATTACTATTTTTCCTACGTCGTGAAGCGCAGACGCGTTGCTTATAAGCGAAATCAGCTTATGGTTAAGATTATACTTTCTCGTCCGCTTTGAAAGCTGATTTAAAAGAAATTCGGTGATTGCGTGAACGTGTATGACGTGCAGACCGCTCTCGCCGTTACGGAACTCGACTATGTGCGACAGAATTTCTATCATCAGACGGTTGTCTTTTTCCTTGGCGTAAATCTGAGCGGCGAGCCGCGCCGACAGATCGCGCTGTTTTTCGGCAAGAATTACGTTGCTGTCAACACGGTGGCGGACGGTACGCTCGTCAAACGGGCGCGAAACGTAGTCGACTGCTCCCAGCCCGTAAGCCCTGTCCATATAAGTGGAAGCCGTCTCCGCCGAAATCATAATGACGGGGATATTCTTTATCCAGCCCTTCCTGTTCATCAGCTCCAAAAGAGCAAAGCCGTCCATCACCGGCATTACGATATCCAGAAGCACGAGGCAGATATCCATTTCGTTTTCCTGTAATATCTGCGACGCGACAAGCCCGTTTTCGGCTTCCAGAATTTCGTAATCATCGGAAAGCATATCCTCTAAAAGAGCGCGGTTCATTTCCGAATCGTCTACTATAAGAATTTTCTTTTTTGCGTTCATTACTCAGATTCCTGCAAGATTTTCCGAAATATCGCCGTCGGCTGAAACCTTCGGAAAAATTATTCCGCATACGCCGGAAGCACACAGTACGGCAGTATCGTATTCTTGATTATATTACTACATAACTTACGCTTTGTCAACAAATATCGTCTTAATTCTCGCCCGTGAAATGTGTCCGTGCCGTTCTCCGAAGACGTCGCAAACGTTTCCGATTAAAAAATACGGAAGGCAAAACCGCTTTCCGTATTTTATTATAATACTCTTTTTTGTCAGCAGGCAAGCGTCGGCTGCCGAAACGAAAGCCCTGCTTTTTTGCAGGTTTTTTTATTCGTTTTCCTTTTTGTCTGTTTCTTTTTTAACCTGTTCGACGTCGTAGTCAGACCCGATTTCTTCCACGTCTTCGCTTCCCTCCGCGGAAGTTTCAGCCGCGGTTGTCTTTGCAAAAAGCTTTCGGCTTTCGGGATTTTTCATAAACTTAGAGAAAAGATAATACTGTGCAAAGACGTACGCAACGCCTATTAACACCATCACAATGCCCCAGAACTGCGAGGGCGTAACCGAGCCTATGAACTTGCCTCTGTAATCGGCGCGGAAGAATTCTATCGTGAAGCGGAAAATTCCGTAGGCAACAGAATAAACAGCAAAGTTATAATTGAATTTATATCTGAAATACAAAAACGCCATTACCGCAGCAAGCACGATTAAAAACGACATTTCGAAAAGCTGGGTGGGAATGACTTTCACTCCGTCCATATTCATTTTCAGATCGCCGTTGTAACCGTGCGCGCAGGCTATGCCCCATTCCGCCGGTTTGCCGTAACAGCAACCGGCCCAAAAACAGCCGAACCTGCCCAGCGCGTGGGCTATGGCGATACCTATGGGTATAAACGGAAGCGCGTCGCAGAGCGTCGCGTTCATAGCGCCGTTGAGCCAATTTATTTTTGTGCGCGGACGGATGACGAACATATACAGATTCCACACCGCGAGAAAGCTTACGACTCCGCCGATAAGTCCGCCGATAAACGTCATACCGCTGAGGCTGAAATCTTTTCCGTCGATAACGTCGTAAATGCCCTGTACAACCATACCCGACAGCGCGCCGAACGCAGTCGCAAAAATTCCTATAAATAAAATTGCGCTTGACGAAGTTTCGCTGAAATTTTTATACCACATCGTAAAGATAAGAAACGCAAAACAGGCGATAACGCCGAGCGCAAAGCAAATGCCGTAAAGATATACGCCTTGTCCGAATACCGTAAACAGAGGATCGGGATGCATAAACCCCTCCTTTAAATTTTCATATAATATAGAGTTATTATACCACCGCAGGCACGGATAAGTCAACAAAATTCAAATTACATAAAAATGCTTTACTTGAATTATCCGTTATGATAAAATGAATTAACTTTCACAAGGCGCAAAACGCATCGGGGAGAAGATTTTATGAAAAAGTACAAAGTTGCCGTCATAGGCGCAACGGGAATGGTCGGGCAGAGATTTTTAACCCTGCTTGAAAACCACCCCTATTTCGAAGTAAGCGCGCTTGCCGCCTCATCTTCGTCCGCAGGAAAAAATTACAAAGACGCGATAAGAAAGTGGCATCTTCAAACTCCTATGCCCGAAAAATTTGCGGAAATGAAAGTTTTCGACGCGGCAGCCGACATCGGTAAAATCGCGCAGTCGGCAGATTTCTGCTTCTGCGCAGTCAATATGAAAAAGGACGAAATAAAGGCTCTGGAAGAAGCGTACGCAAAAGCCGAATGCCCCGTTGTTTCAAACAACTCCGCGCACAGGGATACCCCCGACGTGCCGATGATTATACCCGAAATCAACGCTGAGCATCTCGATGTTATCGCTTCGCAGAGAAAGCGTTTAGGCACGAAAAGAGGCTTTATCGCCGTAAAGAGCAACTGCTCCCTGCAATCGTACGTTCCGCTTTTGTATCCTTTGAAAAAATACGGAATAAAGAGCGTGGCAGTCACGACCTATCAGGCGATTTCGGGCGCAGGCAAAACCTTTGAAACTATGTCCGAGATAACCGACAATATTATTCCGTATATCGGCGGTGAAGAGGAAAAGAGCCAGAACGAACCGAAGAAAATTTTCGGCAAAGTCGAAGACGGAAAAATCGTCCCCTGCAACGGTTTAAAAATAACGGCACAGTGTCTGAGAGTCCCCGTATCGGACGGACACACGGCGGCATGTTTCGTTTCGTTCGATAAAAAACCGTCCAAAGAGGAAATTTTAAAGGCTTGGAAAGAGTTTTCCGGCGAGCCGCAGAAGCTTCGCCTTCCCTCCGCGCCCGAACAGTTCATACACTATTTCACCGAGGACGACCGTCCGCAGGCAAGGCTTGACAGAAATCTCGAAAACGGAATGGCTGTTTCGGCAGGCAGGCTAAGAGCGGACGAAATTTTCGACTATAAATTCATAGGTCTTTCGCACAACACCCTGCGCGGAGCCGCAGGCGGAGCCGTTCTGCTTGCCGAGCTTCTCTGTGCAAAAGGATATTTATAATTCAAGAGGTTTTTTTATGACAGGTATTTTCGGCGGTGTCATCACCGCGCTTATCACGCCTTTTAAAGATAACAAAGTCGACTTCGTCGCGCTTGGAAAGCTGATTGATTTTCAGATAAAGGGCGGAGCCGACGCGCTCGTTATCCTCGGAACCACGGGCGAATCTTCGACCTGCTCCGAAGATGAAAAAAGTCAGATTTTATCCTACGCAGTCCAAAAAGCCGACGGACGTATAAAAATAATTGCAGGCACGGGAAGCAACGACACGCAAAAAGCCGTTTCCGCAACAAAGAGAGCGCACGCTCTCGGCGCGGACGGCGTGCTCGCGGTTACACCCTATTACAACAAATGCACGCAGAAAGGGCTTATCGAATACTACAAGGCGGTTTGCTCAGCTTCCCCCCTGCCCGTCATCGCCTATTCGGTGCCGTCGCGCACGGGCGTGAATATCCTGCCCGAAACGGCGGAAAAGCTGGCGGAAATCAAAAACCTTGCAGGCATAAAAGAGGCGAGCGGAAATATGGCGCAGGTCTGCGAAATTATGCGACGGGTAAGAGGAAAGACGGACGTCTTTTCGGGCGAGGACGCACTCAACGTGCCCATACTCGCAGTCGGCGGCGAAGGTGTTATCTCCGTCCTTTCGAATATCGCGCCCGATAAGGTCAAGGAAATTTATTCGGCGGTAAAGAAAGGAAATTTACAGGAAGCCAACGAAAAACAGGATAAGCTTTTACCGCTTATTTCCGCATTGTTTTCGGAAGTCAACCCCATTCCCGTAAAGGCGGCTTGCACTCTTCTGGGCTTCGGCGCAGGCGCGCCGCGCGCACCTCTGACGGAAATCGAGGATACGCATAAAAAATTATTAATTGAAGAAATGAAAAAGGTAAAACTGATATGACGAATATTTTACTGTGCGGAATAAGCGGCAAAATGGGTAAAACCGTATTAAACCTTCTTGAAAACGAAAAGGACGCGAAAGCCGTCTGCGGAGTTGACGCGTCCGCGCCCGAAAACGCTGATATCCCCGTTTACAATTCGTTTGACGAGGTAAGAGAAAAGCCCGACGTTATTATTGACTTCTCCTCCACGAACGCGCTCGGCGGACTGCTCGGTTACGCTGTTAAAAACAAAATCCCCTGCGTGCTTGCGACCACGGGCTACAGTGAAAAACAGCTTCGGGAGATTGAAAACGCCTCGAAAGAAATCGCGATATTCAAAACGGCAAACTTTTCTTTGGGCGTAAATCTTTTAAAAAAGCTCGTACGCGAAACGGCTTTTACGCTCGGCGAAAACTTCGATATCGAGATTATCGAAAAGCACCATAACAAAAAAGCCGACGCACCGAGCGGCACCGCGCTTATGCTCGCGGAAAGCGCAAATTCGGCGTTTGAAGATAAAAAACAGCTTTTAAACGGCAGACAGGGAAAACGCGGAAGAGAAATCGGACTGCACTCCGTGAGAGGCGGAACGATAGTCGGCGAACACGAAGTCATTTTCGCAGGCGAGGACGAAATTATAACTCTTTCGCACTCGGCGCGCTCTAAGGCGGTCTTTGCCGCAGGCGCTATAAAAGCCGCCTGCTTTCTGAAAGGCAAGCCCGCCGGTATGTACGATATGGAAGATATGATTTAAACGCTAAGGGGCGACGGTTTACCGTCGCCCCAAATTTTGTTATTTATCGCTTTGCTCTTTTTTTATCTTTTTATCCACTTTAACAATATCTATTATCAAACTTATGTAGCATAATGACATTATCAACGACAGAACGGTCAAAACTATAGGAAACCACAAAATATCACCAGAAAGCATAGCGCTGTTTTTTTGAGTTACAGTTACGCAAATATAAATAATCCACATTACTAACATTAATCCGATACTCAAAATCGACATAACTATATAAGGCCGTTTTGTAATGATTACTCCGTGCATCATAACCAACGCAACTATAGTCAGGACAAAATAATAAATCGGGAAAATAAATTCAAAAATCAATTCGCCTATTTCACCGTAAGCCCCGTATAAGTAAAACACATAGGCGAAGGTAATTAAAAAGCTTATAAACGCAATTATTGCAATAAAAAACAACTTTTTAGAATCTTTTTTCATTGTATCTCCTGTTAAGTTTATAATTTTAATTAACCATAAGTTCTACTATAAAATTATTTTGCTTTCTTAAATCTCTATTATACCTATTACATATTATTCAATAGTATTATCCTAATGTTGTTAAAAAATCAATCGCTGCTTTTACTTAGAGATAATCTAATATTAAATTTGTATGTAGCAGGAGTTGCATTAAAGCTTGTCAAATGTATGTAGTATTTTTCACCAGCTTTTAAACTTGCTGTTATTATTGCATTTTTATCGTCATTTTCGTTATAACAAAAATCAAAATCAATCAGCATACGATTAGAATCATACAATTCTAAATAAGGAGTACCTTCTGTATTATTATAAGTATAAAAATCATAAACATCAGAGTAAGGCGCAACAAATTCATACATATATGTCAGTTTCGATACACTTACTGCTTTAGTTGTATTTAATTCAATTTGAACTCTTTCAGTTATTGAAGGAACCACATAAACAACATATTTAGACGCTGTCCCCTTATACCCTTGTCCTGCCAAATAATAAGAATTACCTGCTATAAGATATGCTCTTATCAATGAATTATGATCTTTCCCCAGCCCGTCGTCGTCAGTACCTATTAAAACTCCGCTTTCATTAAAAAGATGAATTAGGGGATCACCTAATGATCGTTCGTCGGTAAAAAAATCATAGTATCCCGAGGTCTTAGGAATAAATTCAGCCATTTCAAAAGAATTATCCGATATTATCATATTATAAGCATCATCTTTCTGCAATAAATCTATTGAAATCGGATTGTAACCTATCCTTAAATTATAACCATAATTGCTATTAAAACTCTTTGTTGTTATATAATAAGTATCACCCGCAATTAAGTCGATAATCAATCTTGCATTCCTATTATTAGCACCGTCAATATCATCTGTGGCATTTACCGTATCGGTATTTTTTGTAGCATTTCTTATGGAAAAATGCGGATCACCGACGTTACTTATAGTTTCAAGTCTGTACTCGCCCCCGATTTTAGGCACAAACTTAATCATTTGATAGCCTTTACTTGCAGGAACGGAAACCGTTGTGCCGCCGTTCACAGAAATATCTCCTAATCTCTTGTATTCCGTTGTTTCATATGTCCCTGTGGCTCTTCCATAATTTAATATTTTTCCTTCTTCTATCCAGCCAAAAAGCCAGCTTCGTGTGTCATCTTCAATAACATTTGCCGATACAGACGTAATAATGCGTATTTTTGAATAATCAGAACCGCTTCGTCTTGCGACAACGTATTTAATCTCCGCATATCCTCCGACATTTATAAGGCGCGGAGCATCTGCATCAGATTTGATAGTTACAGCTTTAGATTTAATAAGGTGTCCTCTTTGATTTATCTGATCGGTATTATTTGTTTCATAAGTTTCTATATTTGCTTCATTATCTGAGAAAGTTGTAGAACGAGAATATAAATATCCTCCGTTTCCAAAACCTTCATTTAAATTTTCAATGTATGAATAAATATTTAAAGCCGCACCGGCATAAGGAACAAATCCAAACGCACATATAGCAGTGTCCGCCAAAAAACTTCCTTTCTTTTTTTTCAGTCCAACTCCTTGAGCATTAACTCGTGTTTGTATAATGAAAGCACCGTCATCTTCTATAGGATTATAATTATTGTCGTCCGGATTCAAAGCATCGGGATTCTCAATAGAAATTTTAATTCCTATATCATCAAGAAACAGTTCCGCTTGATTATAATCAAGTCCATTCGTTACTATCTGCGATAAGGAAGGATCATAACCATACCAATCACTATATGAATTTTCCCTTACCTGATATCGCCAATTGAAAAGCGGAATAATTTTACAAGTTCCTGTATAATTTTGAGGGATGGATGGCGTTTCGTGAAGTATATCAAAGACCAAAATATCTGCAAGATAACTTACTTGAAATGCCATTTCATTAGTGACTTTTATAAAAAAACCATATTCTTTCCCTATATAAAAATGTTCGCCGACGATACTAAATAACTCTTTCGGTATAATTCGTACTATAGAATCATCTGTAGTGTACCCCTCGGACGTCTTATTAGGCGTCAGCATATCTTGTTTTGCATAAGCATATATTAATTCATTTGAATCAGTGTAATTATCATAAGTATGCTCGTTAATTGATTTTAAAGCATTTGACCCCGCTTGATTAGAAATTGTTGATTGAATTTTATGCTCGCCTTGCATATGAGCCTTGCTTGACGCTTTTAATCTTTGTGAAACTTCGTCATCGCCTATATGCAAATCGTTAGCTTTAGCATCAATGAAATCGAACATTTCTTCAGTCATTTCTGCCTTTATCATATATAAAGTCCGATTTTCTTCTACTCCATAATGCACAAACAACTCATAAATACCGTATCTGTTCGGCATTGCAGCTATGTACGCATAAGACTCGTTTATGCTTATATCTTTTGCCACGTCTGCTTGATAAAACATAACTTCATTTTGAGTATCAAGCAATCTATAAAAATCAAAACAAGGTATTATAACTTCTGTTTCATTAAATGTTAAACATATGTTATCATTTTCAAGCACTGCATTTCCTTCTATTGCTTCAATATAAAAATTTGCACGCTCTGGTTCAGTATATTTATAATTTGACTCGTCTAAAGAAATCGCAACTTCGTTTTCAACCGTATTGCTTTCTTTTACTTCCAAATCCGATGCGTGCCCGATTAATATTTCAGGCAAACCAGAAACTACCACAAAGAAATATAACATCAGTGCAATAAGAATACTAAATTTTTTTGTAAACTTTTTCATTTATTTATCCTCCTACTTTGATTATACACCATAAAAACGGTTTTGTATAGATGCATTTTTGAATTTTCACCCTATTCAGGCGCAAATGAAAGAATTTTTAAACTTTTCATTGACGTTTTACCCCCCCAACTTATTTCTCTTATCAATTATATGTTGTCAAAACAGGAAAATAGTGTCATTTTCTATATCATAGCAAATTGAACTATTTTTTTCATTGCTTAAAACATCCATTTATTTTATTCATAATTTATTTAACTGCAGTGATAAACTAATATTCTACCTTCCCAAAACTTATAAAACATAACACCGCCAATTTCGAATTTTTCGTGACTTACAATATCTATAATTATATAATCACAAGATAAACCGGCAACTATGTTTCCATTGTAAGTTCCGTAATATAAAATTTTTACGCTGTCATCAGAATATTCAGGATGTTTAATATGTTCTAAATATGCAAGCTTTAACTCTCTTTCTTTACTTTGACTTAACTCTTCGTGGGGATCATATAAGCCACTATACAAATTTTCATATTCACTATAAATATCAAACTGATAAAGCTCATAATATCCGCAAGATATATTTTTTAAATCTTCTTCATTAAGCAGAGCCTCATCATAAGCTTCTTTCAGGGTATAAAATTCACCGCTAACTTTTATTTCCTCGTCTTTACAGCCCGAAAAAGCAAAAATAAAGCAAAGAGCCGAAGCAACCGAAAGCAAAACCGAAATTACTTTTTTCATTTAACTATCCTCCTACTTTGATTATACCCCATAAAAGAAGTCATTTTTAATATCATAGCAAATTGAACTATTTTTTTCATTGCTTAAAACATCATCCGATACAAATTTTATTTGTGCTTTTGTGGCCTTATCCATTAAAATGAATGAATAACAACCTAAAATACAGCAAACTGCAATTAAAACCAACAAAATATAATATTTAATTTTAATTTTCATACGTTACTCCTTTTTCTTATTTAATTTATTTCACTACAGTGATAAACTAATATTTCGCCTTGCCAAAAATCTAAAAATACTACGCCGCCAATATCAAATTCTTGTTCAACGATAATATCGCACATCAAATAATCCGACTTAACTCCAACGACAATATCGTTTCCGTAAATACCATAATTCATATAAATATCAACTTTATCTATCGTACCGTCAATTACATCTATTCTTTCAAGATATGCAAGTTTAAGTTCCTTTTGCATTTTTTCACTCAGTTCCTGCGGATCAATAGGAATAATATCGTCATTAGGATCTTCCATTTTATAAAACTTATAGTAATAAAACGCAATATTCCTCACGTCCGATTTAACTAACCATCCGTTATCATAAGCTTCTTTCAGGGTATAAAATTCACCGCTAACTTTTATTTCCTCGTCTTTACAGCCCGAAAAAGCAAAAATAAAGCAAAGAGCCGAAGCAACCGAAAGTAAAATCGACGTTAATTTTTTCATTTAACTATCCTCCTGCTTTGATTATACACCATAAAAACGGTTTTGTCTATATGCATTTTTGAATTCCTTATCGCGGTTTTACTTACGCTATTATTTCATTTCAATATTTCGTTAAAAAACAACCGCCGTTTTGAACGGCGGTTGTTTAATTTAACTTAAAGTTATTTTGTCGGAGATACTGCGGACGAAAATTCCGCGTTTTACGCCCTCGTCGATACAGTTGGAAATGAACGAAGTCATTTTATCGGACGAGCGGACTTTCAGCTCTTTCAGAACGAGCGGAATAAGTTCGTCCGCGTAGATGCTTACCCTCGATAAAAGTATGCCTTTGACAAGCGAAATGATATCGTAAGGAGTGAAATCGGTATCGGTCGAACGCACGGGATTGCTATCCTCTACGCGGTATCGGTCGAACGACGAATATTTGTCTGTTCTGAAATAATACTTTACGGAAAGAATTTTTTTACATTCGAAACCGCAGAGTTTGATAAGCTTTGTCAGCTTGTTGTCAAGTTTTATTCCCGACTTCAATATGCCGTACTGCGCGAGCGTGCGTTTAATCAGAAACTGATGTGAAATAGGCTCTTCGGCGGCAACTACGGCTTTAATGACCTTAATAACCTCGGCGTCGTTCTGTCCGCTTAAAATATATTCGGGCAGGCAGGCTTTGACGTCTGCCTTGCAGAGTTTGTACGGTTTTTTGAAGTTCGTCACCGTGGGCTTTGCAGTGTCGGTCAGTCTGTCGAGTAAATCTTTTATCTTCTTGATTTCCCTCTTCGGGTTGTTGAAGAAGTTAATGGCGTACAGTCTTACCACGTTCCAGTTGTTTCTTTTCAGGGTCTGAACCTGCAAAATGGTTCTGTCCTTTACCGAGAACGCGCTCTGCGAGCCGTCGCACAGCACCGCAAGTATAAAGCTGTGCCTGTTCTGAGGGTCGACCACAGCAACGTCTATCTTGAAGTCGGAAACGCCGACGTCGCAACGGCATTCGTAGCCGTAAGAAGAAAGTTCTTCGGCAATGAATTTGCCTATTCCCTGTTTATTCAAAATAATTTCGTTGCTCTTGACGGAAATATTCGTCCTGCCCTTTTCGGCAAATTCAAGAAATGCTTTAAGTCCCGCTACGCCCTTTGAGTTTGTGCGCGACATATCTATCATAGAATAGCGCATAGACGAGAAAACTATCATCTCTTCCCTTGCGCGCGACACAGCGACGTTAAGCCTGCGCCAACCGCCGAGCTGGTTCAACGGCCCGAAGTTAAGAGAAATTTTTCCCTGCGCGTCAGGACCGTAGCAGACCGAGAACAGAATTATATCCCTCTCGTCGCCCTGAACGTTTTCAAGGTTTTTGACGAAGAGCGGTTCTTCCCTCTCGTATGCCGCCTCTTCCAGACGGCGCTTTGAAATTTCCTTTGAAAGCAGTCTTTCTATAAGCACCTGCTGAGGCGTAGAAAAAGTCACTATGCCTATGCTCGAATTTCTTGCCTTGGGGTCTTTTAAACGGCTTATAACCTCGTCGACAAGCGCCTGCGCTTCCTTTTTGTTGCACTTGCTTGCGCCCCTGTCATAGACGCCGTCCTCTAAATATTTAAGCGAAACCTTGCTTTCGAGCGCGTCGGGCGAAGGATAAGTGCACAGTCTGCCCGAATAATACATAATGTTAGAGAAGGCAATCAGGCTTTCGTGCTTGGAGCGGTAGTGCCATACGAGGTGCTTTTCGGGAATACCCAACGCAAGGCAGTCGTCCAGAACCGATTCGAGATCCTCGGTTTCGGGGTTGTCCTCCTCCTGACCCGTAGCCGTAAAGAAGCTTGTCGGGGGCATCTGTTTCGGGTCGCCGACTATTATCGCGCTCTTCGCCCTTGCAAGCGAGGGCACCGCCTCGCAGGTAGGCATCTGCGACGCCTCGTCGAAAATTACTAAATCGAAAAGTTCGGGATCGGGCGGAAGATACTGCGAAACCGTCGCGGGGCTCATAAGGCAGCACGGCGCGGCAACCTTTAAAAGCGAGGGGATTTCGGTAAATAAATTCCTTAAATTGAAGTTTCTGAGATTGCCCTTTATACTGCGGTTGAACGCCATCATCTCTATGGCGAGCGGTCCCTCGGTTTCGGGTTCGGGCAGTCGGGAAATGAGCACTTCCCTGAGGTGCGTGCGCGTGAGCGCGTTGAACTCCTCTATCGACTGCGCGAAGTTCGAAGCGGTAGACTCCTGCACGCTTGCCGAGAACGAGGCGAGATCCTCGTCGGCGGGGATATTCGTCTGAATAAAGTTTCTGTAAACGTTTTTTCTGAACGAAGAGAGTATCGCGCTTCCGCTTATCTTTCCGCTTTCCATTGCGGCGGTTATGAATTTAAGCCCGCTGTCTTCAAGTTCTTTCGCCGTCGCCTTATAGAGGCACCACGCAGGCAGAGTGTCGATATTGTCGATAAGCGCGGTGCATTTCAGATTGAAATATTCGAAAATGTCGCAGTCCGAAATTTCTTTTTTATCGATTTTAAGTGTCTTTAAGAAAGTGTCCGAACTCTTGTTGAACGAACCTATAGCCGCGATAAGCCCGAAGATAAGCGGTTTTAACTGACCGCCGGAAGCGTTTATGCACACGCTGTTGAAAGCGTCCGCGTTATAGTCCATAAACACCTGCGCGCAGAGCGCGTGCAGATCATACAAAGGCTTTAAAAATTCCTCTCTCTTTCTGTCGTTGATAACGCCCGACGGGCTTCCGAAACGCAGTCCTAATTTAGTGTTGGAAATAATTCTGCGCTTGACCTCTTCGAACTCTTTCGCGCGCTTTATCCACTCGACCTCTTCCTTTTCTTTAAGAGGAACGGCCGCGCACTTGTTCAGCTTTTTGATAACGCTAAGAAGCACTTTCGACGAACGGTAGTTGTCCGCCCAGTTTTCAAGTTCGCTGTCGACCTTGTCGGCAAGTTTACCGATTTCGGGTACTTCCTTAAAGCGCGTAAGCCAGAGCTTGACCGCGCTGTCGTATTTCAGATTCGCGTTGTAGAATTTGTAAAATTCGGTTTCGTCGCAGTCGAAGAATTCGTCCAGATCTCCGCATTTTAGCATCATTGCGATATCGGACAGAGATTTGAGTTTCTTTGCGGTGAATTTACTTACCTTCTGATTGAAAGTATCGTTGAACAGCGCGATATAGTTTTTAAGATGTTTGAGTTCGGCGATAAGCACTTCGGAAACGCACAGCACGCCCGTTCTGACGTACTTGTCGCAGAGCGTAAGATTCACGCCGGAAAAAGGCGAACGGTAAACCCCTCCGCACTCCTCTGCCGCCGCCTGCGAAGTTAAAAGCATTCTTTCGCACTCGGCAAGCTTGCTTTCCGTAAGACTGTCGTAAAAGGTGCTTTCAATATCCACAAGCTCGGGCGCGTTCTTGTTCTGGAGATAGTAGATAATCGCCTCGTACACCGAAACGCCAAGTCTTCTCTTTTTATGCAGAGCCGTAAGCGGAGCTTTTAAAGTATTGCGCGCAGACTTGATTCTTTCGCCTGCGTTTATGAATTTTTCGTTGTCGTTGCCTGCTTTTAAGGCAAGCGTATTTTCAATCGCCGAAACTATTTCGCCCTTGTCTACGGACTTTCCCGAATGGAGTTCGAGGCAGAATTCACCCACGCCGACGTCGGAAAGACGCTTCTGAACCACCTGCAAAGCCGCCTGTTTTTCGGCGACGAACAGCACGCGTTTTCCGCTGTAAACGGCGTTTGCTATTATGTTGGTTATCGTCTGGCTCTTGCCCGTTCCGGGAGGGCCGTGCAGAACGAAAGTCGTTCCCTTTGCCGATTCCGCAACCGCCGCGTACTGCGTGCTGTCGCAGGCAAGCGGAGTTATTATTCCGCAGGGCTCGCCCTCATCTTCGTCCTCGCCCGTAAGCTTATTGTTTTCAAGCTTGTTAGAATTTGTTAAAAGACTGGCAATCAGCGGATTTTTCTTATATTCCGAAATATTCTTCTTGACGTCCGCCCACATTGCGTAACGCGCGAAAGTGAACTGTGCGAGATAAACGTCGTCGTACACCGCCCAGCCCTTCATATTCGCGGTCTTGGAACGGAAAACTGCAAGTATTTCCTTAGGCAGAAGCGATTTGCCGTCAAGCCCCCTTATATCCACGCCGAATTCCTGTTTCAAAAATTCCAGAAGCGTGGTGTTGACCTCGTAGCCCTCGCCGACCTCTAAGCTTATGCCTGCGTTTTTAGTCTTTTTAACGTTTACGGGCAGAAGCGCAAGCGGAGCGAACTTTGCCTCTGACTCGTTCTTGTGTTTCCATTTTAAGAATCCGAATGCAAGATACAGCGTCTTTGAGCCCGTCTCCTCCTCGCTTGCGCGCGACTTTCTTATCAGCGACCCCGCAACGTCGGAAAGCGTCTCCGCACCCGAATAACAGCGCAGATTCCCCGCCTTCATTTCGATGGCGATGAGCTCCTCCATACTCTTTACGGTGGCTCCGCCGAAATACGCCGCGTCCTTTATCGCGGTTGATAGGGGATTGAGTCTGAATTTGTTTTTGAGCGCAAGCCTGTCGCAGAATGCAGGCAGATCAGCCGATAGGATATGCAGACAGTCGCGTCTGTAACGGAAATTCAACAGATTGTTTCTCTGCGACAGATCCAGAAGCCGCCTTTGCCACGACTTGTCCTTCGATTCAGTCCGCGCGTATTCGTACTTGTTTACGTCGATGACTTCTCTCGGCTTAGAGCTGTACGAAAGCTGTTTTTCATCCAGCAGTTCGTATCCGCCCTTCGTCTTAACTTTTAACGGCAGAGGAAAAATTCCGCCTATTCTCGCACGCTTAATATCGAGGCAAACCTCGAAAGAGTTGCTTCTGACAAACTGCTCGAAGTGCGAAGCGCTCGTGGTAAAGCTTGCGTTTTTATGCGCGAACATATCGTCGCAATCGAAAATCGCAAGGTTATTTACGCCGTCCGAAACGTACTTTTCAACTACCGACATATCGTCCTGAACGGGGTTTGAAAAACAGCTTTCGTACAGCCATACGCCTACGCCTATCTTGTTTTTGCCGAGCACCAGAACGGGATTCAGTTTTGTTGCCTCGAAGCAGGAAGCCGCAAAAAGCGCAAGCGAAACAGGCGTTGCGGATTTGTTTTTGAGTATTTTGCTCACGTCGCCTGCGCACACCGTTTCGCTGAGATCCGCGCCCGACTCCCTCTCGATATTTAGGTGCCTTATCGCCGAATAGACTGCGGCGGCGGCGTTGCGCACCGCGTTTCTGTCGTTGCCTGCGTAACCGCTCCACTCCGAAGAATAGCCCCACGTTTTGAGTTGAAGCCCCGCCTCGGCTAAAATTTTCTGACAGTCGGCTATTTTGGGACGGACGAAAGACGCGAGCATTTCGCAGTTTCCCGAAAGTCCGCTCCAAAAATCTATGGGAAGCGCCTTGACGGACGCGTTCAGCGAACAGATAACGTCATTGCCCTGAGTGAGCTTTATATGCACTTTACTGTCAGTCGGCTCTTCTAAATCAGCGAGATATTTGGGATTCAGTACGTTCTCGACCGAAATTTCCATACTGCTTTCGTGCGGAATCTCGCTTAAATCTATGTCGGTCGGCAGAATGAGCTCTCCGCCGGTTATATGAACCGAAATATCCTGCGCATTCTCTTCCGAGCGGTTGAAAATTTTAAACGTAGTAAAAAGCGGTAAGCGGCAATAGTAGGTTGCATAGCTTACCGAATTTAAAAGTTCGCCTTCGAGTTCTATCATACTGTTTTTCTTTGTTTTATTAGCCATAGAATTATTTTACCACTTTTTACCTTTTCTGACAAGCGCAGAATTATGAATTTTTTGTTAAAAGAATCGTACATCTGCGCACAAACGCCCCTGTACGCGGTATAAATCAGCGGATCACTGCCAGCGATTTCAGCGCACGGGTGTATGCGATATATTTCTCGTTCTCGGTCATATCTTCGTCGGCGACCGCAACGGACGTAAATTCAAGCCCCTTGCTCTCATACACTGTCAGAACGTTGATTTTGGTCTTTGAGATCTTTCCGCTTTTTCCGACTTCGTTGTAAGACTTGCGCGAATATTTTTCAAGATTTTTTTCGCCCGTTATCACGGCGCGGAGGCCCTTTTCGCCCAGAAAACTCTTAACGCCGCGCTGAGAAATCACTCTGACTTCTCCGCCCTCCGAGCCGATAGCGCGCATAGCGATGCCGAGCTTTTCGGAAACGTATCCGACTATCTCATTCGTATTCCTGTAATTGAGATCGAGATTGTATTCCTTATAACCCAACTCGCCCCAGCTCTTTATTCCGCGATAGTCCGTGATGTTCTGCTTCAAGTCGCCGAAGATATTGAAATACGCCCTGTCGTTTATTTTTCTGAGCACCGCATATTCCGACGGCGAGATATCCTGCGCCTCGTCAACAAATACAAAGCGGTACTTCGGCGTCAGAGTAAAACCGAGCTCAGACAGCAGAAGACACAGCGAATACGGATCGGTACGGCAGAGTTTTTTCGTCGATATCTGATACCTTACCTTTATTTTTTTGACCGTTTCGCGGTAAAAAAACCGTAAAATATCATAAGTCGTCTCGCATTTTCCGACGTTTACAAGATAGCTTTCGCCCTTCAACACGTCGCAGAAATCGTACAGCGGATACAAACTTGATAAAATATCCTCTACATAGCCCTTGATTTTTTCTGCTTCCTCAAACAGCTGACGGCGGGATTCTATTCTGTCACGGTACGTCAGCACTTCCTGCCCGTCCCTGATCTGGCGGTAACGCTTTAAATCGTTTATTTCCCTTTCTACGGCCGAACTCAGATCGTTGAGATCGGAAACCGCCGAAAGGCAGATTTTTTCGGAATATCTTCTGACGAACCTCAAAGCTTTATAGAACGATAAAAACTGCCGGTAAAAGAAGGCGTGGCTCTTCATCCTTTCGTCGTATAAGAGATTTAAAAATTCACGCACCTCCGTAATGCAGTTGAACATATTCCGGAACTGCTTTGTGTAATACAGTCCGCCGTCCTTTTTCTCCTTTATCTCACCGAGCACGCTCCGCCTTACCCTTAAACCCGCATTCTTTATAAAAGTATATTTTTCTTCCTCTTCCGCGCAGGCGTTCTTCACCGTTTCAACCGCTTCACGGCAGTCATCGGATACGAACATACCTAAAATACCGTCGTATACTTTCATAAGCTTTTTGCGTATTTCCCTGACGAAGCCGTCGGAATAAACGTATTTCAGATATTCCCCGTTCAAGGGCTGAAAATAATCGGTTCTGGCAGAAATGTCCACTCCCGAATTTTTTAAAACAGAGGTAAAATAGCCGTCGAGAGTCGACGTTCTGACTCTTTCGAGTTCCAGAATCTGCGCAAGCTCGTCAATGAACGCATTGAACGAATCGGACGGGGTAATGACTATCACGTCCGACGGACGAAGTTTTTCGTTATTGTAGAGAACGTAAGAAAGCCTGTGCAGTAAAATCATAGTCTTGCCGCTTCCGGCGACGCCCTGTAAAATAAACTGCGCGTCCTCCGGCAGGGTGATTATTTCGTACTGCTTTTCCTGTATGGTTTCGATTATGTCGCAGATTTCTCTTTTTTCCTTTCGCGTTTCGAGTATCTCTTTCAAAAACGGATCGAAAACGAGGTTCTCGTTTCTTCCGTCTATCTCGTCGTCGGAAAGATAGCCGTTAAGGCAGAGATACTCGTTTTTCATATCGAGCACCTTTCCGCTGCCCGTCCTCAGCGCCCTGCGAAGAATGAGCTTGTAGTCGTATTCGTTAATTTTGAAAGAAGTCTTGCTCTTCTGATAGTACCGCCTTGCAAGCGGAGCGCGCCAGTCCACTATTTCAAGTCTTTCGTCTCCGCGCTTGCCTATATAATAGCTGTTGTAACCCTCTTTATCGTCTTCGAGATCCATTCTCGCAAAATACGGCTCGTCGAAAAACGGCTTATACGTCAAAAGCTTTGCTCCGAGTGCGGAAATGTCCGAATCGAGCTGTAATACGCGCCTGTAATCTTCGGCGGTATGCGCCGGACCGCTGTTGATAGCGTCGCGTTCCGCTTCTGCGCTTTGAATCGCCATTTTAAGCTTGTTGATATACAGCGCTTTAAGAACGAGCATAACGGATTTTAAATGCTCCTGTTCCTCCGCAAGCTGTTTTTCGCCGTCCAGAAGCGACAGATAAAACTGCCTGTCGGGCTCTTTATGCGGAGATATTAAGTTTAAAAGTTTTTGAATTTCAGTCATAACCGCCTACTAAAAGTAAAGTATAACACAGCATTTAAAAAAAAGCAAGACCGCATTTAAACAATTTTGTATACCCCATAAAACGACAAAAAACGGAGCCGAAGCTCCGTTTTTGATTTGATTAAGTTATTCTTTATCGGTTTCGTCGGAAACGGTTTCGTCGGTGACAGCAGCCTGAGTCTGCGCTTCAACGAACACCGACGAGGATACCGCCGATTTTTCCGCCTTCTTTCTCTGCAACGACCAGCCGACGATATAAGCTATTATCGCAGCAAGTACGATTGCGGCGCAGACGCTTATTACAAGCGACATAACCCAGCTTCTTCCGCCCTCGTCAATAATTACATTAGTATTGAGATAGCTCACGGCGCTTCTCGTCGTATATACGGTAGAAGAAATGCCGGCAAATTCGTCGGTAAATTCCTTTACCTTGCTATAAACGTCTTTGACCTGACCGTCGAAATTTATATCGATTTTTCCGTTGTTTATGAAATTATCGATTTCTTCGAGTTCCTTATCGAGCCTTGCAATCTGGCTTGTCAGTGAGATAACCGCCTGAGCGTCTATCATTATCACGCCGGTAGTCGAACCGCTTCCCTCTCCGCTTGCATCATTACCGCTCAGCTTATCCAAAGCGTCTGTCAAAGCTTTGTTTGCGATGTCCCTTTCTCTCTCTTTGTTGTATCTTTCGGCTTCGTATTTGGCTTTTGCCTTTTGATTGACTTCGCCCGTCTCTTCGTCGATTTTAAGATATCCGTTTTCTATCGCGTTGGTCTTCAATCTCGAAATTTCACCGAGATCGACAAATGCCTGCAAACGGCTCTTGAAATAGTTGAGCGTCCTGCCGTTTTTGACGACGAAATTACCGCCGTACGAGCTAATAAGATCGGCATACTCGGAATTGATAAACTCTATCTGTTCCTGCAAAGCGTCGAGCTGTTTGTCGTACATAATTGTGTCGTTGGAAGCTTCGAGTGCGGTCGTATAGTCTATCTTCATACTCTTTAAGTATTCGTTGGGATAGTTGGAAACCGCACTTAAAAAATCGCGTGCGACTGTCTGCGACTTAAAGTATTTAGATTTTGCCGTAAGCATGTATGTTACGGAATATTCCTTCGAGCCTTCTACTATTTCGGAAATGTCGCACCTGACGGAAATATCGCCTTTTTCATACATTTTTTTAATATCGATATCGCCGAAAGCGGCGTTGCTTTCCTTAACCTTTTCCAGGTTTTCGTAAGAAACGGCTTCGGTGAAGTGCTGCGTCTGACCGTCGGGAAACTCGAAGTACGAAGCCGAGCTCTGCGAACCGGGGAGGTTGGTAACGAAAGAAACGTTGTAAACCTCGTTGGTCTTGCCTAAAAAATACAGTCCGAGCGTGCCTGCAACCGTAATCACCGCCGCAATTATTAGCGCAAGCCATTTCTGTGAAAATATCGTGCGGAATACGTAACCTAAAGTTACGCCCCCTTCTTCTTTCTCGTTTTCCATATATACTCCGAGTAATTTATTTTTTATTATTCTACACTTTAAGTCAAATTCCGTCAAGCAATATGCGTTTGTTTTTGAATTGTTGACAAAATATATCGGCAATGATTGCCGTCCTTTAACTTATTATCCCTCTTAGAAAAAAAATTATCATTAATTTTATGTAATATTTTACATTTAGTTATATTAAAAGACAAATTTTTTATACTGTCACGCTTTAAAATAGAGCTATGACTTTGAAAATCAACGCCAAAAGTACGGCGCTGTACTTAATTTATGCAGCGGCGGTAATTTTTATAAATAAAACTCTCTCGGGAATACCGTTATCGATAGGGCTTTGCTTCGGCGCGCTGGCGTGCGGAACCAACGTAATAATCACACCGCTTATATATGTAATAGCTTCCGTAGTGCACCTCGACTGGATATCGACGCTTCTGTGTCTTTTCGAGGGCGTGTTTTTGGGATTGGTAACTTTCATTTACCGTAAAAGCCGGCGGAAAATAAGAATAGAAGCCGCGGCATATCTCGCAATAGCCCTCGCGCCCTACGTCGCGTTCGGCAGATGGCGCGAAAGCGGACTTGACTTTATAGACAGCGAATACGCAATGAAGGGTCTGGCGGCGGTTGCCGTCATAGTCTTTGCGTACTTCTGTTTCAGAACGGTCTACGCGCTTATGTACAGAGCGCTTCGGTGCAGGCTCAGAGAGGACGAGCTCGTCTGCTGCGCCGTCGTCTACACAGCATTCGGCGCAGGCGTATACAATCTGTTCGGTTATTTTATCTATACCGCGCTCGCGGCGGGAGTAATAATTTTTTCCGCACGGCTTATCCGCTCGCCCGCGTCGTTCGTCGTCGCGCTCATCACGGCGATCCCCCCGTCGGTTTTAACGCTTTCGGCTCTGCCTTTTTCAATCTATCTTTCAGCTTCCGCAGCGGCGCTTTTATTCACCTGCGCAGGCAGATTCGCGCCGAGCTTCATATTAGCGGCGCTGTCCGCGCCTTACCTATACTTTACGGGCGGATTCGACTGCGCCGTCTATCTGATAGTTTTAAGAAGCCTTCTTCTGCTCGTCACGACCGCCTCGCCCTCCGCCGTTTCCGACGCAAAACTCAAAAGCATAAGGGACAGACTACTTGTAAAGGAAGTTCTGCCCGACACTGCGGTGGAGAGAAGCCGAAGACGGACGGGCGAAAAACTTTACAGGATTTCGGAGGTTTTCAAGGAAATAGAGTGCGCCTTCAACGCCCTCGACGACGATATAAACGACTCCGCGACGCGGCAGAGAATGTTTGACGAGCTCAAAGAAAAATGCTGTAAAACCTGCGACAGGGCGAAAAGCTGTGCAAAAACAAACGTCTATTCGGGGTTCAGAAAACTCATAGATTCGGGGTGCATAAAAGGCAAAGTAAGTCTTATCGACCTGCCGTCGGAAGTCACGATAAACTGTTCGAATCCGACCGACTTACTGCTTAGGCTGAACGGGCTTATCGCCGAATACCGCCGCTTTATGACCGAAGCCGAAAACGCTAAAAGCGGAAGAATTCTGCTCGCAGATCAGGCGCACGGCGTTGCCGAGGTTATGAAAAACTGCGCGGTTGAGCTGTGCCGTACCTCCCGTGAATTTTCCGACCTTGAAAAGGCGCTTAAAAATAAATTTTCGACCTGCGGTATAGCTTGCCCCGAGCTTTTCGTCGACGGCGAAAATTCCGAAATAATGGCGGTTGTCTGCGGTAAAGCCGACGTAAAAACTATGACTGCGATTCTTAGCGATACCACAAAACGCAGATACCTTTTGAAAGATAAACTCAGTTACGACGACGAAAAGAGCTGTCTTGTGTTCTCTTCCCCTCCGCGCCTCGACGCCGCGTTCGGCGTAGCCTACGCTATAAAGAACGGCGAAAAGGTCTCGGGCGATACCCATTCGGTGATAAAAATAAACGAACATTCCTTTTTAATGGCGCTGTCCGACGGAATGGGCAGCGGAGAATACGCGAAAAAAGTTTCCGAATCGGCGATATCGCTGATAGAAGCGTTTTACCGCGCCGAAATGCCCGAAGGCACCGTGTTGAAAACTATTAACAAGCTTCTGTCGTTCAACCGCGACGAGAGATTTACCTGCATAGATATCGCCGCAATAAACCTTAACACGGGCATGGCGGACTTCGTCAAAATCGGCTCGCCCGCGGGAATTATCGTGCGCGAGGGCGAAATAAAGGTTTTGGAAAGCCAGAGCCTGCCGTTAGGTATTCTCGAAAATCTGCGCCCCACCGTCTGCACCGAACAGCTCAGAGAGGGCGACATTGTGGTGTTTATGTCCGACGGAATAACTTCCGCATTCCCTTCGTCTACGGAACTGTACGAATACCTGCAAGGGCTTAAACCTTTAAATCCGCAGAACCTTGCAGACACTCTTTTAAACGCCGCAAAGGAACGCGCAAAGTCAGTTACCGACGATATGACCGTCCTCTGCACAAGAATATTCAAAAGTTCACAGGAGTGACGCTAATACTTTACAGTCATTTAAAATACTTAAAAAGCAAGTGCATTATTGCACTTGCTTTTTTAATTTGCCTGTGTTAAAATAAAACCGCAACAAAACTTTTCTAATAAAAAATTGCTTAGAGGCATATTCTACATTGTAGGATATGCACGATAGCCTTTAAGCGATTTATTTATTTGAGTTTTGTTGCAAAAATTTCAAATGACGTGCATTTCCGAGTGTGCTTCATTTGAAGCACACTTTTTTAATTCTTAAATTAACTAATCATTTACTTCATTAAATATGGGATTATCAAAAAATTGACTTAAAGTAATTCCGAGAGTGTCGGTAAGTTGATAAATAGTATCGATTTTGACGGTTTTAACTCGCGTTAAATCGGGGTGAATAATTTTCCATACGGTTGAACGCGGTACACCCGTATCTTTTGCCAAACTATATATTGTCGTATTATTTTCATCTATTAAATTATCCAATCTTATACCAATTGCTTCGATTAGCTTCATTATAACCTCCAAGCGTTTCCAACAGTAAACACTTGTTATAAGTCTAACGAAGCAAAACAAAATATTAGTTTCTAATGGGAAACGCTTAACAAAAAATAGTTTATTGTTGTAAACTATTTTTAGTTTTAACATTTTAGATTAATTTATGAAAAACTGACACTAAAAAGGAAAAAACAATGAAAAAACGTAATTTCAGAACAGGAAAAAAACTGAACGGGGAGCATTTAAAGCAAGACGAAAATGAAGATCTTAATTCAATGATAAGTTTGGCTTTACACAATTTGATGCTATTTTTTGTGATAACCATTGCGATATTAGCTGTATACATTATTTGCCTAATTTGTGTTTTAGGGAAAG
>CAJTXM010000007.1 GCA_910583545.1 uncultured Christensenella sp. | reverse complement strand
GTTGAATACCGGCAGTTTTTTCTGTACCGTTGATTTTTAATACAACACTATCCAATATACAGCCCGCTATATCAAATACATTGTCTTTCGGATATAGCATCCAAATACTTTGCATAGGAGCATAATTCGTCTGCCACGCGAAGAAAATTTTTACAGACGAATTTGCCGTCGCACTGTTTATGTTGTTTTTTACGGTTAAAACAGCTTTCCACTCAGCGTCATATGCGAGGGGTTCACCGTTAACCGCGGCAACATCCTCATCTGTTACCGTCGCGCCGTAAGGAACAACCGTATCAGGAGCGATAAGTTCAGCGTTTGCAGCTCTTTTATTTAATGCCGTTTCCGTCTTGTCTACATCTTCGGGCTGGGTCTGTTCGGTCTTTTTAAACCAATTTTCAGGCTTCAATTTCTCGTGTCCGAAAATCTGCATACATAACGCTATCAGCATTACGAACGCAAGGAAAAGCGCGACAAACGTGAATATCCATTTAACTCTGTCCCTGCGTTTATGCTTATTTAATTCTTCTCTCATTTTTTTCTCCTTTTTTAATTAAGCGGCTTACAGTTAGATTTGTAAGCCGCCGTTTAATGTTTGATCTGCAATAAGTCAGTTGCAATTTATGTATTTAAGATACACTGTTGCAACGTCACGTTGCCACCGCTTATGCGTTTGCTTTGATAAGCATATCGAGCATACTCTTATCCGATTTGCGTGCGGGCTGAACGGGACACTCGTAGATTTCGCCGTTCTCGTCGGCGGAAACCACCTTGAAAGTGTTACCCTCTATAACGTGTCCGTCGTCTGCCGCAAACTTGAAAGGTACGACTACAAGCTCTGCTTCGTTTGCACCGTCGTAAACAATGTCAAGGACTTTATAGCCGCCTAAATCGGGCGGAACAACCTGCGCCTTTACTTCGGTATTTCTTACCTTACCGTTTATGTAGTACGCGAAATAGCTTTTGCCGTTCTTCTCGAAAAGTTCTCTTTCAACTTTGATTTTGTTTGCCATTACTTATTACCTCCTTTTCTATGCTGACCTATGCTCTGCGAAGCTGCCGCCGCTTTTTCCTTATCTTTAGTTTCGGCTAATACCTTATCGTAGATATAAGAACCGGCATGGTCGCTCTGGCAGAGAAGATATCCCGACCTTAAACCTTTATTGTAGTCGTCCAAATCTTCGCCTTTCTTGTCGCCGCGCTTATGCTGATTGTCTCTGCGTTCTTCGGCGTAACCTTTCGCCCTCTTGCTCGGACGCAGCCACTTCCTTAATCTGGGCTGATCCGCATTTCCTGCGGGCTTTTTTTCATTGTCTTTTGCCATTGAAAATATCTCCTTGTAATTTTATTTACCCTCACATATGCCGAGGGGAGTTGATTTTGTGGTATGTCGTCTTTCCGAATTGAATTTAGATTTACGGGTTAAACGACACGCCGTTTACAGTATTCCTCGTCCGCTTTTCGGACACTAACTGCATATTAAATTGTGATTTGCTCTAACAAACGCAACTTAATGAAACTACACGTTTCGGTTGGGTGAATAAAGGGGCCCGCTCTATTCAACCCACTTATAAATTTGTTGCGAAATATTAAAGACTTTAGATTGCAAAATATCGGGACGCGTAGCCGTTACTCGATATAGGAGCGAACAAACATAGACGAACGGATACGCTTGCCGTCATCACTAAAAAGCTGTTCGTATAGACTGTTTCTTTGCTTTGTACGGGCATAATAAGTGTCTTCGCTTATTATCCGGGCAATGCCCACGCCGCCCGTACAAAAATCGATATGCTGGCTTACGATAAATTCCTCGGTTCGGTAAACGTTAGTTGCATCTTTCAGAAAATCAATCTCGTCCAAATTCATATCGCACATATTTACCAGTCGCTTAAAATTTTTGCCTATCATCTTTAATCTCCTTTTTTCTATTTGATTTTGTTTGCGAAATAATTGATAAGTTCTCTGATTAACCGCCTGATATGTTCTTCCGAATAACACAGCTCGGTGGCAACGGCTTCTTGCGTTTTATTCTGAATGTAAAGACATCCGAATAAATCGTAGAGCCTTGCCGGTGCTTGCCGTATTGCGTTGACATACTTTTCTGCTAACACTTTTGACCTGCAAACGCCGGCGTTTATAGAGAGCGCATCCATATTTGCTTTGCGAGAAAAGTAGTATCTTACTTCTCTCAATTCGTTTCTCACCTGCTCGTCTAACATAACTTTCTCCTCGATATTTTTTTTGCAATCAACCGTAAGGCGTAACCCTTACACCTTTTAAGGGGACAAAATTTCACCAAAGTTCGTATTTTAGCAAAAATAAGTTAAAAGAATTTTTTTAATCGCTCTAAAATGCGTGGAAGAAGCTCGCTCATAGTACTTTTTGCAATTCCCAGAACGGTTGCTATCTCTTGCTGGGTTTTGCCTTCGAAGAAATACAACTGAACGACTTGCCTATCCCGCTCGGACAAGTGCGCTATGGCAATGCGGAGTTTAGACAATTCTTCCGCCTGTTCTTCATTTTCTATAATAGAAGTGAGACAGTCCTGCGACTTATCTTCTATCTCAAACCCATTTTCAGATAGATTTTCAATAGAACTGACGAAAATTTTTTCCTTTGCGCGATCTTCGCGTTTACGTTGTTTCTCGTCTTGTTGCATATAAGCATTGTAAATTTTCCTACTCACTTCAATCTTTTGTCCTTTAACGAACAAATAAAATGTCTTGTTATCCTGCATTTAAAAACTCCTTCGCCGATTGCTATTTCGGGCAAAGGAGTAGTTAAAGTCGTCTTTTCCAGCCAACACTTTCGCAATAAGGGCATAGCTAAAAAAGGGTACGACCTATTTACGCTTGACGAGCGTTTAGTAATTTCTTCCGATAAAGAAATTAAGAAACATCGCTGAAGCGTAAGGCTTCCCTTTGCCCTTATTGCAAATCAGGCATTAAATATTTTTTATTTTAAAAACAAAAAAGCCGCCGATAAACAAGACATCTTTTAACAGAAATCTTATCTACCGGCGGCCTCTCAATACTGGTTTAACCTAACCGTTTTAATATATCCTCGCTTACGGATTTAACCTTGCGTCCTCTTTCATACACGACCGCACGTACAGATATATCAGTTATTTAATTTTATATAATCACTTGATCACAAGGCGATATAAGCTCAATCTTTATCTTTCGCCGCGACATAGGTTTTGCTATATTGACTGCCCCACACCTATGACATTCATATTTCATTATCCCTTTTTCATCTTTATATGCCATAATATCTGCTTTACAGTTATGACAAAATACTTTTATTATCATCTCTCTAACTTCTACCTTAATTATCCCATAAAACAAATTGCGTTCATTTTACGGAAACTTCCCTTTTTCAGTATTTTATAACAGTGAGCAGAAACGGGGAACCCCACTCAAATTATAACTAAATTAAATCCTATACCGTTTATCCTTTTGTTTATTTTACAAACATTTGTTTGTGTTAAACATTATAGTTTTTCCTACGGATAAAGTCAAGGAAAACAAACTATATTTTTAAAATGTTAAAATGTGATTTTTTGTAATCTCAAAAAATGCTTCTATCGTATCTTTTTGCAAGCATTATAATACCGTAAACTTGACACTTATAGTCATAAAGAAAAGAGTTTTATGATTTTTTCTTTTAATTGCAAGTTTAGAATATCGAGCAATTTTTTGGTAAGTTTTCGAGAGTTTAACAGAGCCGATTTTACCTTGTCAACTCCGTTTCGGTGGCAGGCATTCACGGAGTTGACAAGGCAATATTTACTAAGAAGCTTGTGACAATAAAACCGCCCCTGTTTTTTAGGTTTTGTCTTTTGACAAATTCAAAAGGAGTGTGGCGTTTTATGTTTTACCCGTTTATTCCACCGTAGCAGGTTTATACATTGCCCGATAATGTGGGTTTTTGTGGGGTTTCTGCACGCAAATGTGAGGTTTTGGTACAGTAAATGTCCTATTATTTGGCTGATTTTTAGTTTATACTGTAATCGCAATCAATAAAACTCGTTTAACATAGCATAATTGACAGTGCAAGGAGTTCCACAGAAAGATTTAAACAAGGTTCTATTATTTTTACAGCAGCATCCGTCCGATGAAAGCGATGAATGTTATTCTATCGTGTTAAAGATGGGATTAAGTATGTCTGCCAAGAAAAAAGAGAGAGCCATAGCTCAAAAAGAACATATTTTAAAATTTACAAAAAAGGAAATAGACAGTATGCCAGAACCTATTAGAATTTTACTTTTATACGGCGAATACGAAATTAAGTACGCCGTTTACAACAATTCTTTTCACGCAAGTTTAAGAAGAGACGGTTACAATATTCAGGTTTCTTCCAAAAACTTGGATACGTTGCGCAAAAAGTTTTTAAAAGCCGCTTCGGAATATGTAAGAAAAGAAAAAGTTCAAAAGGAAGATACTTCCACGCCGTTTTTTAAGGACTTTGTAAATGAATGGCTTAATATCCGAGCCGTAAAAATCAAAGAAAGCACTTACCACGGCTATGTAAACGTAATAAACTCACAACTTCTACCGACGTTTGGAGAACAGAGATTAAATAAAATCACCCGCGCGGATATTCAAGCGTTTTTAACAAATTTAGTAAACGATGAAAAATTCCGTACCGCCCAAAAAGCGAAAGTTATGCTTAACTCCGTATTTGAATTAGCGGTTGAAGATTTTGGTATTAAATCACCTATGGCAAAAATAGAGCTTGCGCATTACGAAGTTAAGAAAGGGCGTTCGCTTTCAAAGGAAGAAGAAAAGACTACCGTAGATTATTGCATCCTGCATAAGGATAACCCCGCCTGTAGCGCAATTCTGATTTTACTTTATTCGGGTATGCGCGTAGGTGAGCTTGCTTCGGCAGTTCTTTACGATAACTATATCGAATGCGAAACGGAAAAAACAAGAAAAGGTTACGCTAAAGAGTTTAGAAAAATTCCGCTTTCGCCTATGTTCCAAAAAATTCTGTCTTACATAGACTTTGAAAAGGCTAAAACCGTAAGCAGTTACACAGTAAACAATACCGTAAAAAAAATAATCGCAGGCAGACATACACACGAGCTTCGTTATACCTTTATAACCCGCGCGAAAGAATGCGGCTGCAATTTAGAGCTTGTAATGCTTTGGGACGGTCATAAATATGACGGTGCAGTCAAGTCCAGCGCAGTAGATAGAGGGTACACTACTTATTCGGACGAATACTATTTCGGGGAAATAGAAAAAATAAATTACGAATTATAACGGAATGACAAAAAAAGGGGCGACTCTTAAAACGAGCCGTCCCTTTTTAATGCTTTACCCTAAAACAGAAACTCTTAAAGCTTTAATCTTTATATGCAAATATTCATAAATAATACGTTTTTTTGTATATTTTCAATTTTGCGCTAAAAATTTTTCAACAAAACTCAACAAAAACAAAAAATCTGGGCAATTTTTACCCAGATTTTGGTGCTTGTGGCCGGACTTGAACCGGCACGGTATCTCTACCGAGGGATTTTAAGTCCCTTGCGTCTGCCTATTCCACCACACAAGCATAGTTTTTAGCCTTTTTTTGGCTTATTTTGCATATTTATTCAGTTGTTTTTCTTTCAAAGGATTTTAAGTCCCTTGCGTCTGCCTATTCCACCACACAAGCATAGTTTTTAGCCTTTTTTTGGCTTATTTTGCATATTTATTCAGTTGTTTTTCTTTCAAAGGATTTTAAGTCCCTTGCGTCTGCCTATTCCACCACAGCGGCGTTATTAACTTTTGTATAAAAAAATCGCCTTTGGCTGTACGCCAAGGCGATTTTTTGGAGGCGCCACCCAGATTTGAACTGGGGGATGAGGGTTTTGCAGACCCTTGCCTTACCACTTGGCTATGGCGCCGTAAAAAAAACAGTGCGGAGAATTTTTGGAGCGGGAGACGAGATTCGAACCCGCGACATTCACCTTGGCAAGGTGACGCTCTACCACTGAGCCACTCCCGCATAACTATTCTTCCGCACTGTTCTGGTGGGAGCTACAGGGCTCGAACCTGTGACCCACTGCTTGTAGGGCAGTTGCTCTCCCAACTGAGCTAAGCTCCCGAACGCTTTTCTAATATATCAAATATGCGGACAAATTGCAAGCGTTTTTTATTACATTTTTCAATTTTTATATTTTATGATTTTTCCTGTGAAAAAATTAATTTATAGTGTATATTTTTTTTCATTGCGGTCAACAAATAAACCGTGAGGTAATTAAAATGAAAAAAATAATGGCAGTACTTGTAATATTGATCGCCGTTGTCGGAACGGTATTTTTAGTTAAAAATTTTCCTTCTTCCGCACAGGCGGAAACCGACTATCTGAGAATTCACGTCCGTGCAAATTCCAATTCGCAGACAGATCAGAACATAAAATACAAAGTCAAGGACGAAGTCGTCAGATTCATAACTCCCTATGCGGCGCAATGCACAGACAAAGAAAAAGCTATGGAAATTATTTCCGGTATTCTGCCCGAAATTGAAAAGGTCTGCGACAGAGTATTAAGAGAAAACGGCTTTACATACCAGTCGAGAGCAAGCGTACGCGCCGAAGAATTTCCGACCCGCGTCTACGGCGATCTGACGCTTGAAAACGGGCTTTACGACGCGCTTATAATAGAACTCGGCTCGGGCAAAGGCGACAACTGGTGGTGCGTCATCTATCCCCCTTTATGCTTCACCTCCGGCTCCGCGTCCGTGCAGTACCGCTCGGCAATAATGGATATTATAAACAAATTCAGAAAATAAAAATTTGCGGCTCGGAGAACTTACTCCGAGCCCTGCCGTTTCCTTGTCGCTGTAACTGCCGTCCTTACAGTGAACGACGTAATTCCCCGTAGAACTATCCCATTCCTCTCCTTTTTTTATCGATTCCCACTCCGCTACCGTGCCGTCAAAGTAAATGTTTTTCAGGCTTTTACACCCACTAAACGCATACCTGCAGATTGACGTTACGCTTGCAGGCAAAGTTACGCTTTCTATCCTACTGCAGCTGTCAAACGCAAATTCACTTATAAAGGTTACTCCGTCCGGAATGTCTACGGCTGTCAGATACCGGCAACCGTAAAACGCATAGTCGCCCAAATAATTCAAACTTTCGGGCAAGATCAGATTTTTTAAACGGGAACACCACTGAAAGGAATTGTTACCGATAGAAATTATTCCCTCCGGAATTATTATATTTTCCAAAACGTTACAGCTTATAAAAGCATAGTCGCCGATTGACGTTACGCTACCGTCGTCGGGTATTGCACTGTTTTTACATCCGAGTATCAGCGTTTTGCTCTCCGTTTCGATTACACAATTTGCTTCGCCGTGATAAACGGTATTTTTCTCGGCTACAAGCAAAATCGCTAAACGGTCGCATTTCCCGATTACACCCCTACCGATGTCCTTTACTTTTTCGGGAATAGTTAAGATTGTCAGGCTCCGGCATCCGTAAAAAGCGTAATTCCCGATTGCCGTCACCGTATCCGGAATATTCACCTTTGTCAGACCTATGCAACCTTTGAACGCATCTTCGCCGATAGAAGCAACTCCGTCAGGAATAATACTGTTTTTACATCCGAGTATCAGCTTATTATTTTCAATTTCTATTAAACAGTTATTCATACTGTAATATTTTGTATTTTCTTTTGAAACGGTTATGCTTTCAAGACTTTCACAATCAATGAAAACTTCTTTCCCGATTGACGTTAATCCTTTGCCGACATTTATGCTCTTCAAGTTTGCGCAATTTTCGAATGCGCCTTCTCCGACAGAAACTACGCTGTCGGGAATTGTTAGGGTTGTCAGTCCCGTACACCAATAGAAAGAATACCGACTTATTTGACTTACGCCGTCGAGGAAAGTCACGCTTTTTAGCTCTTTGCAGAGATGGAACGCGCAGATGCCTATATCGTTTATGCTTTCGGGGATTGTTACGCTTGTAAGCTTACTTTCTTCAAACGCATTGTCTTTAATTGCCGTAACGGGCTTGCCGTTATACTTCGAAGGAAAAATAATATCCTTTTCCGTCGCTTTGCCCTTACCCGTGCAGATATAATACGAACCGTCCGTGGAAAGGGTATAAGCCAAGCCGACCGTATAGTTAAATTTTCCGCAACGCGAACATTCGCCGTCAATGTAATCGTGTCCGAGCGCGTCGGTAAAAGCGTCGACGAAAATTTTGCCGCAGGCGCAGTTATGAGCGGTATATCCGCGGTTTTCGCAGGTCGGGTCTGTAACCGTCAAAACGTACTTACAGTCGTGTTCAGCGCCGCATATCCGGCACTTTCCGTTATAAAAATCGTGGCCGACGGGTTCTGTATAACCGTCGATATAGCTATTGCCGCAGGAGCAGACGTAGGTCGTAAAGCCCTGAGCAGTACACGTCGGCTCTGTTACCGTTTCGATATATTTGCAGTCGTGCTTTGCGTTGCAGCCGGTACAGCTTCCGTTCACGTAATTATGCGGTTTTCGGGGTATAACTACGCTTTCGGTATCCGTAATTTCTTCGTTTCCCTCCGCGTCCGAAAACAGTTTGTTGCAGGCTCCGCAAACGTAGTAAGCGGCGTTTCCCTCCGCCGTGCAAGTCGCCTGATTTGCTTCGACGGCAACAAGTAAATGGCGGTGCATATCGTAGCCGCAGCCGTCGCACTTTTCGTCACCGTCCGCATCCGTGTGTCCGGCTTTATCCTTGACTTTTTCGCCGCAGCCCGCAGCCGTGCACTCGTGCCAGTGAAATTCGCCGTCGGTGCGCCAGCTTTCGCTGTATTCGTGGGTATGTATTGAGTTTTCCGTATCGTCAATGTCGGCTTTGAAAACGCCGCAGACCGACAGAATAATACCGACCGTAAGCATTATGCACGTCAGCATAGCCGACAGAACGATAAACAGATTTTTCTTCATAGAGATTTGCCCCGTACGTCAATAATATCACACGGAGTGAATTTTTTCAATAGCGTCGTAACAATTTTTAAATAATTAACGGCACTTACGATTGTGCAAAGAAAGGCAGAGCATTCGAGCTACGGAAAAATTAATTCACAGAACAGAATTAATTTTTCGTAATGATTTGTATTATTTCTAAAAGATTATTCATAATAATTTCAACAATATAAACATAAGACGCTCCCTGCACAAAGGAGCAATGAAAATGAAGTATCGTTTTCTTTAAGGAGGTAAAATGAAAAAAGCACTTAAGATGGGTGCTGTCGCTTTGGCGGTTGCCGCCGTCGGTACAGCGACCGCCGTATTCAACATCGCATACACTAATGACGAAATTTCAACGCCCTTCGTCCAGACTGCCGTTTTAAGGCAGGGTGCAAGCGGCGGAGAAGTAAAAGAACTGCAAAGACGTTTAAAGGAATGGGGCTATTATAACGGCGCGGTAGACGGTATTTACGGCAAGGGTACCGTTGCGGCGGTCAAAGCTTTCCAGAAAAAGAACGGTCTTACCGCAGACGGCGTCGCAGGTATAGAAACCTATAAGGCGCTGGGTATGAACGATTCGGTCAAGGTTCTTGAAAACGACAACAAATCTTCCGGCAACTCGAATTATACAAGTTCAGATTTGTATCTTCTGGCAAAGTGCATTTACGCCGAGTCGAGAGGCGAAAGCTATACGGGTCAGGTTGCCGTAGGCGCGGTAATCTTAAACCGCGTTGCTTCCTCGCAGTTCCCCAACACGATTTCGGGCGTTATATATCAGCGTAACGCATTCACTGCGGTTTCCGACGGACAGATTAACTTAGAACCCGACAAGACGGCTATGAACGCCGCATCCGACGCTATGAACGGATGGGACCCCACTTACGGCTGTCTTTACTACTACAACCCTGCGGTAGCTACAAGCTCGTGGATTTTTAGCAGACAGACTGTCACCACGATAGGTAAACACGTTTTCGCAATTTAGGAGGATAATAAACTATGAAGAAAGTTTCAAGCGGCGCGGAAAAAGCCGAAGAGCTTACGCGCAAAAAGACTACGACAAAGACGACGAAAAAGTCTGCCGTAAAATCTGACGGCAAAACCAAGAATACCACCGCAAAAAAACCCGTTGAAAAGACGGAAAAAGTTAAAAAAGTAAAAAAAGCAAAGAAGCCGATGAGCGAAAAGAAGCTTGCAAAGCAAAAGGCAAGGAAAGCCAAAAAGCTTGAAATGGCTAAAATCAAGGCGGAAAAGAAACAGAAGCGTCTTGAAAAGAGGCTTGCGGCTAAGCAGAAACGCCTTGAAAAATTAGCGGCTTTCAAAGAAAAAAGAGCCGAAAGAAAGGAAAAGCGCCGTGAAAGACGCGATATGTTAAAGCACGAAACCAAGCAGGCGCGCGCAAAGCGCATTGCTTCCGAAAGGAAAGCAAAAATAGACGCTCGCAACGCAAAGCGTAAAGCGGCGGCTGCCGAAAGACAGGCAAAGAGAGAACACCGCTTAAAGGTACGCGCGGAAAAACGTGCCAACCGTAAGGAAAGACAGCACGCTCCCGGCTTCGGCGGATGGCTTGCGGCGGTTATCGCTTTGGGCGTAACCACCCTTGCGCTTGGCACGATGATGACGTTCGGCTGGATGAATATGAACGGAATGGAAGCCGAAATGGCAGGCGTTCATACCCAGTCGGTTTACGAACTCAACTCGATAGTCGACAACCTCGACACCGAGCTTTCGAAAGCAAGAGTTTCCAACTCTTCCGCAGAACAGATCCGTATTCTGAACGAGATTGCTATCGACAGCGAAATGGCGGAAATAATTTTAGAAAGACTGCCCGTCGAAACACAGCTTACGCAGAATATGACTTCGTTCGTAAACAAGATGGGTGACAGCGCGCAGTCTATGCTGAACACGCTTGCACGCGGAGGTAAACTTTCCGCAAGCCAGAAAGCTACACTCGGCTATATGTACGAAACAAACAGTCAGATGAAGTCTATAATCAACGACCTGACGGCAAATGCTTCACCCAAAGATATGATGAAGGCGTGGAAGGGCAAGGACGGAAACCTTATAAGCGTTTCGTTCGGAAACCTTGAAAACACGACGGTTGAAACACCCAAGGAAATCAACGACGGCCCCTTCGCCGAAAACATCAAAAAAGTTACGGCTAAAAATATCGAGGCTCTTGAAGAAATCAACGCAACCAAAGCCGAAGAGCTTGCGAAACAGTACTTCAAAGATTATAACGTTTCGGAAGTGCGCTGTACGGGTGAAACGGTAGCTAATCAGCTTGTTTGCTACAACGTTTCGCTTAAAACCAACGACGGCGAAATGTTCGCTCAGCTCACCAAAAAGGGCGGAAAGGTTGTTATGTTCGACAGCTACAAGGACTGCTCGCAGAACAACTTCTCTGTTGAAAGATGTATAGACATCGCAGAGGACTTCCTCGATAGTTTGGGCTTTGACGATATGAAACCCGTATGGACGAGCGAAAACGGCACGACCTGCAACCTCAATTTCGTTTACGAAAACGACGGAGTTATCTATTACCCCGATATGATTAAAGTAAAGGTCTGCGAGGAGAGAGGAATAGTGACCGGTATGGAAGGACTTGCTTACTGTCTCAATCACACCGAACGTTCGGCAGGCGAAGCTTCGATTTCCAAGGCTTCGGCTAAGGAAAAGCTCAACCCCGACTTTACGGTAGAAGGCTCGCGCCTGACGGTTATCCCTCTCGACGGCGAAGAAGTGCTTGCTTACGAGTTCTACGGCAACTACGGCGAAAACGATTATTATATCTACGTCGACGCTAAAACGGGCGACGAAGTTCAGGTGCTTACGGTAATCGGAACCAAACAGGGCAAAGCGCTTATGTGATTTATCGAAAAACACCGATAATTAAAATAAGATATGCGGCGAGCGGAATTTTCCGCTCGCCGCCTTATATTGCCGTGCAAATTTAGTTTTATTCGTACTCTTCCTCGTCAAAATCCAAACTTATTGCCGACCCGTCAAAGCCCCACGTTGCATCACTTTCTATATTGCTGTAAACGATTTCAACTCCTTGAATTTCCATCACAGCTCTTAAATCATTGCTGTAATACAGACAGTCGTCGGGCATAGCCGCCTCTATACAGACCAAATAGGTTTTGTTGGCTTTAAGTGTACACGGCAACTTTTCAGAAACCGTTTCACCGTCTATAAACGTTCCGTAATCTCCGTATCCGCCAAAATACTCCAAATGAAACGACAGTATTTCAAACCCCTCGGTCTGAAATTGCAGACTTTTCAATTCCATATCATAGGGAACTCTTATCAGCAGTGCGTTATTGCCCTTTCTCGGATCGCATGTAATTTTTCCATACATTTCGGGAGTTACATATACTGAATTTCTGAATGTCTGAACGACGATTTCGCTTGAAAATTTGTATTCTCTTCCTGCTATCGTCATATTTATTGAATCGATTACAAACCCGTTTGAAACCTTGTCCGCTGTCACGTACATCACGACCAAATATGAATAATATCCGTCTTTATTTATCGTTTCACCGAATTTTAACTCGAATTCTTCACATTTAAGCTCTGTAATTGGCGATTCGTCGCCGACATCGGGATATATATCTAAATATGATAGATGAAAGGTTATCGCTTCAAGCTCGTCCTTTTCGATTTTGTCGTAAGACAATACGTCTACACTCATATCTTGCCAATCCACGTCATTGTTATTGTCAATATAAAATTCTCCTTTTGCATAAGTCTTTTCAGAGTCAAGACCGATAATTCTTTTAATCGGAAGTTCCTCGGCTTTTTCTTTTTCGCCACAGGCAGCAAGCGGAAAAATCATACATATAGCAAGTAATGCGGTTATGAAAAAATTTACTGCTTTTTTCATTATGTTGCTCCTTTATACGGGGTTTTTATTTTCATTGTTTATAAGAGCCTGATATTCGTCATAAGTTCCAAGCGAACCAAACCTTCTGACGTAATTGCCGTCCGGATTATAATACGTGGAATAAACAATATATTCGTTGTCCCATACTTCTTCAAGCTTATATGCGCTCCATTCACTTAATGCACTTGAACGTGTTTTTGCATGCTGTTGCTGATGAACTACAATTTTGAATTTATAGGCTTTAACCAACGTAAGCACGTCTCCGTAGTATTCGTTTATCGGATATCCGGCTGTGCCGACATTAAACTCATGTCCATAACGCAGAGCGGTATAATTCGATCTCTCTATTGATTCCACAATAGATTTACTAAAATACTTTGTATAATCTTCGGTAAGATAGTCGCTTATGTGCGATAAATAATTGTAAATATCACCGCCCTTTGTAAGGTGCCAGTGATTCTCGATATCAGTTGTAGTCGTTTCCGCCAACGAATATTCTGTATAAAGTTGCTCTTCTCTTTTGAATTCAATTTTTTTCGGACTGGTAACATTAACTGGTTTATGTAAGCAATTAACGAAAATATTCTCGTATGCTCCCATATAATATACAGAAATTTTATATTCATGCCATCTTTTTACGCAGGTAGTATCTTTTATAACCCACGCATCTTCTTTTCTTGATACTTCCATTCCTATAGGCGGAATAGCCGTTGCGGCTTTAACCTTGTTAGAAGTTAAGCCGAAAGTCAAGGCAGGGACGGTTACCGCGACTGCGGAAAGTAAGATTGCCACTAATTTTTTGCCGAAGTTTTTACTTTTTGAATTTGTCATTTCGTTTGCTCCTTTTTGTTTTTTTAAATGGAAATAACTTCCTTTTTTCATTAGTAATTATACCATCGGCTCTTGTATTTGTCTGCAAAGAAATTTTTACATTTGCAAAATAGATGTAAAAATATTTTTACATTTTGCTTTTTTAATTAAATTCAAAGCACGAATTTTAAAAAACAGATAAATAAGGCGGCGAGCGGAAAATTCCGCCCGCCGCCTTATATTGCCGCATTAATTTAACTTTTATTCGTGCGCGTCCTCGTCGAAATCAGAGCTTACAGCCGAGCCTTTGAAATTATAAGAATCTAAACCCGAATAATTACAGTAAAATATTTCAACGCCCTGTATCTCAACTATAGCTTCGAACCCATTGCTGTAATACAGACAGTCGTCGGGTACGACAGCCTCTACAAATATCTGATAAGTCTGATCTTTTTTCAGTTCTATCGGCAAGCTTTCCGAAATCTTTTCGCCGTCTTTGGGCTTTCCGTCGGAAGTATAGCCTTCAAACTTCTGTGCATAGTATGAAATAATTTCATAACCTTCGGTCTGATAATTAAGAGATTTCAGCGTCATATCGTAGCGCGTATTAATTAAGATACTGTCCGCTCCTTTTACAGGATCGCCGACGGTGTTACCGAAAGTATTCGGGGAAATATATACAGGATTTGACCTGAGCTGAAAGATAATTTCGCTTGAAAACTTGTACGCTCTCCCCGCTATCGTCATATTAATCGAATTTATTTTAAATCCGTCCAACATTTTATCCGCAGTCAAATTCATATAAACGTAATAATGGTAACAGCCATCCGGCCACTTTGATTCTCCGAACTTCAATTCAAAATTATCCGCTCTGAGTTCCGTAATTATTTTCTGCGGTTCATTGCCGACCGTCGGAATTTCATAATGGTGTGAAATATCAAAAGTTATCGCTTCAAGTTCGTCTTTTTCAATTTTATCATAGGACAAAACTTCTAAATACATACTCTTTTCGTGAAACGCAAATTGATTTTCAAGATAAAATTTTCCCTTGACGTATGTTTTTTCGGAATCTATGCCCGCTATTCTTTTAGTCGGAATATCGTCGGTTTTTCCGCCGTCGCCGCAGGCAGCAAGCGGTATGCACATACATACCGCCATAATTGCTACAACAAAAACACTGAATATCTTTTTCATTTTTTCTCCTCGTTTTATTTTTTTAAAATTGAAATAACTTCCTCTTCATTAGTAATTATACCATCGCCTGTTGTATTTGTCTGCAAAGCAAATTTTACAAATCGAAAATAAATGTAAAAATATTTTTACATTTTGCTTTTTTACTTAAATTCAAAGCACGAATTTTAAAAAACAGATAAATAAGACGGCGGGCGGAATTTTCCGCTCGCCGCCTTATATTGCCGCATTAATTTAACTTTTATTCGTGCGCGTCCTCGTCGAAATCAGAGCTTACAGCCGAGCCTTTGAAGCCCCATCCCCCATTTTCTTCTATATTGCTGTAAACGATTTCAACTCCTTGAATTTCCATCACAGCTCTTAAATCATTGCTGTAATACAGACAGTCGTCGGGCAACGCAGCCTCTATACAGACCAAATAGGTTTTGTTGGCTTTAAGAGTACACGGCAACTTTTCTGACACCGTTTCACCGTCTAAGAAATTACCTTCCTCACCGTATCCTGCAAAATATTCAATATGATATGATAATATTTCAAATCCCTCATTCTGGAATTGCAAATTTTTCAATTCCATTTCATAGGGAACATTTATTAACAAAGCATTATTTCCCTTTATCGGATTGCACGAAGTAGTTGAATAAATTTCAGGAGTTACATATACAGAATTATTGAATCGCAGAACGACTATTTCGCTTGAAAATTTATATTCTCTTCCTGCAATTTTCATATTGATTGAGTCGATTTTAAACCCGTTTATAATTTTATCCGCTTTCAAATACATACAGACCAAATATTTGTAATAACCGTCTTTATTAATTATCTCACCGAATTTCAACTCAAATTTTTCACATTTAAGCTCGGTTATTACTTTCTGCGGCTCGTCGTCACCGTGAATAGGCGGTATATCTATATACGATATATCGAAGGTTATCTCCTCAATCTCGTCTTTTTCGATTTTATCGTAAGATAAAACATCTAAATACATTGCTTTCCCATCCACGGCATTTTGATGCTCAATATAGAATTTTCCTTTAACATAAGTTTTTTCGGAATTTAAGCCGATAATTCGCTTTGTCGTCGGTTCTGTTTTATTATCGTCTCCGCAGGCGGCAAGCGGTATGCAAAGACATATCGCCATAATCGTCGCTACAAATATACTGAAAATTTTTTTCATTTTTTCTCCTCGTTTTATTTTTTTTAAATGGAAATAACTTCCTTTTTTCATTAGTAATTATAACCTCGGCTGTTATATTTGTCTGCAAAGAAATTTTTACATTTGCAAAATAGATGTAAAAATATTTTTACATTCGGAGTTTTTATGACCTATTTCTTATTTTTGTTAATAAAAAACGGAGGTCGTTATCCTCCGTTTTTTATTATTTTTTATTACTTTTTAATTTCACTTTCCGATTTGCTTTTTTTGGCTTTTATATGATTTTTAATAATAACCGCCAAAACGATTAATAATGCCGTTGCGCCGCAAACGCCTATCACAAGACAGGTAATACCGAATTCCTTTACGAACCCCATATTTCCGTCGTCGCATATAATCAAGCTTCCTACCAAAATACAGACCGTAACGCATAAGGTCAATAATATAAGAATTACGGACAAGTAAATATTTTTTACTTGTCTTTTCTCTATCCTGTACGCGCCGTCGTCCGTTTCGGGTTCGGGCATAGGTTGTGAATCCCGCGCACAGCTGATTTCGTCGCCGAAAAAATAGCTTACGTCAACGCCGAAAAAGTCTGCCATTGCTTTTAACGCTTCACCCGTCGGCTGCGATGTATCCGCTTCCCAGTGATAGACTGTCTGACGGGTAACGTCAAGAACTTCCGCAAGCCGTTCCTGCGATATTTTTTTAATGCGTCTTAAATTGCTTATTTTTTTGCCTAAGGTTTCCATATCAATAGAGCTTCGGGAAAATCTGGTTTATACTGCCGTCGAGGGCGAGGGTGTTCACGAGGATGAGTCCCACGCAAAGCACCGTTACTATCGAGATAGTTATTAAAAGCCCCTTGACGCCGAGTTTGACCATTTTGAACCTGAACACGAACAGGAACGAGCAGAGCAGATAGCAGAACGTCATTATAAGTTTCGGTACGAGAATTCCTGCCGTTCCGCCGAGCACTCTGAAAGTGACCGCGACGAGATAAAAAACGGAAACGCCTATCGACGCATTTGTTACGGGCAAGCCCTCGCAGGAAGTCCTTCTGCCGGCGTTGGGGTCGCGCATTCTTATTTCGTCGGTGACGTCGTAATATGCAAGACGGCATACCGCGCACAGAACGTATAAAACGAACGGGATCTGAAAATACCACTCGTGCATTCCCATTCCGTAGCCTATCATAACGGGAGCCACGCCGAAAGCTATGACGTCGCTTAAAGAGTCTATCTTAGCGCCGAACATTTTGTCCTCTTCCGAACGGTTTCTTCTCGTCCTTGCCACCGCGCCGTCAAACGCATCGCATACGCCCGATATCCAAAGACAGATTATACCGCCGTAAAACGGATATCCCACGACCGAAAGTCCGATTCCGATAATTGCCGAAACTACCGACAAATACGTCAAAATTACTCCATAATGATAAAAGCCGACAAATCTTTTCATCCTCTTTCCTCTTACAGTTAATGTTGTTACCGGCGTTTGCTCTGCAAACGCCAACAGGGGGTACCCCCTATGCGCTCGCCGCATTTTACCACCGTTTCCAGAAGTTCGCGCGTGTTTGACGTTATTTCCCCGTCAATCTCGGCAACGCCCTTTTTCAGAAGCAAAATCACGGTCGAACCGCCGAATTCGAAATACCCCTTTTCTTCGCCGCGCTCGAACTTGGTTTTGCCGTTGTTAGATATCCTGCCGACGAACATTGCTCCGACTTCCATCTGTATCGCGTCGCCGAAGTTATTCGTATGCAGAAGAGTATATTCACGGCAGTTTTCGGCGAATACTTTTCTTCGTTCACACGCTTCGGGCTGAACCGTATGCAGTCTGCCCTTAATGAATACGGGCTTTTCCGCCGTACCTCCGTCAAAGAATATATAACGGTGATAATCGGTTACGGTGAGTCTGAAAATAAGACAGATACCGCCGTAATATTCCCTGGCGAGTTCTTCGTTTTTTAAAAGCTCGCTTAACGTATAGTCGATGTTTTTAATGTGAAACAGCCTGTCTTCCTTAATGTGAAAAGCCGTGAGCTTCGCGTCGCAGGGGCTTATCAGCGAACTGTCTTCGCCGTCGAACGGTCTGCATTCGGAGCGTATCCTGCGAGTAAAAAAATCGTTGAACGAGCGGTATTTGACCTGCTCGTATTCCGACATATTTATTCCGTTGTTTTTAATGAATTTTACGATTCCGCGCTTTGACAGACGCGAATTGAGATAGCAACCCATAAGATTGGCTATCCAACGCGACGACGCGATACGCAAAGCTAAAACGCCCAACCTGTTGCCGTACAGAAACTTTAAGGACTTAGTCCTCTTCATTGTTTTCAGATCGTGCGTTTCTCTTGTCTTCCCTGACTCAGGGGGTGTGTTCCGTGTCATAATTCTCTTTATTTTCTTCCGTATTCTCTTTTTCTTCGGGCATTTCCTTTTTTTCTCCGCCCGTTTTTTCACTGATTTCCGCGACTGCGGTATCTGTATTTTGCTCTGATTCCGTCGGGGAGTCCCCGTCTTTCACAACTGCGCTTTCGGGCAGTTTTTTGACCGTTGCCATATGGTAAGTAAGCGTTACGACACCGCTTAAAATCATACAGATATAGTATGAAATAAGTCGGGAAATCATAAGCGCAAGCATTATAAATCCGCTGTCGTAAAGCTGAGCATAGACGTTGATGAAAAGGTATTCGTAAGCGCCCACACCGCCGGGAATGGGAACAGAGTTATAGCCGAACAGAACGAGCGCCTGTAAGACGAATATTTCTAAGAACGGAGCCTGCGGATCTATCGCAAGACATACAAAACAGGGTATGAGCGTCTGCGAAACGCGTTGAAGTATATTGAACAGCAACGTCGTGAAAATTATCGCGGGCTTATCTTTTAAGATATGACGGCAGGCGCTGTATTTTGCCACTTCTTCCGAAATTTTGTTGCGCCACTTGTCGGGATTTTTGATAATTTTTATTTTATTAAGAAGCGAAACCAGCCCGTTGCCGATCTTTATTATCGCTTTCCCGAAGAACATACAGCCGATAAAGAAGCCGAGCAGAACAAACTGTATCACCGCGCCGACAATTACAAGCACTTTCGCAAATACCGTATTTATCGCGCCGAACATCGAAGGATTTATGCAAAGCGCCGCAACACCTATAACGAAAATAGACGCAGTGTAGCAGATTACGTTGAACAGCACGGCGAAGCTCGCCTTGCCTGCACTTACGCCGTCGCGCGCCATATAGTAAACGATGGCAGGCTGTCCGCCCGAAGCCGACGGAGTTATTACCGAATAAAACGTATCGGCGAACGAATATGACATAGACGAGACGAGTCTGCTCCTGTGACCGAAAAAGCGGGCAAGAACATAGAGACTGAAACCTTCGAACATTTCGAAAAACAGCATACAGACGAAAGCCGCAACAATCCACACCGGATTGCTGTTTTTAAAATATTCCAGAATATCACGGAAATTAAGTTCGTCTTTCTGACTGACGAAAAGCACTACAAGCGTCACTGTGATGAGCACCACCACGAACGCAAGATTCAAAAGCAGTCTTCTCGTCTTTTTCTTCATCTTTGCCATTATTTAAACCGAGCGCGCAATTAATTTGCGTATATGCTATTATACTTTATTTTTTGTATTCTGTCAAGGGAATAAGCCAAAGGCTTTACCCCCTGATTTATTCCTTTGAACGGCGTACCGAATCAGAGGCGAGCTACCGGCGTTGCAGTGAATTTTACGCTTATTTATAGAAACCGCCCCGTTTACAGACCCGAAAATACCGCAGGGGTGAGACCTGCGGTATTCGTTTTATTTTTGTTTGTCGATAATATCCAGAATTTCGGCTATTCTGTCAAGGTCTTCCCTTGAATAATAATCTATATAGATACGACCCTTTTTGTCGTTGCCTATAAGGCTGACTTTCGTCTGGAACGTGAAGCGCATACGCTCGACAAGCTGTCTTAATTCTACCGAAGCAAGCGCGCGTTTCTTGTTCTTGCGCTGTTCTAAAATTTCGGGAGGAACGCTGAACGCCCTCACTTTCTTTTCAAGCTCGCGCACGGACATCTGATTTCTGACCGCCTCGTTTGCGAATCTGACCTGTTCCTCGGCAGGCAGGACTATCAGAGTTCTTGCGTGTCCCGCGGAAAGCTTTCCGTCCGAAACAAGTCCCGTAACTTCGGGGCACAAATTCAGAAGTCTGAGCGTATTTGCTATTGCCGGACGGGATTTTCCTATTCTCTCGGCAAGCTCGTCCTGCGTGAGCTTGTACTCGTTCATTAGCTGTTTCATTGCGCTCGCCGCTTCGATGGGGTTCAGATCCTCTCTCTGCAAGTTTTCAATGAGCGAAATTTCTTTTATCTCTCTGTCGCTGTAATTGCGGATAACGACGGGTATCGTCTCCATTCCGGCAAGCTTGCTTGCGCGGAAACGGCGTTCGCCTGCGATAATCATATAAGTGCCGTCGCCGTTGTCGTTTACGACGATAGGCATAATAACGCCGTGTTTTTTTATAGAGTCGGACAGCTCTTTCAAAGCCTGTTCGTCAAAATTCTTTCTCGGCTGATTGGGGTTTGCCGTAATCAGATCAAGGCGCATATCCTCGGCGTTCTTGCGCTCCTCTTCGGTGTAGCCGAAAGCGTCCTTGCCGTCGAACATATGTTCGTACGCTTCTCCGGTATCTTTAAAAAGTTCGTCAAGTCCTTTTCCTAAACCTTTTGCCATAATTTTCCTCCGTTAATTTTTTTCGGTGCAGTCGCTGTGGAATTTTTCGTGCGTGCAGGACGAAAACAGCAATTTACCCTTTTTATAGAATGCCAGATCTTCCAAAAGTTCGAAATCGTAATCCGATTTGAACTTTTTAAGCCATCGGACGGTATCTTCGTTGAGTTTTATATAAAACACCTTCGACAGTGCCGACGAAGCCGTACAGTGCCATACAAAGGTAACTTCCGTCCTGATGAGGTTGTCTTTGAGCACTTTATTCTCTTCGCCGTCTATCTCTTCCGTCAGGGGACGGACGTTCTCCTGCTTTTTCATTTTTTCGAGCATCCACTCGCACGTTCCGGCAAAATCTATCTCGTTATAGGCGTGCCACAGTTCGCTCAGTGAATTATACTTCTCTTTCTCTCCGCTGAACACGTCCGAAAAACAGGCGTAACCGCCGTTTGCCTCGATCAACGCCGAATTACGCAAACAATAGTTTTTATACATTTCCTCTATGTCGGCGTAGATTTTTTTGAACGGGGGCAGTTTTGCCCGTTCCTCTTCGGGGGCGAAAAGGAACTGCTCCTCAGCTGTTCTGTAACAGTGGGCTTTAATCTTTTTCAGGGCATCTTCGGCAAGCTCCTCAGAAATGTTGTTTTCGCTGCCGTAAGGACAGGTGAGCGAAAAGCTGTCGGCGAGAGGAAGGTACTTGCCGAGAATACCCTCCATATCAAGGCTGTCGAAAGCCTGACGGTTTTCAAACTGTTCGATGGTAAGATTTTCGCTTCCTATCGTCTTTACGGCGATTTCTTCGCCGTCGTACGCCTCTTCTTCCTTTAAAAATTTCAAAAGCTTCTTGTCGCCCTTGATTTTTTTGGTTTCACCCGAATATGTAACGTCATCGTAAAGGCGGATGATTTTGTTCTGCGGAAGATTTATCGCAATGGCAGGCTCTATCACAATATCGCCGTTTTTGCCGTTTACGGTAATTTCAGTCGCTCCGTTAAGTATCTTCAAAAACTCTGTCTCTTTCATTGCTTTGATAAAAACTCCTCCGTAAGTGCTTTATACGCCCTTGCTCCGATACATTTGGGGTCATACATAAGAATCGGTCTGCCGTAGCTGGGAGCTTCGGCAAGACGGATATTGCGCGGAATAATTATTTCGTAAAGTTTGTTTTTAAAGAATTTTTTTATTTCCGCCGCTATCTGCTTTGAAATCAACGCCCTGCCGTCGTACATAGTTATTACGACTCCCTCTATTGAAAGCGTAGGGTTGAGCCTCTGACGGACGAGAGCGATAGTGTTCATAAGCTGGCTGACACCCTCCAAAGCGAAATACTCGCTTTGCAGAGGTATTATGACGGAATCCGCCGCAACCCACGCGTTTATCGTAAGAAGACCGAGCGACGGCGGACAGTCGATAAAAATATAATCGTAATTGCCCCGAACCTTGTCCAACGCCTCTTTTAAAATTCTTTCTCTGTTCCGCTTGTAAACGAGATCGACTTCCGCCCCCGACAGGTCGACGTTTGCGGGAAGTATGTCCAAAAGCTTTACCTGCGTGGGAATTATGTTCGCAGAAGCCGAATCGTCCTCGACGAGGACGTTATGTACCGACTTTTTCAAAGAACTCTTTGAAAAGCCGAGCGCCGTCGTCGCATTGCCCTGCGAGTCGATATCGACAAGCAAAACACGCTTGCCGAACTCCGCGCAGTAAGCCGCCATATTTACGGCAGTGGTGGTCTTGCCTACACCGCCTTTCTTGTTTGTAAAAGCTATAATTTTTGCCATTCTCTCTTATCCTTGAAATTGTTTTACCCTGCCTCTTTTCAGAGGCAAGGTATAAAGTTTCACGTGAAACTATTTAACTTTCGTACCGTTTAAAGGGGTTTTCGCTCCTTTCACCGTCGTGTTCGTCCATATACTGAATCACTTCTTCGTAGCCCTTGCCCTCCATAAGCATATCGACCTCTTCGGTGTAGATGGTCTCACGCTCTATGAGAACTCTTGCCATATTGTCTAAAATCGAACGGTTTTCGGTGAGAAGCTTTCTTGCACGGGCGTGCTGATCGTTGACAATCTTTCTGACTTCGTCGTCAATCATTCTTGCGGTTTCTTCAGAATACGCCCTCTGGGTTGCCATATCTCTGCCGATGAACATAGGCTGAGAATCGTCGCTGTAAGAAATCATACCCAACTTGTCGCTCATGCCGAACTCTGTTACCATCGCACGGGCGAATTTAGTCACCTGCTTGATGTCGCCCATTGCACCCGAAGACACGTCTTTGATTACGAGTTCTTCCGCAACCCTTCCGCCGAGCCCCATACAGATATCGTCAAGCATAAAGTTTTTGGAATAGTAAGCACGGTCTTTTTCGGGACGGGTCATTGTAAATCCGCCTGCATTTCCGCGAGGAATTATAGTGACTTCGTGAACGGGATCGCAGTTTGTGCAGAGTTTTGCAAGTATGCAGTGTCCCGACTCGTGGAATGCGGTGAGGCGTTTTTCGGATTCGGTAACTACTTTACTCTTCTTTGCAGGACCCATAGAAACCTTGTCTATACTTTCAAACAGTTCCGCGTTGGTAATGAATTTCTTATTTGCACGGGCGGCGAGAATTGCCGCTTCGTTCATAAGGTTTTCAAGATCCGCTCCCGAAAAACCTGCCGTAAGTCTTGCAACCGTCTTGAAGTTGACTTCGGGCGACAGAGGTTTGTTACGCGCGTGCACCTTTAAAATCTGTTCTCTGCCCTTGACGTCGGGAAGATTTACGAACACCTGCCTGTCAAAACGCCCCGGTCTTGTGAGAGCCGGATCGAGAATGTCCGCACGGTTTGTCGCCGCAACCACGATAACGCCCTCATTGGCTTCGAAGCCGTCCATCTGAACGAGTATCTGGTTGAGGGTCTGTTCTCTTTCGTCGTTACCGCCGCCGAGACCTGCTCCGCGGTGTCTGCCGACCGCGTCGATTTCGTCTATGAAGATAATGCAGGGCTGGTTCTTTTTCGCCATTTCAAAGAGGTCGCGTACACGCGATGCTCCGACGCCGACGTACATTTCAACGAAATCGGAACCCGAAACCGAGAAAAAGGGAACGCCCGCTTCGCCTGCAACGGCTTTTGCGAAAAGCGTTTTACCCGTTCCCGGAGGGCCTACCAAAAGCACGCCCTTGGGAATTTTCGCCCCCAGATCGGAGAATTTTTTCGGCTGACGTAAAAACTCGACTATTTCCGCAAGCTCGACTTTTTCCTCTTCCGCACCTGCTACGTCCGAAAAGCGTACTTTGATATTAGTGGAAACTCTCGCCTTCGACTTGGCAAAGCTCATCACCTTGCCCGCTCCGCCCATCGACGAGCGGATTATCAGAACGAACACAACGACCATTATAACTATCATCAGCACCGAGAAAGCCGTTGAAACCCAGCTTCCTGCGTTCGGATTGCCCTGCTCTATAACGACGCCGTATTCCTGCCACTTCGTAAACGTGGGGGAGTCCCAGCTCTCCATTCCATAGGGAGAAGGTCCGAAGCAGTAGTACGCCTTGACGTAATTTCCCTTACTGTTTCTGGTGTAACCCGTGTATTCGTAACCGTCGGTATTTACTTTCCAGATTACGACGAGCTGCGTTTCCTTTTCGTCGTCGGTAACGAATTTACCGTCCTTAATCTTGTAGCCGTCGGGAACATTGTTTTCGTCGGGCTTGGGTTTACCTTCTTCATCTTCATCGAAGTACTGTGCGTTTTCTACATATTCCTGAAAACGCGTTCTGTCGATTTTCTTGGCTCCGCCGTTCGCAAGCTGGGTTACAATGACTATGATCACAGCAACGATAAGTACGAGAATGATGGACCAAGTTATGATTTTTCCTTTTTTGTTCAAAGCAATCTCCTTAAAAATTTAGTTTCGTAAGCAATTTTAACATAAAACCGCTCTCATTTCAAGCATTTAATTAACATTAATTATATATATCACTCAATTTTTTCCTGTTTTTCACTTTCCCCGATACGTTCCCGTGTACCGAAACACGCTATCGTAAGCACGCGCTAATCATAAAAATTGCCGTATTTCGTTTCACGTGAAACTTTCAACCAAATTTTTTACCGTAAACAATGTTTCACGTGAAACGTAAAGCGCGGTTTTAAAAGTCCTTTTGTTAATTTGTGGACAATCGTCAGTGGATAAGTTGATAATTGTGTGGACCGTTTTTTAACTTCTTAAATCGGGCAATACGATTCCCTTCCTTAAATTATCTTAATTTAAGGTCTTACGCTTATTATTTTGAGTAATTTAAAATAAATTTAAGCACGATTTTGCATTTACTATTATATTTTATAAATTATGAGGCTATAACTTTTTCAAGAGTTTTAAAATTATTCTGCCGTTCTTACGACCCCGATTGAAGCTTCAAAAGAAACGGGAGAAAGTAACTTAACGAGGTGATTATGGATTATTCGTTTAACTTATATAACAAACTGGCTCCCGACGGCATCTGTCTTGCTCTGAAAAAATCTACGCCGGAAGGAGCTTCTCCCGTGATTTTGTGTATCGGAAGCGACCTTTCCGTCGGCGACAGTCTGGGACCCGTCACGGGAACCAAACTTAAACAACAGCTTGCCGGTCTTAACTGCTACGTCTACGGCACGCTGGCAAAGCCCATCACCGCGCACGAGGTAAAGTATATGAACGATTTTCTCCGGCTTACTCACCCTGCAAGCCCCATCATCGCCATCGACGCCGCAGTGGGGAACGCAGGAGACATCGGTCTTATAAGAGTTGCAGGCAGGGGTCTCCGTCCGGGAAGCGGAGCAAACAAACGGCTTGCCAAGGTAGGCGACGTTTCCGTAATGGGAATTATCGCCGAACAGTCCGTGTTTAACTATTCGCTGTTTTCGGCAACCCGTTTAAACGTCGTTTATAAGATGTCGGAAATAATCGCCGACGGCGTAACTTCGTTTGTTTTAGACTATCTGCGCAATATGCCGTACAGGGCTGATCTTCTTAATGCAAGCTTTCTTTAAATAAAACGACGCCCCCGTACAATCGGAGGCGTTTTATATTTCTATTATTTTTTTATTCATTTTTCTTGCATAATTGACCGTGTAATAAGTTCCGCCCGAATTACGCCTTAAAAAGCACACTAACACGTCGCTGTTTTCGACGAGGTATCTGTCGCGTTTGTACATACAGCCTGCGACGTAGCAAGGTTCCAGCACTACCGTTTCGTCGCACCTTGAAAGAATTTCGTTGTAAAGCTTTTTATTTTTTTCGGAGAAGTTCGCGGACTGTTCTGCGCACGGCAGGCAGGCGACAAGAGCTAAGCCGTATTTTTTCTTAATTTCAAGCACCGCCTTAGCGCTTTCCATATCGAAGCCGACCGCCATTCCGCACAGAAACTTTTTGACTCCGTTCTTTGCAAGGTTTTCGGTAACTCTTTTTAAAAGCTCCCTGTCGAAATCGTCCGTCAGAAATCTGTGTCCCGTAAATGCGCAAACTTTCATAACGGCTGTTTTCTCTCTTTTCCGTGTCCCCTCGGATAGAGCGGCGGCGTGTGCTCCGTCTTTTTTATTACAACGAGATTTCTCTGCCCGTAACCTTCCGGAAGGGAATAGGGGATAACTTTTTCGATTTCCCCTCCCAAAGTTTTAACCGCTCTTTCGGCGTTTTTCAATTCTTCGCCGCATTCGCCCTTGTAGGCGACGAACCGTCCTCCGACCCTGACGTAAGGCATACAGTATTCGCACAGAGTATTCAGCTGAGCTACCGCGCGCGCCACCGCAAAATCGAATTTTTCGCGGTAAATAATATTATGCGCCCCGTCTTCGGCACGGATATTTTCAACTTGTACACATTTCAATTGCAAGCTGTCCACAACGCTCTGCAAAAATCTGCATTTTTTGCCCGTACTCTCTATCAGAGTGAATTTAAGATCTTCTCTTATTATCTTTAAAGGAATGGAGGGAAAGCCTCCGCCCGATCCTATTTCGGCTATTTCCGCACCGTGGGAAAATAATCTTTCACCTGCGATACTGTCGAAAAAATGTTTGTAATTTACACCTTTAGAGTCTGTTACCGACGTTAAATTACAAATTTTATTATATTCGGTCAAAAGGCGCGCAAACTGCCCGAACTCGTCTGCAAAACTTCCGTTTATAAGAGAAAGATATTTTTCTTCGTTCATAATCCGATTATAACAGACTTTTTTAAAAAATACAACAGATATAAATTATTAACCTCAATTTTTCCACAAGGCTGTTGATTTGTAGATAACTCCGTAATTTTTACGCGCCTTAATATAATTTCCGTTTTTTTTCGGAGCACTCATTAAAAAAGCTATTCACAGCTCCACAATTACTCAACATTTTTCTCCACTCAAAAATTATATTTTTTCCACCGTTATAATGGGCTAAAATCATTGCTTTTTTGCACTTTTTTTGTTATTATATATTATAGGTTAAGAGAAATTGCCTTTAAACTGAGAGTTATCCACATATCCACCCTCTCTATTAATACTAATTCTTAACTTATTATTTAATAAATAATATAAAAAGGTAAGTAACATATGAAAGCATTTTGTGAAGGTATCGATCTTTCGGACGCAGTATTAAAAGTTGTAAAAGCTTGCGCTACCAAAACGGTAACTCCCGTTCTGGAATGTATCAAGATTTCCGCAAGGAACGATAAACTCATAATCGTTGCCACCGACGGCGAAATTTCCATCCAGAAAAACATCAAGGCCGAAATTTACGAAGAAGGCGACGTCTGCGTCCCCGGCAGATATTTTTCCGATTTCATTAAAAAGCTGGAGGGGGTTCAGATAACGCTGTCCTCCGACGATAAGAAGATGGATATCATATACGCCGACAGTCAGACCGCAATGCAGGTGCTTTCTGCGAACGATTTCCCGAAGATTGACACGGATATCAACGAAAACAGCTTTTCTATGAAGACTGCCGATCTCAAAAAGTTTATAAACGCAACTTCGTTCTGCTGTGCCGGAGATGATTCGCGTCCCATTTTGAAGGGCTGTCAGTTCGTTATCAAGGGAAAAGAGATTTCCGTCACCGCTCTGGACGGGTTCAGACTTGCAACCATAAAAGGCGAGCTGATTTCTTCGACGGGCGATATGGAAATAGTCTGCCCCGCAAGAACGCTGAACGAGATTGAAAAGATGATAGACGGCGACGGCACTACCGAAATTTTCGTTCAGAAGGGCAGGATTTTAGTTGAAGTTGACGACACCGTGCTTACGTCGCGTCTTTACAACGGCGATTTTATCAAAAAAGACAATATAATCCCCAAAGATTTCACTACGCGCGTCAAGGTGGACAAGAGCGCGCTCAAAGCAAGTATCGAACGCGCTGCCATTTTGGTGAGGTCGGATAAGAACAGTCTTATAATTTTCGATATTTCTTCCGACAAAATAGAAATTTCATCGAATTCCGAGATAGGAAGCGTTCAGGAACCCGTTAAGGCGGAAACCAACGGCAAGGATATAAAGATTGCTATGAACTCCAAGTTCATAATAGAAGCGGTCAACGCTCTTGACGAGGACAAGCTGGTGCTTTCGTTCAACAGTCAGATACAGCCGTTTATCTGCGAAAACGCGGAAAATAAAGAGAGATTATATCTTATTCTGCCCGTCCGCACGATGAATAACGCGTAATATTAAAGGGCGCAGCAATATATAATTTAGCAAATTCATCTCACTGAGAGTGCGATTTTCCTTGCGCCGTAAAAATTCAGAAATAAAATAAAGTTATAATAAAAACATTTCGTAAAGGAGTTTTAATATGAAAAGAACTTATCAGCCCAAGAAAAGACAGAGAAGCAAAGTTCACGGATTCAGAAAGAGAATGGCTTCGAAAGCAGGCAGAAACGTCTTGAAGAGAAGAAGAAACAAGGGCAGAAAGAAACTTTCCGCATAAGTTTTAACGCGTATAAGCGGCGCATTACGGCGTCGTGTTGCGGCAACTTTCAGTCGTGTACGTCTGAGTACGCTTCTTCAAGTTTTCCTCACACTTCTTGTACTGCTTGCATCTCCGCGTTAAAGGTTTAGCTGAACATAAGCGGTACGCAAAGGCGCTGCGCTGTCCGAAATAAAAGTGAAATATTTAAGATTAAAAAAAAATACCGATTTTCAGAAGATTTTCAACAGGGGTAAGAGAGTTTTCTCCCCTGCCGTTACGCTATTGTATTTTCCTGCGGACAAGCTTTCGCTCGGTCTGGCGGTTTCTAAAAAACACGGCAAGGCGACAAGGCGGAACAGGATTAAACGACTTCTGAGAACGGCGTTTTACAATACTTGCGGAAAGCTTGAAAAAAGTTACAGCGTAATAATTATCCCGAAAGTTGCCGAAGAATACACGCTGAAAAGATTTGAGAGCAGTCTTTTACTCTGTTTTAAAAAGGTAAACGAATGCGCGGAAAAGTGAGAAGGTGTTACAGGTTTCTGAGAAGATACGTTTTCAGACCGTATCTGAGAATGTTTCTGATGCGACTTATTATTTTTTATCAGAAATACTTTTCGCGCCATACCTGTCTTTATTCGCCGACCTGTTCGGAGTATATGCTCCGCGCGCTCAATAATCACGGCGTAGTCATAGGTTTAATGCTCGGCATCTGGCGTCTTCTCCGCTGCAACCCCTTTTCGAAGGGAGGGTACGATCCCGTGCCCGAAAATTATTTTAAAAAGAGATGGATAGTTTAAATATAAATGGATATAAGTAATTTTTTAAACGTATCGACCAATTTTATCGATTTTGCCGTCGAAAAAATATCATCCGGCGGACTTAACTGGATAGGTAAAGTCATTCAGGCAATCATAGAGGGCGTAAGCATAACGGGCTTAGGCATAGTCTTGTTTACGCTTGCCTTGAAAACTCTGGTTCTGCCGCTCGATATCTATTCGAGATACAAGGCAAAAAAACAATCGCTTTTAATGAAAGCTATGCGTCCGCAGATGGAAAAACTGCAAAAGCAGTACGCTAACGACAAACAGATGTACAATCAGAAAGTTATGGAGTTGCAGAAGGCGCACGGCATTTCTATGTTCGGCGCGTGCATACCTATGATAGTTTCGCTTGTTATCTTTATGGTAGTGTTCAGCGCCTTTTCGACTTATTCGCAGTACGCAAATCTGCAGTCGTACAAGGGCATGGAAGAGAGCTATAACGCAAGCGTGAGTCAGTACGTTTTATGCGATCTTAAAGATTACCCGACTTTAACGGAGGAAAACACTCTGAACGCGGACGGATTTCTTATCCGCACCGAGGACGTAACTCTCCGTCCGTCGTCGGATAATACAAAGTACGCGTACGTCGTCGACTTCGACAGGTTTGAAAAGACGGCTGTCGACAGCAATTATTTTGCTCAGCAGGAAGTCACGGCGGAACAGTTTAAGAGTATGCCCGAAAACGAAAAAATGGTGCTCGTGCGCAATTTCGTGCGCGAGGGTGCAAGAAGAGCTTCCGCTGATTATTACAGAGCTCACAAGGACAGCTTCCTCTGGGTCAAAAACATATGGTATCCCGATTCGCTTCTGAATAAGGAAGTTCCCAAATTCAGCGATTTCAGTTCGGCAATTTCAAGGGCGGCAGGATCGGGACTTAGCGCGACTTACGAAGAGAGCTACAACGAAGTCACCTATTATCTCAGAAACGACGGTTACAGCGACGGAAAGCTCGAAGGCAAGACGTATAACGGATATTTCATACTGATTGTGCTGGCGATAGGACTTATGTTCTTACAGCAGTTCATTTCGATGCGTATGCAGAAAGACGCGAACGAGCTTTCTACGGTTGACGGGTCGGGTGCAAGAACGACGAAGTGGATGCTGATTATGATGCCCTTGATTTACGGTATTTTCTCGTTCTTTTACAGTGCGGCGTTCTCGACGTATATGATTACGAACACGATATACAGTCTTATAATTACGCTTATTTTAAACAAGATAATGAACGTCGTCTTTGCCAGAAAAGAGGCGAGGGGCGAACTTTTCAAAACCAAAAATAAAACAAATAAAACGTATAACAGAAAGAGGTTAAAATAAATGGAAGAGAACGTTTTTACAGGCAAGACCGTTGACGAAGCTATCGAACAGGGTCTGAAAGCCCTCGGTATCACGCTCGACGAAGCGGAAATCAACGTTTTGGAAGAGGGAAAGAAAAAGCTTTTCGGCGCGGTAAGAGCAAGAGTCAGCGTCACGAAGAGAAGAAGCGATTCCAAGCGCGCAATAGATTTTATCGACGGGCTTTTAGAAATTCTTAAAATAAACGCAGTAACCGAGCTTATCAGCGAAGAAAACGAAATCAAAATCGAAATCAAAGCAACAAACTCTGCAAAGGTTATCGGCAAGCACGGCGACGTTTTAGACGCAATTCAGAGCATTGCCGGCGCAGTGGCGAATATCGGCAGGGACGAATATAAAAAGGTTGTAGTAGACTGCGAAAACTACCGCGAGCAAAGGGAAGAAACGCTTGTAAAGCTTGCGGAAAAACTTGCTTCGAAGGCAGTAGAAAAAGGCAGAAAGCTCATTTTAGAGCCTATGACCGCCTACGAGAGAAGAATTATTCACTCGGCACTTGCAAACAACACGGAAGTTACCACCGTTTCCGAAGGCAAGGAACCGCTCAGATATATCGCGGTTATCCCCAACAACGCAAAGCCCTATGACAGAGGACTCCGCTTCGGAGAAAGACGCGACGGAGACAGGCGCGGACACGGCAGATTTGACAGACGCGACGGCGACAGAAGAGACCGCGGAAGAGACGACAGGCGCGGCGGAGAAAGGCGCACTGACGGGCGCAGAAGCGGCGGCGGTGCCAAGAGAGGCAAAAAAGAGATATACTTCGGTACGTTCCTCGGCAACAGCGGCGCAGGCAAAACCGACGACGGCAATACCGAAAATAAGGACTAATTAATTAAAGTTAAAAAATAATTAACGGCGCAAGGGACAGCGACCCTGAAAATAACGGAATTTCTGCATCGATGCAAGAAAGAAATTCTTTAATATGTGTAAGATGGTTTTCGGCTCAACACATCTTTTTAAAAAAACCGAAGGAGATTACGGAAGCAAGGACGGTTTTTCTGCCGTCCTTTTTTTCAGCCGAATTCCGTAGAAATAAAAAATGAAGAACTTTTTCACCACAAAACGACTGTGCCGTGCAGGCATAATCACCGCGCTTTATGTAGCGCTGACCTACGCTTTCGGAGCGATAGCATATCAAGGAGTTTTACAGATCCGCCCTGCCGAAGCGCTGACGATACTTCCTCTGTTTTTCCCCGAGGCGGTTCCTGCGCTGTGGATAGGCTGTATGCTTGCAAACCTCGGTTCGCCGTTCATTATGTTCGACGTTCCGCTCGGCGGACTTGCCACGCTTGCGGCCTCGCTTCTGACTTACGGTACGGGCAGGCTCATCAAAAATCAGATTTTGAAAGTCGCCGTCGGCGGATTTTTTCCCGTAATTGTAAACGCCTTTTTTATTCCCGTAATTATTGTTTTTTTATGCGACGGCGAAGCAACGTCTATTGCGTACTGGACGTATTTCGGCTCGCTCTGCGCGACGCAGGCGCTGTGGGTCTACGGCTTGGGCGTGCCTTTGTATATTGCGATTTACAACCTGCGCAAAAAGGGCGTTTCGGCATTTTCCGACGCCGAGAAAAAGCCGAAGACGGAAGAAAATATTCAGTCCGAACAGCAGGAAAACAGCTGATTTTAATTGAAATTTTGAAAGATTTTAAAGTATAAAACAGAAAAACCGTCCCCCGACAATTCGGGGGACGGTTATCATATTTATGATTTTACTTTTTTGCGGTAGTTTTCTTCGCCGTAGTTTTAGTTGTGGTTTTAGCTGCCGCCGCTTTTTTAGCTGCGGGTTTTGCCGCGTCCGCCGTCTTTTTAACGGCAGTCTTCTTTGCCGGTTTTTCTTCTGCCGGTTCGGGCTTGCAGCTTTCCTTCAAAGCGCTTACGCAGTGCCAAAGCTCGCTGGGCACGCGCGACTGAATTACCGTGTTGTAATAGTTTTCAATCTCTTCGGCTTCCTTGTACCACTTTTCTTTATCGATTGCAAGAATTTCTTTGAGCGCGTCAATATCGAATTTTCTCGATTCGGAAATATTGTAGTCAAGGTCGGTCAGATCGATATCCTCAGCTTTGGGCACGAAGCCGACAGCCGTTTCCACTGCGTCGACGGGAGTATCGGAGCAACGCTTTAATATCCATTCGAGAACGCGCATATTGTCGCCGAAGCCCGGCCACATAAAGTTGCCGTCTTTATCCTGTCTGAACCAGTTGACATTGAAAATCTTGGGCGGATTTTTAGCCTTGGTTCCCATCTCTATCCAGTGTGCGAAATAGTCGCCCATATGATAGCCGGTGAACGGCTTCATTGCCATAGGGTCGTGGCGGAGAACGCCCGTTGCGCCCGTCGCCGCCGCCGTGGTTTCGGACGACATTGCCGAACCTACGAATACGCCGTGGTTCCAGTCCTTGGACTGATATACGAGGGGAGTTGTGGAAGCTCTTCTTCCGCCGAAGATTATTGCGGAGAGGGGAACGCCCTTTTTGGAATTGAAATCGGGTGAAACGCAGGGGCAGTTCGTCGCAGGCGCGGTAAAGCGCGAGTTGGGGTGTGCCGAACAGGTCGATTTGTCGTGCTTGTCGAACTTATCTCTGTTCCAGGGCTTACCCGTCCAGTCTATGCAGTGCTCGGGCATCTCTTTCGTCAGTCCTTCCCACCAAACCGTCATATCGTCTGTGTTGAGGGCGACGTTAGTGAAAATAGTTCCGCGTTTTGTCGACTGCAAAGCGTTGTAGTTGCTGTGTTCGTTTGTGCCGGGGGCTACGCCGAAGAATCCGTTTTCGGGGTTGACCGCCCAAAGTCTGCCGTCGTCGCCGACTCTTATCCAGGCGATATCGTCGCCGACGCACTCTATTTTGTATCCGTTGTCAAGGTAGTGTTTGGGGGGTATAAGCATTGCAAGGTTGGTCTTTCCGCAAGCCGAGGGGAAAGCCGCCGCAACGTATTTCTTTTCGCCGTCGGGGAACGTTACGCCCAGAATAAGCATATGTTCCGCCATCCAGCCCTCGTTTTTGCCGAGGTAGGAAGCAATGCGCAGGGCAAAGCACTTTTTGCCTAAAAGCACGTTTCCGCCGTAAGCCGAGTTTACCGAAATAATAGTATTGTCCTCGGGGAAGTGCATAATGTATCTCTTGTCGGCGTCGACGTCGCACTTTGCGTGAAAGCCCTTTATAAAGTCGCCTTTCTTGCCGAGCGCGTCAAGGCAGTGTTTGCCGACTCTCGTCATAATGTTCATATTCAGAACAACGTATATGCTGTCGGTAACTTCGATGCCTATTTTGGCGAAACTGCTTCCGACTACACCCATAGAATAGGGAATGACGTACATCGTCCTGCCTTTCATACTTCCGCGTGCAATTTCCTTTGCCAGCTCGTAAGCCTGTCTGGGATCCATCCAGTAATTTATGGGGCCTGCGTCGTCTTTGTTTTTCGTGCAGATGAAAGTTCTGTCTTCAACGCGCGCAACGTCGTTTACCTTCGTGCGGTGAAGATAGCAGTCGGGCAAAAGATTTTCATTCAGCTTTATAAGCTCGCCGCTTTTGACCGCTTCTTCTTTAAGCTGTTTGATCTGACTTGCACTGCCGTCGATCCATACGATTTTGTCGGGCTGACCGAGCGCCGCGCTTTCGGCTACAAAATCGAGAACTTTTTTGTTTTTTGTCAATGCCATAATTATTTACTCCTTAAACTGCAAATTGAAATGCAAAATCTCTTCCGTATATCATTATACAAAAATATTGCGTTAAATGCAAATAATTCATATAAAATTAAAGCATAATTTTCACTGTGGAAAATTTATTGCAAAATATTTTGTATATTTACATTTTTTGCGGTTTTTCTCCGTTGCCCCGTATATATAATATAATGAAAGGCGGTTTGATTTTTAATTCGCAAAACTGCGTTTACGGAGAAGAGTATGGGCGGATATACAAAAAACATTGCGGTTATAAAGGAACTGAAAAGCGGTTTTTCTGTGGACGGCGGACCTCTTTCGGGCATCGTCAAGGCGGAAAAATACGGCAATAATTTAAAGGTAGAGGTTTCGCTTATCAACTTCGCGCCCGTGACCGAGGGCAAGTACGTTTCGGCTGTTTCCGACGGAAAAACGGTCTGTATTCTGGACGGGCTCAGCTTCGAAGGCGCAAGCAAAGTGGATACGGGTCAGGGCTTCGCCGCGCTTGTCTGTTACGTCAACGGCACCGTTTCCCCGATAGCTTCCGCCGTCTGCGGACAGTTCCATTCGGCAATAATCGGAATACGCGAAGAGCTGGAAAAACAGGAAAATCTAAAAGACGCGCCGTATCTCAAATACAACGACGAAGCGCTGGCACAGGAGAATTATTATGAATACGGGCAAGCTTTTACGGACAGTCAGCCTCTATGCGAAGATAAAGAAAAAGAAGAGGACGGGCTTCGCATACGCGAAGATGAAGCGTCTTTTAGCTCTGTCGAAAAAGACGGCGTAGGCGGACTTTTCACCGGCGGAAGCTTTTACGAAAAAATGAAAAAAGAAATAGAAACGGTGCTTTCGTCCTATCCCAAAGAAGAGAGGCTTGAAAAAATGGTAGAAAATTCACGCTTCGTAAAAATCCACTACGGCGAGGGCAAGTTTTACGTTTTCGGCGTGATATACGGTGGGGGTAAAGCACAGTACATATGCTACGGAGTGCCTGCCAAAGACAGCGCAAATCAACCCCCGTCGCTTTCAAATTCTTCGTTTATCCCCGCGTCGGAAAACGGCAAAGAGGGCTACTGGGTAATGTACCAGAACGCCGAAAACGGCGCAACAGTAAAACTCAATAATATCTGAAAAAAAAGCACCGTCAAGGTGCTTTTTTAATATAACTTAATAAGTATATCAATCTTCATAATTAATCGATTTGATATACTTTTTTAAAATAATGTTTATAAACTGTGATAAAGAGCGTTCTTCTCTGAGCGCTTCTTTTCTCAACTCTTGCAATAAATCAGCATCTAACGTGATGCTTACAGATTCTTTTAACGGCTTCGTATTTTCATTTTCCATACTTTTATTATAATAAATATCTTGTATAATATTGACAAACACGATAAAATAGTGTAAAACAATATAAAACACGATAAAACTGACAAGGGAAAGAATACTGATGAAAACAATGACTGTCGCATTTATAGGACATAGAAATTTAAGACAAAACAGGGAAACGGCAAAAATAATAAATTCAGTTATTTATAAACTTATTAACGAAGTAAATGCAGAAACATTTTTGTTTGGAGGAGTTGGACATTTCGACGATGTAAGTCTTGCCGTCGTAACTTATCTCAAACAAAAATATTTTCCGCTTATTCAACGAATAAATATTCGTTCAAGATATCCGACGATAAGCAATATGTATAAAAGTTTTCTTTTAACTATGTATGATGAAACCGTCTTTCCTGAAGAACTTATAGGCGCAGGGCGTTGTACATATGTAAAAAGAAATCAGATTATGATTGACAGGTGCGACATCTTAGTTACTTATTTTGATAAAGACTATTGTTTAGCAGACGAAAAGAAAAGCGGAACAAGAATTGCTGTCGAATACGCACAAAAAAAGCATAAGCACATTATTAACATATTTGAATTCAAATAAAAAAGCAACCGTGCAGAAATGCACGGTTATTTTTATTTTAAGCCTCTGAACGGTTTGAAAACTATCAGAGAATAGACTGTAAAAAGCGAGGCGACGAACGTCACGGCAAGAAAACTGCGGTAAACGGTTTGGTTATTCAGACACAGAAAAAGCAGTGCGTTAAAACCGGTAAAGGCATATATGCCCCCGAATACGGCTAAGGTAACGAGCATTGCAACACATAAATAACAGGTGAGTTTCATATACTCATTATGCGCAGAACTTAAAAAAGTAAACGCAAACCAACAAGAGGTCACAACTTTTTTTAAGTGATATTTTCTAAGATAAGTTTGTCAAAATCAACGGTTTCGGCAAAGTCGCGCGGAATAAACCTCACGGTTGAAAACTTTGCGTAATTGAATATATGCGTTTTCAGCAGAACGGGCGTGGCAATGTCAAGCTCCTCGCAGATATCCGCAAGGTAATTAAAAAACTTCGAATATGCGAATTTATCTTCGCTCTGATAGACGGCTTGTTTGATAATTTTTCCGTCTTTTAAAATTTTTGCCCAGATTTTAAACATTTCATTTCCTTTACGGTAAAATTATAAACCAAATTAAGACAAAAGTAAAGTCAATCTTTGCATACATAGTATATGAGAAATTTTTTGAATGCAAGAGCGCAGGCGTTAAAGCCGAGCGGTATAAGAAAGTTTTTTGATCTGGTAAGCCGGACGGAGGGAGCTATTTCGCTCGGCGTCGGCGAACCCGATTTTATCACCGCCGAAAACGTGCGCGCTTCCGCCGTCCGCTCGATAGAACGGGGGGAAACGCAGTATACCGCAAACCGCGGACTCGATAGTCTGTGCGGACTGATAAGCGAGTATCTTTTCAGGCGCTTTTCCGTTTGCTATCCGCCCGAACACATAATAGTCACCGTCGGCGCAAGCGAAGCTATAGACCTTGCGCTGAGGGCGGCCGTCGGGTTCGGGGACGAGGTGCTCGTGCCGGAGCCCTCGTATGTGGCGTATGCTCCGCTTATTACTTTGTCGGGCGGAACAGCGGTTGCCGTTCCCTGTAAAAAGGAAAACGGATTTATATTAACGTACGGAGAGATTGAAAAAAAAGTTACCGACAAGACAAAAGCTTTAATACTTGCCTACCCCAACAATCCTACGGGCGCGGTTATGACAAAAGAGCACTTGCAGGCGATAATCCCTGCCGTAGTAAAAAACGACCTTTTAGTAATTTCCGACGAAATCTATGCCGAGCTGTCCTATTGCGGAAAACACGTTTCCATCAGTTCGATAGGGGATATGGCGGAGCGAACGGTGTATATAGGCGGTTTTTCAAAGGCTTTTGCTATGACGGGCTGGCGCGTCGGATTCGTCTGCGCTCCCGAAAAAATAGACGAAGCTATGTTTAAAATACACCAGTACGCCCTGATGTGCGCGCCGCGGGCTTCGCAGTGCGCCGCTTTGGAAGCGTTAAAATCGGGGCTTAAAAATAATTTTTCCGACGTTGAGAAAATGAAGGAAGAGTACCGAAGACGGGGCGAATATCTGGCGGGGGAGCTGAACGCGCTTTCGCTTGAATGTGCAAAGCCCTGCGGCGCTTTTTACGTCTTTCCGTCGGTGGAAAGCACGGGAATGGACGGCGACGAGTTTTCCTATAAACTTTTAAAGGAGCAGAAAGTTGCAGTCGTCGGCGGTTCGGCGTTCGGCGAATCGGGCAGAAATTTTATTCGCTGTTCGTATTCGGCGTCTATGGAAAATATAAAAACCGCGGTGCAGAGAATATCGCAGTTCGTCGGTGTGAACAAAAAATGTTAAAACTTCGAGCCGAGCCTAATTCGTTTGACAAAACGCCGGTGTGAATATATAATAGAGTAGAAATCTGTTCCGATTGTCGCACAATCGGAATAGCTTTGTTTTTATAAGACAGAATAATCTTTAAAAGAGGTAAATAATGGCAGAACAGTTTGTAATGACGCAAAAGAATCTCGACGATTTGAAAAAGGAGCTTGACTATCTTGTAAAAGTCAAGCGTCAGGAAATAATCGAGCGCATTGCAGAGGCGCGCAGTCACGGCGATTTGTCCGAAAACGCCGAGTACGACGCGGCAAGAGAGGAACAGCGTTCCAACGAGGGCAAAATTGCCGAAATCGAGTACAAGATAAAGAACGCCGACGTAAGGGAAGAGGTCACGGACAACAGTTACGTTCACCTTAACAGCGTTGTGACCGTATTCGACGAGGATATGGAGGAAGAGGAAGTCTATACCATAACTTCCATAACCGAGGTCGACGCCCTGCACGGCAAAATTTCCATCGATTCTCCCGTGGGATCTGCGCTTATGAGAAAGCACGTCGGCGACAAGGCTTCCGTCGTCTGTCCCGACGGTTCGAGTTATACGCTGAAAATACTTAAAATATCTTAAAGAGAAAACTTGCGAGGTACAGAAATGGATGAGAGAATACTGACCGCGGACGAGCCTTCGGAAGAGGAGCTTGCCGAGCAGGCGAGGATCCGCCGTGAAAAATTACAGAAAATGAGCGACGAGGGCAATAACCCTTTCGTAAAAGTCAGCTACCCGGCAACCGAAAATTCCGCGTCCGTACGCGATAAATTCGCGGAGTTGGAGGGAAAGACGGTTTCGCTTGCCGGCAGGCTTATGTCAAGGCGCATAATGGGCAAAGCTTCGTTCTGTCACATTTCCGACAGGGACGGGCAGATTCAGCTCTACGTCCGCCGCGACGACGTGGGCGAGGACGTTTACGCGTCTTTTAAAAAGGACTACGATATCGGCGATATTATCGGCATAAAGGGCTTCGTTTTCAAAACGCAGACGGGGGAAATTTCAATTCACTGCGAGCATCTGGAAATGCTTACCAAGTGCCTGCGCCCCCTTCCCGAAAAACAGCACGGACTGACTAACCCCGATATAAGATACCGTCAGAGGGATCTCGATCTCATTGTCAATCCCGACGTAAAGAAAGCGTTTATCACGCGTTCGAAGATATTCAGGGAGATACGCTCTTTCCTCGACGGACGCGGTTATCTCGAAGTGGATACGCCTGTTCTGACTACGCTTGAAATCGGCGCGGCGGCGCGTCCTTTCAAAACAAAACACAACGCGCTCGATATCGATATGTATCTGAGAATAGAGACGGAGCTGTATTTAAAACGGCTTATAGTCGGCGGTCTGGAACGCGTTTACGAGGTCGGCAGAATTTTCCGCAACGAAGGAATGGACGCCTATCACAACCCCGAATTTACTACGGTCGAACTGTATCAGGCTTACTGCGATTACTTTGCAATGATGGATTTGGTCGAGGATATGTACAAGGCAATTGCGAAAAACGTCCTCGGCACAACCGATATAACCTATCAGGGCACCGAGCTTCGGCTCGGTGAAAAGTGGGAACGCCTGACTATGAAAGAGGCGGTCAAAAAATTCAGCGGAGCCAACTATGACGCGTGGAAGACGGACGCGGACGCGCGCGAGTGCGCGAAGAAACTTCACTGCGAAGTTCCCGAAGGCGATAGGGCAACAAAGGGTCACGTATTAATTGCTTTATTCGACGCTTTCTGCGAGGACAAGCTCGTTCAGCCTACGTTTATATACGACTATCCCGTGGAGAATTCTCCGCTTGCCAAGCGCAAGGAGGACGACCCTGCTTTCACGCAGAGGTTTGAATACTTCATCTGCGGACACGAATACGGCAACGCGTTCTCCGAACTCAACGACCCCATAGACCAGAAACAGAGATTTGTAAAACAGGTAGCCGAAAAGCGCGCTCAGGAACCGAACTGCAACGCGCAGATAGACGAGGATTTCATAACCGCTCTCGAATACGGTCTGCCCCCTACCGGCGGTCTCGGCTTCGGCGTTGACAGGCTCGTTATGCTTCTCACCGACAGCCCGACTATCAGGGATGTGTTATTGTTCCCCACGATGAAACCCAAGAAATAAATCGTTTCCGATAAGCGTCGTTCTACTGCGTCAACTTTACGCACCGCTTCGGTCATTTACTTCAATGTAAACTCCCTTGCGGTTTGCGCAGTTTCCTTGTATAACTCGCTTCTTGAAAACGATTGTGGCTGATTTTAATAAGGATTTTATTATGTACGATTACTGTATATATACTCAAATAAAAAAGAATAGTAAAGCTTGTAAGCTTTTTCATATGCCCGGTCATAAGGGAAGCGGAGATTTCAAGTCCAGGTTCAAGGACGCTCCGATCGACGTGACAGAGCTTACCTATACGGACAATCTTCTCAATCCGACGGGCGCGATAGCAAAGGCGCAGAAAGATATCGCAAAAATCTGCGGTGCGGTGAAGAGTTATATCACCACCGACGGATCTTCAAGCGGTGTGCTTGCTCTCGCCTACTGCGCGTCGAAGAGGGGGAACAAGCTTATTGTATTCCGAAACTCGCACCAAAGCGTATGGAACGCCTGTAAGCTGTTCGGTATCGAACCTTTAATAGTTCAGGGCGCGGAACAGGACGGCGTTTTGCAGGCTCCCGACAGTGAAACCATAGAAAGGCTTGTTTCAAACGATCCGAATATCGCGGGCGTGCTTGCCACTTCTCCCGACTATTACGGAAATATCGCCCCTCTTTCCGGATACAGGGAAGTTCTGAAAAAATACAACCGCCTTCTGCTCGTGGACGGCGCGCACGGCGCGCATCTTGCGTTCGGAGGCAAGGGTTACGCCGGACTTTATGCCGATATGTGGGTCGACGGGGCGCACAAGACGCTTTCGGCTTACACTCAGGGCGCCGTCGTTTCGGTAAATAACGAAGATCTCGTTCCCGTCGCAGAGGAAGCACTTTCGCTTTTCCGTACCACCTCGCCGAGTTTTCCCATAATGGCGTCCGTCGAATACGGATTTAAAATTCTTGCGAATAAGCCTGCAATTCTCGACCGCGCAAAAACGGCGGTTGAGGAATATAAAAAACAGTCGTCATTCACTTTCTATAAAAACGACGACTGGACGAAGCTTCTGATAGATTTCAAGCCTTTGGGTGTTTCTCCGGACCTCGCGCTTGCAAGACTGGAAAAGAGGGGAATTTACGCCGAGTTTTCGGACGGAAGATACATTCTTTTTTATCTTTCTGCGAATATCAATCTGAAAGAGCTGACTAATCTTGAAAAACAGATAATTGCAATCGTTTCAAACAAAAGATTGCAGAACACTTTCAAAGAAAGACCCGCATTGCCCGAAAGCGAGCGGTCATATAGCTTTCAGTACGCTTTGAAGCGTCAGTGCGAGTGGATAGATCTCGACAAGGCGGTCGGCAGAATGTGCGCTAAAAACGCAGGTCTTGCGCCTCCCTGCATACCCGTTGTAGTGACGGGTGAAATGATCACAAGCGCGACGGTTTCGGTACTGTCGCACAAGTATACTTACGGACTCAAAAACGGACAGATCTGCGTGGTAAAAAAATGGTAAAGGGCAAGTTTATAACCTTTGAAGGATGCGAGGGGTCGGGCAAGAGCACGCAGGTAAAACTGCTTGCCGAATACCTTGATAGAAATAAAACAGATTACGTTCTGACGCGCGAACCGGGCGGAAGTCCTATCGCCGAACAGATACGCAAAATTATACTCGACGGCTCGAATACCGCAATGTGCGACGAGTGCGAAGCGCTTTTATACGCCGCGTCAAGAATACAGCATATAAAAGAAAAAGTCCTGCCTGCGCTCGAAGAGGGGAAGATAGTTCTCTGCGACAGGTACATAGATTCTTCGCTTGCCTATCAGGGCTATGCAAGGGGATTGGGACAGGAATATGTGGCGGATATCAACAAAAAAGCGTACGAGCTGTGCACGCCCGATCTGACGGTTTTTTTCGACATAACGCCCGACGAGGCGTTCAGGCGCAAAAACGGAGCCGATTTAAACGACAGAATGGAAAAACAGGGTCTTGAATTCCATAGGCGCGTATACAGCGGATACAGACAGCTTCTGAACGTTTATCCGCGCATATGCGCCGTTGAATGCAGCGGAAGCAAGAAAGAAATACACGAGAAAGTTGTTATGCTTTTGAAAGAAAAGGGGATAATTAATTGAAGGAACTCATTTCCGCCACGGCGGCGTATTCGGCATTTTCGGGCGATATAGCGCAGGGCAGACTGTCGCACGCCTATTTGCTTCACTTTAAAGACGGTATGAATATGCGCGCCGTACTCAAAATTTTTGCGCTCAGATTTTTCGGGTTTTCCGAAGACTGCGCGGACGGGAAAAGGGTTCTCAACGAAAGCTATTCCGATTTGAAGATTTACCCCGAGGACGGTAAAAAATTTACTGCCGACTCGGCGTCGGCGTTGCTTGCCGACTGCGTGCTGAAACCCGTGGAGGGCGATAAAAAACTCGTCGTCGTAAGCGGTTTCGAAAACACTGCTCCCATTATTCAGAACAAGCTTTTAAAGACGCTCGAAGAGCCGTGCGAGGGAGTGTATTTCCTGCTCGGCACGACGGCGCTTGCACCCGTGCTCGACACCGTAAAATCAAGGGTAAAGACGCTTACGGTACCGCCCTTTTCCGCGGACGATATTTTTTCGGCTCTGGAAAGAAAGGGACACAATTCCCTTAACAGGGCGGCGGCGGAAAACTGCGGCGGAATTTTAGGCGTTGCCGAAGGAATGGTCGGCGGAGGCTGGTTCAACGAAGTCAGCGACGCCGCGGAGGTCATCTGCACTACGACGGATATCGCCGACGCGGGCAGGGTTGCGGCAAAGTACGGTGATACTAAATATAAGGCGGAGCTTCTTTCCGCAATAGCGAACACTTTCCACAGGGCGCTTGCCGAAAAGGTAAACGGCGGCGGTGAGGGGAAGGTTTCCGCCTGCTGGCGGACTCCTACACTGATTTATGCGGGATGGAGCATTGACAAAGCGGCGAGGGATCTGAAATTCAACGCGTTTTTTCAGGGGCTATTGTACGATCTGATGCTTCGCATTATAGAGGAGAACGATAAATGGTCAAAATTACAGGGGTGAATTTTACTCCGAACGGCAAAATATATTATTTCTCGCCGGGGAAAAATGCCGATAAATATCAGAAGGGCACGGGCGTAATCGTCGAAACCGCGCGCGGTCACGAGTACGCTACGGTGGTAATTCCCTTAAAGGAAATCGAGGACGAAAGACTCGTGGCTCCGCTTAAACCCGTCTTGCGCATCGCTTCGCAGAGGGATCTGGACGCGGTTAAGCGCAACGCCGAGCGTAAGCCCGAGGCAATGAGGCTTGCCGTCGAGCAGATTCAGAAGCACAAGCTCAATATGAAACTTATCGACTGCGATTTCGCGTTCGACGGAGCAAAGGTCGTCTTTTTCTATTCGGCTCCTTCGCGCGTGGATTTCAGGGAACTTTTGAAAGATCTGTCGGCTATTTTCAAAATGCGTATAGAATTGAGACAGATAGGAATACGCGACGAAATCAAGATGATAGGCGGTCTGGGACCCTGCGGAAGGGAGTGCTGTTGTTCGGCGTATATGCCCGATATCAGAAAGGTTTCCATTAAAATGGCAAAGTCACAGAATTTATCGCTCAACCCGACTAAAATATCGGGTATGTGCGGAAGACTGATGTGCTGTCTCGAATACGAAAACGACTATTACGTCGAGGCAAGCAAACAGGTTCCGAAAGTCGGTTCGGAGGTAAAAACACCCGAAGGCAAGGGAATTGTAGTCAACGTCAATATGCTCAAAATGGAATGCAGGGTAAAGATCGAGGACAAGAAAAAAGATATTATAACTTTCCACGATTATCCCGTCAAGGATATAAAATTCAGACGCAATTCCGAAAGAGAAGAGAGCAAGGACGGCGAAGAGGAAAAAGAAAATATTTAATAAAAATTAAAATTTTTTCTCTCTTGCCCTTTACAGTTAAAATAATTTGTGTTATAATTCAAAACAGTAATATTAATCGGAGGATTAACTATGGCACATTCAATTTCAGATGAGTGCGTAAGCTGCGGCGCGTGCGCAGGCACTTGCCCCGTTGAGGCTATTTCTGAGGGAGCAGACAAGTACGTCGTAGATCCGGATATCTGCATCGATTGCGGAGCTTGCGAGGACGTTTGCCCTACCGGCGCAATACACGCCGACTAATCAGGGAATGGAAAGGCAGGGGATGTTGTTTTTGTCCCCTGCCTTTTTCTATATTTTTTCGCATCCTCTAAACTGCGCAATAGTTCGTCAATTTCCGCTTTTCTCAGGTCGTTTACCTCTAAGTAAACTCCCTTTTGAAAATGCTCAATTTCCTGCTCTTGCTTGTTTATGGGATGCGAAGATTTTGGTTTTCTTATGTGTTTAAAAGACGGTGAAGTTTTCGAAAGTTTTTTCGGCGAAAAAAAGATAATACAGAATATCAACTTATACCGCTTCACTTCCGACAGTATTTTGCTGTCGAAGTTTGCACGCGCGAAAAAAGGCGACAGAGTCGCCGATTTCTGTTCGGGCAGCGGAGTGGTAGGTTTTCATTTTTTGTGTCTTAACCCCTGCATATCTTCGCTCGATTTATTTGAAATGCAGTCCGCGCTCGCCGAAATGAGCGAACGCACGGCAAAATTAAACGGCTTCGACTGCGCGATACACTGCATAAAAATTCAGGATATCGGAAAGGAATTCGACGACAAATTTTCTCTCGTTCTGTGCAACCCCCCGTACGAGCGATCGGGCTTTGAAAACGACGTTTACGAAAAAGCCGTATGCCGTAAAGAGCTGACCGTAACTCTTCCCGAAATCATAGAAAAGGCGTACAGAGTCTTGAAATTCGGCGGAAGGCTTTCAGTGCTTAACCGAGCCGACCGCACTGCGGAGCTCATATATCTTTTAAAAAAGAGGGGACTCGAACCCAAGAAATTGCAGTTTGTTACGGGCGTTTCGGGCGCTAAGCCCTACCTTGTAATGGTCGAGGCGGTCAAGGGCGGTAAAGAGGGAATAGAAATTTTACCCGAGGTTGTCAATGGTAAAGTATAACGGTAGAAAAATAATTTACACTTTCAGGTACGGAACGTGTTTGACGGGATTTGATAAAACCGTATACGTTTTATGGACGGCATTTTTCTTTGTTTTGGGAATATCGTTGTTTATACCCTGTTACCTTGAAAAACATAAGTTTACTGCTTACGAAATTCTGACAGTTTGTTGCGTTGCAGGAAGTGTTTTTTTAGGATTATCGATATATTATTTGCTTAAAAATAAGCGCGCGGAAAAAGAAATTTTAATGTGGCTTGCCGACGAGCAGCTTTTTGAAGCCTGTGCAGAAGTTTGTCAATTAAATAAAATGCGGACGAAAAATATATATAGTTATAAATTAGGCATAAGCTTTGAAAATGACGGTGAAAAATACAGCAGGGTTATATCGCGTACGGAAAAAGTCAGATATTTTAAAAGGCTTAAAAAAATTATAACAAGCTGTAAATTTAATATTTTATATTCGCCTAAGTACGGTGAAGTAATGGTTTTTGAAAACGAACAGGGAAATAAATAATGGTATATTTTGTTGCAACGCCGATAGGCAATTTACAGGATATCAGTCTGCGCGCGCTTGAAATTCTGCGTTCCGCCGACGTGATATTCTGCGAGGACACGAGGCACTCGTTAAAACTTTTAAACGCTTACGAAATAAAAAAGCCGTTAAAAAGCTGTCATAAATTCAACGAGAAAGAGGCTTCGAAAAAAATTATCGACTGCGCGAAAGAGGGGCAGACCGTCGCAATTGTTTCCGACGCGGGTATGCCCGTAATTTCCGATCCCGGTAACACGGTCTGTAAAGAACTCAAAGCCGCCGGCGTATCATATACGGTAGTGCCGGGCGCAAACGCCGCGCTCTCAGCGCTGATACTTTCCGCGCTCCACTCGGACAGATTTGCGTTCGTCGGTTTTCTTCCCGACAAAGAAAGCGAGAGAAAAGCGGTGTTGGAAAAGTACCGGAAACTTGATATGACGCTCATATTCCATTGCGCTCCGCAGGACATTGACCGCACAATATGCTCCGCCTATTCGGTTTTCGGTGACAGAAACGCCTGCGCGGTGAGGGAAATTACCAAACTGCACGAAGAGGCTGTTTCTTTTAAGCTTTCCGAGGGGCTGAAAGGCGAAAAGAGGGGAGAATACGTCCTTTTGATAGAGGGCGGCGCGGAAGAAGAAAACCCTTTGAATAAGCTTAGCGAAGAGGAGCATATCCTCTATTATATAAAGCAGGGTTTTGATAAAAAAGAAGCGCTGAAAAAGACCGCAAAGGACAGGGGCGTTTCTAAATCGGCGCTGTATAAATATACAATAAATATCTGAAAGGTGAAAAATGTCAAAGAAGAATAATGATATTCAGGAAGAAAAAATGAGTATTTACGAGTACGAACAGAAGTATTCGAAGAGGCAGAACGTAAAGGGCGCTAAGACGCTGCTGTTTCTGATTTCGGCGTCAATCGGCGTTTTTCTGTTTTTTTGCTTTTTTTCGGTAACTATGCGGGTGTACGATATCAACAGATACGCGGGCTACGGCGCGATAGGCGTCAGTGTGATTTTATACATATTTCTGTTTATCGTACCGCTCGTTAAAATTTTAAAGACCGAATACTTTATCGTAAACGTAAACGCAAAGACGGCTTCCGCCGCAAAAGCGCACAATAAGAAAGTGCGCCGTAAGATAGCCGATAAAATTATAGAGCTGACGGCAAAAGTTGAGGGCGTGGGCTGGTACGACAGTCAGACGGTCGGCAGACTTGCAATCGCGGTGAGGACGGACAACGACAAGGCGATTATGGAAAACCTTTCCGCGCTGTATTCCGGTTCGGTAAAAAAGAGCGCGAAAGAGCTGATATTCAAAATTTCTTTGAAGTCGGGAATGTATTCCGCGCTTTCGCAGACGAACAAGATCGACGCGCTTCTGGTGGCTACGCTCAATTTACAGCTCGTCAAGGATCTCGTATTTTTATACGGTTTCCGTCCCTCGGATACAAAGCTTGTGCGCATTTTCGCAAGAGTGCTGCAAAACTCGCTCATAGCCTACGGGCTGGGCGGCGCAAAGATAGGTAATTCCGTCGTTCAGACTATGGGAAACGCGGTCAAGGGAATTCCGCTTCTCGGTTCGGCGATTTCCACCCTCGTCGACTCGTCGGTGCAGGGGCTCACCAACGGCGTGCTCACTACGGTTATAGGCTATCAGACGATAAAATATCTCAATACCGAATACCGTTTGCAGGAACTGCTTGACGGCATCGAAATAGTCGAAACCGAGGAAGAATTCAACAAATCCTGCGAAGAGCTCGAAAAGGAACTCAGAAAGGGTAAAAAGCTTCCGCAGGCTTCGTAAAGTTTGCAGATATATTAATTAAAAATTATATTTAAGCAAGCCCCGATAAGGGGTGTCGATTTGCGAGAGGAGGATTGATATGACTGATATAGAACTTATTGAAAAATTGTGCAATGCGAGGGGTGCGTCCGGCTTTGAAGACGAAGTGCTTGTTATTGCAAGAGAATACCTGAAGGATATTGCGGATTTCAAAGAGGACAGTATGCGCAACCTCTATATTTATCCTAAGTATAACAAGGGCAACAGACCGCAGATAATGCTTGACGCCCACTCGGATGAAGTCGGGTTTATGGTTCAGGCAATCAAGCCCGACGGCACTCTGCGCTTCATCCCCATCGGGGGCTGGAATGAAAAGAGTCTGCCCTCCGCGAAAGTGCAGGTTTTTACTTCGTCGGGGTATATTTCGGGGGTAATTGCCGCAATGTCGCCGCATCTTATGACTGCGGAACAGAGAAACGCGCCCGTATCCTACGATAATCTCGTAATAGATATCGGTGCAACAAGCGCGGATGAAGCAATATCTTTCGGGGTTGAAATAGGTGCGCCCGTCGTGCCGTTATCGCCGTTTGAATACGATAATAAACACGGGGTTATGCACGGCAAAGCGTTCGACGACAGGCTGGGCGTCGGGGCTATGCTTATGACGGTTAAGGCGCTTGAAAACGCAAAGACGGATATGGATATCATAGGCGTTATCTCTTCGCAGGAAGAAGTCGGCGAGAGGGGAATAACGGCTGTTATGCACAACGTCAGACCTTCCGCGGTAATCTGCTTCGAGGGCTGTCCTGCGGACGATACGTCCGCGCCGTCGTATATGGTACAGGACGCACTGAGGGGCGGAGTGATGCTCCGCTATATGGACAGGACTGTTATCTGCACTCCGAGGTTCACTTCCTTTGCGAGAGATACCGCAAGGAAAAAGAATATAAAGGTTCAGATGGCGGTACGTTCGGGCGGAGGCAACAACGGCGCGTATATAATTTCCTCTAACGGAGGTACGCCCGTGATAGTTGCAGGTATTCCTGTAAGGTATATTCACACGTTTAACTGCATAGCCGTAACGGAGGACGTGGAAGCCTGCGTCCGCTTCGGAACGGAACTGTGCAGGGAATTAAAAAAAGAGATAATAGAGGGGTTTTAATTTAATAAATGAAAGACGTTTATCCAAGACGGAAACTGTCTAAGACGGGGACGCTGTTCTACCTGTTGAGGGGAAGCGGAGGAGTGTTCGCGGCGAGCATATTAGCAAGCGCTATAGTCACGGTATTTTCCCTGCTCGTTCCGGAGATAATCAATCTCACGGTTGACAGCGTACTCGGCAGCGAACCCGTTTCGGACAGTTACCAAGGTATAGTTTCCTCTTTGGGAGGAGTTGAGTATTTGAAAAACAATCTGTGGATAATTGCGCTTGCTCTGCTTGCGTGTGCCTTGCTTACGGCGCTGTTTACCTATTGCAGAGCGTTTTTAAATACTTATGCAAACCAGATTTTTATGCGCAGAACGCGCGACAGGCTTTTTTCGCATCTGCAAAGACTGCCTTTAAGCTGGCATATCCGCCACCGCACGGGCGACATAATTCAAAGGTGCACTTCGGACGCGGACACTATCTCGAACTTCGTTTCCGGTCAGCTTTTAAGCCTTTTCAGAATACTGCTTTTAATGATTTTTTCGCTCGTGTTTATGTTTATGAAAAACGTAAAACTCGCGGCGATCGCCTCGGCTTTTATACCGCTGATTTTAGGCTATTCTTTTTTCTTTCATTCGAGGGCGAGAAAACGCTTTAAAAAATGCGACGAAGAGGAGGGCGTGCTTTCGACTATCGCGCAGGAAAACTTTACGGGCGTGAGAGTTGTCAGGGCGTTCGGCAGGGAACGCTACGAGCGCGACAGATTCGAAAAGCAAAACGTTTACTATACGGGACTGTGGACAAAGACTCTGCGGTTTTTAGCTACGTTCTGGTCGACGAGCGACTGTCTTGCTTCCGTTCAGGGGCTGTGCATTGTCGTCGCGGGAACGGTATTCTGCGTCAACGGTTCGCTCACCACGGGCGCGCTGATTGCGTTTATTTTCTATAACACAATGTTGTCCTGGCCCGTAAGACAACTCGGAAGAATTATTTCAAATATGTCGAAGGCGGGCGTTTCGCTCGGAAGAATAGCCGAAATTTTAAACGGCGAAGAAGAGGTTTACGGCGAAAAACTGCCCTTGTCCGGCGACGTGGAATTTAAGGACGTCAGCTTCGAATACGAAGAGGGCAAGCCTGTTTTAAAGGATATCAGTTTCAGAATCCCCGAAGGGTCCGTCGTCGGTATTCTGGGCGGAACGGGGAGCGGTAAATCGACGCTTACATACCTTTTGGACGGGCTATATGCCCCGACGAAAGGGGAAATTTACGTCGGTGGCAAGCCTATTTCCGAGATTTCGCCTGCGACTCTCCGCTCTAATATAGGGCTTATGCTGCAGGAAGGCTATGTCTATTCGGGAACGGTCGGCGAAAATATCGCGCTTGCCGTCGATAACGCAACCGAGGAAGAAATTAAAAATTCTGCAAAGATGGCTTGCGTCGACGGCAACATAGAGGGCTTTGCAAACGGATATGAAACGGTGGTCGGCGAAAGGGGCGTAACTCTTTCCGGCGGACAGAAACAGCGCGTCTGCATTGCAAGAACGCTTCTGAGAAATACTCCGTATCTTATCTTCGACGACTCGCTCTCCGCGGTCGACAGCGATACGGACGCGGCTATCAGAAAAAATCTGAACGAAAAGTTCAAGGGCGCTACGGTTATAATTATTTCGCACAGAATAAACACGGTTATGCACGCCGACAATATCTTAGTTTTAGACGGCGGAAAAATCGCCGAAAGCGGAACGCACGCTCAGCTTTTGGAGAAGGGCGGAATATACAGGCGCATTTACGATATGCAGTTCGAACTGCCCGAAGAATTGAAGGAGGCGAAGTTATGACCGAAGAAAGCAAAACAAGCCCCAAAATCAGATTTTTCGGAATAGGAAAAATTCTGCCGTTTGTGGCGGTACATAAAAAACTTTATTTGACTATAATTTTAAGCGTATTGCCCGTAATGGCGATAAACACGGTACTTCCGCTTTTTCAGAAGTATGCGATAGACAACTTTATCGCAAACAGGACGCTTGACGGCTTTGCCGTATTCATTACGCTGTACGCTTCGCTCATAGTCCTGTCCTGCGCGGTCGATTTCGTCAGTTCTTACAGCTGTTCGAAACTCGAAATGTATCTTTTGAGGGATATGCGCAGAAGCGCGTTCAACCATTTGCAGACGCTGTCCGTTTCGTACTACAACGTGACGGGCGTCGGCAAAATCCACGCAAGGGTTATGAGCGATACGGGCAGTATCGGCTCGGTTGTCGCGTGGGACAGTTATCAGGGAATGAGCAACTTTATCTACGTTGTGATAGCGCTTTCCATTATGTTTTCGCTTGACGCTCTGCTCACGCTCTGCGTGCTTGCGCTCGTGCCCGTGATAGTGCCCGTAATGATTTATTTCCACAAAATCCAGACGAAGTATAACCGCAAGGTGCGCGAAACCAATTCGCTTATAACGGGCGGATTTAACGAGGGTATAACCGGCGTTGAAACTACTAAAACGCTCGGCGTGGAGGAAAAGCTTGACAAACGCTTTTTCGAAAATACCAGAGAGATGAAAAAGCAGTCCTCGCGCCTCGGACATCACCGCTCGACGTTCATTGCGATAACTTCGTTTGTTGTTTCCTCGGCGGTGGCAATAGTTTTATGGTACGGCGGAATAATAACCGTAAAGGGCGTTATGATAATAGGCACGCTTTCGGTGTTTATGACGTACGCGCAGGGCATTGTGGAATCGGTGCAGTTCGTTGCGGAAGCTATGTCCGATCTCGTCACGATCAAGGTCAATATCGAGCGGTACAGCGCGCTTATGGAAACGCAGACGGACGTACGCGACGCGCCCGAAGTCATTGAAAAATACGGTGACAGCTTCAACGAAAAGCGCGAAAACTGGGAACCGCTTTCGGGCGAGGTCGAGTTTAAAGACGTGACTTTCAGATATCCCGACGGCGACGAAAACGTGCTTGAACATTTCAATTTAAAGGTAGGACGCGGTACCACGGTTGCGATAGTCGGTGAAACGGGCGCAGGTAAATCGACGCTTGTCAACCTTGTTTGCAGGTTTTTCGATCCGACTGAGGGCGCCGTTTTAATCGACGGCAGGGACGCGCGCGAGCGCAGCGTTCAGTGGCTTCACTCCAATATAGGCTACGTTTTGCAGGTTCCGCACCTGTTCTCGGGAACGGTAAGGGAAAATCTTTTATACGGCAAACCCGACGCGACACAGGAAGAGATGGAAGAGGCGGTAAAGAGCGTAAACGCCGAAAGAGTTATCGAAAGACTCGGCGGTTATGACGCGCAGATAGGAGAGGGCGGAAACACACTCTCGACGGGCGAGAAACAGCTTTTATCATTCGCAAGGGCGATACTTGCCGATCCGGCTATTTTCATTCTCGACGAGGCGACTTCGTCCGTCGATACGATAACCGAAAATTTAATTCAGCAGGCGATAGATAAGCTTATGCAGGGCAGGACGAACTTCGTCATTGCGCACAGGCTTTCAACGATAAGAAACGCCGATATAATTCTGGTAGTTCACGACGGAAAGATTATAGAGAGGGGTACGCACGACGAGCTTATAAAACAGCGCGGAACGTATTTCGATTTGTATCTGAAACAGTTCAGGGAAGAGAACGTAAGACAGTCGGTAAGCTGAAAAGAGGGTGCGCAAAACGCGCACCCTCTCAGTATATTACTTTGTCAATGACTCCGCCTCCGAGGCAGGCTTCTTCGTCGTAAAATACGGCGTACTGCCCTTCGGTAACGGCGCGCTGTTTTTCGGCGAATTCGACCGTCGCCCCGCTTTCGGAAAGCGTAACTTTTACTTTCTGTTCGCCCTGACGGTATCTGAATTTTGCACTGCATTCAAAGCTTCGCTCGGGGGTATACCCAATCCAATTCATATTGGAAACGGTGCAGGAAGAGGAATAAAGCGGACTTTCGTCGCCGTGCGAGACGTAAAGCACGTTGTGTTCAAGGTCTTTTTTAACGACGAACCATCTGCCGTCTTCGCCCTGCTTTCCGCCGAGGTCAAGCCCTCGGCGCTGACCTATAGTGTAGTACATAAGTCCTATGTGTTCGCCAACTGTCTCGCCGTCGAGAGTAATAATTCTGCCCGACTGAGCAGGGAGATAATTTTTTAAAAAGTTGCGGAAGTTTCTTTCGCCGATAAAGCATATTCCCGTCGAATCTTTCTTTTTCGCGTTATAGAGCGAGTGCTTTTCGGCAATCGAACGCACCTCGCTTTTTTCAAGATTTGCAAGGGGGAAGAGCACGTTTTCAAGCTGACTTTCGCGTACCTGATTTAAAAAATAAGTCTGATCCTTTCCCGCATCCTTCGCCTTTAAAAGGCGCGTTCTTCCGCCGTGCTCTATTCCGCAGTAGTGCCCCGTAGCAACATAGTCCGCACCTAACTTTTTCGCGTAAGCCGAAAACGGCCCAAACTTTATTTCGCGGTTGCATAAAACGTCGGGATTCGGCGTTCTGCCTCTGCGGTATTCGTCAAGGAAATACGAAAAAACTCTGTCGTAGTACTGCTTTGAAAAATTGACGCTGTAATACGGGATATCCAGCGCCGAACAAACGCGCTGAACGTCCGAAAAGTCGCTTTCGGCAGAGCATACTCCCTGCGCGTTTTCCTCTTCCCAGTTGAGCATATACAGCCCTATTACGTTGTAGCCCTGCTCCTTTAAAAGAAGCGCGGAAACGGTCGAATCAACTCCTCCGCTCATTCCTATTACTACGGTTTTCATATTTTAAGTATAGCACAAACGGTTTTTGTATGGCAAACAAAAACGCTTATTAAAGAAAACGGCACACCGCAAATTTGCGACGTGCCGTTTGGTGCGCCCGAATGGATTCGAACCATCGGCACCGAGCGTCGGAGGCTCGTGCTCTATCCAACTGAGCTACGGACGCATTTTTAACATATTCAATTTGTAACCAAGCTCGGCGACACCGAGCGTAAGCACATTCGTGCTTCGGTACGACGAACGCCCACGCTCTATCCAACTGAGCTACGGACGCATTTTTAACATATTCAATTTGTAACCAAGCTCGGCGACACCGAGCGTAAACACATTCGTGCTTCGGTACGGCGGAGAGTTTGACGGTATCTGATTCCACCACAAAACGGATAAGCGTATTATACAACTTTTTAAGGCGATTTGCAAATAAACTTTTGCCGATTTGTTAAATTATTTTAAACACAAAAAAACAACCTTCCCGAAGGAAGGCTGTTTTTGTTTGAGTAAATATTTGCTTTGTCAAAATTATTCAGCACTGATTACTATTTCCGTAATTCGTACCTGTGCACTGAGTTTAGTAATTTCTAACGACTTCACTGCCTCTGTAAAAGTATATGTAACAGTTGTTCCGCTGACGGATTTAGTTGCCCCGGTTATTTCATTAGAAATGTTATACTTTGAAGCAGTACAAGTAAACACTATCTTTTTGAATGCAACTTCGCATTCGATTTTTAAAGAGGAGCTTGCATAACATCTTATATGTCCAGCATTGTTTCCTGCATTATTTGTTGCGGTAGAACTTGAACCCTTTAAATTTGTTAATGTAATTCCATTTGCTATCCATACCTGTTTTGTTGTGCTTATTTCTGTACGGCTATCATCGTTAGTAAATGAAATTGAAGCAGGAAGGGTAACAGAGCCTGCGGGGGTTGTTGCTTTAACAGTTACGGTGAAATCTCTCGTATGTGCGTGGCTTGTTTCACCGCAGGTGCAGGCAATTGTTGCAGTTACGGTAAAGACAGTTGCCGCGTCGCCTTGCGTGATTGTAACCGTTCCGTCTTCGTTAATTACTAAAGTTCCGTTTGCGGTATCTTCGGTTGAAGTTTTGGTTGCCGTGTAAGCAATTTCAAATCCCGATTTTTCGCCGATCACTTTTGCAAGATTTAACGAATTCGTTGCGCCGTATTCTCCGCTGATATCATCCAAACGGTTAAGATCTATATCGGCTTTTTGCGCGTCAGTCAATTCGGGCGCCAAATAAACGATATTTATACTTGCAATATCAATGGGGAAAGAGAAGTTTTTACAAGTGAGAGAAAAGCTCTTTGCATTGACCAAATATACGCCGTCTTGTGTTGTGCTAACCTCTTTATCGTTTACTTTTACGAGTAAATCAGTTAGAGCTGCCTCTGATTGGGAATGGAGAGAAATCGAGAATTTACCGATTTTATAGCTGTCGCCTTCGGCAATCGAAACAACCATAGTGTCTGCGTTGTTTTTATGAATTCGGATGTAACCGGCTTTATTTAATGCTACATGTACAGAACCGCTGTGTTTTTTGCTTGATACGTTAAACATTGTTTCGTCCAAACCAACGAGGTCAGCACTGTTTGCTGTGTCGGACAAATTTGTCGAAGTAGTGCCTGCATAAGACATCGTTGCCTTTTCGCCTGCTTTTATCAGGACTGCAAACTCTTTGTACAGCGTATCTTTTCCCGTAACGGTTGCTTTTAAAGTTATCGTTTCGCCTGCGGTAACGTCGGAAGCCATTACGGTGAGCGAATTATCAGTCAGAATTGCATAATCTTTGTCACCGCCGACTATCGACCAGGTAAACTCAACGTCGGAATATGTTGCGCCGTTGGCAGGAAGAGTAATTTCTTCGTCGTCAACTATAAGCGATACGGTTGTTAAAGCTTCGAGTTCGATGTCGGCTTTATATCCGTCATAGAAAGCTGTGTATTTTGTTAAATTTGCTTCTTTTTCGGCGTCGGTTGCTACGCTGTCTGCGAACAGATTGCTGTAATCGCCTTCCGCCTGAGGTTCGCCGTCGGTGCCGAGCGCGATAAGTTCAATCGAGGTGTAGTCGGCAATTGCTATTTCAACTTCGCCGTTTTCAACTGTTACTGCTTCTGCACCGTTGAGCGATAACGCGTATTCGATACCGTCTGCTGTCGTCCATTTAAGCAAAACTTTGCCGTCTGCCGTCGTTTCGTTTCTTTCAAAAGAAGTGATTTCGGGAGCCGTGCGCTGAACGGGAGCTTTGTAGGTAAGTTCTTCCGACCATAAGCTGTTCTGCTGTCCTTCAACCGCTTCGTCGCGAACTGCCATAACCTGAATTGTCTGTCCGTCTGTAAGCTTAACTGTGCGGTTATTTTTGTCTACGTTTTCGATGGGCGTGTTGTAGTCGGTTGCGTCCTTATCCTTAATTTTGTAAGTAAAGCTGCCGCCGTCGGTTGCCTGCCAGCTCACGTTTCCGTTTCTGTCAACGGTAAGTTCGGGAGTTCTTAAAGTATTCGTCTTTACGAATTTGATTGCTTCGCCGTAGTCGCTGTCAAGATATTTTCCGCCTCCGACGGACTTGAATTTGATTGACTGTCCGTCTTCGAGCACGGGCTGATGTTCGGGATCGTAAAGAATATCCGTCTTATCAGCTATCGCGTTTCCGTCTGCGTCAAGCACGGTATATCTGTAACCCGTTGCGTGTTCAACCGTTTTTGTTATTCTAACCGTACCGGAGGTTGCGCCGATAGTGAATTCGGGCGTTTCGGTAATTTTAACCTGTGCAACGTTGTACGTTGCCGAAGCTTCTTCGCTGTCTGCGTAATTTTCTGTAGTATCGGAAGCGTAAGCTCTGATAGTCTTGCCGTAGGGAACTACGGGTTTATTGTTTGCGTCGTATTCGGTGAATTCCGCGCCGTCAACCGAGACGAAAAGTTTGTCTCCGCCCTTAGTCTCGGCGGCGATAACGGTTGCGACGCCCGTGTCCTCGTCGATTTCGATAGCGGGAGCGTTCAGCTTTTCAAGCACTACGTTAGAAATGGGAGTTGCGTTCGCAGGGATAAGATTGAGGTTGTTTCCGCTCAATGAAATAATGCCCGTAACGTCAGCGACTTTTCCCTCGTATTTTTTGAAATTTGCGGCAACGTCTTTCTGTTGCTGTTCGGTGATCATCTGAGTTCCGCCGATATAGAAAGTTATCGTTTTGCCGTCAATCGTAAGAGTGACGTTTGTTCTGTCTTTGCCGCCGCTCTGTGTGGTTTTAACGCTTGTGATAGTTACGCCCTTTACGATTGTCAGAGTATTCTGTAAAACTTTGAGTTCGTCTTCATTGCCGACTTTGGAAGTAACGTCTACGGGAGCAACTGTTGCAGGGGTTGCGTTCGTGATAACGATAGTTGCGTTTACAATTTCGTCCAAAGCAAATTTTGCGGTTTCAAACGATTTGTAAACGTCTTTTACGCCGGTTACTTTTACTTCCATTCCGACTGCAAGAGTTTCGGGAACGGCAGTTGCCTTAAATGCATAATAGCCGCCGTCGCTGTCCTGTAAATAAACGTTGTTGCCGCGGAATGCGGTTACGACGCCCTTTACGCAGACTTCGTCGTTTTTCGCCGCAGCGGCGTATTCCGCGTGCGTCATTACGCCGATATATTTCTTTACGACTGCATCACTGTCCGAATAAGCCGTGCCGTCGCCGATTGCGGTGACGGTGATCGTCTGTCCTTTGGTAAGTACGGGCTTGTTGTTTGCGTCGTAGTCGACAGGCTCGGTTGCGTCGCCGATAGTGTAAACCGCTTTTACCGCGTTCGCGTCAACTGTGACGGTAACAACGCCGTTGTCGTCTATTTCAACGACGGGAACGGGAAGCTGAACGGCAACGTCCGTATGAATATTTGTTATAGGCTCTGCATTTGCAGGTATAAGCTGTGCGGTGTTGCTGAAAAGCGAAACCAAAGCGGTAACGTCAACGGTCTTGCCTTCGTTCGCTTTAAAGCTTTCCGTAATCGCGTTTTGCTGTGTTGCGTCAACTACCTGACTTCCGCCGATATAGAAAGTTACGGTTTTATCGCCGACGGTGAGCACGACGTTCGTGCGGTTCTTTTCGGCGTCAACTGTTACGCTCGCAATAACTGCGCTGTTTACGGTAACAAGCGAACTCTGCAAAGCAAGCAGTTCGTCGTTATTGCCGATTTTTCCGGTAACGTCTATGGGTGTAACCGCGGAAACCGTATTATCGGTAATTTCAATCGTCGCGTTCGTAATTTCGTTTAAGCCGTTGTAAACCGTTTTGGTTCCGGAAACTTTTATTTCCATACCCACCGCAAGTCCTTCGGGTATCGCGGCAACGCCGTAAGCGTAATAACCGCCGTCGTTATCCTGCAAATAAACGTTATACGAGGTCACGTCGTTTTTGGTTACGGCAGTCATTGCCGAAACTTTACCTGCAACGGCAACGCTTGAACTGTCGGCAGCCGCGATAAACTCGGCTCTCGTCATAACTTCCGCGGGAGCGGGTGCTTCGGCGTCGTAAGTTTTTGTCACAGGCTGGCTGTCCGTGTAATTCACTCCGTCGCCTTTGGCGGTAACTTTGATGGTCTGACCGTCGGTAAGTACGGGCTTGTTGTTTGCGTCGTACTCGGTTTCGGCGCCTTCGTTTATAACGTAGACGATTTTAACTGCGTGTTCGACCGTTCCGATAGTTACGGTTCCGTCCGTGCCGATGCTGACAGAGGGCCCTGCAAGCTGTACGGGCTGTTTCGAAGGTGCGGTATAGGTCTTAACTTCTGAAAAATCACTGTCCGTGTAATTTTTGCCGTCGCCTTTTGCCTTTACCTTGATTGACTGACCGTCGGCAAGATTGACCGAAAGATTGTCTGTCGCCGTTTCCTCGCCGTCGCCGATAACGTAAGCGTAACCGCTCGCATTTTCGACTTCAAGCCACGATGCAACGCCCTTATCGTCAACGGTGACAACGGGAGTCAGAAGTTTTGCAGGTGCTTTGTCGTCGTTGCAGGAATCGCAGCCGGCGAAAGCAAAACACATACAAATTGAGATGATGAGGCTTAAAGCCATCAACAGTAAATGTCGTCTTTTCATACGACCTCCTTAAAAAAAATTATATATAAGCAAAAGCTTGTATTTCAGAGGAGGGGAGGCAAGCGTGTGTTATACACACGCTTGCGCGCGTACGCGCGCAAAACAATACTATTCAGTTATTTATATTGTAACACCTATATGTGCAAATTTCAATACCCCTGCCGAAAATAAAACAAAAAAACATTATTTAGGTCAAAAATTGTGATAAACGTGTAAAAATGAAAAGTTTTCACACGTTTGTCACAAAAAAGCAGAGCATATTTTCGGGCAGACGCATTTAAATCTTTGTAATGCTTGACGAAATCGGCATAAAAGCATAAAATAATATTCGTAAATTATGGAAGAAAAAGAGATAACGGCGCAGGACGTCGAAGCGAGCCTGAGAAAAAAATTCAAAAAATCTATGTTTTCGCGGTTCGCCAAGGCGGTAAACGAATACGAACTGATTCGGGAAAATGATAAAATCGCCGTATGTATGTCGGGAGGAAAGGACAGCTTCGCGCTTGCAAAACTCTTTCAGGAGCTGAAAAGGCACAACAAATTTCCGTTCGGTCTTGAATTTTTGGTGATGGACCCCGGTTACAGCAGTGAGAACAGAAAGAAGATAGAGAAAAACGCAGAGCTTTTGAATATCCCCGTATCCATTTTCGAAACGGACATTTTCGAGAGTGTTCACTCGATAGAAAAGTCGCCCTGCTATCTCTGCGCGAGAATGAGAAGGGGACATCTCTATCACAGAGCGAAGGATTTGGGCTGTAACAAGATTGCGCTCGGGCACCACTACGACGACGTCATCGAAACCATACTTATGGGTATGCTCTACGGCGGACAGATACAGACTATGATGCCCAAGGTCAGAAGCGCGAATTTCGAGGGTATGGAGCTTATCCGCCCGATGTATCTTATCCGCGAAGAAACGATAAAACACTGGCGCGACTACAACGGGCTTGAATTTCTTCAATGCGCCTGCCGATTCACCGAAAACGGCGAAAAGGACGAGGAGAATTCGAAAAGACGGAAAATGAAAGCGCTTATCCGCCGCCTCGAAGCCGAGGATGCAGGGATAGAACAGAACATCTTCCGAAGCGTCGAAAACGTCAGCTTAAAGACGGTAATAGAGTACAAGGACAAAGACGGCGTACGCCACCGTTTTACCGACGACTACTGAAAGCTTACAAAAAATTTCGGTTAATTCAAAACAAAAGAATAAGGTTCAGATATGAAAATTATGCACTTGGCGGATCTGCACTTAGGTTCGCAGATGAAAAAATTTCCTAAGGACAAAGCCGAAGAAAGACGGCGCGAAATACGTTCGACGTTCGAGCGCGCCGTTGCATTTGCGCGAAGCGAGGGAATAAAAAATATTCTGCTTTCGGGCGACGTCTTCGACAGCGACCGCCCTTTTAAAAAGGACAAGGAATATTTTTACAGCGTGGTAAAACACAACGCGGATATGGACTTTTACTATCTTCGCGGAAACCACGACGGACAGGAATGTTACCGTGAGGAATTAGAAAATTTAAAGACTTTCGGCGAAAGCTGGAAAACTTATCCCCTCGGCGCAGGCGTCGCCGTTTCGGGTCTGGAAATAAACGCGGGCAACTGCGTATCTATGTATTCCTCGCTCGCTCTCGACCCTTCGGCTGTCAATATCGTGATGCTTCACGGCGACATAGGCGAGGCATCCGGAGAAAACAAAATAAACAAGCTTCGCCTCCGCGACAGGAATATAGACTATCTCGCGCTCGGACATATTCATTCTTTCAGATGCGACAGGATAGACGAGAGGGGGATTTTCGCGTACAGCGGCTGCCTCGAAGGCAGAGGCTTTGACGAAACGGGCGAAAAGGGCTTCGTCATCTACGATACCGAAACAAAGGAAGCGCAGTTCAAGCCGTTCGCATACCGCACGGTCGAAGAGTGCGACGCCGATATCACGGGTGCGCAGGACAGTTACGATGCGGTGCGCAAAATAAAATCGTTTATCGACGTAAACGAAAAAAATCTTATAAGAATCAATCTGACGGGCACGCTTGCGCATATCGACGAAATGCTCGCTTCCGACGTGGAGGCGGATCTGAGAAATCTTTGCTACTGCGTTTCGGTTAAGAACAAAACAAAACTCCGCATAGACTATTCCGCGCTCTATAACAGCAAGTCTTTGAAAGGCGAGTTCGTAAGGTGCGTAACGGCGGAGGAAACCGACGAAGAAACGAGACAGAAAATTCTGGATTTAGGTCTGAAAGCTCTGTCGGGGCAGGCTGACGTATGAGATTGCTTTCCTGTTATATAGAAAATTTCGGAAACATTAAACAGCGCGAATACGACTTCGGCGCAGGCATAACCGCGTGCTGTGAAAACAACGGTTACGGCAAGACGACTCTCGCTTCGTTTTTAAAGGCTATGTTCTACGGAATGAAGCCGACGACCGCAAGGGATAAAGAGGTCGGCGAAAGAAAGCGCTTTTATCCTTTCGAGGGCGGAAAATTCGGCGGAAACGTCACGTTCGAGCACGGGGGCGACGTCTATAAAATAGTCCGCTTTTTCGGCGAAAAGAGCGCGACGGACGATACGAAGAGCATCTACCGCAACGACGTTCTTCTGCCCGATAGCGAAGCCGAGGCAGGCAGGGAATTTTTAGGTATAGACGAACAGTCGTTCTTAAAGACGGTGTTCATAAATTCGGATGATACGGAGGTTTCGGCGACGGGCGATATCGGCAGAATGTTAAACGAATTCGTCGACGATACCGACTTCGAGGGGGCTGTCGCCTCGCTTGAAAAACAGAAAAAGGAATATAAGGCTTCGAGGGGGAACAACGATAAAATTTCACGGCAGAAAAGCTATATTGCCGACCTTAAAGACTCCGTAGGAAACAAGAGAAAAATAAGCGAGGGGCTGGGAGCGAAGTACGCAAAGCTCAACGCGCTCAAAGAGGAAGTCGAAGCCCTCCGCAGAAAACAGAACGCCGAGGTTGAAATCAACCTTCAAAGGCAGAAGTGGAACACCTACGACAATTACAGAAACGACGCGGACGAGGCGCATAAAAAGCTTTCGCTGATGCGGGCAAAGTATCCTTCGGGACTGCCCGACGGAGCGGAGGCGCAGGAGCTTTTAAACTGCGCGGACGGCATTTCGCGCGCAAGGGAAAGGCTTTCGGCGTCGCAGATGACGGACGGCAAAAAGTCGAGGCTTTGCGAGCTTGAAAATTACTTTTCCGCAGGGTTCCCCGACAGTCGGAAAATGACGGAGATGAATGCGCTCACCGCCGACAAAATCAGACTTGACGCAGAGATATGCGGTATTGAACAGGCTTTGGGGCACGGTGATGACGCGCGTTTTTCATCGGGTATTCCCGACGAAGAGGAGCTGAGTAAATACGGCGGTAAACTCTCTGCGCTCCGCGAACTCAAAGAGAATAAAAACGCGCCTGCCGAGCCGGAATCCCATAAAAAACTACTGCTTATCCCTGCGATACTCTCAGTCGTGCTGATATGCGTAGGCATAGGTATGTTTTTCGTCAAAACGCTCGTCGGCGGAATACTTTCGGCTTTGGGTGCGGTTGTAGCGCTCGTCGGCGTATTCTTCTACTTCAAGGGACAGATAAATCTTGTTAAAACGGTAAACGGCAACTCGCAGAACGGAAAAATATCCGAACTCGAAAACGAGATACGCAGTTTTCTGTCACGGCTCGGTTACTTTACGCAGGGCGGCGTTGAAGTCGACTTCAACAACCTTTTGAGGGATATTGAAATATACAGGCGAAACGCCGCGCTCCGCGAAGAGAATACAGCGCAGTTAAAGCGCAAAAAGGAAGAGCGCGCGGCGGTCGCGTCGAGGATAAAAGAGTTTCTGTCGGCGTACGGATTAAAGGGTGAAAACGAGAGCGCGGAACTTGCCGGACTTGACAGATCGATTGCGGAATATACCGCGCTGAAAGGCGAAAACGAGAGCGCGGAAACGCGCACGGCGGACTGTAACCGCGAGATAAAAAACTATACAGTCAAGGCGATAGATATATTGAGTAAATACGACGTCGCTCCGGAGGAGAATCTCGTCGAACAGTCGAGGCGTATCGACGCAGACGGCAGGGAGCTATCAAGACTTACCGAAAGTTATAAAGAGCTCGACAGGCGCGCCGTCGGTTACAGGGCGGAAAACAATCTTACTAACCGTCCTCAAAAAGAGGAAACGGCGGAGGACGTCAAACAGATTCTCGACGGGAAAGTCGAGGAGCTTGCAAGGACGGGCAGGGATATCGACGAGGACGAGAGCGCGACGGAAACGCTGAACTCTTTGACGGAAGAGCTGGCGGCCGCAGAAGATACCCTCAAAGAACTTCAATCGGAATACGAGCTTATCAAAAAGACCGTTTTCTATCTCGAAAAGGCGGAAAACGAGCTCAAAGACAAATACGTCCGCCCTATCAGGGAAAGCTTTTTGAAGTACAGCGCTATGCTTGAAAAGGCGCTCGGCGAAAAAGTCATAATGGACAAGGATTTCAAAATCTTTTTCGAGCGTTCGGGCGAAAGGCGGAGCGACGCGCATCTCAGCGCAGGGCAGAAGAGTCTTTGCACCCTCTGTTTAAGACTTGCGCTTATCGATAATATGTATAAGGGCGACAGTCCGTTTATTATTATGGACGACCCGTTTGTGCATCTGGATGCAGAGCATATGATGCGCGCCCGCACTTTGCTTTCCGAACTTTCGAAGGACAGGCAGATAATATATTTCTGCTGTCACTCTTCCAGAGAGGTTTAAACAATATATAACCGTCGCATTTCTGCGTCGCCCTGCGGCAACTTCCAGTCATTTACTTCTATGTAAACTCCTTCAAGTTTTCCTCGGGTTTCTTGAATTGCTCGGTTCTCTATTGTTTAGAATTACATTACGCAAATTCTTTAAAAAGGGTATTTCTATGAAAAACTTTAAAAACGTTTTTATTTTCGACCATCCGCTCGTAAAGCACAAGATAGCGATACTCCGCGATAAAAACACGGGTATGAAACAGTTCCGCGAACTCATCGAAGAGATAACCACCATAATGACATACGAAAGTATGCGCGACGTTGAGCTCGTTCCCGTCGAGGTGGAAACTCCGCTTGAAAAGACGGTGCAGTACAAGGTGAAGGAAGAGAGCATTGCGATAGTCCCCATTTTAAGGGCGGGGCTGGGAATGGTAAACGGTGTGCATACGGTTTTCCCCACGGCGTGCGTAGGGCACATAGGTATGTACAGAAACGAACAGACGCTCGAACCGCAGGAATATTACTGCAAGCTTCCCGACGGGATAGAGAACAAGACAGTTTTTTTGGTAGACCCGATGCTCGCAACGGGCGGTTCCGCCGTCGACGCGCTGAACGCGCTCAAAAAGCGCGGTTGTAAAAATATCAAATTTATGGCGATAATCGGTGCGCCCGAGGGAATCGAAAAGGTAGCTATCGCCCATCCCGACGTAAAAATTTACGTTTCCACTCTCGACAGACAGCTCAACGCTCACGGCTATATATTGCCCGGGCTGGGCGATGCCGGCGACCGCTTGTTCGGCACGAAGTAAAATATAAACTTGGCATAACTTTGTCGCTCTTGCGCACCGCTTCGGTTACATACTTCCGCGTGTGCTCCCTTGCGGATTACGCAAGCTCACCGTTCTGCTTGTCAGCCGCTGTTTTGAATTGTTTTACGGTTTCTGAATATAATTTTCATTTTCCTATTGATTTTATCAAAACGTTGTGGTACAATACTGTTTACTTAAATTAGAGTCAGGTAAACGTATGAAATTTTCCAAATTATTCGGGCGCGGGAAGAAAGAAACCGAAAAGACGGCTCCTGCGCCGGCAAAGGAAGAAATTCCCGAAGATAAAAAAGATATCGGCGAAACTTTTATTGAAACCGAAGCTCCGGTAAAAGAGCAAACCGTTTCTGCAAAACCGGAGGCGGAGAGGCCGACGGCAGAAGCAAGTGCGGAAAAATCCGTTTCCGGCAAAGTTTCTGTTCGCGTCGGCTATAACCGCAGTTTCGAAGCGAAGCTAATTCAGTCGGATGAAAAGCTTAAAAATTATTACGGCGAAATTAAAAACTGCCTTTTAAGCTACGGCGTCAGACCCCGTATGAGCTGGCAGTACGAAACTTTTAAAACGGGCAGAAACCTGCTTGTAAAACTTGCGATGCGCGGTAAGACGCTGGGCGTGTATCTTGCGCTCGAACCCGAGGCATATGCCGGCACCAAATACAAGATAGACGACGTTTCCGCCGTTTCCAAAAACTCCGCTGTGCCCGTTTTGTACAAACTCAAAAACGACAGGCGCGTTAAATACTGCAAGGAGCTGATAGCTGCGGTTATGGAAAAATTCGGGCTCGGAGCGAAAGAGATCTCACGGGAAGACTACGCTTTGAAATATCCCTATGAGGAATTGGAACCGCTGATTGAAAGAGGGCTTGTAAAGCTTACTAAGCTGAAAGGCGCATCCGAAAACGGCGTGATAGAAGTTTCAAGAGAGCGCTTTGAAGAGATAGCGGCTGCGGACGGCGCCTATCCGGAAGTGGTGGAAAGCATTTCCGTTTCGGAGGCGGAGGAAAAGCTTGCCGACGATACGGCTGAAAAGTTTGTGGAAGAGAGCGGCAGGCTTTCGGACAGGACTAAAAAAGATATCGTCAACATAGACGCGCTCGGAAAATATTTCAGTGCAGGCGAATGTGTCACGATAGAGGAAATCAGAAAGCGCGTTCCGTCAGTCAGCAAAAAGGCGACGTACGTCAAAGTGCTTGCGCGCGGAATTCTCGACAAAGCGCTGAACGTCGAAGCCGACGATTTTTCGCCTACGGCAATAAAGATGATAGTGCTTACGGGCGGAACGGTAAAACGCACGAAGAAAAATTAAAATTACTTAAAGAGGTTTATAATGAGTTGGTTTACAGAAGTTTTGTTTTTGATCCCGAACTGGTCGTGGTTTGTCATTATAGTGGGCATATTCTGCCTGCTTATGGCAATAGTTATAATTACCTGCGTTAAAAAACCCAAGACGGACGACGAGCCCGAACCCGTACTTATGGACGGGGAAGCTACGGCTGAAACGGACGGTAAAAAAACGGTTGCGGACGAAAGAAAAGAGGAAGCAAAGGAAACCGCAGAAGATAAAGAGATCAAAGCGGAAAAGGTTGAAGAGCCCGTCTATGCCGAGCCTGAACCCGTCCTCGTCGAAGAGCCCGTTCAGCCTATAAATGAAGAAAAGCCTGTAAAGAAAACCGCTGTCAAAAAAGAAACGGCGAAGAAGACGGCTCCGACGCAAAAGACAGAAAAGAAAACCGCGTCAAAGCCTGCCGAAAAGAAGACGGCTTCAACCGTAAAGACAGCTGAAAAAAAGACGGGCGCGCCCAAAACTTCGGCAAAAGCGGAAACCGTAAAAACGGCGAAAGACGACGACAATAAGGTCTATCATATTTCCAAGCGCAAGGAAGATAAAAAGTGGCAGGTAAAGGCAGAGGGTTCGAGCAAAGCTTTAAAACTGTTCTTCACGCAGGAAGAGGCTATCGATTACGCTAAATCGGTGGCAGGCAATCAGGAAGGCAGGATCGTCATTCACAAAGAGGACGGCGGTTTCAGAAAACTGAAATATTAATACCGTAAAAGCCCGCGGCGCGGGCTTTTAATTCGGTTAAGAAGCGTAAAATCTGTTTATAAATTAATTATTAACAAAGAGGTGAGATATGACTAAAATCGATATTTTTTCGGGCTTTTTAGGCGCAGGCAAAACCACGCTTATCAAAAAACTTATAAAGGAAGCTTACGCAGGCGAAAAACTCGTACTGATAGAAAACGAATTCGGAGAGATAGGCATCGACGGCGGATTTTTGCAGGACGCGGGCATTAAGATAAACGAACTCAATTCGGGCTGTATCTGCTGTTCGCTCGTCGGCGACTTTTCGGAAGCTCTGAAAAAGGTGTACGCGGAATACCGCCCCGACCGTATCCTGATAGAGCCGTCGGGCGTCGGCAAGCTTTCCGACGTTATCCGCGCGGTCGAAAGCGCGGGCTTGCACGACTGCGTTATAAACACTTACACCGCGGTAGTCGACGCGACTAAATGCAAAATGTATATGAAAAACTTCGGCGAGTTCTTTAACGATCAGATAGAGACCGCGCGCTGTATAGTTTTCAGCCACACCGACGTATGCGACGCGGACAGGCTCGAAGCCGCTATCGCTCTCGTGCGCGGACGCAATGTAGGTGCAACGGCAGTCACCACGCCCTGGAACGAGCTTGACGGAAAAGAGATTCTCACCGCAATGGAGCACGCCATAACGCTCGAAGGCGAACTAAAAAAACTGAACGAAGAACACGGGTGCTGTCACGGGCATCGTCACGACGAAGAGGAACACGGGTGCTGTCACGGGCATCATCACGACGAAGAGAAGCACGAATGCTGCCACGGACATCATCACGACGAAGAGGAGCACGAATGCTGCCACGGGCATCATCACGACGAAGAGGAGCACGAATGCTGTCACGGGCATCACCACGGCGGTGAACACCGCGGACATCATGGACATCACGACCATCACGCCGACGAGGTGTTTACAAGTTTCGGCGTGGAAACAAGCAAAAGTTTTACCGAAAGCAGATTAAAAGAAATTCTGTCCTCGCTTGCGGACGCGGATAAGTACGGCGCGGTATTGCGCGCAAAGGGCATTGTTGCCTGTACCGACGGGGGCTGGCTACACTTCGACTATATCCCCGACGGAATAGATATCCGCAAGGGTTCGCCTGCTTATACGGGCAGACTGTGCGTTATAGGCGCAAAGATAAACGAGGCTGAACTCAAAAAACTTTTCGGAGTTTAAAATTGCGTATCGCTCGCATCTCTGCAATTTAAAAAATAAGGTGGTAATATGCAACAGGAAGTATCCGTCTATCTTTTTCTCGGTTTTTTAGAATCGGGGAAGACGAAATTTATACAGGAAACGCTCGAAGATCCGCGTATGGAAAACGGCGAAAATACCGTTCTTCTTATCTGCGAAGAGGGTGAAGAAGAGTACTCTCCCGAAAAATTCGGAGTCGGAAAGGTCGCTGTCGTCACGCTTGAAAATGCGTCGGAGCTGACGGAAGAGAATCTGAACGCAATTACCGAAAAATACAAAGCGCAGAGAGTAATAGTCGAGTACAACGGTACCTGGCTGTTACAGCAGTTTTTCGACGCTATGCCGGAGAACTGGGTAATCAATCAGATGATGACCTTCTTCGACGCTAATTCATTTCTCAGTTATAATGCGAATATGCGTCAGCTCGTGTTCGATAAAATTCAGATGACGCAGATGGTGGTTTTCAACCGCTTCAAGGGCGAGTTTGAAAAGCAGGAGTTCCATAAAATAGTAAGGGGAATTTCCCGCCGACCGGATATCGTCTACGAGTATATAGGGGGTAAAGCTGAATTCGACGATATCGAAGACCCCCTTCCCTACGATATCAACGCGCCCGTAATAGAGATCGGCGACAGGGATTTTGCCTGGTTCTACCGTGATATGGCTGAAAACGTAAAAAATTACGTCAATAAAACCGTTCGTTTCAAGGGAATGGCGGCTGTCTCGAAAAAAGTTCCGAAAGGCCATATCGTCCTCGGCAGGCACATTATGACCTGTTGCGAAGCGGACATCGCCTACGACGGTTTCGCCGTCAACTGCAATAATCTTTCGGACGGAGTAAGTACGCGCGACTGGCTCACGGTTACGGCAAAGGTTAAATACGAATACAATTCGGTTTACCGCTCGCAGGGACCTGTTCTGTATGCGGAAAAGCTGGAAAAAAGCGATCCTCCCGAGGATATAGTGGCGACGTATTACTGATTTAAACGGCGGCAGTACGGCGAATCGGTTCTGCTTTTTGTGAATTTATAAACTCTTTTTATTTTGTTCGGCGTAAAGTCTGTCGAATAATGTCGAAAATCTTCTATTTTTGACGACAGCGTAATTTTTTCGACAAAGTTTTTGATTTTTCGTGATTTTAGTGATAATATGTATATATAAAAATTACGGGGTGCGTATCATACGCATTAAAGGGTGAAAAAATGAAAATCAACATTGAACAGACCTACCTTTCGGCAACCGACCGCAAAAGCGAAATCGAGCGTCAGCTTGCCGAACTTGACGAAATATTAAAAACTCCCGAGCGCACGCTCGACGATATCATACTGCATATCAGACTTTTAAAAGAATATAAACTCTTCCTTTAAAAACAAGGCGTTTAAACGCCTTGTTTTTTGCTATATTGACAAATAAACGATTTTCATATATTATATAAAAGAGGTGTTTTATGAAGAAATTATTATGCTTATGCTTAACCGTTTTAATGCTTGTTTGCTGTTTCGGTTTTGTCGGTTGTGATAAGGAAGAAGTTGAAAATATTAATTACACGGCAGAAAGACCTATAATTGATTTTGTGTCTGACAGAGAATATAAAGACAATGAAACAACCGGAAAAACAGAAACGATATTATTATTTAAGGACCGCCAAAATTCAAGCATATACGAGCAAGCAACAGATTTTAATAAATTCGAAGATTTATCTGAATATTATTCTAATAATATGAAAGGCGAAAATTTTTATCTTATGCGTTGCGGTTATCCTATGTACGGGTTTTTATTGACTTCTGAACATTATTTTGACTTTTACAAGGAAAGGGACGGGGAAGAATTGTTATTAGCCGAACACTATGCAATTTACGATGAAGAACTCGGAACTAAGGATTATGGAGATAAGGCTACGGGAATTCATATAACAGTAAGTTTTGTTTTTTTCATAAAACCAATAAAAAAGATTGAATCAGAATTTAAGTTTGAATTTGGTAAATATACTATGGCTAACGGAATAATAAACAAGTATATAAATATTTTTTTAGATGAAAAATGTTTTGCAACCTGTTATTTTAGTAATCATGTTAACATACCTCAGGAATGGTATGAAAATTATTTAAAAACAAATTTAATTTACGGAGATGATTTATGAAAAAGATATTATGCTTATGTTTAACTGTTTTAATGCTTGTTTGCTGTTTCGCGTTCGTTGGATGCGAAGAAAAGGCATTAGACGATATAAATTACACAGCGGAAAAGCCGGTTTTAAATTATGAAACAGAGCGGTATGAAAATCCCGACAAAGAGTGGGACAAAACGGCTCCGGGTTGGACTTTAAAGGGCTACGAACCGATAAAGTGGTTTGATTATTATAAAGATTTTTCTGAATATTACGTTCAAAATTTAAAAGGAAATAAATTGTTTCTTTTAAATGTATCTGGTGAGAGTTTATCCGCATTGCCGCCATATGATAGATACGGCTACGCTTATTTTAAAAATAAACAATCGAATGAGATTGTTGTTCGTGAACTGATTGACTATTACGATGAGGAACTCGGTTGCGCTGACCCGGATAAAAAAGGTTATCTGGGTTGGAAACCGGTTTCGGTTTACATTGAGATATTTATTAAGCCGCATGAAAAAACAGATACAAGCGAGCTAACGTTTGAGTTCGGCAAATTAGAAGGGGATGTTGTTTATGACAAATATATAAACGTCTATTCAGGGGAAGAATGTTTTGCTACGTGCTATTTTTACAATCGGGTTTTCGTGTCGCAGGAGTGGCTTGAAAATTATTTTAAAACAAATTTAATTTACGGAGATGAATTATGAAAATCAAGAAAAGTTTGACGGTTGCCATTATTTACGTAATTGCGCTTTTATTGTCGTACGGTGTTTTCAGTTTTATTTTTACGCGTAACGCAAGCGCTGAAACGCATGAACATTTATTCGGTTGTTCCGGAGAAGAAAATGTGCCGCAAAATACTCCCACTGCTTATGCGACTAATACAACTTATAATACGTATCTCGAAGCATATTTTGAAAATCTTACGGAAAATTTCGGATATAATTATAAAGGTTCTTGCGGATAATCTGATTATTACTGCTATTGCAGCGATAAAATTGTTACATATAAACATACTGAGCATAATTATAATTGTAAATATGAAAAAATCAACGCCGATACGCATAAAGCTTATTGTATATGCGAGAATTATTCAATACTAAATCACGCTTATAATGAAAGGTGTAAATCCGTATCAGCAGAAAAACATTCCGCTTATTGCAAGTGCGGAGCGAGCGCAGAAGTTAAACATTTTTGGCGTCCATATTCCAATCCCCTATATTCGCCGGGGCAATACGTGCAATGCAAATTCTGCGGCTTTGTAAAAAAATCAACAGGTGACCAGGTGGCATTATTTCTTCAAGGATAAGAGAAGAATTCATATCATAAAAAGCAATAGAGCGGGCGGCAAAAGCCGTCCGCTTTTTAAATAGTTGATATTCTAATATCCGAAAAATGTATAAATATATCCGTTTTTTTAATAGACTTTGAACGGCCGTTTTACTATAATGTAAATGGTAAAATTTTCAAAAGGGGTATTTTATGACCGTTAAAGAAAAAATGAATACGGTTGCGGACGAGCTGAATAATATAGGCATCGTGCCCGTTATCAAACTTGAAAAGGTGGAAAACGCCGAAAAGCTTGCTTCGGCTCTTCGTGAAGGCGGAATAAACTGCGCGGAAGTTACTTTCAGGGCGAAGGGCGCGGACGAGGTCATCCGCCGTATGGTCAGAGCCTTTCCCGATATGCTCGTAGGCGCGGGAACGGTGCTTTCCGCCGAACAGGCGGATGCGGCGTACAAGGCGGGCGCAAAATTCTGCGTGGCTCCCGGCTTAAATCCTAAGGTGGTAAAGCACTGCCTCGACAAGGGTATTCCCTTTGCGCCGGGGGTGTCGTCGGCAAGCGAAATCGAGCAGGCAATGGAATTGGGGCTTGACTTCGTTAAATTCTTCCCTGCCGAGCAGGCGGGCGGACTTCCCTACATCAAAGCGGTGTGCGCGCCCTATTCGCAAATGCGCTTTATGCCGACGGGCGGAGTTTCCGAAGACAACCTCAATACTTATCTTTCGTATAACAAAATAGTCTGTTGCGGAGGCAGCTGGATAGTTCCGTCTAAGCTTCTGGAAAGCGGGGACTGGGCAGGAATAACAAAGCTCTGCCGTACCGCCGTCGATAAAATGCTCGGCTTCGAAATGGTTCACGTCGGGCTGAACTGTGCGGACGCGGACGAGGCGGAGGCGGTTGCCGACGAGTTTAACGCGGCGTTCGGCTTCGAAAAGAAGGTCGGCAACAGCTCGGTATTTTCTCATACTTATATGGAGATGATGAAAAAGCCCTTCCACGGCACGCACGGGCATATCGCCATTGCCACCAACTCGGTAAAGCGTGCGCTCTATCAGCTTGAAAAAAGAGGCTATAAAGTTATGGAGGGCTCTCAGAAATACAATGCAGACGGCGTTATGAACGTTGCGTATCTTGACCATGAGTTCGGCGGTTTCGCCGTACATCTGGTATTGAAAAAATAAAAAATATTGCAGATATACGCAGTATGAAAAATTTTAATAATTAACGGTGCAGGCAAAACGGCGCTTTTGCGCAAAGCCCGTAAATAAAATTAAAAAAATATTTTTAGGAGATAAAGTAACAATGAAAAAGATTGTAACTATGGGCGAGATTATGCTCCGCCTTTCCACGCCGAACAACGAAAAGTTTATTCAGGCAGACGAGTTTGATATCAACTACGGCGGCGGCGAAGCTAACGTTGCTGTGTCCTGCGCGAACTACGGGCACAAGGCCGAATTCGTTACCGCCGTTCCCGATAACGAAATCGGCGAATGTGCAGTGGCGGCGCTGAGAAAGTACGGCGTGGAAACCTGCCATATCGCAAGATGCGGAGAAAGGCTCGGCATATACTTCCTCGAAACGGGCGCGTCTATGCGTCCTTCGAAAGTCGTTTACGACAGAGCTCACGCTTCGATTACCACCGCGACGAAGAAAGATTTCGACTTCGACGCAATCTTCAAGGACGCCGACTGGTTCCACTTCACGGGAATTACACCGGCTGTTTCGGATGCGGCTGCCGTGCTTACGGAAGAGGCGCTCAAAGCCGCTAAAAAACACGGCGTGACAGTTTCCGTCGACCTTAATTTCCGTAAAAAACTCTGGTCGAGCGAAAAGGCGAAATCAGTTATGACAAAGCTTATGAAATACGTCGACGTATGTATCGGCAACGAAGAGGACGCAGATCTCGTACTCGGTTACAAGCCCGGCAAGACGGACGTAACGCAGGGCGACTTAGAGCTTGCGGGCTACAAGGATATCTTCGAAAGAATGTGCAAAGATTTAGGCTTTAAGTATGCTATTTCCTCGCTCCGCGTAAGTCATTCCGCTTCGGACAACGGCTGGTCGGCTTGCATATATAACGCCGAAACGAAGGAATTCTATCATTCAAAGGAATACCGCATCAGCCCTATCGTTGACCGTGTAGGCGGCGGCGACAGCTTTGCAGGCGGCGTAATAACCGGTTTCCTCGACGGAAAAGATTTCAAAGCCGCTCTCGAATTCGGCGTTGCCGCATCGGCATTGAAGCACACCATTCCCGGCGACTTCAACCTCGTTTCGAGAAAAGAGGTAGAGGCTCTTGCGGGCGGCGACGGCTCGGGTAGGGTACAGCGCTAAACAGCATATATGCGGCGCATAGCTGTGTTGCGCTGTGGGAACCCTCAGTCATTTACGTCTATGTAAACTCTTTCGGGTTTTCCTCGCGCGCCTTGCTCTGCTTGCATCTATGCAGTTTTATTATCTGTAAAAACAGAAAGGTGTAATTACTATAAAGAGGTATAAATTGAAAATTGCTTTCCGTACGCACGATTTGGGCGTTAAGGGACTTGATAAAGCCGTTGAAAAATGTAATAAATGCGGTATTTCCGCAGTTCAGCTGGTAGCGTATAAATTCCTTGACGAGGTAAAGTACGCTCCCGACGGAATTGACTGGCAGAAAGCCGAAATTATAGGCGGCGTTTTCAATATGGCGGGAATTTCTATTCCGCTCATCGGCGCATACTTCAACCCCGTTCACTCCGATAAAGAAAAGGTCGCAAGGTGCAAACAGGTTTTCAAAGAGTATCTGACTTACGCGCACGAATTAGGCTGTGATATCGTCGGCTCCGAAACGGGCAGCTTCAACGACGATAAGTGGACTTATCATCCGCTCAACCGCACCGAAGAAGCGTTGCAGACTGTAATTTCAACGTTTAAAGAACTTGCGCTTTATGCACAAGAAGTAGGCGCATACGTCGGAATCGAGGGCGCCGCGGGTCACGTTTGCTGGAACGTGCAAACGCTTAAACGCGCGTACGATGCAATCGGTCGGGACAACGTAAGAATTATCTTCGATATCTACAACTACCTCGATGCGGAAAATTACAGAAATTATCTTGAAATTTTAGACGAAGGATTAAAGACTTTCAACGGGCTTATCCGTATTTTCCATATCAAGGACTGTGTGTTTAAGGACGGAAAGCTTAAACAGGTTGCCCCCGGAAAAGGAATGTTCGACTTCAAGGAGATACTCAGCCGTATAAAGGCTTACGATAAAGACGCCGTTCTCGTTTTAGAGGGTACCACAGGCGACGACATTGTTCCCTGCATACGCTTTATTGAAAATACCTGGAACGAAGTTTAAACAGCGTATATACTTCTGTTTATTTAAAATAAATTTGTGAGGTTTTAAAATTGAAATTTGATATAAGATATGCAAATCATCCCGATGATTCGAAGCATTACGACACAAAAGAACTGAGAGAAAAATATCTCATTGAAAAACTGTTTGAGGAGGATGAAATTCTTCTCACCTACTCGCATCAGGACAGAATTATCGCAGGCGGAGCAATGCCCGTAAAAAAGAAACTGTCGCTCGGCACTTTCAAAGAGCTTGCAACCGCGTACTTTTTGGAGCGCAGGGAAATGGGCGTTATCAATATCGGCGGAGCAGGCAAAATCACGCTTGACAAAAAGGTTTACGAAATAGGACACAAAGAGGGAATTTATATAGGTATGGGAACCAAAGAGATAGAGTTTGCTTCCGACGACGCGAAAAATCCCGCGAAATTCTATATTAATTCAAGCCCTGCGCACAAGGCATATCCTACGGTGAAAATAGTAAAACCCGTAGAGGGCAGGCCTGCGCCCGACGGAGTCAAGTACTGCGTTCAGCGCCACTTGGGCACAGACGAAGGCATCAACAAGAGGACTATCAATCAGTTCATTATCGGTGACGTGTGCGAGAGCTGTCAGCTTGCAATGGGTATGACCGAACTCGATTCGGGCAACGCCTGGAACACGCTTCCGAGCCATACTCACGAGAGGAGAATGGAAGTATATATGTACTTCGAGCTTCCCGAAAACGAAGCGGTCATTCATCTTATGGGCACACCTCAGGAAACGAGGCATATCATTATGCACAACGAGCAGGCTGTAATTTCTCCGAGCTGGTCGATACACAGCGGAGTCGGCACGCATAACTACACTTTCATATGGGGTATGTGCGGAGAGAATCAGACGTACGACGATATGGACAATATTGCCACTCGGGACTTGCGCTAACTAAACTGCGTATATACATCGCAATACAGCGTTGGCTTTACGGTTTTGTTCGGTTACATACTTCTATGTATGCGCCCTCGCAAAATCCGCAGTCGCCTTGTCTTGCTCGTATCTCCGCAGTTTTAAATGTTCTTATATTAGGAAATTATTTTAAATTTTATTTGATAAGGAAATGAAAATATGGCACAACTTAAATTTATTGACGTAAACAAAGTATATCCCAACGGATATCACGCTGTGCACGATTTCAATATGGAAATATCCGACGGTGAATTTATCTGCCTTGTCGGCGATTCGGGTTGCGGTAAATCGACGACCCTAAGAATGATAGCCGGTCTCGAAGATATAACCGCAGGCGAGTTTTATATCGACGGCAAACTTGCAAATCAGACTTCGTCGAGGGACAGGGGAATAGCAATGGTCTTTCAGTCGTACGCGCTCTATCCTCATCTGACCGTGTACGAAAACCTTGCGTTCGGTCTTACGCTCGAAGGCATAGACGCCGAAGTCATAGACGAAAAGGTCAAAGCGACGGCCAAGATTCTGGGGCTCACCGACTACCTTGAACGTTTTCCCCGTGCGCTTTCGGGCGGACAGTGTCAGCGCGTAGCCGTCGGCCGCGCGCTCATAAGAAAGGTAAATATATTCCTTATGGACGAGCCCCTTTCCAACCTCGACGCAAAACAGCGCGTTACTATGCGCTCGGAAATAAAGCAGATCCACCGCTCGGTCGGCGCGACGACAATCTACGTAACTCACGACCAGACGGAAGCTATGACTATGGCGGACAGAATAGTCGTTATGAAGTCGGGCGGTTACGTTCAGCAGATAGGCACGCCTTACGAGCTGTATTTCTATCCGAAAAACCTGTTCGTCGCAGGATTTATCGGCGAACCGCCTATGAACTTTTTCCGCGGTGTCGTGGAGGACGGAAAATTCGTCGGACACGGCTTGAAGCTCAGCGTCGCTCCGCTTGTCAATGACGTCAGCGCGGTAGAGGGCAAAAAGGTAGTTTTTGCGTTCAGACCCGAGGCAATCAGTCTTGAAAAGAGCAAGGGCGACTATGAAATAAAATCAAGAGTCGAGCTCACCGAGCTTTTAGGCGACACTACCAACGTCTACGCGACCGTCGGCGAAGGCGAAGAAAAAGTCAACGTAATTCTCAAAGTCAACCCCCACAACGCTCCCTCGATGGGCTCTGATTTTACTTTCCGTATTCCTCAGGTTGCGGCATATTTGTATGATGCCGAAACCGAAGAAATAATCGAAAACAACATTAAAAGGCATTAAAACAGTTCACGAAAAATTAATTCTATTCTGCGAATTAATTTTTCCGTGATTTGAAAGGCGCTGCCTTTCTTTTTGCGATATTAAGGGCAAACTTATTATATAATCGCAAAAATTCAAACCGCTGAGGCGCAGGTATGCGCAAATTGTGGCGTGCTGCGGAAAAGTGTGATTTTCCTTGCACCATAATTAATCAGAATGAAATGGGAAAATAATTAAAGAGGAATAAAATGGAAATTTTAAATAAAAGCATACACAAAAAGCCCGAAAGGAAAATCAAGATAATGCAGTTCGGCGAGGGCAACTTTCTGCGCGCCTTCGTCGAGTGGATATTGCAGGATCTCAACGACAAGGGCGCAATCGAAGCTTCGGTTGCCGTCGTTCAGCCTATGCCTTTCGGCAGGGTAAAAGAGCTTGCCGATCAGGACGGGCTGTACACTCTGAGGTTAGAGGGTATAGACAACGGCGAAAACGTCAGAAAAAGTCAGATAATAGACGTGATAGGCGACTGCATAAACCCCTTTACCGAATATGAAAAATATCTTAAATACGGCGAAAGCGAAGATTTGCAGGTGATTATATCCAACACCACCGAGGCAGGCATTGCCGTCGACGCTTCCGATACCGATTTTTCAAAATGCCCCAAGTCTTTCCCCGGCAAGCTTCTGGCGCTGTTGAAGAGAAGATACGACCGTTTCAAAGGCGATATGAATAAGGGGCTTGCAATTATTCCCTGCGAGCTTATCGACGACAACGGCGACGAGCTTTACAGGTGCCTTACCGAGCTTGCAAAAATAAACAAGATGGACGAAAAGTTCATTAAATGGATGCAGACTGCAAATCACTTCACTTCGACACTGGTTGACAGAATCGTTCCCGGCTATCCCAAAAACGAGATAGAAGAAATTCAGAAGCAGACGGGATATATCGACAACAACGTAGTAAAGGGCGAAATTTTCCACCTCTGGGTTCTCAAAAAAGAGCCGTTTGTTCAGAAAGTTCTTCCCGCCGACAAGACTGGGCTTAACGTCATTTTCGCAGACGACATTCACCCCTACAAACAGCGCAAAGTCAAAATTCTGAACGGTTCCCACACGGCGCTCGTGCCCGTGGCGTACCTCTGCGGCATAGACACTGTCGGCGAGGCTATGAACGATAAGACCATCGGCAAGTTTGTAAAAGATTTCATTTTCGGCGAAGTAAACCCGACGATTGATCTCCCTGCCGACCAGATGACGGCGTTTGCAAACAGCGTAATCGAGAGGTATAAAAATCCCTATATCCGCCACGAGCTGATGTCTATCGCGCTCAACTCCACGACCAAATTCAGAACAAGGCTTTTGCCTACGCTTTTGGACTATGTCAAAATCAAGGGAAAACTTCCTCAGCACCTTCTTTTCTCGCTCGCTTCGTTAATTGCCTTCCACAAGGGCAAGAGAGGCAACGAGGAAATTGCACTCAACGACGACCCTGCCTACCTTGCTAAGTGGAAAAAACTGTGGTCGGAGTTTGACGGAGACTGGGAAAAACTTGCGAAGTCCGTACTCGGCTGGAAGGAAGCTTTCGGCACGGATATGAATAAAATTCACCCCGACATTACCAAGACGGTTGCAAAATATCTCAAAGATATTCAGACTAAGGGGATGAGAAAGGCAGTAGAGGAATTTGTAAATGGCTAAACAAACGATAATAATAAACGAACTCGACAACGTCGCCGTTGCGCTTGAAGACCTTCACGCAGGCGAAACGCACGAGGGCGTTGAGCTTACGGAAGATATAACCAAGGGGCATAAATTTGCCCTTAAAGATATAGACGAGGGCGAGCTTATTATAAAATACGGCAATCCCATTGCCTGCGCATACAAAAAAATAGAAAAGGGCGCCCACGTCCACACGCACAATGCACGGACGAACCTTTCCGAAAACCTTGAATATACCTACAACAAGGCAGAGACCGAGTTAAAGCCTGTTGAGGGCAGGAAGGTCAACGTCTATCACCGCGACGGCGGAGAGATAGGAATAAGAAACGAGCTGTGGATAATTCCGACGGTCGGCTGTGTCAACGGTCAGGTTAAGTTCATTCTCGACACCTATAAATCGCGTTACGGCGTGGAGGGCTTCGACGGAATATTCGCCTATACCCACCCGTACGGCTGTTCGCAGCTCGGCGACGACCACGAGCGGACAAAGCTCATTTTGCAGAAGATGGTGCGCCATCCCAACGCGGGCGGTGTTTTGGTGGTCGGTCTGGGCTGTGAAAACAATCAGATGGACGCGTTCAGAAAATCGCTCGGCTGGGTTGACGAAACGAGAGTCAAGTTTATGGTCTGTCAGGAAGAGGAGGACGAAATCGAAAAGGGCGTAAAGCTCCTTTGCGAAATAGCCGAGGTTATGCGCCGCGATAAGAGGGAAGAGGACGATATTTCCTGCCTCAAAGTCGGGCTCAAATGCGGAGGAAGCGACGGGCTTTCGGGAATTACGGCAAATCCCCTCGTCGGCAGATTCAGCGATTATATCGTTTCGGCGGGCGGAACCACCGTTCTTACGGAAGTTCCCGAAATGTTCGGCGCCGAACAGCTTTTAATGAACAGAGCGCGCGACGAGGACGTCTTCAATATGACGGTAAGACTTATAAACAATTTCAAGGACTATTTCAGAAGCAACGGACAGACCGTCTATGAAAACCCTTCCCCCGGCAACAAAGCGGGCGGTATAACCACGCTTGAAGACAAGTCGCTCGGCTGTACGCAGAAGTCGGGTTCGGGCCCCGTTGAGGACGTCGTTTTCGACGACGGCTTCGTGACGCAGAAAGGGCTCAACCTTTTGAACGGCCCCGGCAACGATATGTGCGCCGTCACCAACCTTGCGGCTTCGGGCTGTCACCTCGTGCTGTTCACTACGGGCAGGGGAACGCCGTTCGGCGGCTTCGTGCCTACGCTTAAAATTTCTACAAATTCCGAACTTGCAAAAAAGAAATCTAACTGGATCGACTTCAACGCAGGCGCGGTGCTCGAAAGCGATTTCGACACTCAGCTTGAAAAACTTATCGATTTGGTCGTAGACGTTGCAAACGGCAAGAGAACGCGCAACGAAATTAACGGTTCAAAAGAAATTGCAATATTCAAAACGGGGGTTACACTTTGATGAAAGAATTTATGGACAAGGACTTTCTCCTTGATACCGAAACGGCTAAGAAGCTCTATCACGAACACGCGGAGAAGATGCCTATAATCGACTATCACTGCCACTTGCAGCCCAAAGAGATTTACGAGGACAAGAAATTCAGAAATCTTGCCGAAGTATGGCTCGGCGCAGGCGACAGATACGGCGACCACTACAAGTGGAGAGCGCTGAGGGCAAGGGGCTATGAGGAGGACGGTATTTCGGGTCCCGACGACGATTATAAAAAATATTTTCAGTTTGTCGAGTCGATGCCTTACTTTGTCGGCAATCCGCTGTATCACTGGTCGCACCTCGAAATGCGAAGATATTTCGGAATAGATGAGATTATCAACGCCGAAAACGCGGAAGTTATCTGGAACAAGGCGAATAAAGTTCTGGAAACGCTGACCGCAAGGGAAATGATGTACAAGTTCAACGTTAAAACCGTCTGCACTACCGACGACCCCGTCGACAGTCTGGAATGGCACGAAAAAATGAACGCGGACAAAACCCTGAAAGTCAAAGTGCGCCCTGCGTTCCGCCCCGACAAGGCGATAAACGTCGAACTCGGCTGGTTCAGAAGCTGGGTAGATCAGCTTTCGGAAGTCGTTAAAAAGCCGATAAAGACTTTAAACGATATGCTCGGCGCGCTTGCAGAGAGAATAAAGTTCTTCGACAGTATGGGCAGTAAACTTTCCGACCACGCCTTGGACGTAGTTCACTTCGCGCCTGCAACCTATGAAGAGGCGAATAAGATTTTCCTGAAAGGAATGAAAGGTCAGCCCATTTCGTATGAGGAACAGGATAAGTACAAGGGCTACGTTTTAGTAGCGCTCGGCAAAGAATACGCAAAATACGGCTGGGTACAGCAGTATCATATAGGCGCAATGAGAAACAATTCCAAGTCTATGCTTGAAAAAATAGGACCCGATACGGGTTTCGACGCCATAGAGGACGCGGTGTATATGGAAAAGCTTTCCGCGCTTTTGGGCGAGCTTGACAAAGACGGCAATCTTCCGAAAACCATTTTATACTGCCTCAATCCGCGCGACAACTACGCACTAACGGTGCTTGCAGGCTGTTTCCAGAAAGAAGGCGTCAAAGGCAGAGTACAGGTCGGCACTGCGTGGTGGTTTTTGGACCAGCAGGACGGTATGCGCCGGAATCTCGAAACGCTTATGCAGGTCGGGCTCGTCGCTCAGTCCGTGGGTATGCTCACCGACAGCCGTTCCTTCCTCGCATATCCGCGCCACGAATATTACAGGCGCATACTCTGCCAGATGCTGGGAAGACTTGTCGAAAGCGGTCAGTATCCCGCAAGCGAAATGAAGCGCCTCGGCGAAATAGTGGAAGACGTATGCTACAATAACGCCGCCGAGTTCTTCGGTTTCTGATTAGCGTTTACGTCGCTTCCTCTGAGCGTCGCAATACTTTGTTGACTTTACGTTTTTGCTCAGTCATTTACGTCTATGTAAATTTCTTCGCAAAATCCGCAGTCGCCTCGTCTTGCTCGCTCATAGAAACCGTTTATTATTTAAATAAGATAAAGCGTACCCCCGACGGCGAATGCCGTCGGGGGTATATTTAATATTTTTGAATAAATTCTGTCGGCGATAAAATTTCGGGGTGATCGACGTCTGTATCTTTGAAGTCTTCGTCGCCCGAAATAAGTACGTCAACGTTTTCGACTATCGCAGTATAAAGGATAGGATAATCTTTCGGATCCCTGATTCTGAAAAGTCCTTGACGGATTTTTTCCGGTGTGTAAACAAATTCAAAAGACAGCTTTTCAAAAAATAAGTCAATGCTATGTATTTTGTCGGGGAATTTTCTGTTTACGACTCTTTTAAGCTCGTCAATCACGTAAGACGGGATGACAAGTTCATATTGGGTCAGGCATTTGTTTAAAGTTTTTGCGGCTTGCCCGTTCGGAAACAGAATTGCCGAAAATAATACGTTCGTATCGACCATTACGCGCATAAAAAATCAGTCCTTTAAAGCAGATTTAATAAAATCGGCAACTTGACTTTCATCCTTTATACCGGCCTTTTCAGCTTCTCCTTCAAAAGCAACTTGCACTTCTTTAAGCGCAAGCATTGAAGAATTAGCTATATAAACTTTTCCTGTTTCGTCAGTAATAAAGGCTACTTTGCTGCCTTCTGTAAGTTGTAACAATTTTCTCATTTCTACAGGTATTGTTACTTGACCTTTCGATGAAATCTTTGATAATTCTAACATAATAACCCAAAAAATAAATACAATAAAATAAAATAAAATACAAATAAATACAAATACAATTAAATAATATTAAATAAAAAATTTAATCAAAGATTTGTTTTACTTTCTTTACATTCTTTACTATATTATATGCAATAAATTTTAATTTGTCAATACTTTTAATAAAATTTTTTAACCACCCCCGACGGCGAACGCCGTCGGGGGTGGTTTTTAATCTTTTATACCAAATAGGTAGTCAAGTGATGTATCTAAAAAAATCGCAATTTCTTTTATTGTTTTCATAGGCGGTTCGTTGGTATCGTTTAACCACGCCGATAAAGTTGACTTATTAACATTTAGGTATTCACACAAATCTTTTTGTTTTTTATCCTGTGCTTCTAATTCTTGTTTTACGCGTTCACCAAATATTTTCATAGTTCATATTATATAAACTTTTGTTGAAAAACGCCTGACAGTTCATAAAATATGGACTAAAATACAATAAAACGTAAAAAAGTTCATTTTAGTCGCTAAATCAAAACCAACTGATAAATAGTTAAGGAGAGAAAACAATGGAAAACGAAAAGAAACATTATTGCTTTAACTGCCGTAAATACGACGCGTTTTATACAAAAGAGGAAACGCGCTATAAAATAACTACCGATGGGTATTGCTCGGAGGAAGGCAAGATAAAAGACCATAAATGTTACTGTGAATTATGGTGCAGTAAGCCGAGAAACCGTATAGGGCTGAGGGGAAGCGTACCGCGCGTTTTAAGGGAGTTGTTATATGACATATCGGCGCTTAAACAGATATTAGAGGAACAGAGCAATGCACAAAAACAAGAACCGATGCAGTAAATGCAAACATTTTATGCAATATTTTTTCTGCGGATATTTAAACTTTTACGTAACCGACAGCGGATATTGCGATAAAAGCAGAAAGATAACGGACGTATGCTGTCCGCGATCCGCATAATATTAATATCCGAATTAAAAACGCCCGAGCTTTCCGTTCGGGCGTTTTCGCATATTACGACAAATTCATTTATTAAAATATTTAAATTTCCGTTCGCAGTCGTTTATAATATCTTCTGCGTCGGCTTTGCCCAGCTCTCTGCACCATTTGACGGGCTGAATTTCAAAACCGCAGTCAAGGTTGTAGTAGCAAAATCTCGCCGTTCTGTCGCGTTCGGTATCGTTCCACTTGTCGAATAATTCGGGGCGGATATGATTTTCTATTCTGCAGTTTATAAAGTTGCATTTGCCGAAGTCGCGCCACGGTCTTGCAAGAAAGTTGCTTGCTCTGTCCGCGCCGCCCGATACGAACTCACAGCCGATAAACGAAAAACCCCTGTCCTCGGCGAGAGGGTGGGCAGGCGCCGCAACGAAACCGTATCCGCGCTTATCGGCAATCGAAATTATACGGCAGTCTTTAAAGTATGCTTCCGAGCAGCCGAATATGAAATCTACGTTGCCGGAAATCCGGCAGTTTCTGAAAAGGTGCAATCTCTTTCCTTCGCAGTAAAGCTGATTTTGCGGAATAAAACCTGCGTATCTTACGACGAGGTCGTCGGGGAAAGGCGATAAAAACAGCGTGTCCTGCGTGGAAACAAGGTTGAGGCTTTCGCCGTAAAAATTATTGCCGTTGACTGACAGCGCCACGCACTGCCCGACGGTTTCAGGCTCGGTGTTGGAATTTACTACCGAAAGATTTTTCAGCGTAACGCCGTCCGCGGACACGCAGAGTGTGTAAGTGCGGAAAGTGTTGTATTCTTTTCCGTCCGCGTGTATCTTTTTTGCGTAGTCGCCGAAGATAATTTTCGTTTCGTCGCCTGCGCCCGTCACAATAACTCCGCTCCTTTTTATTTCGATTTTCTGCCTGTATTCGCCCTTTTCAAGATAAATCAAACAGGGATTTTTTTTATCGTTTATTTCTTTTCCGATATCGTCTTTCGGAGTGAGGCGTAAGTATTCCATATTTCCGCTCCTTATTTTAAGACAGTATAACATAAATTTTTTGCAATTCAAATAAAAAAATCTATTGATTTTTAAATTTTGCTATGATATAATCAAATAGTAAAGTGATATAATGTAACATTTTTGTCTATGCAAAAGTGTTCAAATCTATAAAAATGCGAAAAAACGGAAGATTAATATCTTTACGGCAATACAAATTAACCGATTTATTCTTCTTTGCGGTGGTTTTGGCGGTTTCCGATCTGCTTGTGTTCTGCGCAACGAAATTCTGGTTTAAAGACGTTGCCGACTACTACATAAGCTTTATGCTCCCGATAGCGCTTACGGTGATAATGCGCTGGGGCTTCTGGGGCGTTTTCTATTCGGTTATCGACGGAATAGTGCTTTGTGCTATGCAGGGCGGAAGCTGGCAGAGTTATATTATTTATATTATAGGTAACGCGTGCATACTTGCGGTTTTGCTTCTGACTAAATTTTTAGGCAAGGAGAGAATACGCACAAAGTGGTATTTTTCGCTTCTGTACGTTTTTACCGGCTGGGTGTCGGTCAATTTCGCGCTTACGGTCGCGGGGGTGTGTTTCGGCGAAAGTTTTTTAACTCTTGCAGGCAGAAATTTCGGGCTGGGCGTATACGGCGCGCTTTCGTTTGCGATGGCGGTTGTCACGGTTATGATTCTGCGCCGCCTTAACGGAATGTTCGAAGATCAGAAACATTATCTTCTAAGACAGGACAAAGAGAGAAAAGAGCTTGCGCGCCGCGACGAATTCGGGGACGAGCCCGTGGAGATAGACGAAGAATCGCTGTCTATTCTCAAACGCTGGGACGACGGGCTTGACAAATAGGAAGGGCTTGCCCTTCGTTCGCGCGTACACGCGCGAACGTTAAACTTTAAAAGTAATCGGCGTGAAAACGCTTTACGAATAATTGCTTAAAATCTTTTTAAGCGACGTGGAGGAAAATTTGATGTTCAAACTCAAATGTGACGACTTCCTTATCTACGACGAGACTACGGGTACTTACTCAATGGCGCCCGAACAGCAGGTAAGGGACGAAACTGAGCGGAACAGATGGAGGAGCACGGGCTTCGGAATTCTGAAAGACTGGCGTTTGTACGCAATGCTCATTCCGATGGTGCTTGTATATTTCTTCTGGAAGTATATGCCTATGTACGAGCTTATAGGCTGTTTCAAAGATCCGAACACGGGCGATTTGCTGCACGCAGATACCTTTTCGTGGACGGGTGTAAGATTCTTCGAGGAACTCTTCACAGGGCCCGAAAGCCATAAGTTCTGGCGAGCGTTCAGAAACACTTTCATCACCGCGTTTTACGGACTTCTGTTCGGTTTCCCTATGCCGATAATACTCGCTCTGTTCTTCAACGAAGTCCGCTCGAATATCGCAAGAAGCGTAATGCAGGTCTGCGTGTATCTGCCCAAATTCCTCTCGACGGTTATCGTCACGTCACTTCTTCTGGTGCTTTTGAGACCCGAAACCACAAACGGTCAGTCCGCAGGACTTCTTTCAAAGCTGTTCGGTGTCTTCGGCGCAAGCGACGACGCGGTCAAGGGCGGTCTTATTTACACTACAAAATATTACCGTGCGATATATATCATATCCGATCTGTGGGAGCACGCAGGTTACGACAGTATAGTATTCTTTGCGGCGGTAATCGCCGTTTCGCCGACTTCTTACGAGGCGGCGCAGATAGACGGCGCGGGTAAGATGGCGCAGATGCGTTACGTCGTAATTCCGAGCATACTTTCGACGGTGGTCATAATGCTTATTATGAAGATAGGCGGACTCCTTTCCGTAGGATACGAAAAGATATTCCTGCTTCTCGGCGACAACGCCGGCGGTACGGACAGCAACTACGAGGTTGCGGACGTCGTTTCGACGCTGGCAAACGACTGGGGCTCGAATCCGACGTACGGCAAAGAGTTCAAGTCGATAGGTAAAGCCGCCGAAATGCTGAACAACCTCATCGGTATGATTCTGGTTCTCGGCGCAAACGCAATCGCGAAAAAAGCTTCCGACGTGTCGCTGTATTAAGGGGGAAAGGGCAATGAAAAGAAAGACAGAAAAATCAGAGCTTATTTTCAGAATAGTCGCTTACTTTTTCCTTATAATTTTTGCGCTTATGTGCGTATATCCTTTGATTTATGCGCTTGCGGCGGCGTTCAGCTCTGCGGACGCGGTAAATAAGGGAAGCGTAATTTTATGGCCCGTCGGTATAAGCGGAAGCGCGTTTAAGGCGGTGCTTACGGACAATATGTTCTGGATAAACTATTCCAACACAATGTTCGTAACCTTCTTCGGAACCATCTGGGCTCTGGGCTATTCGGTGCTCGGCGCGTACGCGCTTTCGAAGAAAAGGCTTTTGGGACGCAGGGGCTTCAACTTCTTCCTCGTATTTACTATGTGGTTTTCGGCGGGTATAATTCCCCAGTTTGAAAACTATATGGCCACGAAGGATATTTTCGCCGATATCGGCATAACCGACTTAAAGTGGACGGTCGTTCTTGCAATGGGTATGAACGCAACCAACATAATACTCCTTCGAAACGCTTTCGAGGGCGTGCCTTCCGAAATAGAGGAAGCCGCAAGAATCGACGGCGCTACCGAATTGCAGATACTTACCAAAGTGTATATTCCTATGAGTAAAGCAACGATTGCGACGGTCGCGCTCTTCTTCGGAATTTCGCGCTGGAACGGTTACTTCTGGGCTTACAAGGTGTTGCAGAACGAACCCGCCTCCTGGCCCGTGCAGGTCTATATCCGCGACTATATAGGAAAATTCACAGAAATATCGCGCGGACCCGACGCCAAGCCCGACGTCGAAGCTATTGAAAACTGGTCGGCTTCGCACGACTATGCGGCAACTTCCGCAGTCTATTCAATGGTCGTCTGCGCCGTAATTCCCATACTTGCGATTTATCCTTTTATTCAGAAATACTTCGCAAAGGGCGTAAATATGGGCGGCGTAAAGGAATAAAAAAGGCTCACGAAAATTTATGGCTATTCTGCGCCAAAAATTTCCCGTGAATTTTAGCGGCTCTGCCGCTCTTCGCAAGATATTAAGGGCAAACAGATATATAATCTTGCGAATTCACACCGCTGAGGCGGCGAAGCCGCAAATAGGGTCTTGCCGGCAAAAAGTGTGATTTTTGCCGCAAACGTATTTAATTTGAAATAATAAAAATTTTATTATAAATAAAATAAGGAGAAAAAGATGAACAAATTCAAAAAAATTGCCGCAGGAGCGGTTTCGCTCGTTATGGCAGGATCGATGGCTGTCGGGTTTACCGCGTGCGACGACGGTAACGATGACAAAAAGCCCACCGGTGATTCGGGTGCTGCAGGTATTCTCGCGCATATGAAAGCGAGCGGTATCGAAGTAAGAAACGCAGTCAATTCCGAAGGCTGGGAAACGGCGAAAAGTTACTGGACTTACCTTTCAAGCGGCGCAGGCAAAACCGAAACCAAGGACCTGTACGGTGTGCGCAATACGGACGGAAGTCTGAAATACTCCGCTTATTCGAGAGGGGACGTCACTTTAAATATTGCGGTCGGACACGACAAAAAATCCGTTTCGACTTCCTATCAGGATCTGGGCGCTACTATCAAGATGCCCGACGGTAACAGCTACACGGACGGAGATCTCAAACCTGCCTGGAAGCAGATGGGAACGGATCTCAATATCAAATTCAACGACGTTTACAAGGGCTGGAAGACGAGTAACAACCTTACCAATATAATTAAGGGCGAAAGCGGCGCAAGCTATGCGGGGACCGATCTGTTTACGACCGACCTTTCGGTTGCGGTGGCTTCCGCAAGTGCCGGCACCAAAATCCTCAACCTTGCAGACTATCTCGACTATATGCCCCACTTCAAGGAATTCCTCGAAGCTAACCCCGTCGTTTATCTCTCGCTTTTACAGTCTGGTATGAACACGACTACGGGCGAAGGCAAGACAATTTTGGTTGCACCCTATTTCGACGGTAACAACGATATCGAAAGATACTGCATTATGCGTCAGGACTGGGTTAAAAAGCTTTTGGACGAAACATCTGTACTGCCTGCAAGCGGAGCTTCTGCTTTCAACAGCGCCTGCGCTGCTGAAGTCAAAGTAGAATCGTTTATGGGCACGACGGGTAAAATTACCGTCGAAAGCACCAACGCTGACGGAACGGGCAAAGTAAATATCGTCAAGAATTACGATGCCGCTCTGGCTGCGGCTAAGGATACGACTAAGCCCCTCGGCAAAGCTTATAACGACATTGCAGGTTCCGCATACAGCGGTACAAGCGGAAATATCGTCGACATAATGAACGCGGCAATAACGGCTAACCCCGAAGTTACCGGCGACAAGCTTGCAAAATTATTCCGCGCATATATCGACGTATGCTATCAGAAAGAAGACGGCACTGCTTACTATGCTACGCGTTCCGATCTCTTCAACGGATACGACGCTTGCTGGGATGCAGACGATCTTGCCGCTCTTCTGAGAGTTGCAAAGACAAATCAGGTAAATCTTACGGGTAACAAGGATATCCCCGTAGAGGGCATCGTTCCCCGTTCGGGACAGAACGACAGAACTCCCGATATGGTACGCCTTGCAAGCCAGCTTTACGGTGTAAGAGGCGCAGATTCCCGTTACGAATACACCTATATCGACAAAGACGGCAAACTTCAGGATGCGCGCAACAGCGAAGAATTCTTTGCGGCGTGCGCACGCCTCAACCTTTTAAAGCAGGAAGGTCTTGTCGGCGACTATTCGGGCGGTAAAGATTTCGGCTATACCGCAGGCCTCAATACCAAAGCAAAGGGCGAAGCAATGATGATGTACGATTATTCGCAGACTCAGACGCTCAACGGCTTTGCAGTGGAAGATTCTCAGGTCACCGGTAAAGACGCGCCTAAGGGCTACTACTTCGCACCCGTCGTTACTCCCGTTTCCAAGTGGGACGTCAACGCGGACGGCAATATTACGGCAGACGAATATTTCCGCTTCACGGAGAGCTGGCGTTCGACTAAGGTCAGCGGTCTCGGACTTAACGGCGCACTCGCAGACGCGGGCAACGAAGAAAAGCTCAAAGCGGCTATTCAGCTCGTCGACTTCCTCTATTCCGACGACGGACAGATAGTATCCACTTTCGGACCTATGGCTTCCGACGCCGAAGGTACGGGCGGTTTCTGGTATAACGATATTGCGACTTCGGCGGACGTAGCGGCAGGCGAATACTTCACCTACAAGGGCGTCAAATATGCCGGAACTTACTATAAGGGCAACTATACGCCGACCATAACGGATAACCTCTACAAGTCTTTCAAGGGTCTGCCCGTACACGGCTGGAAATTAGCAGACAACAAGACGGCTTCGGGCGGTACGCTCAGCTTTACGACTTATGCGCGTACGCTTATCGGTTCTACCCTTCCCGTAGGCGTAAAGGATCAGTCGTTCGAAAACCAGCTCACTTCCAAGATGGGACAGGTCGGAGCAGGCAAAGTAGGAACGGGCCTTGCACTCGGCACTATCAAGGGAATGACGCTTGATATCAAAGCGGACACTTACTGGTACACGGTAGTTCCCACAAGCCTTCCCGTATCTTCCGATAAGGTAACAAACGTTCTCGAAGCGGCTTCGCAGAGCCATTTAAAGAAGATAACCGGAACGGGTTCGGGTCAAGATTTCTTCTCGATAATGAACTGGATAATCCTCAACGGCTTCACGAAGGACTACAACCAGCAGGACGAAGCGGTAAAAATCGTAAAATAATACTTTTCAGAATACGTTTTAAGGGCGCCCGTCTTCGGGCGGGCGCCCCGAAAAACATTTTTATCGGGGGATTATAGATGAAAACCCAAATGAAATTTCAAAAGTACTTATGCCTTGTAATGCTCATATTGGGAGCGTTAAGTCTGGCGTATGCTTTCTTTTATCTTTCCGGCAGTATGGCGGAACTCGGTCAGAACAGAAGGATCGAGCAGGGAAGCGAAGAGCAGTTCGTTTCCACTTTCACTGCGGCAGACGGCAAATACGACTATAAGCTATACGAACTCATTCAGCCGTTTAACAATACACTGATGTATTGCGGTATCGTAATGGTACTTCTGGCGGTTGTTTTATACGTTACCGCCTGCAATAAGCGCAGAAATTACTATATCTCTAACTACGTTGCTATAGGCGCGTGCGCCGGCACGAATATAGTTATGTCGATAGTGCTTATGGCATTAAACGCTTCGTGGCGAAGCAAATTTTTAAACGTTGACTTTGACGCGTGGTACGCTTCCCAGCAATTTTATATCGAAAATATGCCCGAAAGTGCGCATTATTCGGAATCGACGCTTTGGTTCGATCTGGGATTTGTGGTCTACGCTTTGATATTGACCGCCTCTTTGATACTTGTTTTCAACCTCGTATGGAAAATTCTTCTGATGCGCGGTGAAAAGAAGTTATTGAACGGCGGAAGCAAAGCTGTCGAAGGGGGTGCGTCGGTATGAAAAAAGATGTAAATCCCGTAATACAAAACGACATTCAGCGCTACAAGAAGAATAAACTCGGCTCGTCGCTTGCTCTTTTCGGCATAGTGTTTGCCTGCGTCTATTTTATCTTTCTGTACGCGCAGGTCAAAAACGAAAACTATTACTACCGCTGGCCCATTGCGATAGACGTAGTGTATAATCTTATCTTCCTTTTGGTTATTTTTCTCTGCTCGGAACAGGTCAAAAATTACGACAGGAAAATGTTTTACGTTCAGATAATTCTCGGCGTAATGCAGTTCGTGCGTATCTTCTGGCTTCCTCTGGCAGGAATAACCGAAACGGCGTACGTCAAACTTGCAGACATAGAATACCGCGGAGCCGTGCTTTCGATGGGCACGTTTGCAATTCTTGCCGTCGGTCTTGCGGGATCGGGCGCGTGCGTAATAGCTTCGGCGGTGATAGGTTTCATCCGCTCGAAGAATCTTGAAAATTTCCAAAAGAAAATAGAAAGCGGTGAAGTTTCGGTAGAAGCTACGCTTAAAGAACTTGACAAAGCCGACGAGACGACGGCGCAGGTTTCTGCCCCCGAAACGGAGAAAGTTGCAGAGGAGGCGCCCAATGCCTGACGTAAAGATCGAACATTTAGACAAAATATACGACGGCGGAGTTCAGGCGGTATATGATTTCAACCTCGATATCAACGACGGCGAATTCATAGTGCTCGTAGGCCCGTCGGGCTGCGGAAAGTCAACTACGCTGAGAATGGTGGCGGGGCTTGAAGATATTTCGGCAGGCAAGCTCACCATAGACGGCAAGGACTGTACGCGTCTTCCGCCCAAGGACAGAGATATAGCAATGGTTTTCCAGAACTACGCGCTGTACGGTCATATGACTATTTACGAAAATATGGCTTTTTCGCTTACTTTGAGGAAGGAGGACAAACAGGTCATTCACCGCAAAGTTATGGCGGCTGCCGAAATCCTTGATTTAAAGACTCAGCTCAACAAAAAACCCAAACAGCTTTCGGGCGGACAGCGTCAGAGGGTTGCAATGGGCAGAGCGATAGTCAGAAACCCCAAAGTATTTTTATTCGACGAACCGCTTTCCAACCTCGACGCAAAGCTGCGCGGTTCGATGCGCAGAGAGATAATGCTTCTGCATAAAAAGCTCAAAGCGACAATGATGTACGTCACTCACGACCAGACCGAGGCTCTGACGCTTGCGGACAGGATAGTCTGTATGTCTATGGGTCACGTTCAGCAGATAGGCAAGCCTATCGATCTGTACGAAAAGCCCGAAAACACTTTCGTTGCAACGTTTATAGGACTTCCTCCTATGAATATGTTCGAAGGCAAAATCGAAAAGGGCGAATTTGTATGCGATCTGTTCGGGTATCCTCTGAACGACAAACAGAAAGAAACCTTGAAAGCTTACGAGGGACAGCCCGTAATTATGGGCTGCCGTCCCGAAAATATCACAAGGAACGGAAGTGTAAAGCTTAAAGTTACGAATAACGAAAACCTCGGAATGAACACCCTCGTTCACGGCAAGATCTGCGATAAAAAGATAGTCGTCTGCAAGTTCTCCGAATGGTGCAACTATAAGAACGGCGACGAAATCGGCATCGGTTTCGACCCCGAAATGACGCATTTCTTCGAGCCGAATAAAACCTCGGTGAACGATAAGGGCGAAGAAGTTATTGCCGAATACGGCAGGGCGATAAGGTAAGGAGGGCAATATGCCGGAAGAAGTTTTGAATGAAATGCAACCTGAAACACCTCAGCCCGAAGTGAAGCCTTCGGCAGGCGGCAAAGCCTTGTCTGCAGTCAAAGAATGGTTCCGTAAAAAGGTTGTCGCTTTAAAGGTAAAGCCTCAGATTATTCCGCTTATCGTGCTTGCGCTGACTACGGTATGCTTTATGCTCTTTTTGTATAAGTTCTCCGGCTCAATAGCGGCATCGTTCAACGACGCGAGAACGAAGGCAACGGGCATATGCATATTTATTTCCACGCTGCTGTCGCTTTTGGTTCTGGTAAGCTTTTTAAACGCGTTCCCCAAGCGCAAAAAACCGAACATATTCTTTATAGCTCTGGTTTTTGCAATGCTTGCAGGAATACTCGCGTGCGATATCGTCTACTACGTTCAGATGGAAAACTGTATCGAGTTTAACGGCGTCGGCTCGTCGCTGAGTCTGAAAGTCGAACCCGGCCAGCCGTATATGATTGCTCATATCGTTCTGCTGTGCGTTTCGGCGGTAGTATTTGCGCTTCTGCCCGTTTACGGCAGACTGATCAAAAAGATAAACACGTCGAAAAAGCTTGAATCCGCTACCGAAACTATGAGCGGAGGAATAGATATCGAAGAGGAATAAGAAATTTATAAATCGTTTAATAACCGGCAAAATTAAATTTTGTCGGTTATTTTAACAGAAATCAATCTTAAAAATTTTCGTGAGCTTAAGTGGGATTATGGCTAAGAAAAAGAAAATCAAAGAAACTACGATAGAAGATTTTTACGACTTAAAAATCGATAAGGTCGACGAGCTGGTTGCCGCGCTCAAAGGCGAGGACACGTCGGAATTCGGCGATGTGTCGATGAAAATATCCGATTGCACGGGCACTGAGGGAAAGGGCACGGAAAAGAATTTCAACCCTTACCGTACCGACTTTTTAAGCAGGATTCCTGCGTTTTTAAAGGCGCTTTTCGTCAAATGGTGGGCGGCGGGAATGGTCTGCTTTTTCGTCAATATGGGTCTCGGCACAATAATTTCCGCGCCTGCCGATTTAATGCTGCTGGACGGCATCGTCTTAGGTCTTGGCGCCGACGTGCTTATTAATCCTTTGTTTCACTTTATGGAAACGGACAGGCGCGAATATAACGACTATATGATGTTCCCGTTTCCGTTCAAGGCATACTGGACTTTCTTTACGAACGTGCTGTACTATATAGGCGTTGCCGTATTAGTCAACTTCGTATATCTGTTCATAAACGAGTTTATGTTCACTCTGCATATAGAACCTATGAGCTGGGCGCTCATAGTGCTTATAGTCGATATGGCATTTATCGGCGTAAAAGATTTAATCGTTCATTTAGTAAAAAAACACAGAAAGGCGGTGATTTCGGATGTTTAAATTATTATTTGTATCAGGCGTTTCGGCGTGTTTCGAACTTGTCAATTCAGAACCCTATTACAGTCCCGAAAAATATAAAGTGACGGTAAACGGCGTTGAGGAAGATGCCGAGCGCGATACGAACGTGTTTTCACTCTTCAACTTAAAGCCCGATACGGAATATACCGTTACGGCAGGCGCGGACGGCTGTAAGGTGACTTTCGTCACCGAAAAGGAAACGGGCGTTGTTTCGGTAAAAGCTTTCGGCGCAAAGGGCGACGGCAGGACGGACGACACCCCTGCGGTTCAGGGCGCAATAGACGCCTGCCCGAAGGGCGGAAGAGTTGAAGTGCCCGAGGGCACCTATCTTATACGTCCGCTTACGCTTAAAAGCGATATTACGGTAGAGCTGAAAAAGGGCGCGACGCTTTTAGGCGACACGGTCGAAGAGCACTATCCCGTTATTCCTGCAAGGACGGTCGCCGACGGCAAAGAAGAGATAACGGCAAGCTGGGAAGGCGACCCGTACGACTGCCGTCAGGCGCTTATTTACGCATACAGGCAGAAAAATATCCGCATCGTCGGCGAGGGCTTTATAAACGGCAATGCCGACAATTCCACCTGGTGGGCCACGCCGAAGGGCAGAAAAATCGCGCGTCCGCGACTCGTGTTTTTAAATAAGTGCGAAAACGTTACTTTTCACGGCGTCAGGACGGGAAATTCCGCGTCGTGGAATCTGCATCCGTTTTTTTCGAAAAATCTTGCCTTTTACGATATCGGCGTTAAGTGCCCTGCAAACGCGCCGAATACCGACGGACTCGACCCCGAAAGCTGTGACAACGTCCGCATAATCGGCTGTAAATTCAGCGTCGGCGACGATTGCTGCGCGATAAAGAGCGGAAAGCTGTATATGGGTAAAACCTATAAAACGCCTGCAACGCGCCACACGCTCAGGAATAATTTGTTCCGCGACGGACACGGCGCAATAGTTTTAGGCAGTGAAATGAGCGGAGGCGTTAAGGAGCTTACCGTCGGGCAGTGCCTGTTTATGAACACCGACCGCGGACTCAGAATAAAATCGAGGCGCGGAAGGGGCAAGGACGGAATAATAGACGGCGTATGCTTCGAAAATATTAAAATGATCGGAGTCAAAACTCCGCTCGTCATAAATATGTATTATTTCTGCGATCCCGACGGCAGATCCGAATTTGTCTGGGCGCACGATAAAAATATCCCCGTCGACGACGGAACACCGTATATGGGCAAATTCACTTTTAAGGATATCGAATGTAAGGACTGCGAAGTTATGGCGGCGTATTTCGACGGACTTGCCGAACTTCCCATAAAGGAAATCAGGATAGAAAACGTGAGCTTCGGCTTCAAAAACGACGCACAGCCTGACCTTCCTGCAATGGCGCTGCGCGTTGAAAAACACTGCCGCGAGGGAATTTACGCAGACAACGTTGAAAAACTGATTCTCAAAAACGTCACTTTCGACAACGTTTCGGGCGAAGAGATCATTTTAAAGGACGTCGGGGAGCTTGTAAAGGAGTGAATATGACAAATTACGCTGTTATCGATAAATACATCGACCGTCTTATCGAGGACACTACTCCCGACAGACCTGTATGGAATATCGAGAATATCAATCACGGCAAGCCGGCAGGCTGGAATTACATAGACGGCTGTATGATGACCTCGCTGTATACCATTTACAGACAGACGGGAAACAAAAAGTATATTGATTTTATCGATAAGTTCGTCGGTTACTACGTCTTTGACGACGGCAGTATCCGCGGCTACGAGCTTGAAACTTACAACGTCGATAATATAAACGAAGGCAGAGTACTTTTTGATTTATACCGCGAAACGGGTAAAGATAAGTATAAAAAAGCAATTGAATTACTGTATTCTCAGTTAAAAACCCAACCGAGAACGGGAACGGGCAATTTCTGGCACAAGAAAATTTATCCCGATCAGGTCTGGCTTGACGGGCTGTATATGGCTCAGGTTTTCTATACGAGATACGAGGCGGAGTTCAACGGCGGAAAGAATTTTTCCGATATTGTAAATCAGTTTCAAAACGTTTACGACAATATGTACGATAAGAAAAAACGCCTTTACTATCACGGCTGGGACTACTCCAAGTCGGCGTTCTGGTGCGGTAAAAACGGACTTTCAAAGAGCTTCTGGCTCCGTTCAATCGGCTGGTACACCGTGGGGCTTATAGACGTAATCGGCTATATGCCCGACAGCGCAAAAGAGCACAAGGATAAGCTTGTTAAAATTTTCAAAGAAACGATCGGCGGTTTGAAGCAGTATATAGATAAAGATAAAAAAATGTTCTGGCAGGTCGTCGATCAGGGAGAGAGAGAGGGAAATTACCTCGAAACGTCGGGCAGTGCAATGATTGCGTACGCAATGATGAAGGGCGCAAGACTCGGCGCGGTCGATAAGCGGTTCGGCGAAATCGGCAGGGAAGTTTTCGACGGCATTTGCAAAGCCTATCTTACGGAAACCGACGGCAAACTCAATCTGGGCGGAATCTGCCTCATGGCAGGCTTGGGACCCGAAACCAATAAAAAGCGCGACGGCACGTTTGAGTACTATATTTCCGAGCCCGTCGTTGAAAACGACGCAAAGGGCACGGGCCCTTTCGTAATGGCATATACAGAAATCAAACAATTATAGATTGATAAAAAAACGGCGTTAAACGCCGTTTTTTTTGCAAAAGCAATTTGAAAGTTACGCTATGAAACCGTAGATATATTGTAAAACACGTTTCGTTGCTGTATAATAATTGCAATGGAGGGTAAAGATGACCACGGGTGAAAAAATAGCGAAATGCAGAAAAGAAAAAGGAATGACGCAGGTTGAGCTTGCCGAAACGCTTAACGTAACGCGTCAGGCGGTTTCAAGGTGGGAAGGCGATCTGGCTTTTCCCGAAACGGATACTTTAATGAAAATGAGCCGTCTCTTCGGTGTGAGCTGCGACTATCTTTTAAATTACGGCGAACAACAGCCGTCAAACGAAAAAAGTGAAACGGGCGGAAACTTGTTTTTCGATTTTAAAAATTTCTATTTCGAATATACAAGCAAAACGCATATAGGCAAACTTCCGCTCGTGCATATCAATATCGGATTGGGCAGAGTTGCAAAAGGCTTTTTCTCGGTCGGGCTCGTCTCCGTCGGAGTGGTATCGGTCGGGCCTTTAAGTCTGGGCGTTTTGGCTTTCGGCTGTCTCTGTCTGGGGCTTGTTTCAATTGCAAGCATATCCGCAGGGCTGATTGCTTTCGGCGGAGCGGCAATAGGTTTTATCGCCTTCGGCGGACTTGCCGTCGGAGCGCTGGCGATAGGCGGTTGCGCGGTAGGGGCGTTTTCGTGCGGAGGATTTGCTTACGGCAGTATAATTGCAGTCGGCGACGTTGCGCGCGGCGGAATTGCAGTCGGTGACAGCAGTGCGGAAGGTTCTGTTATTTCGGTTTTAAAAAGCGACTATGAACTGATGAAAAACGCGGTGTATGCCGAGCTTGACAAAATTCCGAAATTCTGGTCGGGCTTCACTTCGCTTATGCGAAGCCTTGCAAACAATTTTATGAACACTTAATAACAAAGGCGGAGCTTTCAGCTCCGCCTTTTAAATTATAAAATATCTTTGAAATTCATCATACCGTACAAAACTCTGATTACCTCGACGGATTGATTTTCTTCGTTTATTTTATAGAAAATTATGTAATTATTCACTAATAATTTGCGCAAATTTTTATCGTTTACGTATTCGTTATTTACTCTCGGACAGCTTTCGGGCATAAAGCATACACGTTCTAATGCCTTTTGAAACTCGTCAACAAGCGAATTTGCTGCCGTTCCGTTGCATAATTCGATACTTACGTAATCGAATATACTTTCAAAATCTTCCGCCGCTCTCGGAGAAATCAGCAAATCAAATTCATTTGCCATATTTTTCCCTCATAGAAGAAAAAAACTTTTCTCCGTCGATAAGGTTTGCGCCCTTTTCAACGTCGCTAAGACTTTCGTTGATCAACAGCGCAGCCTGCATTTTGGCTATTGTCTGCTCGTATAATTCAAGACTCATTAAAACCATTTCACCGTATCCGTTCTTCGTTATGATTATGGGGACCTGACTTTCTTTGCAGGTTTGAGAAATCTGCGCGGTATTTTTCAGTTCGTTTATAGGTAAAATTTTTGGTAACGTTTGCATAATTTTTTACTCCTCTTTTTATATATTTATTATGGCTTAATTATACCATAATATGCTATGGTTGTCAAGAAGTTTAATAAAGCCGAACGGGGTAACCCGTTCGGCTGTGTGTTGTTAAAAGACAACCTCCCGCTATGCGGGAGGCAAAAAAGAAGCGGAAGCGTTGCAAATAAAAACCTCC
>CAJTXM010000006.1:67758-107023 GCA_910583545.1 uncultured Christensenella sp. | reverse complement strand
TTAACTTCCTCCCTCGTTTCATCCTTTCTTTATTACTTTGCAGTTGTCAGGCTTTGAAACGAACGCGTTTCTTCGCCTGTTATATTACAGGTTTTTGCGGAAAAGCGAGGCTTGGAAAGTGCATAAATATGCGGTTAAGCGTATATTTTTGTGACGTGGAGCTGTCTTCACGGTAAAAAATTATATATAACAGCTATAGCTGTAATATAGCCATTCCGGTGGCGATAGCAACGAGGATCCACCTGTTCTCATTCCGAACACAGAAGTTAAGCTCGTTTACGCCGAAAGTAGTTGGGTATAATGCCCCGCAAGGATAGGTAGTTGCCGGATTTCAACAAAAATAGAGAGTACAAATGTACTCTCTATTTTTGTTATGTCAGTATTTCTCTTGCGGGGCTATCACGTTTCAAAACATTCAATTATAAGTTTTACGGCTGATTTAAAGCCTATAACAAAATTGTAATCATTTGACTCGGCTTCAAGATGTATATGACTGTTGACAAGCTCTTCAAGCAATTTGCACTGTTCATTGTCGAGTGTTTTTACAAGCTTTTCGTAAATTTTATCCCTTTCCTGCATAATCGTATCGTATTCTTTTCCGTTTTTAATGCTATCCATAAATATACTGTTTTGAAATATCATTTCATCAATCATACTTTTCATAGTCACCTCGATATTTAATTTATATAATAATTATATAGCTCTAAATGAGCTAAGTCAAGTAATTTAGTTCAGTTAGTAGTATAATTTAATTATGATACTATTTAAAGAAAAACTTAAAGAGTTAAGAGTTTATCACAATTTATCGCAAAAAGAACTTGCTGAAAAGTTAGAAGTAAGCCAAAGAAGTATAAGTAGTTGGGAAACAGGATTTCGTCAACCTGATTTTGAAACTTTGGAAAAGATATCTAAGTTTTTTAATGTTACAACTGATTATCTTTTAGGTATTTCAGAATAGGAATATTTTAAATATGAAAGACTTAGGAAAAAGAATTAAAGAACTTAGAATAGAGCGAGGTTTTACTCAGCCTGAATTAGCCAAAATGATGGGGGTTACTAATGCCGTTATATCTTTTTGGGAAAACGAAGTTAATGAGCCGAAGGCAAGTTACGTTAAAAAACTCGCTCAGTGTTTCAACGTTACCGCCGATTATCTTTTAGGAATTTCCGAATAGAAAATATTTGATTTTTTTTCATTAATATGATATAATATAAATACCTATAAACGGAGGTGTAATAATGACATTAAACGGTAATCCTAATTTAAGACGCGTCGTCAAAGGCAGTGAAAACGGAAAATATACAGCGGAAGACAGCGCGATAGTTTCAATGAAGGGAATGGCGTGGAAGTCGGTCGTTTTATGCGCGGTAACGATAATTTCGGCGATATTGAGCGCAGTGTTACTCAACTATTTTATAAGCACTGATAACGAGGATGCGTTGTTTACGCTTATAATGATACTTGCATTTTCGGCGATTCCTCTTATAATAATTTCGTTCGTAATTATGTTTTTTCCTAAAACGGCAGGCGTTTTAGGCATAATTTACTGCGTGCTCGAAGGACTTGTAATGGGAGTTATTTCCGCACTTTTCGATCTGCTTTTGCCCGGAATTGCAATTATGGCGTTCATAGGAACTTGCATTGTTTTTCTGGTTTCGCTTTTGGTATTCAATTTGCTTGGTCAGAAGCTTTCGGGTAATTTCGTAAAATTTGTGCTCATTTCCTTTATCAGCATTATTCTTTTGGAAGGTCTGGGCTACATTTTATCGCTGTTCGTGCCCGCGTTCGAAGCGGTTATGAGCAATATCTGGGTTCAGCTTGCCATAAGCGCGGTAATGATACTCTGGGCTTCGTTTATGATTTTGGTTGATCTTAACAATATGAAGCGCCTTGTCGAATACAATGCGGATAAAAAATACGAGTGGCTTGCGGCGTTCTCGCTCGTAACTACGCTTATCTGGCTTTATCTCGAAATACTTGAACTCCTTGCGAAAATCGCGTTGATTGCGAAAAAAGATTAATCTGCATTTTAATGAATAACCCCGACCGTATCGGTCGGGGTTATTTCTCGTCAATCGTTTCAGGTTCCGTAATTATTCACGACGGAATAACGGGTATAGGCAATATGGAAATTTCGTGTTGCAGTGCTTTGACTTCGGTTACTTTACAGCAACGGATGACGAGAATTGGCGATTACGCTTTACGGTGATAAAATTATTGAGCTAATTGTTGACTGAAAACAGAATTGATAGTATAATTTTGCTGTCGGCAATCGTCGGCGGTATGTTTTTTTATAATGGAGAGACGTGGGTTTGAAAGAAATTCTTATTATCGATGACGATCAATATATAGGCAGTATGCTTGAAGAAGTTCTTTTAAAGAAAGGTTATAAAGTTTTCCGCGCGTATTCTGGGACGGAAGCAGTGATGTTTCTTTCAAAAAATAAGCCGGATATAATACTCCTCGATCTGATGCTTCCGGGGCTCAGCGGAGAGGAAGTGCTGAAACAAATTAAAGATATCCCCGTAATAGTAGTCAGTGCAAAAATCGATGTTGACGATAAAGTCGGCGTACTTTTAGGCGGAGCGGCGGATTACATAACCAAGCCCTTCGACACGAAAGAGCTTCTTGCGCGGATTTCGGTTCAGCTTCGTAATAAAAACTATACTCATACCGAAAATACGTTGGAATTTGACGGCATCGCTTTAGATTTGATATCTCTCACCGCATACGTTTACGGCAAAGAAATACGCCTGACGAAAACCGAATACGCTATTTTGAAAATACTCATTAAAAACAGTACGCGCGTGACTACAAAATCGGAATTGCTTGAACGCATTGCGGATGATACTCCCGACTGTACTGAGAATTCGTTGAAAATTCACGTCGGGAATCTGCGCAAAAAGCTGAAAAGCGTTTCGGACAGGGATTATATAGAATCCGTTTGGGGCATAGGCTACAAACTCAAAAGCGCGTAAATCTTTACTTTTTCTTTACCGTTTTTTAACCGATTTCTTTACCTTTCCGTGTTAAAATCAAATTATCAAATACGGGAGGTAAATATATTATGGAATATGTATTACGAACAAATGCAGTAAAAAAAGAATACGGCAACTACAAAGCGTTAAACGGACTTTCGATGAACGTTCCGAAGAGCAGTATTTACGGCTTAGTCGGCAAAAACGGTTCCGGTAAAACGACGCTGATCCGCCTTATCTGCGGTTTACAGAAACCCACCGACGGCGAGATTGAACTCTACGGCGCTAAGAACGGCGAAAAGCAGTTTGAGAAAGCGCGTCGCAGAATGGGTGCGGTTGTTGAAACACCGTCGGTCTATCTCGAAATGACCGCGGAGGATAATTTGAAGGAGCAGTACCGCATTCTTGGTATGCCTTACTTTGACGGAATAACCGATATTCTGCAAACGGTGGGGCTTGAAAATACGGGCAAAAAGAAAGCTAAAAACTTTTCTCTGGGGATGCGGCAACGGCTCGGAATTGCGGTTGCGCTTGCAGGAAACCCCGATTTTCTTATCTTGGACGAGCCTATTAACGGTCTGGATCCGCAGGGTATAGTGGAGATGCGCGAGCTGATTTTAAAATTGAACCGTGAACGCGGAATCACCGTGCTTATTTCAAGCCATATTTTAGACGAGCTTTCCAAAATTGCAACTCATTTCGGGTTCATAGACGGCGGAAAAATCGTCAGAGAGCTGAGCGCCGAAGATCTTGAACGGGCCTGCCGAAAGCGCATAGAAATTTCGGTATCGGATACTAAAACGCTGAGCCGTACGCTTGACCGATTCGGCTTGGAATACGCTGTTATATCCGATACGGAAGCTGAAATTTTCGGCGAAGTGAACGTTACCGAACTGGCGTTGGAGCTGTACAAAAATAATTGCAGCGTACGTTCAATATGCGAACGCAACGAGAGCCTCGAAGCTTTCTACATTAATCTCGTAGGAGGTAAATCAGGTGAGTAAACTCTTAATTGCAAATTTTGCACGCATTAAAAAGAACAAACTTTTCTACTGCCTTTGCGCGGTCTGTGCCGTTTTTGCGCTGTTTACGGTAATAAATCAGATTTCAAATAAAGGCGGCGTCGACAGCGCATTCCGTTTATTCGCCGTTCCCATCGAAGCGGCGGCCGCAGTATTCATAAGTACGTTTTTCGGCACGGAATACAGCGACGGAACGATACGCAATAAACTTATTATAGGTCATTCGAGGTATGCGGTTTATTTTGCAAACCTGATAACCGCTATCGCTTGTGTAACGGCTATGTTCGTTTCATTTATGGTTCCCGTACTGACAGTCGGTTTGCCGTGTCTCGGTTTGCCTGATGCGGAAACCGTCCGGATTTTAGTCGCAGGCTTCGTTACATTGCTTGCGTTCTGTTCGCTGTTTACGATGATAAGTACGGTTTATTCAAACAAAGCCGGCGCAACCGCCATAAATATCGTGCTTGTCTTTACGCTTATAATCGCAGGATTAGTCTTAAGTGCATATCTTATGCAGCCGCAGTACCACGCTGTGCAGGGTGCGGAGGGAATGGAGTATGTAGCCAACCCCCATTATCCGACGGGAATTAAAAGAGCTATTCTGGTATTTTTCAGTAACGCTTCCCTTGCAGGCCAGTCGGTTCAGTTTATTACGGCTCTTGCAAGTCCGTTATGGGTTATGTCCGTTTACTCGGTTGTGATTTTTATCATATGTGCGGTAACAGGTACGCTTATATTCAACGGAAAAAATATAAAATAGGCGGAAAATAATTTTGATTTGGCTGTCGGTAATCTGTGTATTGATTTTTATAGCTTCTTCGGTTCTTGCCGTGAAAATTTATCTGATTAAAAAAGATATCGCATCTATCGACGCCGAATTTTATGAAATTCTGAACGGCGATACGAACGGTTTGATTACCATTGACGGCAGAGATAAATCCGTCCGCCGTCTTGCCGCAAACCTTAATCTGAGGCTGAAAGAATTGCGCAGTCTGCGCCTCAAATACGAACACGGCGATCTGGAACTGAAAAATGCCGTTGCAAACGTTTCACACGACCTGCGCACTCCGCTTACGGCTATAATCGGATATCTCGAACTGCTTGAAAAGGAGAAGATGAGCGCCGACGCAAAACGTTATACGCGCATTATCGTAAACCGTATAGAAACTCTGAAACAGCTCGCGGAGGAACTTTTCCGCTACTCGGTCGTAACTTCGCCCGATTACGATTCGCCCAAAGAACGGTTATGCGTGAACGCAGTTCTCGAAGAATGTATCGCCGCGCACTATTCGTCGTTGGTTAAGGCAGGTATAACGCCGCAGATAATTATGCCCGAAATACCCGTATACCGCGTCGTCAACCGCGTCGCGCTCACTCGGATTTTTTCAAATCTTTTGGGTAACGCTATAAAGTACAGCGACGGTGATTTGAGTATAACGCTTACAAAAGAATGCGAAATTTCCTTTTCGAATACCGCGACAAAACTTACGGAAGTTCAGGTTCACAGACTGTTCGACAGGTTTTATACCGTTGAAAACGCAAGAGAATCAACGGGACTCGGATTATCAATTTCAAGGGTTCTGGCGGAAAAATCAGGCGGTGAAATCAGTGCGGAATACGCTGATAAAATACTTACGGTAACAGTCAGCCTGCCGTCCGCCGAAACGGATTAAAACTCAGAATATCAAAAAAGACCGCTTTTTAAAGCGGTCTTTTTTATAGCTTATTTTTTCTTTCTCTTGAATTTCGGACCTAAATTTTTTGCAAGAATTTCATTCAGCTCTTCAATTGTTCCCTCGGTCAGATCTTTCTTATTGACTACGTGCGACTGCATTCTCGATATCCTTAAAAAATATCTGTCGCAAGTTTCTTCCGCCGAATAGAGATATGCGTACGTCGCGCTGGTTGTGGATTCGTATTCGCTTTCTTCCGCACCGTACGCCTGCTTTTTCTGCGTTATTATAAGTCTGTCGGGGTAAAACTGAAAAGTTTCGCTCGTGTCGGAACTCATTATCGACATAGATTTATTGACGAATTTCTGAACTATTTTGGTTAAGAGAAATACGAGCGGGAAGAAAAGTACGCCGAAACTGATAAGATAAATACCGTTGAACAGGTCTTCGCCCTCGTCGATGGCTATCAGTAACGTAACCGTACCTAAAAATATAAGCAGCACGCTGACCAGTGCAAACACCCACCAAAATTTTTTTAAAACTCTGTTGTTGAGATTGTTGGTTACGCTTTCGTCAAATTTTCCCCTAAACTCAATCATATAATTGACCTCTTTTATTTATATCATATAACACCAAATCAATTTCGTCAATTATTTTAAAAATAATTGCATTTGATTTTTTTATATGTTATAATCGTCGTATGAGAATGCAGGGAAGAGAGTTGACTCTCAAAAACGGAACAAAAGTTGAGATGCACACCGTTACCGTAGGTGAAACCGGCAAGTATCTCAAATTTATGAAAGAAGTCTACGACAAGAATGATATGTTAGAGTTGAACCCTAACGAAGTCGAAGAAATGAAAAGGCGCAGGGTGCGCAAGGAAATAAAGGAATTTGCAAAAGCAAAAAGGCAGATTCTGTTAGGAGTCTATTCCGAAAAAAAGCTGATTGCCGCCTGCTCGGTTTCAAGAGTTTCCGACAAGGAAAAGGAAAGCCACCGCGCCGCACTTTCCATCGCCATCGCTCCCGAATTCCGCAAAATCGGCTTGGGTTCGTCGCTGATGAAGCTTGCGTTTGACTTTGCCGGCAAGGTAGCTTACGAACAGTTTGAAACGACTGTTTTGGAGAGCAATACGCCTGCGTTCATCCTCTGCACCGAATACGGGTTCAAGGCAATGTGCCGTTTCCCGAGAGCTTTTAAAAACATAAAGGGCGCTTATCAGGACAGTATTCTGTTGATAAAATACCTCAATAACTACGAAACTTAATCAAAAGACGCATTTTTTAATGCGTCTTTTTCAATTGTAATAAAAAATTGTTACAATTTGGCAAATATACTTGCTAAATCAAAAGGCAGAGTGTATAATAAAAGGGCTATGAAAAAATTCATTGGTATAACCGCAGTTGCCGCGTCGGCGTTTCTTTCCGCGTGCTTTATAGCCGGCTGTGCCGAGTCGGTCTCCGTCGAACACGGCGACATTATGCTCGATAACGACGTCGCGCCCACACTTGAAGCGTCGTATGCTCAGTACACTCAGGCAGCTGTCGACGAATATTTTGCGGTTGCCGAAAGTCATCTTACCGAAGATAACGAGATAGATTACGAAAATCCCGAAGTTATAGAAACGGGAAAAGACGTCGCGGCGAAGCTGTTTGCTTACGCCTGCTATAACGAGCGTCAGCTCGATCAATACGTCTTTTTTGCCACACAGGAAGGCGACACCGACATTTCGGCGGGTTCGGCTACAGCATTAAAACAGGAATATTATCTCAGAATCAACGAAACGGACAAGACCTGCGGTTACAGATATCATTACACAATCAAATACGTCAGCAAGATAGAAGGCACTATCAGTATGTTCCGCGACGCTTTCGAAAGCGCGAGGACGCGTATAACCGACAAAACCGATTTGCTTTACCGCTTAGAGGGCAGTAACATTCATCTGGGCGAAAAGAGCGAACTTTTCGGCGTTGAAATATTAGGCTGTAACTGGGAAACCGGCAGCGACTGGGGCGAGCCCGATATCCGTATGGTAAAGGCCGACTATATCGAACCGGAGAAGATTGCGGAAGATATTGAAGCTGTTGCAGGCGAAGAAAATATAACTATGCGCGCAAATATCAATATCCTTGCCGAAGATATTGTTGAGTCCGGAATAATCATAAAGGACGAGAGCGAAGAGAACGGTCTGGAAGGATATATCGTATTTTTATCCGTTGATACAGACGTTGCAAACAGGGATCCTGCTTCGCTGAAAATGCTGAGAAAGGCAAACGGTTCGGATAACTGCGAATGGGTTGGCGATAATGAAACTTCGGGACTTTCGATAGTTTTCCGCATCTGGAAAAACGGGCTTTTCAGAATGTATTCTGTTTCCGAAAAATGGAAAGGCAAAATTTCAGGCTTTTCGGGTACGGCAGACTCATCTACGCAATACTATTACAGCTATTCCGACAGGGACTGCGATATGACGAAGTATCTTGAAATGCTTGAAGAAGCTAAAAAGAATAAAGGTTGATATAGTGAGTATATCCAAACTTGATTTAATGCGCCTTGCGCAGGCATACGACGGCGAATTTTCCCTTGCGGACTTTTCGCCCGAAGAGATAGAAGAGCTTTTAAATCCGCTCGATAAAGAAATGACCGTCGAAGATATAAGAAGACGGTATTTCGAGTTTTACGACGATATTAAAGACAGAACGCTCGATAAACACAAATGGTCGGACTAAAAAGGTTCACAAAAAAAACGCCGATTTAATCGGCGTTTAATTTTAGTATTTTTTAATTATGTTTGCGGCAAAAATCGCACTTTTTGCCGGCAAGTCTCAATTTGTTGCTTGCAACCTCAGCGGAGGGAATTTTTGCATTTATATAATAAGTTTGCTCTTAAAAATGCAAAAAGGGAGGCAGAGCCTCCCAAATCACGGAAAAATTAATTCGCAGAATAGAATTAATTTTTCAGTGAGCAGTTTACATTACAACTATATCTTTGCTTTCGAACAGGTCCTTGTATTCCTTCGGGAAATGATCGTCGGTGATAAGCACGTTTATATCTTCTAACCTTGCAAAGGTGTAGGGGTTTATTTTACCTATCTTCGAACTGTCAAGCATCATATATACGTTGCGCGCTTTTTTGAATACGTTTTTGAGAAGTTCGCTTTCAATCTGGCTGTTGCAGGAGAAACCCTGTTCGGGCGTGAACGCCGTAGCCGAAACGATAGCAATTTCAAAATTCGTTCTGTCGAAGTACTCTTTTGCCGCGGGGGATGCGGTGGAGAGGTTGTCGCGCATAAGCTGACCGCCGACAACAGTAATATTGATATTCTTTTTCTGCGCAAGCTCCATAGCAACTGCTATACCGTTTGTAAAGATATTGCACTTGATGTCGGGCATTTCTTTCGAAAGATACATTGCCGTAGTACCGCCGTCGAGAAACACGCTCGAATTTGCGTCGATAAGATTTGCCGCTTTCTGTGCAATGATTATCTTTGCGTCAGTGTTTATGGTCGTCTTTTTCGTGTACTCTTCGCCCGAAACTTTCTGAACCTCTTTGACCGACATAGCGCCGCCTCTGATACGGATAATGCGTCCGTCCTCTTCAAGCTGGAAAAGGTCGCGGCGCAGAGTCATCTGCGAAACGTTGGGGAAAACTTCTTCAAGCTGTTCAAGCGTCATTTTACCGCGCTTATCCAAAATTTCCGCAATTTCTTCGATTCTTTCTCTCTTCATATCTCACCTCTGTGAAAATATAACATTTTTTGCAATCAGCATCTTTATAATATCACAGATAAGACGGTAAGTCAAGGATATGATATGCGGTTTTTCACAAATAATTTTAAAAACTGTGAATTTCTTACACGGAGGTTAAATTTCCGTAATTTAAAAATTACCCGTAAGCAAACGGTTTTTGCTTGATTTTAAACGATATAAAACATATAATAATAAAGTAGCCGCGAAAATTTTATTTTGCGGATTATGACTTATGTTTTTTAAAAGATTAAGACAGGATATAAATGCGGTCAAAGCCAACGATCCGGCCGCGCGTAATAAATTTGAAATTTGGCTGACGTATTCGGGTGTTCACGCTTTGAGCTGGCACCGCTTTGCAAACAGGCTGTATAAAATGCATTTAAAGCTGTTTGCGAGAATGGCTTCGCAAACCTGTAAGTTTTTTACAGGCATTGAAATTCACCCTGCCGCGAAGATTTCCGCCGGCGTATTCATCGACCACGGGCACGGAGTGGTTATAGGCGAAACGGCGGAAGTGGGCGAGGGAACCGTAATCTATCAGGGCGTAACGCTTGGCGGAACGGGTAAGGAGAGCGGAAAGCGCCACCCGACTGTCGGCAGAAACTGCGTTATTTCTGCAGGCGCGAAAATTCTTGGCGCGATAAATATCGGCGACGGAGCAAAAGTCGGCGCAGGCGCGGTTGTTTTAAGGGACGTTCCCGAAAAGGCAACGGTCGTCGGCGTTCCGGCAAGGATAGTAAAAATTGACGGCAAGCGCACCTGTGCGGAAGTAGATCCGTATTTACAGGAAATATGCGCGCTGAGAGAACGCTCGTTCGCACTCGAAAACAGAATTGAAGAACTCGAACGCAAGTTGAAGGAAAAAGAAAATGAAAATTTATAATACGCTCACGCGCACGAAGGAAGAATTCGTTCCCCTGGAAAAGGGTAAGGTCAAAATGTATGCGTGCGGAATAACCGTTTCGGGCGAGGCGCACATAGGTCACGGCTATCAGGCGCTCATTTACGACATAATGCGCAAATTCCTTGAAAAACAGGGTTATGATGTCACTTATGCGCGCAATTATACCGACGTCGACGATAAGATTATCGCAAAATCGAGGGAAACGGGCATACCTGCGGACAAGTACGCCGCCGATATGATTGAAAAAATAGATAAAATTATGGCGGAGTTCGACGTCGGAGAACCTACGCTTTGGCTCAAAGCTACCGAAAATATCGGAAATATAATCGACTTTATTCAGAAGCTCATAGACGGCGGACACGCCTATTCCGCAAAGAACGGCGACGTTTACTTTGCGGTGGACAGCTTTAAAAGATACGGCTGTCTTTCCAACAGGTCGGTTGAAGATATGCTCGACGGCGTGAGGGTGGACAACAACATTGATAAGAGAAACCCCGCCGACTTCGCACTCTGGAAATCGGCGAAAGAGGGCGAGATACGCTGGCAGTCGCCCTGGGGCGAGGGCCGCCCCGGCTGGCACATAGAGTGTTCGGCGATGAACCGCACGGCGTTCGGCGATCAGATAGATATCCACGGCGGAGGGAAAGACCTCATTTTCCCCCACCACGAAAACGAGATTGCACAGTCCGAAAGTCTTACTGGCAAGCAGTTTGCGAAATACTGGACGCATAACGGACTTATCAAAGTCAACGGACAGAAGATGTCTAAGAGTTTGGGCAACAGCCTGCTTTTGGAAGATTTGCTCAGAAAGTACACCAACGAGGCGGTTAAATTCGCACTTTTGCAGACCAATTACAGAAACGATATCAACTTGACCGACGGAGTGTTCGACGAAGCCGAAAAGCATCTGACGTACTTTTATAATATAATAGAGGAAACGGAAGAAAAATTCGGCAAGGGCACGGACAGGAATAAGAAAATAGGCGAACGCTTCGACGCGGTTATGAGCGACGATTTCAATACCGCGCTTGCGCTTTCCGATCTGTTCGGCTATTTTAAGGAAATTTCGAAAAAGCTCGCTTCGGGCGACAGTTCTTCGGCAGACGACGTTTACGCAATCAGGGAAACGTATTCGCTGTTGGGTCTGTTCAAAAAGGACGCGGAAAGCTATCTTGCAGAAGTGCAGGCAAAGAGCGGAACCGTTCCAAATGAGGTGAGCTTGCTTGCGGAAAAACGCTGGAAGGCAAAACAAGACAGAAACTGGGCGGAGGCGGACGCTCTGCGTGCGCAAATCGACGCGCTCGGTTATATAATCAAAGACAGCAAAGACGGATATACAATCAATAAAAAGTAGGATAAAATTATGATTACTTCAAACGAATTAAGAGAAAAATGGCTTTCGTTTTATAAGGGCAAGGGACACACGGACATAGGCGCGGTTTCGCTTATCGGCGACGGCAGTACGGGCGTTATGTTCAACGTTGCGGGAATGCAGCCGCTGATGCCCTATCTTTTGGGCAAGACTCACCCCGAGGGTAAAAGACTCTGCAACGTTCAGGGCTGTGTAAGAACAGTCGATATCGACGCGGTGGGCGACGCTTCGCACTTCACCTTTTTTGAAATGATGGGCAACTGGTCGCTCGGCGACTATTTCAAAAAAGAAAAAACGGCGTGGACCTTCGAGCTGTTAACTACGGTTTTCGGACTTGAAAAGGACAAGCTCTGTGCTACGGTTTTCGAGGGCAATTCCGCAGTTCCGCGCGACGGCGAAACCGCAGCATACCTTGAAAAGCTCGGCATTAAAAAAGAACATATTTTCTTTATGCCTAAGAGCGACAACTGGTGGGAGCTGGAAGGCACCGTCGGCACGCCCTGCGGTCCCGATAACGAGTGGTTCTATCCGCTCGATCCCGAAAAGAAAAATCCCGTATTCCCCGACGACTACGTCGAAATCGGCAACGACGTGTATATGCAGTACAAAAAGACTGAAACGGGCTACACCGCGCTTGAAAACAAAAACGTGGATACGGGCTTCGGCTTCGACAGAATGCTGCTGTTTTTAAACGGGCTTTCCGACGGATATATGACCGACTTGTTTCTTCCCGTCATTGAAGAGCTGGAAAAACTCAGCGGTAAGAAATACGCGGACGGAGGCGAGGACAGAAAGGCGATGCGCATAATTGCCGACCATACGAGAACGGCGGTTATGCTCATCGGCGACGAACAGGGCGTTTTGCCCTCGAATACGGGCGCAGGATATATTTTAAGACGGCTTATGCGCAGAGCTATAAGATACTGCCGTCAGATAGGCGTCGAAAGTTCGGCAATGCTGAACGCTGCAAAAATCTTTATCGGAATTTACGGCGGAGCCTATCCTTTGCTCAGAGAAAAGCAGGATTATATTTTAAGCGAAATAAAGAAAGAAGCCGACAGGTTCGAAGCGACGCTTGCGCAGGGCATCAGAGAGTTTGAAAAATGTACGCAGTCCATCGCAAGAAAAAACGAGTTTATGTTAAGAAGCAATCCCGATTACGTCAAAGAAACGGTTATCGGCGGAAAGCAGGCTTTCAGACTCTACGACACTTACGGCTTCCCTCTCGAACTTACCGAGGAGCTTGCGGGCGAACAGGGGCTGACGGTGGACAAAGAGGGCTTCGAGACCGCGTTCAGTGAACACAGGGAAAAGAGCAGGGTTTTGGACAAGGGGCAGTTCAAGGGCGGACTTGAAAGCCATTCGGTCAATGCTACGAGATACCATACCGCAACGCACCTTCTGAACGCCGCGCTTAAAATAGTCCTCTCGCCCGAAGTTCAGCAGAAGGGAAGCAACATAAACGAAGAAAGGCTTCGTTTCGATTTCAACTTTTCAAGAAAGCTGACGGACGAGGAAGTCAGAAGGGTTGAAGATCTTGTAAACGAACAGATCAAAGCCGACGTCAAAGTAGTAATGCGCGAAATGACGCTCGAAGAGGCAAGGGCGCAGAACTTCGTCGGAGTGTTTTCGGACAAGTACGGCGAAACGGTCAAAACCTATTCGATAGGCGCATTTTCAAAGGAAATTTGCGGAGGTCCCCACGTCGAAAGCACGGGCGAGCTCGGCACGTTTAAAATCGCAAAGCAGGAAAACGTTTCCGCAGGGATAAAGAGAATAAAAGCCGTTTTACAATAATAAACGGTGCAAGCAGGGGTTCCCTGCGTTAGCGCGCCCCGATTTGCGCGTTTGAAAATTAATTTTAAAATTTATAAAAAACTTATCAAACGCAACTCAAAACAGCTTGACAGAAATTTTATAAAATAATAAAATTAGTCTATGCTTATGCAGGGCGGTAAAAAATCCGCCGTAAATATTATTTCACACAATAAACTTTTAAGGAGCAAACAATGAAAACCTATATGGCAAAGGCCGAGACAGTTGAAAGAAAATGGTACGTTGTCGATGCTGCGGGGGTTCCCTTAGGCAGGCTTGCATCCAAGGTTGCTGCCATACTTCGCGGTAAAAATAAACCTACTTTCACGCCTAACGTCGATACCGGCGATTTCGTGATAGTATTAAATACCGATAAGGTGGTTCTTACGGGTAAAAAGCTTGACGATAAATTTTATCGCTATCATACGGGCTACATCGGCGGTTTGAAAGAAATTTCCTACAAAAAGATGCTTGCCGAAAAGTCTGATCTTGCCGTGTATGAAGCAGTCAAGGGAATGCTTCCTAAAAACTCGCTCGGCAGAGATATGATCAAAAAGCTTCGCGTATATAAGGGAGCTGAACACAATCACTCGGCGCAGAAGCCCGAAGAGATTAAATTATTTTAAGGTAAAGAGGAAGAGGTTGATATATGGCTAAGGCTAATTTAAAGAAAAAACTGCAATTCTGGGGAACAGGCAGAAGAAAGAAGGCAATTGCCCGCGTTCGTCTTGTTCCTTCGGGTTCTGGCGTAATCAAAATCAACGACAGAGCGTTCGAGGACTATTTCCCTCAGGGCGTGTTACAGTACGTTGTTAAACAGCCCCTTACTCTTTTAGGCGTAGAAGCTAAGTACGACGTTCTCGTAAACGTCTACGGCGGCGGCTATACGGGACAGGCAAACGCTATCCGTTTAGGCGTAGCAAGAGCGCTTCTCCAAGCCGAAGAGGGTTGCCGTCCGGCACTCAAAAAAGAAGGTTTCCTGACGAGGGATCCGAGAGTAAAAGAGAGAAAGAAGTATGGCTTGAAAAAAGCTCGCCGTGCTCCTCAGTTCTCGAAGAGATAATTTCAAAAAATCAAGGCGTCCGTTCGGGCGCCTTATTTTTTATCCCGTACGTTTTATCTGCTTCGTCGTGCTTACGTTTTTGTTCGGTTACATATTTCACTGTATGCGCCCTCGCAAAATGCTCCGCCGCCTTGTCCTGATTGCTTATCCGAATGTGAAAGAAAAGTGAAAAATTTGTCATAATCTGTAAAAAAATGTAATAAATATAGTTGACGGCTGATATCGGTAGTGATATACTGAATACAGTAACAGTCAAAATGAGGGACGTCCCTCGTCTGCGTTATAACGCAGACGAACAAGTCTTATCGGTTTTGATAAAAAAATTTATAAGGAGTTATGAAAAAATGTCAAAGAAAATCTTGAAATGGATTCTCTGTGGAACTGCCGCTGTTTTCGGTTTCATTTCTGCAATGATGCTTTTCGCACCTGCATTAGTGGACAAAGTAGTTGGCTTGGTGGAGTTTAAGGGGTCTGATATTGCTTTCGGCAAAGAGATTATGATGGGTCAGGGCTTTGCGGTTTCGGCTTATATGCTTCCTCTTTTTCTTGCTTTAATCGGTGTTGCTCTTATGGTAGTTGCGGCATTGGGTAAGGGCGGAAAAATCGTTCCTATCGTTGCTGCGGTTTGCTTTATCGGCGCAGGTATCTGCTATTTCCTTCCTATGGTACTGGCTACTCCTTCAATTCCCGAAGGTCTTGAAGGCGAATTAAAGAGCGAGTTTATCAAAGAGTTCAGAGAGGGAATGAAAGAAGCTTATAAACTTGCAGCAGGCGCAATCGTCGGCGGTATCTTCTCTATTATCGCGGCAGTTGTAGCTGTTGTTCCCGTCTTCGTCTGCAAGGACTGATTAAGATCATTCGTGTGTTATACATAATAAAGCGCCGACTTCGGTCGGCGTTTTATTTTTTAAGAAATTTTATTTGCGCTATTGATTTTTATATTTATCAATGATATAATACGTTTATAAGATTTTCAGGGGGAAATTCAATGAAAAATATTATCGTCGGACAGTCGGGCGGCCCTACCGCCGTAATAAATTCTTCGCTTCTGGGAGTATTTAAAACGGCAAAGGACAGGGGTGCGGACACAGTCTACGGTATGGTTCACGGCATCAAGGGCTTGCTTGACGGGGATATAGTAGATCTCTCGCAGAGAATAAAGACCGAACTCGATATGGACCTTTTAAAGCGCACGCCTTCGTCGTTTTTGGGTTCCTGCCGTTATAAACTCCCCGATATAAAGGGGCACGAAGAAACTTACGAAAAAATTTTTAAAATACTGAAAGAGCTGGATATCTGCGCATTTTTCTATATCGGCGGAAACGACTCTATGGATACGATTATGCGCCTTACGGACTACGGAAACAAAATCAAAAGTCCTGTCCGTTTTATAGGCGTTCCCAAAACTATCGACAACGACCTTGCAATAACCGACCATACGCCTGGTTTCGGAAGCGCGGCAAAGTATATCGCCGCAACCACTAAGGAAATAATACGCGACGGCTTGGTTTACGATTATCCCGTAGTTTCGGTAATAGAAGTTATGGGGCGCAACGCAGGCTGGCTGACTGCCGCAACAGCGCTTGCCAAAGGCGAGGACTGCGAGGGCGTAGACGAAATTTATCTTCCCGAAAGAGTTTTCGACGTCGACAAATTCGTAGAACGTATGGGCGAAAGGCTCAAAGAAAACCGTTCGATAGTCGTCGCCGTTTCCGAGGGCGTAAAAGTTGCCGACGGCAGATACGTCTGCGAACTGAGCGATCACGTTGATTACGTCGACGCGTTCGGTCATAAACAGCTTGCGGGCACAGCGCGTTTCCTCGCAGGCAAAGTCGCCGAAAAGTACGGCGTAAAGACGAGGGCGATAGAGCTCTCTTCGCTTCAACGCTGTGCGGCGCACATTCAGGCGAGAATTGACGTAACCGAAGCTTTCAACTGCGGAGGCGCGGCTGTCAAGGCGGCGTTCGAGGGCAAAACGGGTCTGGTCATAACTTTAAACCGCATTTCGGACGACCCGTATATGTGCATAGCGGAAGAGGCGGACGTTCACAAGATAGCAAACGTCGAAAAGAAAGTCCCCTCAGAGTGGATAACCGAGGACGGAACATACGTCAAGAGCGAGCTTGTCCATTACATTATGCCTCTCATTCAGGCGGAAATTACACCGCTTTGGGTGAACGGACTTCCGCGCCACGTCAGACTGCATTATGCTCCAAAGGACAGATAAACACAATCATACAGTATTCATAAGAATACCTCCTTTTACAGGGCGCGCCGTTCATCGGCGCGCTTTTCTTTTATTAGTCCGAAAGAGTATTCTATTTCCTGTTTCGGACTCTGTTTGCTATTTCTTCGTGGCGTGCAAGCACGTTCGCCATAGCGTTAAAGTTTTCGGTTTTCGGCGGTTCGGGCGGCGTCACGGTTTCTTTATTTTCCGGTTTGTCCGTTTCGTTGACGGCAGAAAGTCCCGATATCGCCTGTAAAAGATTTAAAAGTGCAAATTTTTCCGTAATATTCTCCTCCAAAAATACAAATTTTCGTCAAAATCAAGTCGAAATTTATTGCTTATGCTTTGCGTTTAGTGTATAATTATTCAGTACCTATAAATTATTTTATGATTTATACTCAACCGGAGTTTAAATATGCGTAAATTTTTCAGAAAAATTATTTGTGTTGCGGCGGCAGCCGTAATGTCCGCAGGGCTTTTTACCGCTGCGGCGTGCAGCGACGTTTACGAGGGTAAACCTCTCGGCGGCGACTATACGACGGGCGAAGTCGTGTCAAACGGCGGTTTTGCGGTTGAAAAGGGGAAGTATATCTACTTTATCAACGGCAAGCAGTCCAACACTGCCGACAATACCTACGGCGAAGTCGTTCAGGGCGCAATTATGCGTATTGCAAAGACCGACCTTTCCGCAAGGAATTATCAGAACGTCGAAACTGTCGTCCCCGAAATAGTTCATTCGGGCAACAATAACGGCGGAATTTTCGTTTACGGCGACTATATTTACTATTCCACGCCATCGTCGAACAAGAACAGCGACGGCGAAATTCAGAATTCGGAAATAGTCTTCAAGCGCGCTAAATTAGACGGAAGCGAGGTAATGAAAGGGGGCTATGCCACCTATAAGGACAATTCCATCGAATACCGCTACGTTCCGGGCGAAGACGGCGTCGTTTATCTTCTGTACGTCGCCAAGGACGAAAACCTCTACGGCACGTCCTGCATCAACCTTCACTCGGTGAACACGCAGACGGGAGAGGACAAGCTCTTAGCATATAACGTCAAATCGGTAATGTTCGACAAAAAGGACGTCACCAATCAGCGCGTTTACTACACGATGAACGTGACCGACTTCAAGTATAACAACGCGCTTTCGGCTTATAACCAGGTGTACACCGTTACGGCGGACGTCAAGGAACCTGCAAAAGAGTACGATTTTTCCGACATAAAGGACTACGACGCGGAAAAGGATCCGCTTTATATCAACTACGGCAAGCTCGTTTTGGACGGCGTCGGAATGAAGGACAACGCGCTCAACTTAACTCAGTTCAACGCACCCGAACTTTTCGGCGACAATGCTGAAAAAATAGAACGCAATCCTTACACTTATACCCTTTCGTCGTACGAAAACGGAACTTTGTTCTATACGAGAGTCAGCACCAACGACAAGACGGCTAAACTCTTTGCGGTAAAGGAGGAAACTCTTCTCACGCACAGACCTGCGGTGGATAATCCCGAAGATTATATCCTCGTCGACGGCTCGAACGCTGCTAACTACACTTATATTTTCGATAATAAAACGCTTACGGGCGCATTCATTGCAAGCGACAACGGACTTATCAAAACCGTAATCGACGGTAACGGCAGACTTATAACCGACGTTGACAATAATAATTCTTACTATATCACTACGGGCGGAAAGCCGACTATTCTGTTTACGAACGAACACGACGGCGATAATACGGACGAACACGACGGCGATAATTACGTCTATTATTCTGTTTCGGGCGTGGGCGCAAGCGGATATTCCGTATACCGTATATGCTATGACGGCGGATATGCCGAATACAGCGCAATGCCCGACGGCGACAGCGTGACGAAATACACTCCCGTGCGCATTCTCGATCTGGACTGTTCGAGCGACTGGTATATGCCCGAAATGTTCGACGGTCAGATAATTTTCTCGTCGCTTACTAAGAATATGACCGAATACAAGAGCGACACTACCGCTTACAGCCATATTATGGTCTGCGATATCAGAAGCGGAAACAGCGTTCTCGGCAATGCGGAGATAGACGAACTCAACGATTTATACGAGAGCGTTAGCAAAAAAATCGACGAAGTTGACGAAACCGTTTACGAAAACCTTAAAAAGGCTTACCGCTATGCGTTCTATACGGGCGACAGCGAGTATATCGACACCATTATAAAGGCTTACGTCGATATCGCAGGCGAGGACGAAGAAAAGTTCTACTCTAAAGCAACCGTTGAAAAATTCAAGTCTTTCGTATCCGCAGACGGAGATTGGAGCGAATACAAGGATAAGAAAGTTACGGTAAACGGAACAGAAGTTTATTCCAACAGAAACGAGTATTACTATTCTTTACTCGGTAAAATGACCGCCGATGACAAGAAAGCTTACGACCAATATATAAAGGACACCTACTTGCAGGTATGGCCCGAAGAGGAGCCGGGTTGGTTTGAGAGCCTTTCAAAGGGCGCCAAGGCAGGCTTTATTATCGGAATTGTCGGCGGAGTGCTTCTGATTGCAGGCGCAGTGACGGTAGTTACGGTAATCGTGGTAAGAAAACGCAAGGCAAAACTGCCCGTATACAAAAAGACTCGCGTCAAAGTCGATACTACCGACGACAAGAGTGTAGACGTCTATTCTGCCGATACGGAAGAAACGCCCGACGGCGAATAAAATTTAAGAAAATTTCAACGCCTCCGCGCATAAGCGCGGAGGCGTTGCTCATAATTACTTATGCCGAAAAAAAATTTTATTTTCGTATAAAAAATTCACAAAAACAGTTTACAAATGCAATAAATACTAATATAATGTACAGCGAAACTTATTTGGAGTATTGATATGGTCAGATACGTAAAATGTCCCAGATGCGAACTTAATTATATCGACGAGGAAAAACAGGAGTACTGCGACGTCTGTCTCGCCGAGCTGCACGGCAATAAATTGCAGTTTGCCGATCTTGACGAGGAGGAGCTTGAAGAGCTCGACGGCGAACTCGAACAGGAAGAGCTTTGCCCTGTCTGCGGAGTTAATACTTTAAGGTACGGCGAAAAACTTTGCGAAAGCTGTAAGCAGAAAGCTTCCGAGTATGAAACCGATGAAGATATAGATATAGAAAAGGACGAGGAATGGAAAAATTACCTCGACGAAGACGACGGCGATCTTACGGTCGACGACGATACTTTGCAGGAAGAACTCGACGCCGAGCTTGACGGGGAGGAAGAAGAGGAAGAGAGCTTTGACGACGATTTCTTCGACGAAGATCTCGAAAGCCTCACCGACCTTGAGGACGAGGAGGATTACGAAGACGAGGACGAAGACGACGATTTCTGATACGGATTTAATAACAATACGGATACGGCGGACGCGGTTTTGACTGCGTCCGTTTTTTTTATGAGGTATTGTTTGCCGGAAAATTGTCAAAAATCAACGTATGATAAAAGCAAACACCACGATATCGGCTATAAAACAGACGATAAAGGAACTCAACCAGAAACCCGTCACGGTAAAGCTCAATTTAGGCAGAAACAAATTCGTGACTTTTTCGGCTACGCTCAGCGGAATCTATCCCTCGCTTTTCACCGTCTGTCCGGACGACAAAAACTTTTTGGGCAAGACGGCGTATTCGTATTCCGAAATTCTTTGCGGAAGAGTTAAAATTTCCGAAAGAATTGCAGAATAAACGCAGAAGTTAAGGCATATTATACTTTGTACGGTAACGCAGAAAACGGTGCGTTCACGGTGCAGGGAGGTTATTATGTCTTTATCAACGCAGTGCGCAACAGGCGCGTATACGGGTTGCGTTTCCGTAATCAAATCTCAGTCAATTGTCGAAATCCGCTTTTCGGGACAGGAAATAGGCGAAATAATCGCCGTCTATCCTCAGGTTTCGCTCGCTCAGTGCGAGGCGTCTAACGGCAGGGTTAATTACGGCGGAAGGCTTATCTGTACCGTAGTTTATACGGACGCGGACAACAAGCTGTGCCGTATGCAGAAGGGCGCGGAATTTAACCATTTCGCAGATGACGGCAACCTCGCGCCTGCGAATATCGTCCAGTGCGCGTTATCGTGCGAGCGCACCCAGATCAAGCGCGACGGTTCGTCGTACCTTATCGCGGCTGTGATAGGCGCGCAGATAGACGTGTTTTCAAGGTGCGAAAGAAACGTTTTGTCCGTTTCCGACGGCGCGGTCGCGCTCACCGAGAACAGAAAGCTGTATTCCGCTGCGACGTTTTCGGGCGAAAGCGAAGTCGAGGACGAATTCGACTGCAACGCGGAGGACGTCTTGCTTCCTTCGGCGGAAGTTATCGTCACCGATTGCACCGTCAGATCGGGTATGGCTGAAATAAACGGCGAAATATATCTTTCGCTGCTTGCGATACGCGATAAAAAGCCCGTGTGCTTTGACAGGATAATTCCGTTCAAGTCCGAAATCGCCTGCGAGGACGCCTTGCTTGCAAGAAAGGCGGGCTGCCGTGCCGAAATCAAAGAAATCAGCATAAACGCAGGAGTCAACGAGGAAAAGGGAAAGTGCGGAATAGAGGCGGTCATCTCTCTCGCTTTTTCGGGAGTGTACTATGACGAGGAGGAAACGCCCGTAGTTTTAGACGCATTCTCGCCCGATAGCGAATTGAAGCTGACTTTCTTTGAAGAGAAAGCAACTCCCTGCACGGAGATAAAAGTATTTTCCGAACGCGTAAGCGGACTTTGCGCAACCAAAGCCAGACTCGACTACACCTGCGCATTTACGGCGGCTGCGCTTCCAAAGGCTGAATTTATGTGCACGGGCAACGAGGTAGAGGGCAGTATTTCGGCAACGCTTTTATACGAGCAGAACGGCGAAACCCGTTCAACCGAAGTCGACCTTCCGTTTGCCGTACAGTTAAACGGTCTGAACGGCACGCCCGAAAATATAAGCGTGGCCGTATGCGGAGTCAATATCCGTCAGCGCGCCGAGGGCGAATGCGAGGCGGAGGCGGTTCTGAAAATTTCCGTCGCCGACTGCGAAGAGAGAAACGTAAGCTACGTTACGGGCATCGAAGAGGCGGAAAAGCTGAACGTTGAAAAAAGCGTGATAAGCGTATTCGTTCCCTCCGCAGGCGACAGCCTCTGGAACACGGCGAAAAAACTGTGTCAGAGTCCCGAAGAAATTACGTCTACCAACCCCGACCTCGAATTCCCTCTTACGGGCAAAGAAAGAATTTTGGTTTACAGAACCAAACATTAATTACGCAAAGCCGCGCAATGCGGCTTTTTTATTTGTCTTTTTGATTACGCTGTGGTATAATACGGTTATGGAAAGCGTCCGTATAAAGGCGTACGCAAAGGTCAACTTAACTCTTGCCGTAACAGGCATTGACGGGACGTATCATACGATTGACAGCATTGTCGCGTCCGTTGACCTTTACGACCTTATCGTAATCAAAAAACGCAAAGACAGGCTTGTTACCTGCACTATGCACGGCTTGGACAGCGAAAATATTCCGTTTGAACACAACAACGCCGTAAAGGCGGCAGAACTTTTTATCGGCGCTTTCGCAACCAACGGCGCGGATATCAGGGTGTATAAAAATATACCGCTCGGCGCAGGGCTCGGCGGATCGTCGGCGGACGCGGCAGGCGTTCTGAACGGACTTTGCAAGCTCTATAAAATAAACGATCTGCCAAAGCTTAAACTCCTTGCGGATATGACGGGCAGCGACACGCGCTATATGCTTTCGGGCGGATTTGCACGCCTTACCGGTAGAGGCGGCGAGGTAAGAAGTCTTGACGGCAAACTGAAACTGAACTTGCTTTTGCTCGTTCCGCGCACGGGCGTAAGCACGGCGCAGTGCTATGCGCTGTACGATAAAATGCTAAGCGACGCAGGCAACTCCGATACGGCGGAAAGCGCGCTTGTTTCGGGGGATCTGAAAGGACTTTCAGAAAACCTTTCAAACGCCTTGACGGCGCCGGCAATCGTTCTCAACGGCGAAGTGGGGCAGTGTATAAACGATTTAAAAGCGTTTTGTCCGCTTGCCGTCAATATGACGGGTTCGGGGAGCGGAGTATACGCGCTGTTTGAAAACAGCGAAATGTGCGAATACGCCAGAAGCAGATACGGCGGAACGGCGAAAACGTACCGATTAAAGACGAGGTAATTATTATGGCAGAAGAGAGACTTATCGACGAAGATAAGGACAGAAAATACCGTATAAGGATCAACGAAAACGGCGAAGAAGAGCTTGTTATAATCGACACCGAGGAAGAAGAGGAAGAAATTCCCGAATTCAGCGTCGTCACGGACGAGGGCGAGGAGATGTCTCCCGAGGAAAAGGAGGAGATGGAACAGCTCAGACTCAAACGTCAGGAAGCGCGTAGAAACAAGGTTTTGTCCCTTAAACACGAGGGCAGGTTAAAACTTGAAAACCGCGACTATGAAGCCGCGCAGTACGCCTTTTCCCAGGCTTCGGAACTCACCGAATACGACGGCGAACTGTACTATTTACAGCTTCTTGCCAATTCGCGCGATATGAACGACTTTTTAGAGCTTGACAAATGCGTCGCTTCCGCCGAGGGAGTAAAAGAATACTCCTCCGACGAAGAGAAAGCGGAGCTCAAAGAAAAGAGCGGGCCGCTCAAAGCCCGCATCGCCGAATTCGAAGAAAAGACAAAAAAGCTTAACGAAGAAAACGAAAAGGGTAAGGCGGAAAGACGGGAAGTCTTTTTCTCCCAGCGTTCGCGCTCGACGTTGCTGCTTGCGTGCACGGGCGTGCCGTTTATCGTAATTTTGGTGCTCACCGTTTTCTTCGCTTCCAAGACGGTTGCGGACGGCGGAGTGCTGTTCGTGGCGCTGACGGTTACTTTCGGCGTGCTCGCGCTGATAGCCTTTGCCGGAACGCTTTTTGCGCTCAACAGATTCTGGACGGCAAACAGAAAAGTCAGACTGAACGAAAAAAATTCATCAACGAAAATCGGCAGGGAATACGATTCCTGCGCGGAAGAACTTGAAAAGCTGAAAAATATCTATTTATCTTTCTCGGATGATTTATCTTGACAATGCGGCGACAACGCCGCTCGACGAAAACGTTTTGAATAAAATGCTCCCCTATTTACGCGGAAGCTACGCAAACCCTGCCTCGCAGTACAAAGCCGGCAGAGAGACCGCCCTCGCCCTTCTGAAAGCGAGGGATAAGTCGGCGCAGTTGATAGGCTGTAAACCGGAGGAGCTTTTTTTTGTTTCCGGCGGAACGGAAGCAGGCAACTTTGCCTTAAAAGGTGCTTGCTCGGCGCAGAGGGATAAGGGCAGACATATCATAGTTTCGGCGATAGAACATCCCGCTTTGATAGAGAGCGCAAAGGATATGCAGAAATTCGGCTATGAAGTAAGCTTTGTAAAACCCGATAATAACGGCGTAATCCGCCCCGAAGCAATAGCAAAAGAGATTAAGGACGGTACGGTTTTCTGCGCGGTTATGTCCGCGAATAACGAAACGGGCGTAATTCAACCCGTGGAAGAGATTGGCTCGCTGTTGAGGGGAAGGGGCGTTTTTTATTACTGCGACTGCGTTCAGAGCGCAGGCGTTCTTCCTTTCCCCGTAAAGTATTGCGATGCCCTCGGCATTTCTTCGCACAAGTTCTATGGCCCCAAGGGCTTCGGCGCGGTCTTTATAAGAGACGGCGCTCCGATTAACCGCCTCGTTTCTGGCGGTAAGCAGGAGAGGGGACTCAGGGCAGGCACTTCCGACACGGCTTCCGCCGTAGGCTGTGCGCAGGCTTTGGAAAACGCAGTAAATTTCAGGGATGAAAACGCCGCAAAAATTTCCGCGCTCAGGGACGGGTTTGAAAAAAGAGTGCTTTCGGAAATCGGGGGAACGCATATAAACGGCGCAGGCGCGCGCCTTCCGTCGCACTCGAATATTTCTTTCGACGGTTGCGAGGGCGAAAATATCCTGTTTCTTCTGGATATGGCTGAAATCTGCGTTTCTGTGGGCTCGGCTTGTTCGGCAGGCGCGGTTAAGCTTTCTCACGTTCTGACGGCTATGGAACTGCCCGAAGACCGAGTAAAGTCCGCCGTACGTTTCACCTTCGGCAAATACAACACCGAAGAAGAAGTGGATATAACGGTCAGAGAATTGAAGAAAGCAGTCGGAAAAATACGCTCGGCTTGAAAATTTTTATCAAATTTTGTTACGACAAAATAATTTAAAAAAATCAGAAAAATTTTTTCGAAATAATTTACTTTTATTTTTCGAAAATTTATAATTATATTGTAAACAGGGCTTGCGCAATGCTTGTTTTGTTTACGCTCAATTTACTCATCATTTTCCCCCTTATCATTTGGAGAGGTGTGAACCACGGTTCACACCTCTTCTTTTTTTGCTTTATGCTGACAATATACTTTATTTTAAAATGGGTATTGACAAAAGGAATTTGTAGTGTTATACTTTAATTGAAATTAGCAATAAATGTAAATTCAGGAGAAGATTTTTAGAGTTGTATATTAATTTTAAGAATTTTTAATTTATAAAATGACGGGAGGTGTCCTCCGATGCAGAATGATATTAGTTAAGCGCAAAAGATACTTGAGTATCTCTTTGCGCTTTTTTATAGTATATAATAACGGGGGAGAGTGTATGAAAAAAATTATTTTATCGGGAATATTTATTATTTTAAGCTTATGTTTAACGTTCGGTTGCGGCTGTAATAAGTATAATGCCGTTTTATATAGTCATGCGGAAAAATGGATTTCCGAAGATTTTTTAGAAAAGAACAGGGTTAAGGCGTACTATCCAAATAAAGATTACATCGAAGGCGAAAGTGATCCTTGGGAAGATATTTTATACGACAAAGAATCACCTGATTCAAGAACGTTTATTATTACAAATCAGTATGAATTTGCTAAGATTTTTACGAAATATGATTCAACGGTTGATTTTAATCGTCAAATCGTAATTCTTTATATTTTTGGCGACGTTTATCCTGCTAGAGACTATTTTTTTAATAAGCTTACATTAAAAGAACAATCATTAAAAATTTATTATAGACTGGAAAACAGAAAAGGGGATGACGCAACTATGCCTTATCAAAGATGTTTTATGGTTAAATTAGATAAAGTGGAGATAATGTCTGTAGAATTTATAGAAAAATAATTTTGGGGGGATGAAAAATGAAAAATATTAAAAAAATGTATATAAGTTTTTTATTATGTATTGTAATGGTGTTTGCAATGACTACTTCGGTTTTATCGGCATCTGCTGACACATTAAAAGTAACTGATAAAGTTTCTGAAGTTAAAAAAAATGAAAGCTATTCTGAAAATAAAGGGCAATCTTTACAAACGGCTTTTGCAAATAAGTCAATTAGCTCATGTGAATTTATATATAATTTAGATGACTTTGCAGATTATATATATGTCGAATTTAAAGGCGGAGGATATGCCATTTTTTCTAAAAATACGATGGAAATGATGGAATATTCAATGGAAGGAAGCCTGCCTTTATCAGATTCGACAGATAAATATTATTATGCAGGACCATCGAATTATTTGCAAAAAGCAAATAATAAATTTATAAATGCAATTACAAAAGAAGAAATAGGTATTACAGAAATTGAGGCTAAAACCTTTTCAGAACAGATAAGAAATGTTATAAATTACGATAAAACTTGTGCAATTAATGTTGATGTGAATAATAACAATATTAGAGAAGTTGTCAGTAATTTTTTACATAGTGAAAAGGATGTATCCTTGAATGATAAGGCTCCCGATATTGATACAACGCATTTAATACGTCCAGCTGTTGGGACTGGAAATTTGATTCCAAATTATAGATATTTTGCTGTTAATCCTTTGCATGGTAAAAATGAAAACGGAATTTATGGGAATGGGAATACCGGTACTTGCGGAGCAGTGGCAGCTCAAATTTTATTGGGATACAACAACTATTATAATGACAGACGAATTATTGAAAATAGGTTTTTAAATGGATACGATGATGTAAGTAATTCAGTTAAATATCCGGAAAGAAATCCGAATTTATGTACAGATCCGATGAGTATGACTGCCTTGACGCTCGGCACAAGGAGTGAAGATACAGGCGCGAATAGTTTTTATTCAAAAGTAATAACATCTATAATGGAACCGAATACAAGCAGTGCATCAATTAAAGAAGTATATTCTGGAATAAAAAGGATTTTAAATGAACATCTTTCTATTGATGATTATGAAATATATTATCAATTCAGAGGCTGGGTTTTTGGTTATGCGCCTGTAAGTTCGGAACCTATAAAATCAGAATTAAATGCTGGACGTCCGTTAATAATTAGCTTAAGTAAACATTTAGGAGCAACAAATCATCAAGTTGTTGGTTATGGTTATCAAGATTTTACATATCCTGCTAATGGGGGAACATATTCGGGATACGTAGTGCATTTTGGATGGCGAGGAGATAATTGTGTATGGGTAAATTCATCTTGGTGCAAGGGTTATATTTCTTTGAAAATGAATCATAAACATAATTATAATGAGGTAGGAACAATTCCAGGCACAACACGAACCGAATATAAGTGTAACACATGTAGTCATCGCACAGATGCTGCGATAAATATGTCTGCAAATGATCGATATATTGAAAGAAAAGTCAGTCTTCCGAATATCTACGGCAACAATTATCAAGACTATTACGTTTCGTTTAGAACTTCGGGTAATAAGTTGTTTCAAACTTTCGGGGAATATGATTTAAAAATGTATTTGTTTGATTCCGATAATAAACAACTGGCATATGATGACGATTCCGGATTCGATTTGAATGCACTGTTCAGTTATACGGTAGAAGCCGATACTCCATACGTTTTAAGAGTTGAAGCTTATGATACCGAAAATATGGGTATATCTAAAATCGGTATAACTCCTGCTTCGGTAGCTTATTCTACATATGAGAGTATTCAAAGTATATACAATAATGAAATTATAAGTTTTAATGCTAATGTAAATACAACAAAAGTGTTTTGCTTTACATCTCAATCATTTGGTTATTATCGTATTAGCACAGTAAGTAACGACGGTATTGATGGTTATTTGTATTTAATTGATCCAGAGTCATTAAATGACTGTATTTTTGATGACGACAGCGCAGGAAATTTGCAGGCATTGATTGAAGATTATCTTGAAGCAAATAAGACGTATTTTTTAGTTGTATCAACTCATAATATAACTGTTCAAAGTGGAAATTTGCAACTAAGCATAAGAAAGATTTATTAATAGTTTAAAAGTTTAACTTATACTAAAAAGAAGATAGCTGCTAATATTAGCAACTATCTTCTTTTATCTGATTACATTAATTCAAAATATAGTTTACATAACTCTGCATACAAGGCAGGCGACGATTGTTGAAATAAGCGTTGCAATCAAAACGCAGATTATAGGACAGGCAAGTTTTTTTACTTTCAGTCCGGCAAAATACACTGCGGATATGTAAAATACGGTTTCGGACGAGCCGAAGCAAACGCAGGCACACCGTGCGACGTAGCTGTCCGCGCCGTACTTTGAAATAATTTCATTGAGGTATGCAAGCGAAGCACTGCCCGAAAACGGCTTGATTAAAACAAGTTTCGTCAGTTCTTCCGGTATTCCCAAAAACGAACAGACGGGCGAGAACGCCTTTACCAGCAAATCGGAAAGATGCGACAATTCAAACAGTTCGCACATCATAAATATTGCGGCAAGGCATGGCAGGAGCGACACGGTAAAGTTAAATGCTTCCTTTATACCCTCTGTAAAGCTGTCGTAAATGTTCACCCGCTTTATTGCCGAAAAGACGAATACGAAAATAAAAATAACGGGGATAATCAGCGCCATAACTTATTCCCCGCAATAAATAGAAATACCGCAACTAAGGTCGAAACCGCCGTGCATATAAGCGACGGCAAAAATATATCCGCGGCAGCGGCGGAGCCTGCGCCTGCGCGCAGAGCTATTACGGTAGTCGGCAAAATCTGAATGGACGTAGCGTTTATTACGAACAAAAGCTTCTGCGCGTAAGAATTTTTATCCTTTTCAAGTTCGCCTATGGCTTTGACGGCGAACGGGGTTGCAGCTCCGCCCAGACCTAAAAGGTTGCACGATAAATTCATCGCAAGGTTTTCCGTAGCTATAAAATTGTCGGTTTTAAAAAGCTTTCTTGCAATCGGGCTTAACGCTTTAGCGACGCCTTTCGAAATGCCCGACCTTTCGCACAGCTTCGACAGTCCCATCCACACCGCGTAGACGGTAAAAAGCGTTACCGCCATTTTAACGGAATTTTCCGTTCCGCTCATAAGCGCAGGCAATAAATCCTGCGGTGCGCAGATTAAAAGGGCAATCATCGAGGCGATAAAAACCGCAGTAAATATGATATTCATAAAATAAGATATTCACGGATATTTTCGGCTATTCATAGTTGTCCTCACGCCGCAAAGACAAAAATATTAACAAATTGTTTTACAACGGTAAAATAATTTGCTATAATTTGGCTATGAAAGAAAAGTTTTATATAACAACCGCAATAACGTACACTTCGGGTAAACCGCATATCGGCAATACCTACGAAATAATTTTTACGGACGCTATCGCGCGCTTTAACCGCTTGCAGGGCAAGGACGTATATTTTCTGACGGGCACCGACGAGCACGGCTTGAAGGTGGAGCAGAAGGCTGCCGCAAAGGGCGTGTCGTGCAAACAGTTCGTCGACGAGGTGGCAGGCGAAATTAAAGGTATCGTGGATAAAATGAACGTGTCCTACGATAAATTTATCCGCACTACCGACCCCGAACACGAAAAGTGCGTTCAGAGAATATTTAAAAAATTCTACGACAACGGCGACATTTACAAGGGCTCATACGAGGGAATGTACTGCACGCCGTGCGAAAGCTTCTGGTCGGAAAATCAGCTTGCAGGCGGAAAATGCCCCGACTGCGGAAGGGACGTAAAGCCTGCCAAGGAGGACGCGTATTTTTTTTCGATGGGCAAATACGCCCCTCGGCTTATAAAGCATATCGTAACTCATCCGGAGTTTATTCAGCCGACTTCGCGCAAAAACGAAATGATGAACAACTTCCTCTTAGCCGACGAATTTATCGGCAAGAGCGATTCGGAAATTTTAAAAGCCTGCGAAGACGGAACAATCAGAACCAAATTGCAGGATCTGTGCGTTTCGCGCTCGACTTTCAAATGGGGAATTCCCGTCGACTTTGATAACAAACACGTCGTCTACGTCTGGCTTGACGCGCTTGTAAATTATATCTCTGCGATAGGCTTCGATACAGAAAACCCGTCAGAGCTTTACAAAAAGCTTTGGCCTGCCGACGTCCATATTTTAGGCAAAGACGTTCTGCGTTTTCATATTATTTACTGGCCTATCTTCCTTATGGCGCTCGGCGAAAAACTGCCCGAGTGCGTGTTCGGTCACGGCTGGCTGTTGCAGAACGGCGATAAAATGTCCAAGTCCAAGGGCAACGTCTTATACGCTGACAGGCTTGCGGACGTCTTCGGCGTCGACTGCGTAAGATATTTCGTCCTGCACGAAATGCCTTTTGCCGACGACGGAATTATCACGGTTCCGCTTCTGTGCGAGAGAAACAATTCCGACCTTGCAAACGTGTTGGGCAATCTTGTAAAACGCACCGTTTCGATGACAAACCAGTATCTCGGCGGTACGGCTGAAAAGACGGGCAAGGAGGGCACGCCCGACGAGGATTTCGAAGACGTGATAGTTCACACCTTTGAAAACGTCGCTAAAAAGATGGACGGGTTCAGGGTGGCAGACGCGCTCGACGCGCTGTGGTCGCTGTTCCGCCGTGCAAATAAATACATCGACGAAACTACGCCCTGGATTTTAGCAAAGGATGAAAGCAACAGGGACAGATTGTCCGAAGTTTTGTATAATCTTTTAATAAGTCTCGACATCGGCGCAAATATCTTAAAACCCTTTATGCCCGAAACGGCGGAAAGAATTTTAAAGGAGATAGGCGCAAAGAAGAGGGAAGTCGGCTCTACGAAGTGCGTCAATTCCTACACCGTGACAAAAACGCCCTCAACTCTGTTCGAGAGAAAGAAGGCGGAGGATATAATTATGGAAGAAGAAAAGGAAACCGAACAGGTTGAAGCTGAAATTGTGGAAAAGGAAAAAATAACCGTTGACGACTTCGCAAAAGTGGAAATGCGCGTCGGCACGGTCGTCGCCTGCGAAGCGGTGAAAAAGAGCAGACTTCTGCACGAAACCGTCAAAGTCGGCAACAAGACCCTTTCCATACTTTCGGGCATAGCAAACCACTACGCGCCCGAAGAGATGGTCGGCAAAAAAGTTATAGTCGTCTGCAACCTGCCTCCGAGAGAGATGAAAGGAATTTTAAGCGAGGGAATGATTGTCTGCGCCGAAGCGCCCGACGGCACGCTTTCGCTTATCAGTCCCGAAAAAGACGTCCCCGACGGGAGCGAAATAGGTTGAGATTTATAGACGTACATTGCCATCTGAACGGCGAAGATTACGGCGACTTGGACGGGCTTATCAAAAGACTGCAATCGGCGGAAATAGAAAAAGTCATTTCCGTCGGCTTCGACTTGCCTTCGTCGGAATACTCGGAAAAGCTTGCCGAAAAATACCCCTGCGTTTACTTTACGGCAGGTTTTCACCCGACCGAACTTAAAAGTTACAGGGACGGCGACCTGAAAACAATAGAAGAGCTGGCACGGCATAAAAAGTGCGTTGCGATAGGCGAGATAGGGCTGGATTACCATTATCCCGACACCGATAAAGACAAGCAGAAAAAAGTTTTTACAGCGCAGTTGGAGCTTGCCAAAAAGCTTGATCTGCCCGTGCAGATACACTCGCGCGACAGTGCGGAAGATATGCTTGATATTTTAAGGGAGTACGCGCCCAAGCTCACCGCAGGCGTTATGCTTCATTGCTATTCCCATTCGGCTGAGATCGCATCGGAGCTTGAAAAGGCGGGAGTATATTTTTCTTTCGGCGGAACAAGCACTTATTCGGGCAGTAAAAAAGCAAGACGAACTATCGCCGCTCTGACCGTTGACAGGATAATGACCGAAACCGACAGCCCCTATCTTCCGCCCAGATCGAAGTACGGCGTCTTTCCTAACACGCCCGAAAGTATTCCCGAAATTTGCGCGAATATGGCTGAAATCAAGGGCGTAAGTTCAGAGGAAATGAGCGAAACCGTCTGGAACACCGCTCATAGCCTGTTTAAAAAACTTGAAAACTGAAATAAAGTCGGAGCCCTGCGCAAAAATGCGCAGGGCTCTTTATCAAAAGTGAGGTAAACGTTAAAAGATTTCGTTTACAATATTATTATTTGTTGTTATAATATATCTATTCTTATTTGTGTTGGCTAAAATATGGAAAACGATATAAAATCAATTCTTACAGAAAACGGCTTTTCGTTCAAGAAACAGCTCGGTCAGAATTTCATAACCGATAAAAACCTTCTCTCTTCGATAGTCGCGCTTTCGGGCGCGGAGAGCGGTGATACGGTTTTGGAAATAGGCTGCGGAGCCGGCACGCTGACAAGGGCGCTCGCCGAAAAAGTGAAAAGGGTTATAGCCTTCGACGTAGACAAAACTTTACAGCCCGTTTTACGTCAGAGCCTTTCGGGGCTTGAAAACGCGGAAGTCATTTTCAAGGACTTTCTCAAAGTCGATTTGACTGAACTTGAAAAATCTGTCGGCGAATACCGGGTCGTTGCAAACCTGCCCTATTACGTCACGACCCCTCTGATTATGAAGATAATCGAAGAGGGGGAAAAGTGCAAGGGTCTTTGCGTAATGGTTCAGCAAGAAGTCGCCGAACGCCTTTGCGCAGAAAAGGGAACAAGCGAATACGGCGCGATAACCGCTATGATTGCGCCCAAGGCAGAGTGCAGAATAGTCAAGCGCGTTCCGCGCACTCTCTTTTATCCTCGCCCCAACGTCGACAGCGCGGTCGTAAGGTTCGATTTTTCTGAACGCATAAAAATCAAGGACAGGTCAAAATATAAAAAAGTCGTTCAGTCCGCGTTTTCTTCGCGCAGAAAGACGCTTGAAAACAATCTTATAAAAACTTTTTCCCTGACGCGCGAACAGGCTCAAAGCGTTTTAAGCGATTGCGGAATAGATTTAAAAGCAAGGGGCGAAACGCTCGACTTTACCCAGTTTGAAGAGATAGCACAAAAATTAAAAAAATACCTGCCGTAAGACTTTTATAGCAATATCATTCCCAGAAAGCATCGTTTTCCGGAACAAACTCGTCGGAATTAGTGGGTGTTTCTTTTAATTTAATAAGCTCCTCGTCAAGTAAAACCTCGCATACGGCTTCAAGCTCTTTTGCAAGTCGTTGCAAATTGCTTTTTAAATCTTCTTTCAGTTTTTTATTGTCCGCAGGGTTAAAGTGCTTACAGTCGTGTTGCAGAGAAAACGCCTTTCTGAAAAAAACGGGGCGAAGTTTGTCATTGAGGCAGTGCCCAAGCGTTTCCCTGTATCCCTGCGTACTTCTGAAGTAATGCTTTAAATAAAATTCGCAGTTTTTGCAAGTTTTGTCTTTTGAATTATCCATAGAAATTCCCCTTTCCATTAAGTACATTTTGTACTATTATTTTAAGATACAATTTGTACTTTGTCAAGCATTTTAAGACAATTTGTTTTATAATATTATTAGGTAAATAAAAATGAAATTCAATGAAAACTTAAAGCACCTCCGTAAGGTAAAAGGTGTTTTACAAAAAGAAGTAGCCGCATATCTCGGAATAACGCAAAAAGCTTATGGGTTCTATGAGTTAGGTCAAAGAGAGCCGTCTATAAATACAATATTAAAGCTTTGCGATTATTTCGAAGTAACTGCTGACGAATTACTTGGGAGAAATATAAAGTAAACAGCCTTTCCTTTTAAACGGAAAGGCTTTTATTATATGTAAAATTAAAAAAAAATGTTCTAACGAAAATTTTTAAAGAATACATTATGTTGTAACAATAATTTCGGAGGATAGAATGATGGAGCAATTAGACTATGCTGAAATGCTTGAAATTCCCGTCAACACGGTAAACGTGACAAAGAAGAGGAGCATTTTCAAGCGCAAGCAGAAAAATCAACCGCAGGAAGACAATATAAAGGAGCGCGTGGTTGAAAGCGTGAACGAGCGCGTGGGCGCTTACGTTATTTCGGAGGACGTTTCCGATCCTCCCAAGCCCGAAAAGCTTAAAACCGTGGGCAAAAGGGACAAAAAGAGCATAATTCTCTGGACGGAAGCGGCGCTTGTAGGCATAATTGCGCTTGCGATATTCGTGACTAATCTTTTAGTTCCGTCAACCGTTATAAATACGTTTATCAGCTCGTTTTCAAAGACGACGGAGGAAGAGCTCGTTTATTCTCAGTTCAAGCTTTCTTCCGTAGTAAACGACTTTTCCGAAGCCGAAGTAACCCTTTCCGAAGACGGCGTTCTCTGCTTTACCGCAGAGGGAAGCGTATATCCCGTATGCGACGGAACGGTTGCCTCCGTTACCGAAACCGACGGCGTCTACACTATGGAAATCAAGCACACCTCCACGTTTACAAGCAAAATTACGGGACTTAACAACGCATATTCGGCAGTGGGAACCAAGGTCGAGAGCAACATCCCCGTAGGTTACAGCGACGGGAATGCGGAAGTGAGAGTAACTCTCTACGACAACGGCACCGTTCTGACCTGCATTAAACTCGATAACGAAACTCCCGTCTGGACGGTATAGTGAAATTCAGATTTCATCCGCTGTTTCTGGCGTTGGGCGTCGCCTCGGCTTGCTTCGGCGCACTGCCCGTATATCTTATCTGTGTTCTGACCGCGCTCCTTCACGAGTGCGGTCATATATTTTACGCAGGCAGGCTCGGTTTTAAGTGCGAAAAAATCAGCCTTATGCCGTACGGCGCGTCTGCTGTGTGCGACACGGACGGAATAAGGGCGAGGGACGAAATATTCCTTGCGCTCGCCGGCCCTTTGGTGAACGCGCTTGTCTGCGTTCTGTGCGCAGGGCTGTGGTGGTTTTTCCCCGTGACTTACGCCTATACCGATACGGTGTTTTCGGCGAACACGGCAATGCTTGCCGTCAATCTTTTGCCTGCGTATCCGCTGGACGGAGGCAGGGCGGTAAGCTGTCTTTTCAGCCTGTTTCTGCCGAAAAAGAAGGTTAAAATTGTTTTAAGGGTTTTAAGCGGAATTATAAGCGTTTCGCTCGTTCTTCTGTTTACGTTTGTTTTAAGAAATATCACTCTTCTTATTTTCGCCGTATTTCTGCTTGTTTCGGCGTTCACGCGCGAGGGCGTGCTTTCACGCATAGACTACACCTCGAAAAAAATCAAACGCGGCAGGGAAATTAAGCACGTTATGCTGAACAAGGACTCCACCTATAAAGACGCTTTAAGGTACGTTAACGAGGGAAAATACTGCATTTTCGACTTTTTTTCGGACGGTATGCTTGATGAGATTTGCGAGGAGGAGCTGTTCGAAATGTTGCAGAATCATTCAATCTACGATAAAATCAGCGAATAAAGCCTTCCCTTTTCAGGGAAGGCTTTATTAATGTTTTAAAATAAATAACGGTGCAAGGAAAACCACACTTTTCCGCAGCACGCCACAATTTGTGCATACCTGCACCTGAGCGAGGTGAATTTGCGAAATTATATATTTGTGCGCCGTTAATATTTCGCAAAGAGGGCGAGAAGCCCTCAGATCACGAAATTTATTGACATCGTCGAACGTCAATAAATTTGTGAACTTATTTTTTGAGAAAATCACCGCCGAACAGGTCGTAGTCGATTTTTTTATTCAATACACATTCAACGCACCGCTGACCGAGGTCGATTGCCTCGTCTATTTTTTTATCGAGCATAGAAAAATCGTACTTGCATTTATAGTTCTGCCGTTTCATTCCGTAGGAGTATTTCGTCCAGGTGAAGTGACGCTTCAAGCACCTTTCAACGCCCGTAATGGTTATCTGCGGATACAGCTTTTTTACACTGTCGTAGATGGGCGAGGTGCAGGCAAGCACCTTGTCTCTCGGTAAAATCTGCCTGCGCATCTGAAATTTACGGCTGATATACAGCCCCAGATCGCTCTCGAAGCTGTTGTGCGCCATCGGCGAACGCCTGCTTCGCTCATATTCGTAGACGTGGGGGTGCAGAATATAGTCGAGTGCGTAGTGCGTGGCAAATCCCGCCGCGTAGGAAAGATTTCCTTCTATAAGCTTTTCGAAAATTTCCGTCGGGGTTCTGCGGTGCAGTTCACGGCCTAAATTGTTTTTCGGTTTGAGCTTATACGCAAAAAAAATATCTCCGCCCTGCGCACCCACGAGATACAGACTTTTTAAAATACTTTTCCGCTCAGCGGTATTCAGTTTTTCATATATGACTTCGGCGGCAATGCCGTGCGAAAAATAATCGGGCATATTATAAGTTTAGCCGTTTTCCGTAAAAAAGATACTGCTGAATAAAGCCTGAATATTCCCCGAACGAATTGACAAAGTATTCTGTTATTTTTTTTCTGTCTTTCAGCTTTCCGTTAAAGTCCTCGAAGTAAACTTTTTCTATCCAGGTATCCACGGGAAAGCTGTCCGTCTTTTTGAATGCGAACAGCGCCACGCAGTCGGCGACTTTGGGACCTATGCCCTTGTAAGTTAAAAGTTCTTTTTTCAGCTCTTCCGTACTCAGGTTTTCAAGTTTTGCTATGCCCTCGTCGCATATCCGCTTTGAAATCGAGGAAAGATATCCGTCTCTGTACCCTGCGCCTGCCTCAGAAAAGACGGAAACGTCCGCGCCCGCAAGCGCCGAAGAGGAGGGAAAGGCGTAATATTCGCCGTACGGCGAACTCATCTTTTCGCCGAGCCGTGTGCAGATTTTATTTATTATTCCCTTGATTCTCGGAATATTGTTATTCTGCGAAATGACGAACGAATAAATCATTTCTTCCTTGTTCTGATTGAGAAGCCTCAGCCCTTTGCAAAGACTTGCGCTTTTGGAAAGAAGCGGAATTTCATACGAAAGCGCGGCGCCGACAATCTTTCCGTAGTCCCTGTCAAGGTCGAAATACCTGTAAAAATAATCGCCGTCGTCGCTGTCTATCAGGGTCTTTCCGCCGTCCGTATGAACGTATGCGCACTTGTCCGCAGAATATACGACGTAGCCGTCTTTGTAAGGGTTAAAGCGAAAAACCTGTCCGCATTCCAAGGTGTCTTTGATATTGAAATATTCGCAATTATAATCAATTCGCATTTTCGCTTCCTCTAAGCTTCGTATTACTGCGTCGCCTTTACGCACCGCTGCGGTTGCTTACTTCTCTGTAAGCGCCCTTGCGGTTTACGCAGGCTCCTTGTACTGCTCGCTTATAGAAAGCGAACGGCGGGGGTAAGCTTCGTATTACTGCGTCGCCTTAAAAAGAGGCAACAAAAAATACAGCCTTTCGGCTGTATTATAAGATATTTGTCGGAATTTGTCAAAGACAATTATCCTGCGAAATTGACTTCGACTTTGCCGGCGTCGACTTTTACGTCAATCTTGTGATTTGCGGAAGTACCCGTCTGCGCCGAAACGTTGCACTTGCCTGCGTGAACTTTCGCGCTTATGCTGTACAGACTTTTTAACTCGTCTATATACATTTTAACTCCGCCCGCGTCCACGTCAATAAGAATTTCGGGGCAGGCAGTCTTTGTTATTTCCACTCCGCCTGCGTCCACGTCACATTCAAGATAATTTGCGCTGACCGAGTTAATATTTATTTTACCTGCGTCCACGTCGCAGACGAGGCGGTCGCAGTCCAGCGTTCCGCAGTTGAAAGCGCCTGCGTCTATGTTTATATTCACGTTTTTATATTCACCGTCGGCAAGGTACACGCTGCCCGCGCCTATTTTTACCGAAATGTCGTAAACTCTGTCTTTGGGCAGTTTTATCACGGTTTCGGGCATATTCCAGAACGAACGCCAGTTAAAAAACGAATAATACCATTTCGTCTTGGAGCGGAATATAAACTTTCCGCTGTTTTCGCTTATCTCCGTTCTGAACCCCTTGCTTTCGGGGTAGGTGACTTCTATTTTGTCGCCGTCGTAAAACTCGGTTTTAACAGTGTTTGCGTCCGAATCGATAACTACCGATAAACCGCCGTATTCAAATTCCGCCGTTTTGATTTCGTAATCGGTTTTGAATTTCCAGTCGTTCGCCGCAAGAGTAATCAATATAATCGCTACGCCGATTGCCGCTATTACTATACCTATAATAAGGCTTTTTATAACCGTCTTCATACCGCACGCTCCTTTCCGCCTATAACGCGTCTTAAAGCAGAGAAGAAAATTTTAAAAAATTTCCAGATTAGTTTTACAAGTTTTAAAAGCAGTGGGAAGAGGGCGATACCTGCGCCCAGCGAAACAAGCCCTGCACCCAGCGTATACAGCCCGTAGGCTATATCGCCTGATATCATAATGCCTATCGAACCGCCCGTTGCGGCGGCTCCGCCTGCAACGAGGGCAAAGGGAGTTATGGTAACCGCAAACGAAACGGAAGCGAGCATCACTATAACTACGAAAATAGGTATGCTGAAAATTATACAGAAGAGTACGAACAGCCAGCCGCGGCTTCTCTTTCCGCCGTAAGACTTGCTTTTTTCTCGCTCTTTTTCTTTTTTCAGTTCCTCACATTCCTTTTTAAGTTCGTCGCGCTCTTTTTTCAGCTTTTCGTTTTTTCTGTCAGCCTGTTGAATTTCCGTCGGCTTTTCCTCTGCCGTGACATCGCTTTTGAACTCGTCGTCTATCTTTTCGTTCAGAATACGCTGTGCGGCGTCGTAGGGCGCGCCGAAGTCGTTTATTATTTCGCGCTCGGACTTTCCGGCTTCTCTCTTGTCGGCGTACGCTTCGGCATAGAAATCGAGCACGCGCTGTCTTTCGTCTTCCGTTACGCTTAAAAGGTTGCTTTTAAGCTCGTCGCGCCATTCGTTATACGTCATATATTCCCTCCGAACAGTTTTTTGTAAATGCTTTGTATCTCTATCAGATCTTTTTTCCCCGAATTCAGCTTTTCAAGTCCCGATGCGGTTATTTTATAATACCTTCTAAGCCGTCCGCTGTGTTCGGCGGTGCGCGTCGTAAGGTTTCCCTTGTCTTCGAGCCGTTTTAAAATAGGGTACAGCGTGCTCTCGGATATATCTATTATACCCTGTAAATCGTTAATTATCTTGTAGCCGTAGCTCTCGCTTTTGCTTATAGCGTATAAAACGCACAGGTCCAGCACGCCCTTTTTAAGCTGAATATCCATATATACTCCGTTTCGTATAATACTATACATTACATAGTATAACGTTGTCAAGCGTTTACACACAATTTTTTCTAATTTTCAGTTTACGGAAACGCTTGCGGTGCGACAAGCGTTTACACACAATTTTTTCTAATTTTCAGTTTACGGAAACGCTTGCGGTG
>CAJTXM010000006.1:0-67658 GCA_910583545.1 uncultured Christensenella sp. | reverse complement strand
CGACAAGCGTTTCCGGGTATTTTTTTATTTTAAATATACACAATAATTCTATGGTAACACTGGAAAAGAATATAAAGGGAGTTAAAAGCGTACTTACCTCCGAGGACATAATCGTCTTTGAGTTTGCGTCTTTGAGCGGAAAGAAGTTTGCTTCTATTTACGCAGACGGCGTAGCCGACAAACAGCTTTTGGGCGAACTTGTCGCAAAGCCTTTGAAAGACGTCAAAGAGGACGACACTCTCGAAGATATAAAAAAGCGTCTTGCTTCGCCCGAGGTCAAGGACGGAGATAAGATAGCGGACGCGATAAAGGAAATTTCCGACGGCAACGCCGTGCTTTTCGTCGACGGCGAAAAAGATTTCTTTATAATAGGTCTGAAAAAGCCTCCCGGCAGAACGGTTGCGGAGCCTCCGACGCAGGTCGCCGTAAAGGGACCGAGGGAGGGCTTCACCGAAGACATCAAGACTAATTTAGGGCTTGTCAGAAAGCGCCTTAAAAGCGATAAACTTCAGATAAAAACGCTGAGAGCCGGAAAGCAGTCGGATACGGCGGTCGCGCTGATATTCATAGACGGCATCTGTCCCGACGGGCTTGCCGAACGCGTGCAGAAAGAAATCGAGCAAAAGAGCGTCGACATCGTTCCCGATTCTTCGTATATCTCACAGTTCATTTCCAAAAAGCCGAAGTCGCTTTTCAGACACAACGGCTCGTGCGAAAAGCCGGATATTTTCTGCGCAAAAATTTCAGAGGGCAGGGTTGGAATTTTAGTCGACGGCTCGCCGATAGCTCTGACCGTGCCGTATATGCTCATAGAAGATTTTCAGGCGGTGGAGGACTATTATCAGGTTTCGTACCGCTCGACGATTCTAAGAATTCTGCGCCTTGTTTCGCTTATGGTGGGAATTTTTCTGCCTGCGTTCTACGTTTCCGCACAGCTTTTCAAAATACAGCTCATACCGTATAGGCTGTTGCTCAAAATTTCAAGTTCGGTTTCGGGGCTTGCACTTTCGCCGAGCGTAGAAATGTTTTTGACGCTGTTTTTACTCGAAGTGCTGATAGAGGCGTCTATACGAATGCCGAAGTACGTCGGACTTGCGATGTCGGTCGTCGGCGCGCTCGTTCTCGGCGACACGGCGGTGCAGGCCGGAATTATCTCCACGCCTGCGATAATCATCATAGCTTTTTCGGCGATAAGCCTTTTCACCACTCCCGATTTAGTCGAAACGTCGACTACGCTGAGGTGGCTGTTCCTGATTATAGGCGGAAGTTTGGGTACGTTCGGAATAGTTATGTTTACGGCGTTTCTTATATGCTATCTCGTTTCGGAACAGTCTTACGGCGTTCCGCTTCTCGCGCCGTTCGCTCCGATTATAAAGGGCGATCTTTACGACAGTATAGTCAAATCGAATATGTACGCGCTCAATAAACGCCCCGAGGCGTTCAAAGCAAAAAATAAAGTGAGGATAAAGGAAAGATGACAAAAATAAGTTGCAGGCAGATCTGCTTTATTATGCTGATATATACGGCGGTAAGCAAGTTTATTATCTATCCCACTTATCTGAGCTATTATACCGGCAGAGATCTGCTGTTTTCGGCTCTCATAAACTTTGCCGTTCAGGGCGTGATTGTCTGGTCTGTAAGCTATCTCTGTTCCAGAACGGACAAAACCTTTTTCGGACTTCTGAAAGATACTTTCGGAAATATTTTCGCAAGAATAATTTTCGGGCTGTTTGCTCTGTTCTTTTTGCTTGCAACGATAAATCCGCTGTTCGAACAGAAGTTATACGTCCACGACATTTTCTATGATACGGTGCCCTCGCTCATGATATTTCTGCCAGTGTTTTTCTTTCTCGTCTACGCTTCGGCGAAGCCGTTTCTGAATATAGGCAGGTGTGCGGACATATGTCTTCCGCTGTTTTTGCTCTCGATGCTTTTAATTCTCGTTATGTCGCTGCACGAAGTCAAATTCGATAACTTCCTGCCCGTGTTCACACAGCCGAAAAAGATATTTTCAAGCTCGCTTGCAAGCGTATTCAGATTTATCGAGCCTGCTTATCTTTTAATGTTTATGGGTCGGTTCAGATACAAAAAAGGCGACGCGGCGAAGATAACGATATCCTATATCGGCGGAGCCGTTTTCGTCCTCGTAGTACTTGCTGCGTTTTACGGAATTTACGGCGACGTAGCTCCGACAAGGCATTTCGCAATTTCTAAAATTTCGCTTTTCTTCCCTGCGATAGATTTAGTCGGAAGAATAGACCTTTTGGCGCTGTACGTTCTTGAAATAACTATGCTGTTCGCCCTCGTTTTAAATATTCAGCTTGCAATCGAATGTATAGCGCAGTGTACGGGCTATGAAAACCGCGCCGTCCTATCGGTTGCGGTCAACGCCGTATTTTTCCTGATACTCATTTTCTGCGACAATAAATACAATGCGATCAGCACTCTGTTTTCGAAGTGGATGTGGATAGTCTTTTTGATATTTGCAAATCTGATTCCGCTTGCAAGCTGGTTTTTGAGGAAAAAGAATGAAGAAGATTAAAAAATACGTTCCCGTTTTATATTGGGCGATAGTGGTCGCGCTTTTAGGACTGTATTTCACCAACGACTTCGGGCTTGTAGATATTCATAAGACCTCTTTCATAGTCGCCGTCGGCGTGGATACGGAGGAGGACGAGGTGCAGGTAACGGCTCAGATAGCCGTGCCTCAGCCCTCTACGAGCGGTGACAGTATTAATTATATCGAGGTGCAGGGAAGCGGTTTCACCATCGCCGACGCACTCAACGAAATCAACGCAAAGACGGGCACCTATCCGCAGCTGCTGTTCTGCCAGCTCATTTTAATAGGCGACAGCTGTAAGGACAAGGAACTGTTTCAGGTCTTAGGCTGTTTTTACAGGCGCAACTATTCCGAACTTACCGCGCTCGTCGCAATGTGCGAGGGCAAGGCTTCGGATATGCTTGCAAAGCCTGCGTCCATTGCTCCCGAAAATTCGGAAGGGTTGCAGAAAGTTCTCTCGCACGAACTCGAAAAGTCGGGCAACGTTACCAAAGCCAATTTAAAAACCATCGCCGAGGCTAACTTTTCCGAGAGCAAAGCTTGCTATATGCCGTATATACAGATGAATAAACCGGGTACGAGTCAGAACGGAGGCGGCGACAGAATCGGCGGTGACGACGTAGAACAGAGCCAAAGCACTGCTTCGGGAAGCGGACAGTCCAACGGCGGTCAGGGCGGAGCGAGCGCGCAGAGCGGAGGCGGACAGGATGAGCCGGTCGAATTTACCGCAAGAAAAACCGCAATTTTTTCGGAGGGCAAATTCGCCGGAATTTTAGACGAAACCCAGTCGTTCGCACTCAATATGCTTGAAACCAGCGTGGATATGGCAATTATCCCCTGTACGGTCGGCGAAACCGAGTATACGATAGGTTTGAAGGGTATTTCGGGTAAAGCCGATTTCAAGGTCGAAAAGGGCGTGCCGAAGCTCACCGTCACGTTCAAGGCGAACGCGCAGGTTCAGGGCGCCAAAAAGGTTCTGGAACCGCACAGCGTAGTCAACGACGACGTGGTTAAAAAAGAAGTTTTGGACGGAGCGGAAAAGGAACTTAAAACGCGGTTTGAAAATCTGATAGAGATCAGCCGTAAGACGGGTTGCGATATGCTCGGAATAAGAAAACAGCTCCATAAATATTACTATAAATATTACGACGCGTTTAAAGACGACGTTCTCAACAGAATGGAAATAAGTTATAAGATAGAAGTTATCAGCACAAACTAAAAAACGCGCACGCTTTAAATAAAGCGTGCGGTTTTTGTTAATGTAAATAAACTTGCGCAAATGTAAAATAAACTTGCTTGAATTTGTCATATTTCCGTGTTACAATCAAACAAAAGGGGCAGGGGAGAGCAGACCGATGTACAGCAAATAATTACTGATAAAAAAAACAAAAGTACCTATTGAAAAAAAATAAGGAGTATGTTATAATGAAATCAATAAAAAACTTAACAACAAAAAAATTACTTATTCTTACCGTCAGCTTCGTACTATTGGTTGCAACATTGTTTGGGGTTTTATTCGGCGCAAAAAGAAGTGCCCGTGCTGAAATTATAAATGGCGTTGTGGTGTACTCTCAGGCTATTTTACCTGAAAGGAAAATAACGGATAGCGGAATGTTTGATAATACATATGATGTTTTTGATTGCAACAAGTATTTTCCAAATCCGCTCAGTTATATGAATCAGGGCTATAAGTACGTTACTGTTACGTTAAATTTCCAGATGCGCGAAATTTCTGACGGATATCAGGATATCTATCTGTGTCCTGGTGCAAGTAGCGGTAGTTTAACTTCTATAAAATTAGACTACTACGGAAACAGAAAGATTGATGCATATCACGACGTTGGCGTTTATTTTAAATCTTTGCCCTTGATTGATTTTGTAGATGAGGATTTTAAGATGCACCTTGTTATCAGATATGACGCTCACGGTGCCGGCAACGATGATTGGATGTATAGATTTATGTATATTATGGTTGAATTAAGTAAAGGCGAATTGCGCAATAGCAATGCAAAAGAAGGAAACGTTTAAACAATAGAATACGGTAATAAAAATATGGCAATTGTAGTTAAAAAGCTTGAAAAAATTTATAAAGAAAAAAGGGGCGCGGACGTCCGCGCCCTTAAAGATATTTCCTTTAATCTTCCCGATACGGGAATGATTTTCATCCTCGGAAAATCGGGTTGCGGAAAATCCACTCTTTTAAATATTTTGGGCGGTATCGACGGCTTTGACGGCGGAGACGTTATTATCGACGGTAAGTCGATAAAGGATTACGGCGCGACGGATCTTGACGCATACCGCAAGGCTTACGTCGGTTTCGTGTTTCAGGAAAATAACCTTTTGGACAGAGAGAGCGTGAAAGCGAACGTATCGCTTGCGCTCGAACTCCAAAGCGAAAGGGATAACGGCGGGAAAGTTTTTTCCGCGCTTGAAAGCGTTGGGCTTAAAGATTTTGCCGACAGGAAGTGCAACCGTCTTTCAGGCGGACAGAAACAGAGGGTTGCCATAGCCCGCGCGCTTATAAAAAGCCCGAAGCTTTTGCTCTGCGACGAGCCGACGGGCGCGCTCGACAGCGAAACGGGCGCGGAGATTTTTAACCTTTTAAAGGCTTTGAGCAAAAGCAGACTTGTAGTCGTGGTTTCCCACGACAGGGAATCGGCGGAAAAGTACGGCGACAGGATAATAGAACTCAAAGACGGAGAGATAATTTCCGACAGCCTGCCGACGGACGCAGAAATTAAAACGGAAGAAAAAACCGAGAAAAAGCGTAAAGGACTGCGCTTTACAAGGGCGTTTAAAATCGGCGCAGGTTACGTAGCCGTGCGTCCGGTGAGAATGGCAATCTGTCTTTTGATCTGCCTCATAACCTTTACGCTCGTCGGCGTCGCTGATACCGTATATGCTTACGATAGGGACAGGGCGTTGCTCTATACGATGGACGCGCAGGACAGCAAATGCTATGCGTTCGGTAAAGCCGATATAGTAGAAAATAACCGTTTGGCTATGAATTTGCCTAAGATGTCCTACGACGAGGCGGAGGAGCTTTGCTCTCTTTTAAACGTGGAAAGGTGCGACTATATTTACGGTATGGGCTTAGGTTTCGGTCATTTCAGCGAGCTCAACGGCTCGCTTGATAAAAACGACTGGGCGGAAAATACACGGATAGACAAATATATTGAAGCTTACGGAAGCTTTTTGACCGATTACGGCTATACTCTTTTATCCGGCAGGCTTCCCGAAACTGTAACGGAGGTCGCGCTCCCCGAATTTTTATTTAATTTTTTCAAAACGCACGGATATAAAGACGGAAGTAAAGTGTTGAATATCAACTCCTATGCGGATCTTCTGGGAAAAACGGTGTCCATTGCTAACCCTGTTTGTCATCAGTCGTTTACCGTGACGGGTATTATCGATACTAATTTCGTATATGAAAAGCAGGCGAAGGTACTGTTCGAGGGCGCGCCCGTTTACGGCAGCGCGTCTGGTGCGGATTTTTCAAACGATATGTATAATATCAGAACGGACGCCATTCACGCGAGCATATTCGTCTGCGAGGGCTACAATGAATATTTTCTGGAAAATTTCAACGATCCGTACAGGGAAATCGTCCGTGTCATTGCGCCGTATAAGGGAAGCGATAAGCAAAAAATAGAAAATATCCGCGTATATACCACGCAGTACGGCGGAAAACCCGTAAGCGAAGAATGTGGAAACTGTTATCACCTCGTAAATTACGCCGCCGTAATAATCAACGACGCGGACAGAACCTTTTCGGTAATTAAAAAGTACGCCGTTTATGCGGTTGCGCTTACCGTGGTAATTTCGGTTTTATTCTTTTCGTACTACGTGAGCGGAACTATTTCGGAAAAGCGCAGGGAGATAGGCATACTCCGCGCAATGGGTGCATCACGGTGGGATATAGTCAAAATTCTTGCGTGTGAACACGGAATATTTACGGTAGTAACTCTCGCTTTATCTACGGTGATCGCCGTCGTGTGTGCCGTGCTTCTGAACGCGGCGTTTTTCTCTTCCGCAACGGAAGCGGTTCTGATAAAGTTCGGAATAAGACAGTTTGTGATTATGTCGGCGGTTGCGCTGTCGGCGGTTGCGGCAGGAATTGCCGTTCCGCTTATAAAGCTTCTCGGTAAAAAACCCGTCGACGTAATAGCCGACAGAAAGTAAAAAGAAACGGCGCGGATTTCCGCGCCGTCTTTTTTTATTTAGTTGTAAGGTGCGCAAGCGTCTCTATTATCAGCCTCGATAAAAGCAGAATATCGTTTTCGCTTATTTTTCCGTCGGAATATTCGCTTAAAAGTTTCTGCGCTTTTTCCGCGCCATTGCCCGTCACGTCCTTTTCTATCGCGGAGGCGACCGCCTTCGAAGCGGCGGTGAGATTTTCCGCAGGAACGTAGCCTTCCAAAAGCGTTGCAATAACTCCCTCGGTTTCGGAAAGACCGTCTTTTTCCCTTATGAACTGCTCGTATAAAACGTAGTAAAGCGTTGCAACCGCCCCGACCGAAATTCCGTGTTCCAGAATCGAAACGTATTCGTTTAAAAGATATTCAAAGCTCAAATTCCGGATAACGGCATATACTGCATAGAGAGCCGTACCAATAATGAACGGCATAAACGTAACAAGCTTTTTTCTCGCGGTTTTGAAGAAAAGCCTTTTTATAAGCTGAGTTATAGCGCAGGTTAAAAGTGCGAGCGCGCCTATGTCTAACCCGTAAAAGGTGAAAGTGTTTATAATCTGAATAAAACTCAAAAAAATTCCCTCTGCGTCCCCGACGAACGCATATTTCACCCGACGTTTATATATAACTCGTATAAAACGCTTTAAACACTTTTTAATTAAATAATTTGATTAATTTTATTATCGGTGATATAATAACATTATTATGAGAATGCACAGAAAACCACACTTGGACGAAAGGCTGTCAGCCTGCGGTAAAATACTTAAAATTGCCGACCTTTCTGACAAAAATATGAAAAGGTCGGCCGAGGTAAAGGAATACCTCGACTTTGAAAATATTTTCGGAAATTCAAATCCCGTGCATCTCGAAATCGGATGCGGAAAGGGTAAATTTATAGTTGAAACGGCAAAATTAAACCCCGATATCAACTTCGTCGCAGTCGAAAAAATTTCAAACGTAATCATCGACGCCTGCGAAAGGACGCTGAGAGAAGGCATTGAAAACGTCTGCTTGCTGAACTGCGCCGCCGAAGTTCTTCCCAAATATCTCAAAGAAAATTCGGTTGAAAAGCTGTATCTCAATTTTTCAAACCCTCTTCCCAAAGAGGGCTATAAAAAACAGCGTTTAACTCATACGAGATTTTTAAATATATATTCATCGTTTCTGAAAAAAGGCTCATTAATAGTTCAGAAAACCGACGATAAAGATTTTTATCTCTTTTCGCTTGAAAACTATAAAGAGGCAGGCTTTGAAATAAAAGAGGTCTGCGAGGACTTAAAAAATCACCCCGTCGCGGGCGATGTCGAAACCGAACACGAAAAGCTTTTCAAAGAGAGGGGCAAGCCGATTTTCAGAATAGTGGCGGAGGTCAAATGATTTATCTTTATATCGCTGTCGGCGTGATATCTTTTTGCGCGCTCTGCGTGCTTTTCGTTTGGTTCAACAACAGCTGTATAAAAATTACCCGATACCGCAAAAAAACAGACGGTGCGCCCAAACTGAAAATCGTTCACCTTTCCGACTTGCACGGCAAACGCTTCGGGCATAAGAATATAAGACTTATCGAAAAAGTCAGGTCGATAGAGCCCGACTTTATCGCAATCACCGGCGATATTATTCATTTGTATACCCCGAAAAATTTTGAAGTCGCAGTCGAAGCCGTCGCATCGTTAAAGGAAATCGCTCCCGTTATATATGTTGCAGGCAACCACGAAATGCGCAACAAGGGATACAGAAATCTGCGTAAAGCTTTAAAGGAAGCAGGCGCAACTGTTTTGGACGATGCCTCGGCGGAAATCAGCTCTCTTACAGTCACGGGCTTAAACGGCGCGTCTTTGAGGAATGACAAAATCGCAAAGATAACTCCCGATAAAAAACCTAAAATTCTTCTTGCGCACGAACCGCAGTTTTTTAAGGATAAATATTCAAAATACGGTTACGATCTCGTTCTCTGCGGACACGCGCACGGCGGACAGTGGCGCATACCCTTTACGAAAATCGGGCTTTATGCCCCGGGTCAGGGCAAATTCCCGAAATACACTTCGGGCCTGCATCGGGAGGGGGACAGCGCAATGATTATTTCAAGGGGACTCGGCAATTCAGAATTCCCGTTGCGCCTTTTCAACCGCCCTGAAATAGTAGTAATCGAAATTAATTAAAAAACTCTGCCGAACATTTTTTGAGTTCGGCAGAGTTTTTTAACTTATTATTTAATTAATAAAGCAAGAACTGCTTTTATGACGTGAAGTTTGTTTTCGCCCTGATCCAAAACGGCGCTCAGTTTGCCGTCTATCACGTCCGCAGTGACTTCCGCTCCGCGCGACGCCGGCAGGGGGTGCATAAACATTGCGTTATGTTTTGCAAGCGACATCAGCGAATTGTTTACCTGATACGGGAACAGAATTTCGCTGTCCTTTTTGGAGAGTAAAGAGTGGTAATTGTAGTTGTCGGTATAGACGATATCGGCGTCCTTTACGGCTTCCGCAGGATTGTCTGTGATAAAAATCTTTCCGTACTGCTCGGCTCTCGTCAGGTGTTCGGGCTTTATCGCAAATTCTTTCGGCGTTGAAACGGCGACTTCCATACCGCACTTTATCGCGCCCATTATAAGCGATACGGCGGTGTTTTCACCCTTGCCGACATACGCGATTTTCAGCCCTTCGAACTTGCCTTTCTTTTCCCAGACAGTAAAAAGGTCGCAAAGCGTCTGCACGGGATTATAGTCCTCGTTCGAAGAATTGATAATCGAAATCGGCGAAACCGCACAGAACGCGTCAAGGTCGTTCTGGTTTATCGTACGCGTTACCAAAGCGCCCACGCCGTAACGCGCAACGACTTTGACTATATCGGCGATATTCTCGCCTGCCTGCATATCGGCTTCGCTGTAAGGAAGATTAACGCAAACTCCGCCGAGCTGGCGGACGCCTATTTCCAGAGCCGAACGCGTTCTCAGCGAAGTATCGCCGAAAAGCAGGGCAACGGTAGTTCCCTGCAAAATGCAAGTGCTTTCGTGTGCGGCGAACTTGGCTTTCATCGCTTTCGTTGCATATAAAACTTCGAATATCTCTTCCGTAGAGTAATCGGCGAGCCTTGTCAGATGCTTTTGTTCCACTCCGTAAGAGGGGCGGTATCTGTTAATATCCATAGAAAGTCCTCACAAAATGTTTTGCGAAAACAATTGTCCGTGATCGAAAGTTTTCGCAATGGGGCGCTCTTAGAAAGAAAATCTTCCTTGCACCGTAATTAATCTTAAATTATTTATTTTTGCTGTAAACGCAGCCGCAGTAATTTTGTCTGTACAAATTATATTTTTCGGACAGACGGAGCGAGTTTAAATATCCGTCCTTTTTTTTGAAATCGGAATACAGCCACTTTACTTTTTTCCCTTCGGCAAGCTTTTCGCCGATTTCGTTTATGAGACGGGCGTTTTTCAGAGGGCTTATAGTAAGCGTAGTCGCAAAGTATCCGAACCCGAATTTTTCGGCGGTTTCCGCAGTTTCTTTAAGCCTGAGATAAAAACATTTTTCACAGCGCTTTCCGCCTTCTTTTTCGCCTTCCAGCCCTTTTATCGCCGAATAGTATAAGCCGGTGTCGTGTCCGCATTCAAGAATTTCCGCGTAGCCCGTTTCGCCGATAAATCGTATAAGCTCGGCTTTCCGCCTTTCGTATTCCGCATCCTCGATATTCGGATTACAGAAAAATACCGTAATTTCGAAACTGTCTTTCAGCCTTTCAAGACACGCGGAGGAACAGGGCGCACAGCAGCAGTGCAGTAAAAGCGTTTGCTTTTTATCAAACGATGCAACTTCTTTTTCCATAAGCGCGTTATAATTTTTTGCGTTCACGGATAAATAATAACACTTTTACAAAAAAAACACAATAATTTTTATCGAATAGCGCAAGTTATGTTTGAAAAAAGTTAAAAGTATGATATAATTGCCTTATTAAATTCAGTTTTGGTGTTATATGGCAAGTTTAAAACTCAACGGCGTAAACAAAGTATATCCTTCGGGAACGCTTGCGCTATACGATATAAATCTCGAAACTTCCGACAGGGAGTTTCTGGTAGTTGTCGGCGCGGAAGAGAGCGGTAAATCCACTTTTTTAAGAGTCATAGCAGGGCTCGAAGACGTCACCGACGGTCAGATATTTATCGACGGCAAGGACGTTACCGAATGTGCGCCCAAGGACAGGGATATCGCAATGGTGTTCAAAAACGATACTCTCTATCCCTCGCTCAACGTCTATGACAATATGGCTTTCGGACTGAGAATGCGCAAAGCTTCGTCAACGCTTATCGACCAGCGCGTAAAGTCGGCGGCGAATATTTTAGGTCTTGCCGATATACTTTACAGAAAACCGAAAACTCTTACGGGCGCGCAGCGTCAGAGAGTGGCGATAGGCAGGGCTATGGTCAGGGAGCCGAAGCTCTATCTTCTGGACGAACCGCTGTCCGGGCTTGACGATAATTTAAAAGGCGAGCTTTTGAACGTCATAATAAATTTGCAGGCGAGAATGGAGGGAACATTCGTCTACGCCACGAAAAATCTCAACGAGGCAATGACCATCGGCACGCGCATCGTCGTAATGAAGGGCGGAACAGTTCAGCAGATAGATACGCCTGCCAACCTCTACGACTACCCCGCGAACGCGTACGTCGCGTTTTTAATAGGTTCGCCTACGATAAATTTCGTCAACAACGCGAAAATCGTCAAAACTGACGGGGACGTATTTGCCGAAAAGGGCGAGTTCAGACTCAAGCTTACACAGAATATTATTGACAGATTCGAAGATATCGAAGCGTATGTAAATACGGAAAAGACCGTAATTTTAGGAATACGCCCCGAGGACGTCCAAACGGAGAAGGGGAGCGGAGCAAAGATATCAAAGACCGAAAGCGACGGCGAAACCAACTTTGCCGAGTGCGCATACTGCGGACAGACGCTCGTTGCGGTAACGGATAAAGACGCGCAGTCCGGCAGTGAAACGGGACTGAAAATCGACGTATCGCATACCTATCTTTTCGACGGCGAAACGCGCCTTAATCTTTTGAAGAGGGACGCAGGTTATGAAAAAACGGACTATGCGGACGCGGACAGAATACCTCTGCCTTTCACCGAGGAAGAGGAACTTTTAAAGAAGTTCAAAGCCGACAAACGCACAAAAAAGAAAAAATGATTATAAGCCCCCCGAAAGGGGGTTTTTAATATGTTTTAAAAAGTTAAATTCAGTCAATAAATAATTAGCGGTTAGTTTGCTATTAACTCTTAAAATAATTTACGGCGCAAGCAAAAATCACACTTTTTGCTTAGCGCACTCAATTTGTGGCTCCGCCACCTCAGTAGGTGAATGTTTGCGATTTCTATAATTGTGTGCCTTAGTTATCGCAAACAGAGGGCAACGCCCTCAGTTCACGAAAAAATTGAGGCGCATCTCAGCCGAAATTTTTTGTGAGACTATTTTGTATGTGGAATATTGTTTTAGACGCGTTTTTGGATACGCTGACGGTCCTGCCGTTCCTGCTCGTAATTTACATTCTCATCGAATTTTTAGAGCACAGGACGACCTTTTCGCACAACCATAAAATTTTACAGGGAAATCTGGCTCCGCTCATCGGTTCGGCTACGGGGCTGATACCGCAATGCGGTTTTTCGGTAATGGCGGCAAAGCTGTACGACAAGGGGCTTATCCGCACGGGCACGCTTCTTGCTGTGCTTTTGGCAACCTCTGACGAGGCTTTCATTATCCTTCTTTCAAGCGGTGCGTCCGCCTCGGCGATAATGCCTCTCGTCGTAATAAAGCTGATAGTCGGATGCGGTATCGGGTATTTGGTCAACTTTCTCTATTCCGCCGAAAAACTTACGGAAGAAATTTCCGAAGAGATACACGCCTATTCCTGCGGAAGGGAGCACGACGGCAAGAGCGACGTGCGCGTGTTTCTGATAAATCCGCTGTTCCACGCCTTGCAGATTGCTTTTTATATTTTAGTAGTCAATCTCATTTTCGGGTTCGTCATAGACGCCGTAGGCGAAGATAAAATCGCCGAAGCTATGATAGGCGGAACGTATTTTCAGCCGTTCATCACCGCGCTTATAGGACTTATTCCCAACTGCGCTTCGAGCGCTGTCATTACCGCAACTTACATCAACGGCGGTATTACTCTGGGAAGCTGTGCCGCGGGGCTTTGCGCAAACGCCGGCTTAGGACTCGTCGTACTTTTCAAAAACACAAAAAAAATAAAGCGCAACATAGTTTTCGCGCTTGTACTGTATCTCATTTCGGTTGCGGTCGGCATTGTCGTCAACGTCGTTATGGTTGCGATAGGTCTGTAATAATTTAATTGAAAAACGCGCAAAAATAAGTTGACTTAAAAATCAATGTTTGCTAAACTGTTAAAGTATTATTTATATCATTACTAACTGCGTAAGGCGAAGGAGGGTAGAGGATATGTCAACTATAAGAGTAGGCGACAACGAGTCGGTTGAAAGCGCGCTGCGCCGTTTCAAGAGAAAGTGCTCGCGCGACGGTATAATCGGCGATTTGCGTAAAAAAGAGTTTTACGAATCACCTTCCGTGAAGAAGCGTAAAAAGGCGGAAGCCGCAAGAAAAAGAAACAAAAACTAAAAGATAACGTCTGTCCGACGGTAAGTCGGACAGGCGTTTTACGTTAAGCTATATGTCGTATTGTGTCACAATTTGCGCTTTGGTGAAACGCGCGTTGTTAAATACTTTATCAAGATTTATCGAGAGGTGGTTATGGAAGATATCAAAGGTTTGGCTCACGCCGCAAAACTCAGGATGAAAAACAATTTCTGGGAAGACAGGAAAAAGAATATCGACGACGGCGCGGTAATGGCAAGGGAACGCGGACTTAACGAAATAAAGATAAAATCGGATCTGAAAACCAAAGTAAAGAGTGAAATCAAGGGCGAAAAGCAGGACAAGTTTTATTTGAAAGTCAAGGCTTTGCTGGACGCAGAGGGCGAAGTTTCGGACGCTATCGGCAGGCTTACGGACAGGGAATATTTCGATACGCTTTCCTATGAAGAAAAACAGCGCTATACGCTTAAACTTTCCGCCGACTATTTAAAAGCGCTTGAAAAATACCGCAGAGAACGTGAAGTCGGTATTTAAAGTCTTTTTTTGCGTAGAATTTTTTGAAAAATTAGCTTGACTATATTTTTTTATTCTGTTAGAATATGTGCAATTCATCGGAGGGTAAGATAACAAAGGATTATCGGACCGGATAAGATGACGGGTGAAACTCCCGTTTCTTATTCGGTTTTTATTATTATGAGGATTCAGCTTTCGGACCATTTCACTTACAAAAGATTATTGCGGTTTGTTTTATCGCCCGTGCTTATGATGGTTTTTATGTCGATCTACACTGTGGTCGACGGCTTTTTCATATCGAATTTTGTGGGTAAATCGGCTTTTTCTGCTGTCAATCTTATATATCCTTTCATTGCCATTTTAGCGGCTATCGGGTTTATGCTCGGTACGGGCGGAACGGCAATAGTTTCCCGTCTTTTAGGCGAGGGCGATAAGGAGACGGCGAATAAATACTTTTCGCTTTTCATAATCGTTACCGCCGTGAGCGGAGTTATAATCTGCGCTGTCGGCGAGATAATGGTTCCTTATATAGCAAAGTGGATAGGCGCGGAAGACGAAACGTACGACTACTGCGTGCTGTACGGCAGAATTCTTTTAGGCACGATACCGTTTTTTATGTTGCAAAACGTCTTTCAGGCATTCTTTACTACCGCGGAAAAACCTATGCTCGGTTTTTTGGTGACGGGCATAGCAGGCGGTATGAATATAGTCCTCGACGGTATTCTGGTCGGCGCGGTACGCTTCGGCGTTGCCGGCGCGGCGATCGCCACCTGCGCAAGTCAGGTTGTGGGAGCCGTTCTTCCGACAATATATTTCTCGTTGAAAAATAACAGCCTTTTAAGGCTCTGCAAACCGAAATTCAAATTAAGAGTTCTTTTAAACGCCTGCACGAACGGCTCTTCCGAATTTATAAATCAGATTTCTTCGTCCGTCGTCGCAATAGTTTTCAACGCACAGCTTTTAGAGCTTGCAGGCGAAAACGGCGTTTCGGCTTACGGCGTTTTAATGTACGTCAACTTTATCTATTTTGCCATTTTTATAGGCTACGCGATAGGCGTTGCACCGATTATCGGCTTTAACTACGGCGCAGGCAATAAGGCGGAACTGAAAAACATTTTCAGAAAGAGTATGATAATAATGGCGGTAGCGGGCGTAATGATGACAGGTCTTGCAATCGGGCTTGCTTATCCCGTATCCAAAATTTACGTCGGCTACGACGACGAGCTTTTCGAAATGACGAAAAACGCCTTCTATATCTGTTCGTTTATGTTTATGTTCGCAGGCTTTTCTATGTTCGCCTCGTCAATGTTCACGGCGTTCGGCAACGGACTTATTTCGGCTCTCGTATCGTTTCTGCGTACGATAGTCTTTCAGATTTCCGCGGTTATGGTTCTGCCCGTATTCTTAGGACTTACGGGGGTATGGCTGTCGACTCTGATAGCCGATATTCTCGCAATGATAACCTCGATGATCTTCGTATTTGTCAAGCGTAAAAAATACGGATACGCTTAAATAAACCGCATTGCCTTATGCAATGCGGTTTTTAATTTAATCGGGTTTATACATTTCCGAATACGGCAAAGTTTTATAACCGCACTTTTCGTACAGTGCGACTGCGCGCGTATTTTCCTTTTCAACTTCAAGGCGCAGTACGCAGTCGGGATATTTTTTGCGCACAAATTCAAAAAACGCCCTGCCTATGCCCCGACTTCTTGCCGACGGCAGAACGTACAGATCCTCTATCCATATACAGTTTTTGCCGAACTCGGTTGAAAAGCTCTTTGCAAGCATAGCGTAGCCTGAATAATTTTCACCGTCCTTGAAGACGTAGCCCTCGGCATACGGCGAAGCACCCACGCAGGCGTCCATGTCGTTTGAAAAAATTTCGTCCGAACCGTTCGTAAATACGGCGTCGGAGGAGTAGAATGTTTTCATCATTTTTATCACGGCATTTCTGTCGTTTTCGGTCATTTCGATAATTTCGAAGTTCATACCGGCATTTTAACAGATATGCGGAGGCTTGTCAAACACAGTTTTAATAAATCTAATTATATATTATAGTGTAATAATACGTTGACAACGAAAAATCGTAAGAGTATAATACAATCACAAAAAAATAATGGGGGTAACTATGTCCAAAGTAGTAAAAAGAGTTTTGCTTGCGCTGGCTGTGGTTATTTTAATTGCAATTATAGGCGCGTGCGTAAGCTTCGCGTTTATCAACCGTTCTTCGTCGGACGGCAGTGCCGATTCGGGCGTCGCCGACGGCAACGGCAACACCGGGGAGGATGGCGGTAATTCCGGCAACGACGAAACCGACGGCGGCGGCAACACCGGCGGAGACGGAAACGGCGGAAATAACGGAGGAAACGGCGGTCCGGCAGACGGTGACGGCACGGAAGAAGACGGCTATGACGGTCTGTTTGCATTGCCGTCGACTAAATACGTTTTGACTTCCGACTATACGTTGACCGAAGCCGACGTCAAGGCTACGAAAGGTAACGGAGGAGTATCGCTCTGGCATTTGTGCAGTTTCGATCTCGGCGGTCATACGCTCGACCTCGGCGGCTACACGCTCGGCATTTCAACATCTTCCAAGAAAGTTATAAAATTCGAAAACGGAAAAATTACCAACGGCAAACTAAACGTTTCCATTCCTGACGGCGATATCGAGTTTACGGCAACGGAAACGGATAAAACCGTAACATACGAGCTTACGGCGGCGAGCGAGACGATAAGGTTCAGCAACGCCGTTATAGGCGGTAAATGCACCGTTAAGTCAAACACGCGTGTAAGCGTCGAATATGCTACCGTAAGCGACTTAACCTTTACGGGAAACGGCACTCTAAGCGCAGGAAGCGGAGCGGAGCTCGGCGCGGTTACGGTCGGCAAAGACGCCGACGGGGCAACGCTGAACATTGCGCCCTCCGCCGCTGTGGGCAAGGTCGAAATCAACGCGCCCGCAACAGTAACGGTAAGCGGAACAGTCACTAAATTAGTTGTGGAAAGCTCGGCGAACGGTTCTTCCGTTACGCTGAACGAAAGCGCGAACGTAGAAACGGTTGCCGTAAAGGGCGGCAATACTTCTTTGCAGAGCAATAACGCCGAAGTTTTGCAGGTGGTTGTTGCCAACAGCGTCGCAGGTACGGTCAATACCGGCGGAGTCAAGGTTACTGCCGTTGCTGACGGGGACGTGGATAAATATATCGGACATTTGCACGTCCTCGCGCTTGTTTCTGAAAAGGACGCAACCTGCACCGCCGACGGCGAAATCGTCTACGCGTGCACTTGCGGAGAACAATCGTTAAAGACGGTCCCTGCGACGGGACACGACTACGTTCAGTCTGTAATAAAGGAACCGACGACGTCATCCGACGGACTTTACGGCTTCGAATGTTCCAGATGCAAAGACAATTACAGCGTGACTCTCAGCAAGGAAGACGCGGTATTCCACAGAATAGACGTCGCAATGACGGCAAAACATGAAACGTCTTACGAAACCGTCCGTTTAAAATTTGTGTCGGACGGTGCGGACGAATATTATCTGCTTACGAAAACTATTTTGACGGCTTCGGGTCCGCAGTTTAACGAAACGGTATATTCCGTAAATCTTCTCTCGAATACAGGCTTGCCTCAGGTCAGACCGCTGTCGGATATATACTGCAAAGACTGGCTGCAATTTACCTTCAACCATACCGCTCAGGCTGCGGTTGAAAAGACCGTGATAGACGGAGGCAGACTGAAAGTTACGGAACACGGCTATGAAATAGTTGACGGAGTGAGGGGGAAAACCCAGACTCTCCCCGCGCAGTCGGTAAGTTTCAGCGGAAGCTGTTTCTATAACGCAAAGACGCAGAAATCTTCTTTCGAGGACGTGCATAAGATCACGGCAACGGCTGAACTGTCCCACGGCAGTACCGCTTGTTCGGACGGAATTACCGTAACAAAGACCTGTTCGGTCTGCGGTCATACGGAAACAAAAGCGCAGAAAGGTCACTATTATACAGGTACGGACAATAAGCTTTCAACCCAGTGCGCAGGCACAAACTATTTCCGCGATTTGCAGTGCATAGTCTGCGGAGAAAGAGATTTGTCCTATTCTCTCGATTATACCGTGCACACTGTAACAACAGATTCAAAAAGTATCCTTACGGATGCCGAATATAACGATTATGTAAATAAAAACGGCGCCGAAAACGCCGAGAGATATTTCGTCAAAGCTTCCGAACTGTCGGCTTACGGCTTCGATTCGCAAGGCTTTTACTACGGCAATTATTATTTGCGCCACTGTGCAATGTGCGGAATAAACGTTCACGAGTTTACCTATTTTACCCATACCGCGACGGACGGCTGTCTGAGCCGTCAGGCTTACTTTATAGAATATAAAGGCAACGTCGATTATGAAGCTTTCGAGTGCAGAGGTCATATAAGCGCCGAAGGTCATCATAAGGGCTGGACAAAAAGTACTCAATATCCGAGCGTGAGCGCGGGAGTTGCCGAAGTAAAAACGTATATCAACGAAGACGAGCTTTTATTCGAGCCCGAGACTGCGGATTACGGCTTCTATCAATGTCTCGGCTGTAAAAAACGTTATACCAAGAAAATTAACTTAAACAGCGCCGCCACGGACGACAGTTTCAGATTCGAAATCGATTATGACGACGACGGAGCAACCGTTAAAAGTTGGGAGTATTGGTACTATTACAGCACACAGGCTATGTTCGACAGGATAAATAATTTCTACGGTCTGAACATAAATTTTGACCCTAACGGTTCGGGAAGCGGTCATATATACCGCAGTATGAACAGTAATATCAGCGAAGCTATCGAATGGAGAGACGCTTATATTGAACTGCGTCTTAACAGATACGGCGAAAATGCCGAAGTTGAAATCTATTATATGCAGCAATGTACGGCGGAAACAAGCATATATCTGCTTGACGGCGGCGTATGGACTCTTCAGCATCGGTCTGAACGCGAACGCCATTCGACTGCCGACGTACACGGCGAAAACTGCATAGAGGACGGCAAGGGCTGTATTTACTGCAACAAGGTTGACAGTAACGTGCATAATTTCGACGAATACTGGGGCAATCCGTCGCACGGTTCGGGTCTTACAAACAGCGATATTTCAAGCCTGAAAGCTTCTATATCCGCTTTGCGGTATTGCTATGACTGCAACACGCAGATTGACGCGGAAATTGTTTTGAAGGCGGACTGGACGCTGACTAACGACGTTTATCTGAGAGCCGAGGGCATTGCGATAGACCTCAACGGTTACTCTATCGACCTCAACGGTTACAGCTTGGTCGTTTACAGCTACGTCGGACAGCGCATCGTCATAACGGACAATTCTTTCGATACTTCGAACGCGTCTGCTTATACTTCGCGTATTACGAATTCGGGTTCAACGGGCGTTCTGGCTGTTGCAAGCAGCGACTATTACGGAAAAGCGGAAATTACTTTCGGTACCGTCGCCGTCGAGTGCGAAAGTTTTGCAAGCGATACCGACAACAGATACACTTTCTATGATTCTCTGTTGAAAGAGGGCTACGACCTTCCGTTTGTCAGGGCTTAAAAAACTTGTGAGCTTATTTTCAAAAAAGTGCATATCAAATACCCTGCCGAGGCAATTTGCCTCGGCAGGGTTTAATTATTATGATAAATTTTAATTGTATTTCGGACGCGGATATGTTATAATTTCTTATATGGAATTACTTGAATCGCTTAACGAAGAACAGATAAAACCCGTCACCGATACCGAAGGCGCCGTGCTGGTGCTTGCCGGCGCAGGGAGCGGAAAGACGCGCGTACTTACGTCGCGTATAGCTTACATAATCGGCGAGGGCAAGGCGGCGCTTTCGCAGATTCTCGCAATAACCTTTACCAACAAAGCCGCAGGCGAAATGAAAGAGCGGCTTGAAAAAATGCTCGGTCAGGGCGACAGCCGATGGATCTGTACGATTCACTCTATGTGCGTTAAGATTCTCAGAGACTACGGCGACAGAATAGGCATAAAACACGGTTTTTCGATTTACAGCGACGTAGAGAGAAACAACGTCATAAAAAAGGTGTTCAGGGAACTCGATTTCGACGACGAACAGCTTTTAAAGAGTACTAAGTATCATATCGGAAACGCAAAAATGCTCGGTATGGATCCCGAAGAGTACGGCAGAAAATACGCCTTCGAAAGGGGTATCGACGATATCGTTATCATCTACGAAAAGTACTGTCGGCGCCTGAAAGAAAATAACGCTCTGGACTTCGACGACCTGTTGACGGAAACTCTGCGCCTTTTAAGATGCGACAGCGAAACGCGCGACTATCTTTCGGATAAGTTCAGGTATATCCACGTCGACGAATTTCAGGACACTAACACCGTTCAGTACAATATAATAAAACTGCTCGCAAATAAACACGGCAACCTGTTTGCCGTCGGCGACGACGACCAGTCTATTTACGGCTGGCGCGGCGCACAGATAGAAAATATTTTAAAATTCGACAAAGATTTTCAGGGCGCGAAAATTTACAAGTTAGAGCGCAATTACCGCTCTACGGGCAATATTTTGTCGCTTGCAAACTGTATAATAAAGAACAACGCCAACCGCAGGGGCAAGACTCTGTGGACTAAGGCAGGCGACGGCGCAAAGCCCGAATATTATCAGGCGGAAGAGGAGAGCGGAGAGGCGCTGTTCACCGCAAGAAAGATTGCCGACGGCGTGGCGAAAGGCGCGCGCTATTCCGACTATGCCGTTCTTATGCGTATAAACGCGCTCACGCGTTCGTACGAGCAGGAGTTTTTAAAATACAATATTCCTTATAAAGTTTTCGGCGGTTTCCGCTTCTTCGAGAGAAAGGAAATCAAGGATATTTTAGCTTATTTAAGGCTGATTTCCAACCCATTCGACAGCGAGGCGGCGGAGCGCATTATCAACGTTCCCAAGAGGGGAATAGGCGGAAAGACGTTAGAGGTAATGAACGCATACGCAAGGCAGACGGGTATGTCTTTGTACGACGCCTGCCTCGACTGCGACGAACTCGGCGTATCTTCGGGCACCAAATCAAAGCTTAAAGATTTTTCCGCGCTTATCAAAGATTTTATCATTCTGTCGCATTCCGTGCCCGTGGCACAGCTCGTCAGGGACGTTATTTCCCTTTCGGAAATTCGTTCAGCCTACGACGACGGCACGGACGAGGGCGACGGCAAGCTCGCGAATATCGACGAATTTATCGCGTCCGTGGACGATTTTTCACGGCTCAATCCCGATGCGTCTTTGGACGAATATTTAAGTCAGGTTACGCTGTATTCCGACACCGACGAAATGGACGAGAGCGATTATGTGACAATCGCCACTATTCACGCCGTCAAGGGGCTTGAATTTCCCTGCGTGTTCATCTGCGGACTCGAAGACGGAATTATGCCCTCGTCGCGCGCCGAGGGCGACGGCAGAGACACGGAAGAGGAAAGACGGCTTATGTACGTTGCCATAACCAGAGCCAAAGAAATGCTTTATCTCACCCGCTCGAAGTCGAGGTTTCTGTACGGACACAGACAGATTTCTATGCCGTCTAAATTCATTTCCGAACTCTCGTCCGTGCTCGGAATAAAATCTCAGCCCCGACCCGTTATCAATAATTACCGTTCGAATTTCTATGACGACGACAGCGGATACCAGAGCGATATCGCCCCGTCTACGGCAAATTTCAAGCCGTCTTTCGGCGCCCCGTTTAAAAAACCTGCGTCCGAGCAAAAATCATACAGTGTAGGTATGAAGGTAATGCACAAAAAATTCGGTCTTGGAATGATCATCGCCGTCAAGAACGGCGGAACGACTTTAAACGTCGCGTTCGACGGGCAGGGCATCAAGGAATTATCTGCTTCCTTGGCGCCGTTAGAGATACTGTAAAACGCATATATACTTCGCATAACATTGTTGCGCTGCGGCAACTTTCAGTGTGACGTTTCCCAAAGGGAACCCTCGTCATCGGTGCGACATTTACGTCTTTGTAAATTCCTTCAGGTTTTCCTCGCGCGCCTCTTTCTGCCCGTATCTCTGCGTTTCATTTTTATATAAGGTATGATTTTTAATGGATAGAGTCGATTATTTAATTAAAACTTTAAATCAATGGGCGTATGAATATTACGTTTTAGATAACCCGTCCGTTCCCGACAGAGAGTACGATAAACTCTACGACGAATTGAAGCGTTTAGAGGAGGAAACGGGCGAAGTCCGCTTCGACAGCCCTACCAGGAGAGTCGGGGGCGAGCCGATGAAGGGCTTTGAGCGTCATACTCATATCGCAAGGCTTTACAGCCTCGACAAGTCGGTGAGCTATGACGAGCTCGACGCCTTTTTCACGCGCGTCGGAAAGGCGGTCGAAAATCCCGAATACACCGTCGAATATAAGTTCGACGGTCTTACAATGTGCTTGACTTACGAAAACGGCAGATTCGTGCGCGCTACGACGAGGGGAAACGGCGTCGTCGGCGAGGACGTCACGGCGCAGTGTCTTACAATAAAATCTTTTCCCCTTACGATAGATTACAAGGGCGTTGCCGAAATTCAGGGCGAAGCGGTTATTCGGCTCAGCGTGCTTGAAAAATATAATCAGACAGCAAAAGAACAGCTCAAAAACGCGCGCAACGCCGTCGCGGGCGCTATCCGCAATCTCGACCCCAAAATCACTGCCGAGCGCAAATGCGAAATTCTCTTTTACAACGTCAATTTTTTAAGCGACGGCTTTTTGGAAACGCAGGAAGAACATTTCGGTTTTTTAAAGAAAAACGGTTTTAAGGTTTATCCCTTTCTTCGCGTCTGCAAATCTGTAGAAGAAGTTCGTTCCGCCATTGAGGAAATCGAGTTGGAACGCAAGAATATCGACGTTTTAACCGACGGCGCGGTTATTAAGCTCAACGACTGCACGGCAAGGGAAGCTCTCGGCTATACTGATAAATTTCCGCGCTTTGCGATTGCGTATAAATTCGAAGCAGAGGAGAGGGAAACCGTCGTAAACGAAATAAAGTGGCAGGTCGGACGTACGGGAAAGCTCACTCCGCTTGCGCTTGTAGAGCCTGTCGACTTAGGCGGCGCGACGGTCAGAAAAGCAACCTTGAACAACTTCGGAGATTTGACCAAAAAGGACGTCAAGGTCGGAAGCCGTGTGCTCATCCGCCGTTCAAACGAAGTCATTCCCGAAATTTTAGGCGCAGTCGCGCACGCGGAGGGCAGCGTGCCTGTTTCAAAGCCCGAAAAGTGCCCTTTCTGTGACAGCAAAGTTGTGGAAAACGGCGCAAACCTGTTCTGCCCGAACAGGTTCTGCCGTCCGAGAATTATCGGCAAGGTGGAGCATTTCGCGCAGAAAGACGCTATGGATATCGAGGGACTTTCGGAGATGACCGCAGGTCAGATGTACGATAATCTCGATCTTCGCAACTGTTCCCGTCTTTACGCTCTGAATTCCGAGGATTTGGAAAAGCTTGACGGGTTCAAGGATAAAAAGATAAAAAATCTTTTGACGGCAATAGAAAAGAGCAAGTCCGTGAGTTTGGACAGATTCATTTTCGCACTCGGAATAGACGGAGTGGGCAAGGTCGCCGCAAAGGATTTAGCGAAGTATTTTAAAAGTCTTGAAAACATTGCAAAGGCGGATAGGGAAGAACTTTTATCGCTTGAAAATATCGGCGAAGTCACCGCTGAAGCTATCGTAAACTGGTTTAAGGACGAAGACAACGCAAAAGAGGTTAAAAACCTTTTAAATTCCGGAATAACTCCAAAAGTTAAAGAAAACAAATCCGTTTCGGGCGTGTTTTCGGGCGAATTCGTAGTGCTGACGGGCACGCTTTCAACTCTCAAACGCAGTGAAGCGCAGAAGCTTATCGAAGAACGCGGTGGAGAATGTCAGAGCTCTGTCACCGCAAAAACCACGCTCGTTATCGCAGGCGAGTCGGCAGGCTCGAAATTAGACAAAGCTAAAAAACTGAACGTAAAAATCATCGGCGAAGAAGAATTTAAAAATATGCTTTAAGTAAAAAGAACTCTGTTTGCTTTGACAGAGTTCTTTTTTTAAGCAGAGGGGCGCCGATACGCAATCAGACCAGCTATTGACAGATTTAAAAAATTATGGTAAAATTTAGTAAAATATAAAAGTAATAAAGAAGAGAGAAATTATGAAAAAACTTTTAAGTTTTTTGCTTGTACCTGTGTGCTTGCTGTTGTGTGCTGTCGGATGCGGCAAAAATGATGAAAAACTTGAAGATGGCAAATTTTACACCGTAACCGAAGCATACGAAAAGGGCTATTTAACGCGCGAACAGGTTATGAGTATTGCTTATTATCACAACGGCGGCAGAAGTCACAATGAAGAAATAATGAGCGAAGATTATCAACCTTTACTTAAAACTCCCGAAAAACTGTCGAAAGTAACGGAAGCATCGCTCAGACAAACTTATATTGATCATCGTTGGAAAGAAGAGGATTTAAAAGCTAATGAAGAATTAGCGGGCGAAAAACTTCAAGTAACTATATTTGAATATAACGGCACGTATGGCGATTGCATAGCGGTTAAGATGACCGACAATTTTACAGGTTATACTTGCGCTTTGTGGACCGAACAAGTCGGAGATATAAATATTCAATACAGCGACGGCAACGGGATGCTTATCTGGATAAAAACAGAAGAAACGAGGGCATAGTTAAGCATTAAAAAATATTTGCTTAATCTATTATAATATGCTATCATAAAATATAATAAGAAATTGAAAAAATCAAATAAGGAGTTGTATGAAGAAATTATTAAGCAAATTCAAAGCAGTTTTGTTGGTCTTTCTTGCATTGGCGGTAATACCCGTTTTTACAGGCGCAAACTGTGATAAAAACACGGTTGAAACTCCGCTCAGTGAGGCGGATAAAGACGTCCTTAAATATCATCAAGAACCGACACTTGATAGGGATTTTAAGGATAATGAAGTTTGTGTAATTTTAAAAAGTGCATTCGATGATTTGGAAGAATTATATTTTGAGGATTTTAAAATAGTAGAAAAAGTTTCTAAAATATTATACGTTGATTTATATACGCGTGAAATTCCGTACAGTAAAAACGGAAAATTTCCTTTGAATAAGTCGGAAGAAAATCATATGTTTGATTTTATACTTGAAGTGCACAGTAAAGAGAAAATTTTAGATATTTGCAATTTATTAGAGACTTTGGATATGGTTTTAATTGCTCAACCTAATTATATTAGTTATCCCGTTGATAATTAAAATTAATTTCAAATTCTAAAAATTTACGGAGGAGTAAAATGATTAAATTAAAAAAAGGAATTTATTTGGTTTTATTAATAGGTTTTCTAACGCTGGTTACTTGTATTTCGTTTATACCGAAAAATGGTAATGCAGAAATAAATAATGTTGAGCTAAGCGAAGATGATAGAGATGTTTTAAAATATTATCAAGAACCTACAATTGATATGAAATTTGAGGATAATGAGGTTTGTGTAATTTTAAAAAGTTCATATAATTATTTAAATGAAATTCATTTTAATTATTTCAAAGAAATAGATGCTGTTTCGAAAATTATATTTGCTGATTTATATACCGAAAAATATCAATACAATGAATGTGGAGTTTTTTCGTATCGTTATAGCATTTGTAACCACACTGTCATTCTGAACGAAGTGAAGAATCTTGTTTCAAAGCGTTATGCCATTCGATAATGCAAATGTAAAATAAACTTGCGCGGTGAAAACCAAACTCACTATTGACACAAAACGGCATTTTTGTTATAATGTAAAAAATTTCCATATAAATAATATTAAAAGGGAGCAATATGAAAAAGTTAATTGCATTTATTTTGTCCGTTGTTTCAGTTGTTATAACTGCTTTTGCGTTAGTCGGTTGCACGAATAACGAAACGCTTGAAGATGGCGAATTTTACACCGTAACGCAGGCGTACGAAAAAGGCTATTTAACCCGCGAGCAGGTTATGAGTATAGCTTATTATTATAATAACGGACGTAAAGGAAACGAAAATGTTATGAGTAAAAATTATACTCCGTTACCTATGGTGCCGGAAAGACTGAGCAAAACGACAGATCAAGCAATGAAAGACTCGTTTTATAGTTCCGAGTATTGGGAGCAATATAAAATCAACCATACAAAAGAAGAAATTTGGTTCAATTATTTCGGAACTTACGGAAACACGGTCGCAAGTATTGTGAATGTTGGTAATAATTTGATTGAATATAATAATTGGGAAGAGAAGATTGAAGATATAACGTTATATTATTGGAATAACCAAAGAATATTAATATGGATTAAAATTAGTAATTTGAAAAATGAAATAGGAGAGAACGGTTTTTATACAGTCGCTGAAGCTTATTGGTTGGGCTATATCACTCGTGAAGATTTAATGAGCATCGCGTATTACCATAATTGCGGGCGTAGCGGTAACGAAGAGGTAATGGGAGAAGATTATAAACCTTTGCCTAAAACACCCGAAAAACTGTCAGTTGAAACCGAAGTGGCGGTTAAACAGTCATATTTTGATGGGCATTTGATAGATAAAGATTTAGACTACTTAGAAAAACTGTTAGGTAAAAAATTGGAAATAAATGTCAACGAATATGACGGAACATATAACGGTTGTGTAGCGGTTATGATGTCTGATAATTACAGCGGTTTTCTTACGATTGTTCAAACCATAGAAATCGACGGTATAAAATTCTATTACGGCAACAGTAATCAAATAAAAATTTGGAAGAAATAAAAAATGAAAAAATATAAAATTTTTAATCTTATTATCTTTACTTTATTAATTTGTGTTATTATTTTATTAGCATATAAAATGTGTTTGCCTTATAAAAATCCATTATTAGCAAATGCAAAGATAAATGATACTACAATAACTAATGATAATATAGTTAGTTTAAATGATAATTTTGAGGATGATAATTTAATAGTTGTTTTAGACAGTAGTGTCAGTGAAGTAAATAAAGTTCATAATCCAAAATTCTTTAATGGAATTGAAATAGATTATATAAATGATTTAACTGCAAATACAAATTTACTAAATATAAAAGAATTAGAATTTAAACAGATTTTGCAAATTTATTTAAAGAATAAATCAAAAGAAAATGTTGTTAATGCTATAAAAATATTAAAAAAAATGCAAAGTGTAATTAGCGCAGAACCAAATTATTTATTTAAGCCTGCTTTATTAGCAAACGATACATATTTTGCAAGTAATGAATTATGGGGTTTAAATGGCGAATATGGTATAAATGCACCAGAGGCTTGGAATATAACAACAGGAAGTAAAAATGTTCGGGTAGGAATATTAGATACGGGTATAGCTAATCATACGGATTTAAATGCAAATTTAACAAATGGATGGGATTTTTTTAATGACAATTCGATAACATCGGATGATACTCATTCTCACGGAACGTTGGTAGCAGGTATTATCGGAGCAGTCGGTAATAATAATTTAGGTGTTGTCGGCGTGAATTGGAATGTTACACTTGTTCCCATGCAAGCATCAAATCAAGTTTATGAACTTGCAGACGATGAAGTTATCAAAGCAATACAATGGGCGAAAAATAAATGGGGAACAAGCGAACAGATTGATATAATCAATTTTAGTGTGGCAGGTTTTGGTCAAAGAACTGCTGTGCTTGAAGCGATAAGAGGTTATAAAGGATTATTTGTTTGGGGGGCTGGAAATAACGAAACTGGTTATGGTTTAAATATAGATAATTTTGCTGATGCTTATGAATTTAAGTTGCCAAATCTTATTTCCGTAGGTTCAATAGGTGAATATGGCAATAAGAGTTATTTTTCTTATTACGGTAAGGAAACTGTTGATCTTTTTGCTCCGGGAGAAAGTATTTATAGTACTACCCTTAATAACAAATATACTAATCAATATTCAGGAACTTCTTTTGCTACAGCATATGTATCAGGCGTTGCCGCATTGATATACGCAAAATATCCGTTTTTATCTGCAAGTGAAGTTAAAGATGCTATTTTAAATAACGTGGACAAGCTTGACAACTTAGAGGGTTTATGTGTAACAGGCGGAAAACTTAACGCGTATAAAGCGTTAAGTAATGCGCACACAAAGCATACTGCTTGGTATCATTTTATAAATAAAGATGAGCACGAAGTGCGTTGTGCTTATTGTCCTTATACTATACGGATAGAAAAACACTCTTTTGTTGCCTATAATCCCAAAACGAGATTTGCAGTTATTCCAGATGCATTAATTTGTACTGGATGTAATTGCATATTATACCGAGACGGTAAAATTCAAATAACTTACGGTCTTGAAGACGATGTAGCATAGAATAAAACGGACGGGAATTTCCGTTCGCTTTATTTTTTACAAAAAATTAAAAAAACCGTTGACATTTTTCGTCAGGGGTGTTATTATTTAATCAACTTATGAATACATATTCATATATTAATAAAGGAGTAAGATATGAATTGCGACAACGAAAGAGAGCACGGGGCGAGGGTGGCTGAAATAAAAGAGAGTATGCTCGCCGATGAAAAAATTTCAGATTTGTGCGCGAGGTTTAAAGTAATTTCCGAGCCGTCGAGGCTGAAAATTCTTTTGGCGCTCGAAGGCGGCGAGCTGTGCGTCGACCACATTACGGAAGCGGTCGGCGGAAATCAGAGCGCGGTTTCGCATCAACTCAAAATTTTAAAGGATAACAAAATAATAAAGAGCCGCAGAAACGGTCAGAACGTCTTATATTCGGTTTCGGACTGGCACGTTTTAACTATGATAGGAGTGGCAAAGGAGCATCTGAACTGCAATGAATAACGTTTTTAAAATCACGGGGCTTGACTGCGCCAACTGCGCGAGAGAGCTTGAAGAAGAGCTTGAAAAAATCGAGGGTGTAAAGTCGGTTTCGGTTGACTTTATGGGTCAGAAAGTTTATGCGGACTGCGATATTCAGACCCTTGAAAGGGTGAAATCGCACTGCAACTCTTTCGAGGAAGTAAAAGTAATCGAAAACGAAGCGCCTGACGGCGAAAATATAAAAATTTCGGGGCTGTGCTGCGCAAACTGCGCAAGGGAGCTTGAAGAAGATTTAAACAAAATAGACGGGGTTTCGGCGCAGGTCGATTTCATTAACTCTAAGATAATTTTGAACGCAGGCTCGCCGGACGCAAGGGAAAAAGCGGTATACGCCATAACTCATTTCGAGGACGTAAAAATCGTCGACGGCGCAGAAAAGAAAAACAAGAGCGTTTTAAAAACGCATTTAAAGGACGTTATCTGCATTTTAGTGTCGCTCGTTCTGTTTATTCCTGCTTTCGTTCTGGATCTTACGGGCATTGCCGAGCGCAATCTTGCGGCAGAAATCATAACTTATACTTTCTTTTCCGTCGCCTATATTTCGGCAGGATATAAAGTTTTGATTTTAACGGCAAAAAATATTGTCAAGGGCAAAATTTTCGACGAAAACTTTCTTATGACAGTCGCTTCGATAGGCGCAATTCTTTTGGGGATTTTCGCAGGCGACGGCTTTGCCGAGGGCGTCGCGGTAATGCTTCTGTATCAGATAGGCGAACTCTTGCAGTCCGTCGCCGTCGGTTCGTCGCGCAACTCAATTTCGGCTTTGATGGATTTGAAAAGCGACAGCGCAACGCTTCTTGAAAACGGCGTTCAGCGCACCGTCCCGCCCGAAGAACTCAAAATCGGCGATATTATTCTGATAAAAGCGGGCGAAAAAATCCCCGTCGACTGTTCGCTTATCAGCGCTTCGGCTTCGCTCGATATGAAGAGTCTGAACGGCGAAGCTTTGCCGAGAGAGGTTAAGACGGGCGGTGAAATTCTTTCGGGAAGCATCAATCTTTCAAGCGTCATCGAGTGCAGGGTGGTAAGGGAATATAAAAATTCCGCCGTCGCCAAAATTTTAGAACTCGTCGAAAATTCCACGTCGAAAAAATCCAAACCCGAAAAGTTCATTACCAAATTTGCAAAATACTACACGCCTGCCGTCTGTCTTGCGGCGGCGGTGGTAGCGGCGTTGGTGCCGACGGTAATTTGTGCCGTCAATTCGGCTTTCGTCTGGTCGACCTACTCAAAGTGGATATACAAGGCGCTCGGCTTTTTGGTTATTTCCTGCCCCTGCGCGCTGGTCATTTCCGTTCCGCTTTCGTATTTCGGCGGAATAGGCAGGTGCGCGAAATTCGGAATACTCGTCAAGGGCTCGACCTGCCTCGACGCGCTCGCGCTTTCCACGGTCGCCACGTTCGATAAAACGGGAACGGTGACGGAGGGCTCGTTCGCCGTTGTCAGAGCTACGGGCGACAGGGCGCTGGCGCTTGCCGCTTCGGCGGAAAAATTCTCCTCGCACCCCATAGCGGAAGCGTTCAGGGATATCGTTAGCAATATAGCTGTTTCCGACGCCGAGGAAATTTCAGGCAAGGGTATCAAATGTATGGCGGAGGGCAAAGTACTGCTTTGCGGAAACGCAAAACTTTTAAAGGAGCACGGCGTAAAATTCGAAGAGACGGAAAGCATTTCAACTCTCGTTTACGTTGCGCACGGCGGTGAATACGTCGGAACGATAGAGATCGACGACAGGATAAAACCCGAAGTCAAAGACGCGCTTCAAGACCTTAAAAAGAGCGGTATTACACATACGGTAATGCTCACGGGCGACAGCCCTGAACGCGCGGAAACTGTCGCAAAAGCCGTAGGTCTGGACGAATACAGAGCTTCGCTTCTGCCCGACGAAAAACTTACAGAGGCGGAAAAACTCAAAGCGCGAGGCAAGCTTTTGTACGTCGGCGACGGTATAAACGACGCGCCCGTTATGACAAGCGCCGACTGCGCCGTTTCTATGGGCAAAGTCGGCTCGGACTCGGCAATCGAGGCAAGCGATATCGTTCTGGTTTCCGACAGACTGTCGCTTTTACCCAAGGGCAGAAAAATCGCAAAGGGCACGCGCAATATCGTAAAACAGAACATTGTTTTATCGCTTCTGATAAAGTTTGCCATAATGGTCTGCGATATCGCAATACCTGCATTCCCCCTCATAATTTCCGTCATAGCCGACGTCGGCGTAATGCTTTTGGCTGTTGTCAACGCAATGCGCACCTCGCTGATAAAATAAATATCTTTAAAAAAAGCCATTCGTGAGTGCATATCACCTAATATAGCATTTTAATAACCTTATTCAAGTGGAAATATCGAACGGCGCTAAAAGAGCAGGCGGACTTATCGGTGTCAGAGAGCAGGGCGTTCTTGTAGAAAATTGCTTTGCGGGCAACGATTTTCCCTGTATTGCATACGGTGACTTTAATGGTGCAAAAGAACTTGACGAGCAGGCGCGTAGTGTAAAAAGCAATTTTTCCGTTTATGATTTTGAAAATTATTGGGATTGGAATGAAACGTTAAATGAATTGATTCAGAGAAAAAATGGAAATACAATTAACATTGTATCAATACGATATAATGCAGAAAACCCTAATAAACTAAGACCGAGATTCTATTTGTTTTTTATATCTTTGACTGTTGAAGCAATGGTTATAGGAATTTCAACGTTATTAAGCTTGGTAGCTGTTAAGTATAAATTGAGATATAAATCCGAAAAAGAGCAAAAAAGAGATAAAACCGTTTACTATATATACGTTTTTACGACTTTGGCGTTGCTGGTATTAATTCCGATAGTAGGTGCCTTTTCACCTTTATATTACTTTTAAAACAATGTTTTGCTGTTATAAACAGCAAGAAATACTTTAGAGGAGAATGACTTTATGAAATCATTAAAACAAAGATTAATTTCAATATTATTGGTGCGTTCAGCGATTGCAGTTCGCTTACAAGTATAACTTTCGAGGGAACGAAAGCGCAGTGGAAAGCGATTAAAAAAGGGTATGATTGGAATTATGATACAGGCAATTATACAATACACTGCACGGACGGAGATATTTCAAAAAGTTAAATAAATCAAAAAAGACGGCTTCCGCCGTCTTTTTTTGCTCAATACGATAAAAGATTTTTCTTTACGGTGAAAATTCAAATAACTGTTTACAATTCAAATTTTATATGATAAAATAAATTTCGGTTGAGGGAAAATTATGGAAAACAACGAAGAAATCAAAGAAGAAACTATCGGAACGCAAGACGGGCAGGCGGTAAAGCAGAAAAAGGGCTTTAAAAGCAGGCTGAACAGCTTTTTTAAAATTTCCGAGCGCGGAAGCTCGGTTACTGTAGAAGTATTTGCAGGACTGACCACCTTTTTATCTATGTGCTATATTTTAGCCGTCTGTCCTATGCAGATACTCGGACAGCTATCCCCCGATGACCCGGCGCAGGCTTCGCTTGCGCTGGCTTTGCAGCCTTCGGTATTCATTGCAACGGCGCTTTGCGCGGTGATAGGCACTACTATGATGGCGCTGTTCGCCAAAATGCCGTTGGCGCAGGCTTCCGGTCTTGGCATAAGCGCGATGGTCGGCGGTATGATAGGCGCAAGCGCGGAGCAGGTCTACGGCGTTAAATTCTCGTTCGGCAACGCGATGGCAATTTCGCTTCTGAGCGGACTTGTCTTTTTGGCGCTGACGGTAATACCCTGCGGAAGGGATAAGGAAACAGGCAGACTCATCGGCATAAGGGAAAAGATTTTCGACGGTATTCCGTCCTCGTTAAAGGCGGCTATCCCCGTCGGAATCGGGCTGTTTATCGCCTTTATCGGAATGCAGAAAGCAAACCTTATCGTCAACAACGACTATACTCTCGTTGGGCTTGTCAGCTTCAACGGCTGGAAATTGTCTGAATACCCTGCTAAGGGTGCGATAGTCTGTCTTATCTCGCTGTTGGCTATCGGCATAATGTCGCATTATAAAGTCAAAGGCTCGGTAATGCTCGGAATACTGATAGCGACAATCGTCGCAATTCCTTTGGGCGTTGCGGACACTTCTATCTTATCCGACGGCGAAAGCTGGAAATTCTGGAACAATTTCAAAAATTTCTTTTCTATGGACGAAAATAAGGGAGGAAGCTTCCTTGCGGCGTTCACGGGCGGTTTCTCTTTCCCGAAAGGCTCTTATTTCACCGTGATAATGCTGATAATTTCGTTCTGTATGCTCGACCTGTTCGACACTATGGGTACGGTTTTGGGTTGCTGTTCGAAAGCGGGACTTCTTGACGCGAACGGCAAACCTCAGAATTATAAAAAAATTATGCTGTCCGAAGCGTGCGCAACCTGCACGGGCGCGCTGTTCGGCGTTTCCACGGTTGCGACCTTTGTAGAAAGCGGAACGGGCATTGCCTCGGGCGGAAAGACGGGGCTTACCGCTCTCACCGTTTCGGGAATGTTTCTGATTTCTATCTTTCTGCTTCCGCTGTTCTCGTTCATTCCCTCCGCGGCGGCGGCAGGCGCGCTCATATATGTCGGCGTATTGATGATGTCCAACGTCAGAAGCGTCGATTTCACCGACGTGAGAATGGCGGTGCCTGCGTTCATTACTATCGTGATGATGCCGCTTACTTACTCGATTACGGGCGGAATCGGACTCGGCATAATTTCTTACGTCGTTATAAATTCGATATGCTATCTTATCGAAATTGTAAAATATACCGTAATTTCCAAAAAGGGAGGAGAAGTGGTGAAGCCCGTTTGGAGCGTTTCGCTCATTACGGTAATAATAACCGTCTTTTTCCTTGTGTATTTCTTCGTACCAACGACGATTTAATAAAGTTTCAAATACTGTTTGAAATAGCGGAGGCAAATTTTGCCTCCGCTATTTACTTTTGCGTTTTTTTATAATATAATAGAAAAAAAGAGGTGAAATATGTTAGAGAAATATATCCGCGCCGCCCGTCGGCTTGAAAAGGCGGAGCTCGTTTTAAAAAACGCGTCTTTTGTGGACGTCTTTTCGGGCGGAGTCAAGAGGGGCGATATAGCTGTAACGGACGGAAAAATCGTCGGCGTGGGCGAATACGACGGAGTGCAAGAAATAGACTGTTCGTCTTTGACCGTAATACCCGGACTTATCGACGCGCACGTACATATCGAAAGTTCCTGTCTTTCTCCGGAAGAATTTGCGCGCCTGATCGTGCCGAGGGGCACGACGGCGGTCGTTGCCGACCCCCACGAAATAACCAACGTTTTGGGAACGGCAGGCTGTGAATATATTTCGAAAGCTTCCGAAAGCGTGCCTCTGGACGTTATGCTTTCGCTCCCGTCCTGCGTGCCTGCAACTCCGTTCGAAACGAGCGGAGCGAAGCTCGACGGAAAAGCAGTGGAAAAGCACATAAATGACGGCTATATCTTCGGCTTGGGCGAGCTGATGAATTACGTCGGCGTTATAAACTGCGATGCGGACGTTCTGAAAAAGGCGGAAGCTTCTCTTGCGGTCGGGAAAATAATCGACGGTCACGCACCGTCGCTTTCGGGCTGCGACCTTAACGCTTACCTCTGCGCAGGGGTCAGAACCGACCACGAATGTACTGAGAGGCAGGAGGTTGAGGAAAAGCTGTCAAAGGGTATGTATATTCAGCTCAGGCACGGTTCGACTGCGCGCAACCTCGATAACGCGAAATATATCACGCCCGAAAATATGCGCCGTTTTGTCGTCTGTACGGACGACAGGCACGCAAGCGATCTTGCCCAAAAGGGTCACATTGACGACGCGCTCCGACAGATGGTTGCGCTCGGCGTCGACGCGGTTACCGCAGTCAGGTGCGCTACGCTGAACACGGCGGAGTGCTACAATTTAAAGTTCAGGGGCGGAATCGCGCCGTTCTACGCCGCCGATCTCGTCGCCGTTGACAACCTGAAAGATTTCAACGCAAAGCTCGTCATAAAGGACGGGAAAATAGTTGCCGAGGACGGAAAACCGCTTTTCGACTCCTCAGAGCGCTATCTGCCTGCAAACGTCCTCAACACCGTTCACGTCAGAAAACTTTCGGCAAACGATTTTGTTGTCGATATCGACGGCGACAGCGCAAAGGCGATAAAAATTATTGCGGGAAGCGTAGTGACGGGCGCGGAAACGGTTAAGGTCGAAAAGGTCAACGGCGACGTGAAGGTGGGCGGAGGCGGCCTTCTGAAAATCGCCGTCGTAGAGCGCCATAAAATGACGGGCAATATCGGAAAAGGTCTTTTAAAGGGCTACGGCTTCAAGGGCGGTGCGATAGGTCTTACGATAGCGCACGACAGCCATAATATGATTATCGTCGGCGATGATAATCAGGCAATGGCGGACGTTGCGAACTCTCTTAGAAAAACGGGCGGAGGAATAGCCGTTTCGGACGGCAAAACGGTGCAGACGCTCGCGCTCGATATCGCAGGGCTTATGTCAAGCAAGTCCGCGGAAGATATGCAAAGCGAAATGCGCGCCCTTTCGGAAAAAGCTTACGAAATGGGAGTAGGAAAGAATTTCGAAGCGTTTATGTCGCTTGCGTTTCTCTCGCTCCCCGTTATTCCCGAACTTAAAATCACCGACAGAGGTCTTTTCGACGTCGGAAAATTCGAACTCGTTTCTATCGAAAACTGAAAAAACGGAGCGGTGAAAACTCACCGCTCCGCCTTTTTTCAGTTACAGGTCGTCCACGTCCTGAACGGGCTTTCCGCCGTCCGTAGGTGTTCCCGTGTAACTTCCGTTCGGATCGAAGCTGTCTTTAAACTTATTTACAGTTCTTCGTGTTCTTTTCTGTCTTTTCATTCTTCTTTCCGCATCTTCCGCCGCAGTTCTTTACAGTGCTCTGCGTAGATTTCTTTTCAGTAGTTTTTCTCATATTTTCTCCTTTTCAAACGGTATATGCAACTCGGTGTAACCCTGTTCACTCTTGCAAAGAGGACACGTTTTCCACGATGAAGTGGAGGTGTGCATATATCCGCACTCACTGCAAATATACAGTATAGGCGTTTCGTTCGAGTATAAAACTCCCTTTTCAAACGCTTCGTGAAGATATCTGAAAATCATTTCGTGACGCTTTTCAACCTGTGCAATAAGTTTATAGAGCGAGGCAATATCGTCAAAACCTTCGTCCCTTGCGTCCTTTTCGAACGAGGGATAAATTTTTGCGTGCTCCTCGTGTTCGTCATCGGCTGCAAAGGCAAGACATTTGCCTAAATCGCCGCTGTGGAAAGGATAGCCCGCGTCGAGTACGATATTGTCAAGCTTCTGTCCGCGCTTGGTAAGTTCCTCAAAAAATCTTCTTGCGTGAACCGTTTCGTTTTTTGCAAGCACCTTTACGGTATCTGCAAGCGTATAATATCCTTGCTGAGTTGCCGCACGCGCAATAAGCTGATAGCGCATTCCTGCCTGGCTTTCGCCGGCAAAGCTCCTTGCAAGATTGTGATACGTTTTGGTCATATCAAATTGCATAATTTCCTCCGTCAAAAATTATTGTGGCTGAAAGTTTGATTTTTATTCACATTTTTTTTACTTTATGAAAGTTTAATGATATCTGCCGTAAACCGTCAAGATATATTTTACATTAATATAAATTTATGATAAAATTCTTACAAAATAAAGGTATTAAAGGTAAATAATGTTTAAGCTTTACAAAAAATTAAGCGTAAGGGACTGGATACTGCTCGTAGTTTTGGCAGGGCTCACCGTCTTGCAGGTCTGGTGCACGATGCTGCTCGTCGACTATATTCAGGAAATTATTCAGTCTATCACCTATCTCGACTACCACAACAACCCCGCGCTTATCAGCAATGAGGTCGCCTCCGCAGTTGAAGCGTTCGGCTGGCAGGCGTTTTTGGAAACTTTGAAGGGTACCGAGGGCTATGAAATGATGAGTTCGATAGCAAACGCCACTACGGGCGATATCTGGATAAGCGGAGGTATGATGCTCCTCGTTGCAGGCGGAGCCGTCGCAACTCAGATACTCGTGGGACTCATCGCCGCCTTCGTCGCTTCCGGACACTCCGCAAGGATAAGAAGCGCGGTGTACAGAAAAGTAGACTCTTTCTCGATTGCCGAGATGGACAAATTTTCAACGCCTTCGCTTATCACAAGGACGACGAACGACGTTCAGCAGGTTATGCTTGCCAATATCTTAATGCTCAGAATGGCATTTGCCGCTCCCGTTACGGCGATTTGGGCTATACTCAAAATTCAGGCGGCAAGCACTCAGCTCACCGTCGCAACGATAGTTGCGGTCGTTCTTCTGGTGCTGTTCCTTGCGTTCCTGATGCTTGTGGTTTTGCCGAAATTCAAAATTATGCAGAAGCTTATCGACAGACTCAACTGCGTCGCAAGGGAAAACCTTACGGGCATAAGGGTCATAAGGGCGTACAACGCGGAGAGCTTTCAGCAGGATAAATTCGAAACCGCAAATACCGCGATAACCAAAGCTCAGCTTTTTACGGGCAGAATGATGTCTTTAATGTCGCCCGTGATGATTCTGATTATGAACGGCGTCTCGCTTGCCATTTACTGGCTGGGTGCGTCGCTGATAAATAAAGGCTCGACCGATTATGCGACGATTGCGGCGTTTATGACGCTCGCTTCACAGATAATAATGGCGTTTATGATGCTGATGATGATGTTCGTGCTTATGCCGAGGGCTCAGGTTTCGGCAAACAGAATAAATCAGGTTCTCGAAACGCCCCTGACCGTATTCGACCCCGAAGAAGAAAAAGAGAGGAGCGAAACGGGCACGGTCGAATTCAGAAACGTATCTTTCGGCTATCCCGAATCGGACGAAAAAGTCCTTCACAACATCAGCTTCAAAGCCGAAAAAGGTCAGACCGTCGCGTTTATCGGATCTACGGGCAGCGGAAAATCTACGCTTATAAACTTAGTGCCGAGATTTTTCGACGCAACCGAGGGCGAAGTTTTAGTCGACGGCGTAAACGTAAAGGATCTCAAACAGAAGACTCTGCGTTCGCTTATAGGCTACGTTCCTCAAAAGGGTCTGCTCTTTTCGGGTACGGTTAAAAGCAATATCGCGTTCGGCAACGACGCAATCTCCGACGAAAAAATTATAGAGGCGGCAAAGGTTGCGGAAGCGGACGAGTTCATTTCGAATATGGAAAACGGGTACGACTCTGTTATAGCCCAGGGCGGGAAAAACGTTTCCGGCGGACAGAAACAGCGTCTTTCGATTGCGAGAGCCGTCGCTATCGATCCCGAAATCTTTATCTTCGACGATTCGTTTTCGGCGCTCGATTACAAGACGGATAAAAAGGTCCGCGAGAACTTAAAGAAGGCTTCCGAGGGCGCGACAAAACTCATTATCGCCCAGCGCATAGGCACAATTTTAGACGCCGACAAGATACTCGTCCTCGACAGCGGTAAAGTTGTTGGCGAAGGCAGGCACGAAGAGCTTTTGAAAAATTGCGAAATCTACCGCGAGATCGCGCTGTCACAGCTTTCAGAGGAGGAATTAGGTTTATGAGTATGCATCCTTCTTTTTCTGCCGGTAACGGCGGCAAGGGTAATATCGGAAAGCTTATGAAAGCTTTAAAGCCCTATTCTTTTATGATAGCCGTCGCATTTCTGACTACGGCTATTTCGGTCGTGGTTGCGGTAATCGCACCGCAGTGGCTTTCAAAACTCACCGATGAAATTACAGATAACGCCGCTATGCGCGCTATCGATATGAAAAAAATTCTCAATATCGCAATAGTTTTAATCGCGTTTTACGTTACAAACGGAATATGTCATTTCATTTCAAACTTTATAATGACTACGGTCGGACAGAAATATTCCAAGGGCGTGAGAAGCGCGATTTGCGGAAAAATCAACCGCGTACCTTTGAAATATTTCGACAGCCGTCAGCTCGGCGACACAATGTCAATTATTACCAACGATGTCGATACCATAGGTCAGTCGATGGATCAGGGACTTTCTATGATGTTCTATTCGGTGACTATGCTCGTAGCCGTGCTTGTGGCAATGTTCGTCACCTGTTGGCAGATGGCGCTTACAGTGCTTATTATTCTGCCTATGATGCTGTTGATGGCTGTGCTTTTATTCAAATTCGCAATGCCACAGTTCAAAAAGAACCAGCAATATCTTGCAGATCTGAACGGCTGTGCGGAAGAAAACTATACGGGTCAGACGGTAATTCAGGCGTTTAACGCCGGCAGGAAGATGACCGCAGACTTCGAAAAGAAGAACAGGCGTATGCGCTTCGGCGTGTTCAAGGGTCAGTCGATAGCCGGCTTTATGCAGCCTGCAATGACGTTCATTTCATACTTCGCCTACGCGTCGGTATGCGTCGTCGGCGGACTTCTGATGAACGACGGCAATATAGTTTCTTTCGGAACGATAACCGCGTTTTTGGTCTATATCAATCTGTTCCAGAACCCTATGCAGCAGCTTTCTCAGGCTATCAACAATATGCAGATGGCAAGCGCCGCGGCGGCGAGGGTGTACGACTTTATCGAAAGCGAAGAACTTTCCGACGAAACCGGCAAGAGCTATAAGCTTCTGAATGGCGGTGAGATTAAGGGCGACGTCGAGTTTAAAAACGTCCGTTTCGGCTATTCCGACGATAAGGTTATAATCCCCGATTTCTCCGCAAAAATCAAAGCCGGTCAGAAGGTCGCCATCGTCGGCCCTACGGGCGCAGGCAAAACCACGCTTGTAAATCTTTTAATGCGCTTTTACGAAATTCAGGGCGGAGATATCACCATAGACGGCGTTTCCGTAAAGGATATGCCGAGAGAGGAGATACACGACATTTTCGGAATGGTATTGCAGGATACCTGGATGTTCGAGGGAACTATCCGCGAAAATATACTTTTTTCCAAAACGGGTGTCCCCGACGAGGAGATAGAGCGTATAATAAAAGAGGCGGGCATTTCGCACTATATCCACACTCTGCCCGGCGGTCTCGACTACTATGTGGATAACGAGACGAGCATTTCCGGCGGACAGAAACAGCTTATGACTATCGCAAGGGCAATGGCTGAAAATTCGCCCCTTCTCATTTTAGACGAGGCAACTTCCAACGTCGACACGAGAACGGAAGAGGTTATTCAGAAAGCGATGGATAAACTCACCGAGGGCAGAACAAGCTTCGTCATAGCTCACAGGCTCTCCACTATAAAAAATGCCGATCTTATTTTAGTAATGCGCGACGGAAATATAGTCGAACAGGGAAACCACGACGAACTCATTTCGAAAAACGGTTTCTACGCCAATCTCTATAATTCACAGTTCGCAAACGGTTAATTATGAAAAACGTCAGAATACGCAACGCAGTAATTTCAGATATCGATAAAATTTCATCCCTTCTATATCAGGTGCAGAAAGTGCACAGCGACGTCCGCCCCGACTTATTCGTAGAGGGTTCGCGGAAATATTCCGACGAACAGCTCAGGCAGATTATTTCGGACGAAACAAGACCCGTTTTCGTCGCCGAGGAAAACGGCACGGTAGTGGGCTACGCTTTCTGTGCGTTTGTGGGCAACGGCGGAAGCACTGCGCTTGCGGATATCAAAACGCTGTATATCGACGATCTGGGCGTGGACGAAAATCACCGCGGTAAGGGCATAGGCAAGCTCCTCTACGAGCACGCCGTCGGTTTTGCCAAAAAAAGCGGCTGCTACAATCTTACGCTCAACGTCTGGGCGGACAACTGCTCAGCCGTTGCGTTCTATGAAAAAATCGGTATGAAAAAGCAGAAGATAGGTATGGAAATAATTTTATAAAATACTCCCCGAACCAAAGCCGTTCGGGGATATTTATGCCTTTGATTAACAAGAAAGCGGTCTTCGGTTTTCAAAATGTTGTTTATTTACTAAAATGTTTATAAATTGACAAAAATCACAAATATAAAAATTTCTGCGTATTTCCGTTGCGTACGGAGCGTATTATTGATAAAATCATATCGATTAAAAAATATCTATAATTTATACTTTTTTTCAGAGGTGACAAATGGAGTTTAAGCTTGATTATGAAATCTGCGACAGTGTTGAAAAACTCGAAAGCGAAATAAAGAGGGTGCGCAAAGCTCAGGAAGTGTTTGCGAAGTTTTCGCAGGAGCAGGTTGACAAAATTTTCTTGGCCTGCGCAACTGCGGCGAACAAGGAGAGAATACCTCTCGCAAAGCTTGCGGTAAGCGAGACGGGTATGGGCGTTGTTGAGGACAAAGTTATCAAAAATCACTACGCCGCCGAATACATTTACAACAAATACCGCGACGTTAAAACTTGCGGAATACTTGAAGAGGATAAGGCGTACGGCATAACAAAAATAGCGGAGCCTATCGGAATAGTCGGCGCGGTAATTCCCACAACGAACCCGACTTCGACCGCGATTTTCAAAACGCTTCTTTGTTTAAAGACGAGGAACGGCTGCATTTTAAGTCCCCACCCCCGTGCAAAAAATTCTACGATCGCCGCGGCAAAGGTAATTTACGAAGCGGCTGTGGAGGCGGGTGCGCCCGAGGGAATTATCAGCTGGATAGACGTTCCCAGCCTCGATATGACCAACCTTCTGATGAAAGAGGTGGACACCATTTTGGCAACCGGCGGTCCCGGTATGGTCAGGGCGGCGTATTCGAGCGGTAAGCCGGCGATAGGCGTCGGCGCAGGCAACACGCCGGCCGTGATAGACGACAGCGCGGATATTTTAGTAGCCGTCAACTCTATTATCCATTCGAAAACTTTCGATAACGGTATGATCTGCGCGTCCGAACAGTCCGTCATCGTCGCCGATAAAATCTATTCCAAAGTTAAAAAAGAATTCGAAAAGAGGAACTGTCATTTCCTTGTCGGCGAAGAGCTTGATAAGGTTAGACAGACAATTATAATCAACGGTTCGCTTAACGCGAAAATCGTCGGTCAGCCCGCCGCGAAAATCGCTTCGCTTGCAGGCGTCAAGGTTCCCGAAACCACTAAAATTTTAATAGGCGAAGTCGAAAGCGTAGAGTTAGACGAGGAATTTGCTCACGAAAAGCTTTCGCCCGTGCTTGCGATGTACCGTGCCGAGAGCTTCGACGACGCGCTGAACAAAGCCGAACGCCTCGTAGCCGACGGAGGTTACGGACACACTTCGTCGCTGTACGTCAATACCGTAACTTCGCAGGATAAAATTCACGAATTTTCCGAGAGAATGAAGACCTGCCGTATACTCGTAAACACTCCCTCGTCTCAGGGCGGTATCGGAGATTTATACAATTTCAAGCTTGCGCCGTCGCTTACTCTGGGCTGTGGAAGCTGGGGCGGAAATTCGGTTTCCGAAAACGTGGGCGTAAAGCATCTTTTGAATATAAAAACTGTTGCCGAAAGGAGAGAGAATATGCTGTGGTTCAGAGCGCCTCAGAAAGTGTATACGAAGAAGGGCTGTCTGCCCGTCGCTATGGAAGAGTTAAAGACGGTTCTCGGCAAAAAACGCGCCTTTATCGTCACCGATAAATTCTTATACGAAAACGGATTTACCAAGTGCATTACCGATAAACTCGACGAACTCGGCATCGCGCATTCTACCTTTTCCGACGTCGCTCCCGACCCCACTTTGGAATGTGCCAAAGAGGGCGCAAAACAGATGTCGGCGTTCAGACCCGACGCGATAATAGCGCTCGGAGGCGGAAGCGCAATGGACGCCGCGAAGATTATGTGGGTTATGTACGAACACCCCGAAGTCGACTTTATGGATATGGCTATGCGTTTTATGGACATCAGAAAGCGCATATACACTTTCCCGAAAATGGGCGAAAAAGCTTACTTTATCGCAATACCGACTTCCGCCGGCACAGGCTCGGAAGTTACGCCTTTCGCCGTCATAACCGACGAACGTTCGGGCGTCAAGTATCCGCTTGCCGACTACGAGCTTCTGCCCAATATGGCTATTATCGATACCGACCTGCATATGTCCGCGCCCAAGGGGCTGACTTCGGCTTCCGGTATCGACGCAGTGACTCACGCGCTTGAAGCTTACGCTTCGATAATGGCTACCGACTACACCGACGGGCTTGCAATTCAGGCTTTGAAAGTCATTTTCAAATATCTTCCTTCGGCTTACGAAAACGGCTCAACCGACGTCGAAGCGAGGGAAAAAATGGCGAATGCCGCAACTATGGCTGGTATGGCGTTTGCAAACGCTTTCCTCGGCGTGTGCCACTCAATGGCGCATAAGTTGGGCGCTTTCCATCACCTTCCGCACGGCATTGCAAACGCGCTTATGATAGACGAAGTTATCCGTTTCAACTCGTCCGAAGCTCCTTTGAAGATGGGCTCGTTCAGTCAGTACGCATATCCCAAGGCTCAGAGAAGATACGCCGAAATAGCGGAAGCGCTGAATATCGAGGGCAAAACCGATAAGGAAAAAGTTAATAATCTTATAAAGGCAATCGATAAACTCAAAGAGAGCGTAGGCATCAAAAAGACTATAAAAGATTACGGCGTCGACGAAAAGGACTTCTTGGACAGACTTGACGAAATGGTCGAACAGGCGTTTGACGACCAGTGCACGGGCGCAAATCCGAGGTATCCTCTGATGAGCGAAATCAGGCAGATGTATCTCAACGCATACTACGGAAATTAAGGAGGAAAATTATGGATAAGCAAAAAATTTTTTCAAGAGAAGATAAGGAAATCTACCGCGACGGCGATAAACTGATAAAGGTTTTCGACTCGGAATATTCCAAGGCTAACATTTTAAACGAGGCGCTCAACCACGCAAGGGTAGAAGAAACCAACCTGAATATGCCGAAGATCCGTTCTATCAGAGTAGTTGACGGGAAGTGGGCTATTATCCTCGACTACATCGAGGGCAAGACGCTGCAGTCGCTTATGGACGAACACCCCGAAAAAGAGGACGAATATTTAAACTTATTCGTCGATTTGCAAATGGAAGTGCTTTCTAAAAAAGTTCCGCTTTTAAATAAGCTCAAAGACAAAATGCAGTCCCAAATTTCGGCTACGGATCTCGATGCAACTACGCGTTACGAACTGCATACCCGTCTTGATTCAATGCCCAAGCATACGCATCTTTGCCACGGCGACTTCAATCCCACGAACATTATTATCACCGACGACGGTATCCCTTACGTCATAGACTGGGCGCACGCAACGCAGGGCAACTCTTCTGCGGACGTCGCAAGAAGTTATCTTCTTTTCTGCCTTGCAGGTAAAAAACAGCTCGCTGACAAATACTTAAAACTTTACTGTAAAAAGAGCGATACGGCATTGCAGTATATACAGCGCTGGATTCCCATAGTTGCGGCTTCGCGCCTTGTAAAAGCGTCCGAAACCGAAAAGGCGTTCCTCCATAACTGGATAGACGTAGTCGACTACGAATAAAAATTCAATTTAACCCGCACCGAAAAACAGCGCACGCTTCAAGCGTGCGCTGTTTTTTGGTGCGGATAGTGAGATTTGAACTCACACGGTTGCCCACAGGATTCTAAGTCCTGCGCGTCTGCCGGTTCCGCCATATCCGCTCGTCACAAACGACGTTTTTTTCAATAACTTACGCAAGCGTCAATTATTTGCTTTTATCGTCGGTTGTTCCTTTTCACAAAAAATCTTGCTATGCAACCCTATTTGCGAGTTGCTTCGCATAATGAATTTTAAAACATTGCTTAAAGCTTGTCAACCTTTTATTTAGTTGCAAAATGAAAGAAATTATGATAAAATTTATATATGTTAAACGGTGATAAAAGTATAACCACTTCAACGGTTGCTCTTGACGGGGCGCTGAGCATCTACAGAAGAAAATTCAAGCTGATTTCGCTCGTTTTATTGATAATCGGAGCAATCGGTTTAATAACCTATATCGTTGCCGGCACGCTTTACGAAAAAGAGCCTCTGTGGGTAAAATTTATGCTTGCTCTCGCGGTTCCGTTTACGCTGGGGCTTATCGGTTTTATAACGATAATAAGGCTTGACCACCGTGCAAAAACCGAGGGACATAAAGCAAACTGCACCTTTTATAGTGACTGTTTCTTTTATAATATCGAGAATAAGCCGAGCGAAAAATTCATTTATTCGGATGCGGTTTTAAAATCGGAAAACGAAAATTACGGCTATATCTATATTCTCAGCAGAGCTTTTGTCGCCGTCTTTTCCAAAGACGGACTTGACTGCGGCGAGCTGAACGCGATACGCAGAAAATTCCGCAAAACCGTACCCGACGGCGAGGAAATCGCCGGACTTGAAAATTATAAGGGCGGTGAAGATATATGAGTTTTCTCGAATTAAAGGGCGTAGGCAAGGAATACCGTACGAACGCCGTCAAGGTTGAGGCGCTGAAAGACGTTTCGTTCTCGTTGGAGGACGGCGAGTTCGCCGTTGTACTCGGCTCGTCGGGCGCAGGCAAGACCACGCTTTTAAACCTTTTAGGCGGAATGGACGACGCGACTTCCGGCGAAATAGTGCTCGATAACAAAAATGTCACTTCCCTCGATAAAAAGGGGCTTTGCGAATACCGCCGTAACGACGTCGGTTTCATCTTTCAGTTTTACAACCTTATGCCGAATCTGACCGCGCTTGAAAACGTCGAGATAGCGGTTGAAATCTGCAAAAATCATCTCGATCCCGCTTCGGTATTAAAGGAAGTCGGGCTCGGAGAAAGAACGTCTAATTTCCCTGCACAGCTTTCGGGAGGAGAACAGCAGAGGGTTTCAATAGCGCGTGCCATAGCCAAAAACCCCAAACTTTTGCTGTGCGACGAACCTACGGGCGCGCTCGACTATGCTACCGGCAAAATGATTTTAAAACTTCTGCACGACGTTTCCAAAGAGAGAAAACGGCTTGTGATAGTCGTCACTCACAATCAGGCGCTCAAAGATATGGCGGATAAAGTAATTCGCATAAAGAGCGGAAGAATAGAGAGCGTTGAAATAAACGAAAATCCCAAACCGATTGAGGAGATAGAGTGGTAATAAAGACGTATTTAAAGACGCTTCTGAAAATGTTCAGACGCCACATAGCGCGTTTTATTTCGCTCGTTGCAATGGTCGTGATTTCTATAGGTTTTGTTTCGGGTATCGGTTCGGCGGCGGATAAAATCGACTATTCGCTCGACAACTATTACAGAAATCAGAACGTCAGCGACTTCATTATAAAGAGCAAAAGCGCAACGGGTTTCACGGACGAAGAAATTAATAATCTTCGCGCATATTTTGAGGGCGCGGATATCGACGGGGGAATGAGCATAGATCTACCCGTAAACGCGGAAGAGAAACTGTCGCTTCGGCTATATTTCCTCGACTTTGAAAACTGGACGGTCAACGTTCCTGCGCTCATAGACGGCAAGGCTCCCGAAACGGTTTTAGAAGCTTACTGCGAACAGTCGGACGACGTTATCAAGGGCTATTCCGTCGGCGAAGAGGTTGACCTTTCGCCGTACGGTTTTGCGCTGAAAGTCAAAATAAGCGGAGTTATACAAAGTCCGCTCACCTTCAATTTAGGCGGTGAACCGAGTTACAACAACCCCGAAAACGCCGAATTCGATCCGACTATCGTCGGCACCGACGGTATGGACTGCCTTGAAAATATCATCTATATCGATAAAGCGCTTTTACCGGTACCTACGGGCGATCTGTACGTGGCTATATCCGATCGGAGCGTATTCAACCGCTATTCGGCAGGCTATATCGATTACGTTACAAAAACCGCTGAAACGTTAGAGGCGGAGTACAACGTAAAGGTCATAACCCTTGCCGACAATTACAGTTTTATATCCCTCGACTTTTACAGCGAAAAAGTTTTGCAGATAGGCTATATTCTTATGGTTGCCTTTTTGCTCGTAACCGCGCTCGTCGCGCTCTCTAATATGACGCGGCTCATCGACGAAGAAAGAAGTCAGATAGCCTGCCTTACAACACTCGGCTATTCGCCGTTCGGAATAATTTCAAAGTATATTCTGTTTGCTATGATAGCGACGGGAATAGGCGCGTTTGTTGCGTATTTCGTCAATCTGGGACTGTCGCATTTTATCTATTTCGTATTCAATTACAGCTTTTATATGCCTGCTGTTTCAAACCGCATCGCCCTCGTATTTTATTTGATAAACGTTGCGTTTATCGCTGTTGCGACGATAGGCGCTACGGTTATAGCAGGGTTTAAAATGACGGGGGAAAAGCCTGCGGATATGCTCCGTCCCCGACCGCCTAAGGCAGGCAAAAAAGTGCTTTTGGAACGGATTCCGCTGATATGGAACAGACTTCCCTTCAAGTATAAATCTACCGTAAGAAACGTATTCAGATACAAATCGCGGTTTATAATGACGGTGATAGCCGTCGCGGTGTCAATGGCGCTCGTTATGGCAGGTCTTGCTCTTCTTGATCTGTGTCTGTTCGGCGGAATGGACTCCTCGGCGATAGAGGGAGTTGCGGTTCTGATAGTTATCTTTGCAGGGCTGTTGACCGTGACCGTTTTGTACACGCTTATGAAAATAAGCATAAGCGAACGGAACAGGGAAATAGCAACGCTTATGGTCTTAGGCTATAAAAACGGCGAAGTCGCAGGTTATATGTACCGTGAAATATATATCAACGTGGGCGTGGGACTGCTGTTCGGCTATCCCGTGTCGGCGCTGCTTGTGTGGTTTCTCTTAGACGTGATAGTGGCGCGCACAATGGCGGAACTCAGTTGGTTCATCTGGCTGATAGCCCCCGTTATCGTAATGCTTTTTACGGGCTTGGTTACGCTTATACTTTACAGAAGAATAGTAAAAGTAGATATGAACGAAAGCCTCAAAGCAATAGAATAATTTTAAAAATTCAACTTTTAAGAAAAATAAACAATCCGGAGATTTGGTCTTTATGAAAAGTCAGAGCGTAGTTACTGAACTGAGAAGAAAGGTATTTTGCGAGGTCGCGCGCGTAGCGTACGAGTCGGAAAATCCCGAACACGATTTGGAAGAAATTCCCTACCTTATCACCCCCGACGAGGTGCCTAAGTACCGTGAAAGCATTTACAGAGAGAGGCAGATCGCTTCCGAGCGCGTCCGCCTTGCAATGGGTCTTTCACTGCGTCCCGCAAACCGTCCCGTACATGTAACTTCGGGTATGGATAAATCGGATATCGCAGATAAATATTACGAACCGCCTCTGATGCAGGTCATACCTTCTGCGTGCGACAAGTGCCCCGACAACGAGTACTGCGTTTCCGACCAGTGCAGAAACTGCGTTTCGCACGCCTGCGTCAAGGTCTGCCCCAAGGGCGCCGTTTCCATCGTGGACGGCAAGTCCTATATCGATCAGTCAAAGTGCATAAAGTGCGGTAAGTGCAAGTCGGCTTGCCCTTACGACGCGATAGCTCATCACGTCCGTCCCTGTTCGCACGCCTGCGGAGTCAAGGCGATATCCTCGGACGAATACGGCAGAGCGCACATAGACAACGACAAGTGCGTAGCTTGCGGACAGTGTATGTCTGCCTGCCCTTTCGGCGCCATTGCAGATAAGTCTCAGATCTATCAGCTCATTAAAGCCATAAGAAACGGCGACGAAGTCGTTGCCGCCGTCGCGCCTGCAATCGCAGGTCAGTTCGGCGCAAAGGTCACTCCCGGCAAAATGAAGTCCGCGCTTTTAGCGCTCGGCTTTAAAGACGTTTTCGAAGTCGCTGTCGGCGCAGACGTCGGCTGTATCGCGGAAGCTCACCACTATGTAAAGGAAGTGACGACGGGCGAAATCCCCTTCCTTTTCACAAGCTGCTGTCCTGCGTGGGCGGTGCTTGTCAAAAAGCAATTTCCCGACCTCGCGCCGAGGGTTTCCGAAGAGCTCACGCCTATGGTCGCTACGGCGCGTTCGATAAAGGTAAATCACCCGAACGCGAGGGTAGTGTTTATAGGCCCCTGCGCGGCTAAAAAACTCGAAGCGTCGAGAAGAACCGTGAGAAGTTTCGTCGATTTCGTCATAACTTTCGAGGAACTTGCAGGAATGTTCGACGCAAAGCATATAAATTTAGAAGAGATAGAAGAACTTCCCGTTAAAATCAAGGCGACGGGCGCAGGAAGGGGCTACGCGTGTTCGGGCGGCGTCGCCGGCGCAATAGAAAAATGTATAAGAGAATACTATCCCGAAACGGAAGTGAAAATCCAGCACGCGGAAGGGCTTTCCGACTGTAAAAAGATTTTAATGCTTGCAAAGGCAGGCAAACTCAACGGATATATGATAGAGGGTATGGGCTGTCCGGGCGGATGCGTCGCAGGCGTCGGAACTCTCATTCCGCCCGAAAAAGCCAAAGCTGCCGTTCAGATAATGGTCGACAGCTGTGAAAAAGAAATTCCCGAAAAGGAGCTTGAAGACCTTGCGGAAAAGCTTTCGGGTATGAACTAAATTAAAATCAGGTTAAAAGGCAATAATTTAAATATGTACGACGTAGCAATAATCGGAAGCGGACCGGCAGGCATTTCCGCCGCGATAAACTTAAAAATTTTGAATAAGAGCGTAATCTGGTATTCCGGACGTGCCGATTCGAAGAAAGTCGAACTGTCCCACCTTATCAGAAATTATCCTGCGTTCCCGGAAATTTCGGGCAAGAAGCTCAACGAAAAACTCAGAAAGCACGCTTTGAATCTCGGACTCGAAGTAAAAGAGGAAGTGGTTACGGGCGTATACGAAACGGACGGATATTTCACTTTGCTCGTTCAGAACGAAAGCGTAACCGCAAAGAGCGTCATATTATGCTCCGGTGTGGAAACGGGCAAACCGCTTGACGGCGAAGACGAGTTTCTTGGCAGGGGCGTAAGCTACTGCGCCACCTGCGACGGGTTTTTATATAAGGACAAAAAAATCGCAATTCTTATCACCGATAAAAAGTACGAACACGAAGCCGGATTTTTGTGCGGCCTTGCTAAAACAGCGTATTTCATTCCGCAGTACAAGGGCTATAAAGCCCCCGAAAATGCCGAGGTAATTTTAAAGAAGATAACGCGCCTTTCGGGCGGAATGAAGTTGGAAAAAGTCGAGTTCGGCGACGAAACGGCGGAGGTCGACGGAATATTTATCCTGCGCGGTTTCGTAACGCCGTCCACACTCGTACACGGACTCAGAACCGAAAACGGACATATTTCGGTCGACAGAAACTGCGCGACAAACATCGTAGGAATTTTTGCCGCAGGCGACTGCACAGGCAGACCGTATCAGATAGCCAAAGCGATAGGCGAGGGGAACGTTGCGGCTCATTCGGCAGTAGAATATCTCGGCAACAGGGAGTAATTATGAAATTTACCGAACTTACTGTATATACAACCAGCGAGGCGAGTGAAATTATCGCCGACATAATGTGGCGTTACACAAACTACGGCGTCGCCATTTCCGACGTCAACGATATCATAGAACTCCAACGCGACAAGTCTATGTATTGGGACTATATGGACGAAAGTCTCAAAACGGGCGGAGACGTGCTCGTCAAAGCGTTTATTCCGCTTGAAAAGTCTGATGAACTCATTCCCAAAATAAGAGCGGATATCGAAGAGAGCAGGGAGCGAGGCAGAATTTTTGTCAAATTCGGAACACTGGAAATAACAAAACGGCTTGTCGAGGGCGACGACTGGCTTGAAATCTGGCGCAAACACTTCCGCCCCATACATATAAGCAAACAGATAGTCGTCTGCCCCGAATGGATAAAATACACGCCTAAGCAGGGCGAAAAGGTTATAAAAATCGACAGCAATATGGCATTCGGCACGGGCGAACACGAGACGACTTCTATGTGCTTAAAGCTTATAGAAACGTATCTCACGCCAGAATCGGTCTGCATCGACGTCGGTTGCGGAAGCGGAATACTCGGAATTTCCGCTGTCAGGATGGGCGCGAGAAAGGCTTATCTTACCGATATCGACGACATTGCCGTACAGAGCGCAACGCACAACGCTAAAATAAACGGCGTTGAAGAGAGAGTAAAGGTCAGCCGTGCCGACCTTCTGGGCAACGCGGAAATAAAGGGCGACATAATCTGCGCGAATATCACGGGCGAAATTCTCGTCCGTCTTGCGCCGTCCATACCTAAAAATCTTCTGCGCGGCGGCGTTCTGATTTTAAGCGGAATTATCGAAAGCCGTCTGAAAGCCGTTCAGGACGCTTATAGTGCGCAGGGGCTCAGACTTGAAAAACGTATAAGAGAGGGCGAGTGGTTCGCTCTGGCATTCAGACTATGAGCGGAAGGAAAAGATTTTTCGTCGATAAAATCGACGGCGCGTACGCCGTATTGGAGGGCGACGAATTCGTCCACGCAAAGACAGTACAGCGCGTAGATACGGGCAGTGAAATCACGTTGCTGGACGGAAGCGGAAAGGAATACGGCGCGATCGTTTCAAGGGTCGATAAGCACAGTCTTCTCTGTCATATCGTTTCTGTCGGCGACGGCGAAAGGGAGCCGAAGCAGGATATGTATCTTCTGTTCGGCGCGTTGAAAGGCGACAGGAGCGAGCTCGTCGTTCAGAAAGCTACGGAATTGGGCGTAAATAAAATCGGCGTTTTCTCGTCGGAATTCTGTTCGGCGTATATCAACGAAAACAAGCTTGAGCGTCTTAAAAAAGTGGCAAGAGAAGCGTCGAAACAGTGTATGCGCTCAAAAACGCCCGAAATTTCCTATTTTTCCGACTTCAAGTCCGCTCTGCAATCGGCTTCGTGCTATGCAAACAAACTCTTCGCCTGCGAATTTATTGCGGAAAGTCAAACGGATTTACTTCGGCTCAGCGGTTCTACGGCAATGGTAATAGGCAGCGAGGGCGGTTTTTCGGAGAGGGAAGCAAAGATAGCAAGCGAAGAAAATTTTTCTTTCATATCACTCGGCAAAAGAATTCTCCGCGCCGAAACCGCGTCGATAGCGCTCGTAGCGCAGGTCGCGCTCGTATTGGGTGAAATGCGATGAAAGCGGTTGTCTTTACTCTCGGCTGTAAGGTGAACGAGGCTGAAAGTTCGGCAATCGAGGCAGGGCTCGAAGAGATGGGCGTGGAAACTTCCAAAATGCTGTCCTTTGCCGATATCTATATTTTAAACACCTGCGCGGTTACGGCGGAGGCGGAGCGCAAGAGCCGTCAGCTTGTCGCAAGGGTAAAAAAATTCAATGCAAACGCAAAAATTTTCGTCTGCGGATGCGCTTCCGAAAAGGATAAAAAACCTTTTGAAGAAAAGGGTGTTACGTTCGTCTGCGGTGCAAGGCGCAAGCAGGAAGTTTTAGACGCGGTCGCGGAAAGTCTTTTTCTGAACGGCGTTGAAATGCCGTATCCCAAAAACACGAGAACGCGCGCGTTTATCAAAATTCAGGACGGCTGCAACAATTTCTGTTCGTATTGCATAATTCCGTATCTTCGCGGCCGCGAGCGTTCGAGAAGTATAGAAGATATTCTTTACGAAGTCGAATTCTGCGCCTGCCCCGAGATTGTTCTGAACGGAATAAATATTTCTTCGTTCGGCGGCGGACTCGAAAGGCTGATAAACGCACTGCGCGGAGTGGACAAGCGTATCAGACTCGGTTCGCTTGAATGTTCGGCAATAACCGGAAATCTTCTGTCAGAGCTGAAAAATTTAAAGGATTTCGCTCCGCAGTTTCATTTGTCTCTGCAGAGCGGAAGCGATGCGGTTTTAAAAGCAATGAACAGGCGCTATACGAGGTCGCAGTACCTTGAAAAGTGCGAAATGATATATTCGGCTTTTCCCGATTCGGCTATAACAACGGACATTATCGCAGGCTTTGCAACGGAGACGGAAAAAGATTTCGAGGAAAGTCTTTCCATAATAAAAGAAGCGGGTTTAGCGCGCGTGCACGCGTTTGCGTATTCTCCGAGGGAGGGGACTGCGGCTTACAGACTCAAAGACTTACCGCAAAAAGTCAAGTCGGAGCGCCTGCATCGGCTTCTCGCTGCGGCGGAAGAGGCGCGCATAGCTTATGCGGACAAGTTTCTTAACACCGAGCGGACTATAATTGCGGAAGATAAAAATCAGGGCTATACCGATAACTATATACGCGTTTATTCGGATAGCGAACTCATTGAGGGAAATAAATACAAAGTTAAGCTTTTAAAGCATTTCAAAGACGGCGTAACGGGTACTGTATGAAAGTTAAAGGTTCTTTAACACGGGCAAGAATAACGTTCTTTTTCAAAGAAACTTTCCGCGCTCACTCAAAAAGCGAGTACAGGGAAGTCTTTACGCGCGGTATCGGCGAGGATAAAAGAGGTATTACGGGTTCTATGCCGTGGCTCTACGTTCGCGCCTTTTTCGTGTTGTTTATTCTCTTTACCGTAAACGTGCTGATACTCCGTTTCACTGAAAATCCGTTCTACGTTCCTACGGTCACGCTTTTCGGCGGAGTGACGTTTTCGATTCCGCTCTTCGTTCTTTTATACGAACTATATCCTAAAAGGGATCTCAACGTTTTCAAACTCTTTTCTTTACTCGTCATCGGCGGAACTGCGGCAGGGATACTCGCGCAGTTAGGTTTTTCTCTGATAGATTCCGTAAACGGTTGGAGCAAAGTAATTTTATCGGGAGTTACGGAAGAAGTTGCAAAAGCGGCGGTAGCTCTGTGCGCCATCGTCATAATGAAGAATAAAAACGCTTACGCCTGCTTTCTGATAGGCGTTTCCGTGGGCGCAGGCTTTTCTATAATAGAGGATATGGGCTATATCTTTTATTATTCGGATATGTCCACTTCGCAGTTTATCGATATAAGAAATACGGTATATCTGTTTCTTGACAGAGGTCTGTCCTCACTCTGCACTCATATTCTCTGGACGGGCATAATCGGCTGGGCATACGCTTTTTTCAACAGCAGATACAACGCAATAACTCTTCTGTTTATGGTTTATTCTACAGGACTTCATATCCTTTGGAATTTGCCTCTGGACGGCTGGATGAGCGTCACGGGCAGGGTACTCAGCGCGCTTTTAACACTTGCTACAAATGTCGCCGTGATAAGCAAATCGCAGTTCTCCACGCTTGCGGACGAATTCGACATAACCCGTTTAAACGACGAGATAATGCAGGAAGCGACAAAGCTAAGCGAGCGTATGCGCTTTACAAACGCGGCAAATCTCACTTTTGCGCTCACCTGCACGTTGCTTTCGGCAATAATGCTTGCGCTTTGCTGTTTGCCGATAGGCATCGATAAAACTACGGTAAGGTATGCAACCTGCGACGAATTCGTTTCGGCATTGCAGGGCGGATACAATCTTACGGCAGACTGGGGACGCAAATACGACCCCGACTGTAAAAACGCCGAGGTGAGATATCTTGACGGTGAAACGACTCCGTCGTACGTTATACAGGAAACGCAGATTCAGGGCTTTGACGGGACGTATTTTTTCGACTACTATATGAGCGATCCCGACCGTCCTTACAGTATCTCGGTCGAACTTGACGAAATTCCTATGCGCATACCCTGCGTCGAATACAAGTTCGGCGATACAAGCAGATGGATTTTCGAAGTCAACGATTTCCACGGTTATACTTTCAATCAGAATGACGGCTCGGTTTCTGCGGTTACGGACGCGGAAAGCTTTGAAGGCTACGATTTGCTTATTGCGCTCGTTTCCGCGGCGGTGGGCGTCGCAGGCGGTTGCGCCGTAATTCTTGTTTCGTTTACAATAAAATTAAGGAGAGCAAAAAATGAATGATAAAAACTGTCTGTTCTGCAAAATAATTTCAGGCGGAATTCCTTCCGCAAAGGTCTATGAGGACGAGAAAATGCTTGTGTTCAAAGATATCGCGCCCAAGGCGAAAGTTCACCTTCTCGCAATACCTAAGACACATTTCAGCCTTCTTTCCGATATGGATGCCGGGAGCGCGGAAGCCGTGAAGCATATTTTAACGAAAATTCCCGAAATTGCCAAAGAAAACGGCTGTGCAAACGGATACCGCCTCATCGTAAATCAGGGCGACGACGCGGGGCAGGAGGTGAAGCATCTTCATTTCCATATTCTCGGCGGAGAAAAGCTCAATCTCTTTTAAACGCTTTTTAAAGCGGAATTTTATACCTTATATTTACCGATAAATAAAAGCTTAATATTAATAAGGAAAAATATGCTATATTTCTTGAAAAACAAATACATAACTCTGACAGTCGACTCGTTCGGCGCAAGTATGCACTCTATTATCTTTCTCGGCGAGGAGCGCCTTTGGCAGGGCGGAGACGCGTGGAACAGCCGCGACGTAGTGATTTTCCCCGTTGTCGGACACGCTTATCCGTATACCGCCGAAGGAAAAGAATATAATCCAAAATCTCACGGCGTGGCAAGATATTCCGAATTCGCTCTTGTGGAAAACAGCCTCGATACTCTCATTTTAGAGCTGTCGTCAAATGCCGTTACAAAGCAGACTTATCCTTACGATTTCGTTCTGTCGGTAAAATACACTCTTAAAAAGAATACCGTCAAAATTACTTACACTGTAAAATCCAAACAGGGCGAAATACCTTTCTATATCGGCGGACACGCCGGAATGAAAGCTCCCGACGGCGAAGCGACAGTGGAATTTGAAAACGAGGAAGAGCCAATAGCTTACTTTGTAGATACCAACGAGGCTATGTGCCTTGCGGAAGTCAGGACGCTTGAACTCAACAAGGATATGTTCAGAAAGCATAAGACGATACAGTTCGGCGACCTTTCCGGCGGAGCACTTAAAGCGCGCGTCAAGGACGGCTTTGTCTATACTTATAAATCGGACTGTCCGCTTTACGCCTTTTGGAGCAACGAAAACGACGGCGACTTCATCTGTATCGAACCGTGGTGGGGGATCAACGATTATCCGCAGGCGCCGAAAGAGCTTAAAGATAAGCGTTTTATGAACTTTGCCGACGAAAACGGCAAAAGTTTTTCGTATTCTCTGTCAATAACAAAAGAATAAAATGGAACTTTTTGAAAAAGATTTTATAAAAGTGAAGAGCAAGAGAGAAGCCGCCGAACACCTCGAACGGTGTTACGGCGATTTCGGTTGGTCTCTGACCGAAAAAAAGGACGACAAACTCTATTACGACACCGTTCATATGGCATTTTCCCGTCCGCACGGAATGCCGTATAAAGACGAATTACAGCTCTTGCAGGTAAGGCTTGAATTGGCATTCAATAAAACGGGCAAATACGCTCGGAAAAAACCGCTGAACTCGCTAATCTGCGCGTTTTTCTATTTTGTATCCGCGCTCTTGTTCGTCTGCTGCGGTGCGCTTCTGATTTTGTTCAAAAGCGATATCGCGCTCATAATTTCCGCGTCGGCGCTTTTCGCCGCCGCACTCTTCACGATAGCGTCAGGCTCTTTTATTTCGCTTAAAATCTATCGCTCCGACTTAAAGACGTACGATGATCTTATAGACAAAACTATTGCGGAAATCGAAGTGCTTTGCAAAAAGGCAAAACGGCTCAGGGGCATAAATGAGTAACAGAAGCAGAAGGGCGTCGCGCTCGCCCGATAAATCGGTTATAAAGATAAGAACGGAAAAAAACGGTTTCGGCAAACTCAAAGTCGGGGCAATCGCGCTGTTGGTGTTGCTTCAACTCTGTTTTTTTATCTATTTATATTTGATTTTTGCCTGGATTTCGGGCGTTTTTATGCTGATTGCGTTTATTTTAAGCGTAATTTCCTGTATATTTTTGCTATCATCTAACCGAAGTCCTGCCTCGAAAGCGGTCTGGATATTCATAATATTAATATTTTTTCAGGTCGGTTATTTTCTTTATTTCCTGTCAAGCGACAAATATTTTTTCAGAAAATCGCGGAAACGCTATAAAAAGATTTTCTCTTATTCCGATGAACGCTTCGGCGCTTATTCCGTCTGCGAACCTTCGGATTGCAGGGTTAAAGAGGATATCGAATTTCTTAAAAAGTCGGGCGGCTTTACCGCATTCTCGCAAACGGACGCAAAATATTTTTCTTCGGGCGGACTGTTTTTCGATGACGTTCTCGAAAAAATTTCAAAAGCCGAAAAGTTTGTTTTCATCGAGTTTTTTATAATTTCCGAAGGCGTGCTTTTGGAAAGGTTTCTGCACATTCTCACGGAAAAAGTCAAAAGCGGAGTCGACGTGCGCATAATTTACGACGATTTAGGCTGTCACGGCGCTTTTCCGAGAAGGGTCAGAAAACGTATAAGAAACTGCGGTATAAAACTTATGACCTTCAACAGGCTCATTCCGGCGGTCAACTTAATGCTGAATATCCGCGACCACAGAAAACTTATAATAATCGACGGCAAAACTGCTTACACGGGCGGAGCTAACCTTGCCGACGAATACACCAACGAAGCGCGTCTGTACGGCTATTGGAAAGACGGCGGCGTCAGGGTGGAAGGTCCTGCGGTGGACGGTTTCACGCTAATGTTTTTACGGCAGCACGACTATCTAACGCGCAAACTTTCCGACTATGAAAAGTATTTCAATCATTTTGATAAAAAGAGAAACGCTTCGGTTGCCGTTCCGTTCTCCTGCGGACTTGACAGGGATGGCTTTATAGGCAAAGAGCTGTATTTCAACGTATTTTCGCGCGCCCAGAAACGGCTGTATCTTATGACGCCGTATCTCGTTCCCGACGAAGCGCTTTTGAGTATGCTCATATCCAAGGCTCTGTCGGGCGTGGACGTCAGGATTATACTTCCCGAAATTCCCGATAAGCCCTACGTTTACAGAATTACGCGCAATAACGCGGCAAAGCTCGAAGAAAGCGGAGTAAAAATCTATCTTATGCGCGACAGCTTCGTCCACAGCAAACTCGTACTCTCGGATTACTGCGCTATCATCGGCTCGATAAATTTGGATATGCGTTCGTTTTATCAGCAGTTCGAAAGCGCGCTTTATACCGACGACAAAGAGTTAATGGCGGAGGTTGAGGCGGATTTTGAAAGAACGTTCGAAGAGTGCCGCCCGCAGGGCGACGAAAAGAATACGCTTGTAAACAAGGCGATAGCCTGCGTTTTGAAGATTGTTTCACCTTTAATGTAAGCCAAATGCTTAACCGAATCGGTTTTATTTTTGCGTTTACCGGTTGCAATGATCTGCCTTATAAAACTGCGATAGTCAGTGTAGATTACAGCGATAAAGTAAGAAATACGGTGCTTACTGGGTAATGGATAAATCAGGGAGTTGGGTACCGTTAGACGATATTGACGATAATACTACACTATACGGCACATATATCAAAGAAGAAATTGAAATAACAAGTGAAACGCCTTATATAACGAAATTGCATTATATACACGCGCTCTATTTGTACAATCCGAACAAGTAAAAATTAAAAACGGCGGGCGGAAATTTTCCGCCCGCCGTTTACGTTCTATTCAATTCCTAAAATTTTCTTTGCGGCGGCTTCGACTTTGTGTCTTAAATCTTCCGGTTCTAAAACCTTGACGCTTCCGCCGTAGCTTAAAATCTGATTGACAAGTCCGCCGTCGTCGGGCGCGGTTATCCTTGCAATAAATTTATTCCCGTACGGCTCGATATTGTCCATTCCCAGCCAGTCTTCCGCGTCGGGAAGGGTGGCTTTTTCTATTTCAAGCGTAACGTCAACCATAGTGACCGCGTTGTAGTAAAAATTAAGGTTTATCTCGTCTCTCGAAACTTCTTTCCTCTCAAAAGATTCGCCTGTGAAGCTCGCCTGCTTTATCCTGCCTATTTTGAACGTGCGGAAAGTCTGTTTCGTGTGGCAGAACGCATAGACGTACCAGACGTTCTGTTTGAAAATAAGCACGTACGGGTCGATGACGCGCCTGCTGTGTTCGCCGTTTCTTGATATGTAATCTATATTGAGGCACTTTCTTTCGTTGACCGCCGTTTCGCATACGCGCATTTTATCTGAAAATTTCTTGCTGTCGCCCCAGGTTCCGCCGTCTACGATTATATTACCGCATACGTTACCGTGTTTTTCATCCTTTTGCTGACTCTGCAACTTTTCAAGCGCAGATAAAACGCTTTTATCCGAAACCTGCGATGACATTGCGTTCAGTGCGTTTACGGTTGCAGTGTACTCATCGCGCGTAAAGTACCACGAGGGCAGGCGGAAAGTGTCGGGTATGGAAATTCCGCCGTATCTTCCGCGCACAATATCTACGGGCACGCCGCAGACGTTCAGCTCCTCGACGTAGCGGTATACGCTCCGCGTAGAAATGTCGTATTTCGTAGCAAGATACTGCGCCGTCATTTTTTTGCGCGACAGAAGCGTCAGCATAATATCTATCATTATTTGATATTTCACGGTATTTTTTTTACCTCTCGGGAATAATATAAACTATAAAATCTTAAAAAAACTTTATCATATATGACAGTTTCTGTCAAGTATTAATGATAAAATGTAGTTGCAGACAGAGGAGAGGTCGAAAAATGACGTTTACGGCATATATAGAAAGACAGAAAAGCTTAATAAGAAGCCGTCACGAAACCGAAATAATTTTAGCGGCGGAGGAAGAGAGCAGGGTAGCGGACAGCGACACGCTCTTTGAAGAGCTGTCCTCAATCAAGGGTCTTAACGTTGCCGAACGTCTGGAATTTTCAAAAGTTTTTGCATTGGCTTAAAAAATGCGTCCGTTTTACGGCGTAAATCATAGCATAAGAGCAAGGATAAAAGATGACAGTGCTTTTATATTATATCAATATAATATAATAACGATAAAACGAATTTAATTTACTGACTAATCGAAAAAAGTATAGCGCACTCTGCTTCCATAATCGAAGCGGAGTGCGCTTTTATCTGCGAAAATCTATTCTATTTCATTAGTTTGTTTACTGCGTTTTGCATTTTTTCAAGCGCAAGCTCGGCGTCGGACTGATGGTGGGCTTTAACCGAGTAATAAATTTTCAGCTTGGGTTCTGTACCGGAAGGACGCACACAGATAAAGCTTCCGTTTTCCAGCTCGTAATATACGCAGTTGGTAATGGGGGAGCCTATTTCGCTCGTGTTGCCCGTGACCGTGTCAAGCCTTGTGTTTTTCGAGTAGTCGCGTATTGCCACTACGTCGTATATATCGAATTTCCTGACGGGATCGGTTTTCAGTTTATCCACAACGGCGTTCATTTCGTTCATTGCATTGAGTCCCGAAAACGGTATCGAAACGTTGCAGTCCAGAACGTAGCCGTAGGTGTCGTAAATTTCCATAAGTCTCTGATAAACCGTCTTGTTGAGAGAGGCGTAATAGCACACCATCTCGGCGCAGAGCATAGAGGCGACGACAGCGTCCTTATCTCTTGCGTGCGTGCCTCTCAGATATCCGCAGCTCTCTTCGAAACCGAATATGAAAGTGTGCGAAAGGTCCCTTTCCCAGAGTTTTATTTTCTCGCCTATGAATTTGAAACCGACAGGCACTTCTATAAGTTCCACGCCGAACTGTCTGCACATTGCCTTTGCCATACCCGTCGTCACGAACGACTTTACGACGGCGGCGTTTTTAGGAAGTCTGTCTTCCTCTTTAAGGCGCGTCAGAATATAGTCCAGAAGCAGAATTCCTACCTGATTTCCGGAAAGCGCTTCAAACTCGCCTTCGCCGTTTTTGACGGCAACGCCAAGCCTGTCGCTGTCGGGATCGGTTCCGAAAACAACGGTCGCGCCTATCTTTTTTGCGAGCGCAATTCCGAGCGAAAGCGTTTCCTTAAATTCGGGGTTGGGAACTTCCACCGTCGAAAATTCGGTGTCCTTTTTCGCCTGTTCTTCGACAACCGTGGCTTTTATACCTATCTTTTTGAGGATAGTCGTAACGGGAATATATCCCGAACCGTGCACGGGTGTGTAGACAAGTTTAAGATCCTTTCCGCACGTCTTTACTGCGCGTTTTGAAAGGGTAAGCTTTTTCAGTTCTTTATAATATTTTTTGTCGACGGAGGAGGGGACGCTCTTAATAAATTTTCTGCGCTGTTCCTCCGCGGGCACGGGTGCGCCCAGATAATCGGTATTACTCTTTATAAAATCTACTACGACCGCCGTATCTTCGGGGCTCATCTGCGCGCCGTCCGCGCCGTAAACCTTGTACCCGTTGTACTGTTTGGGATTGTGCGAGGCGGTAATCATAATGCCTGCCGTCGCTTTGAGACAGCGCACCGCAAACGATAGCATAGGCACGGGGTGCACGTCCGAAAAAACGTACGCTTTTACGTTGTTTGCGGCAAGTACTTCTGCGGCGGCTTTGGCAAATTCGTCGCTTTTAAGTCTTGTATCGTAAGAGATTGCAACTCCGCGCTGCATAGCGTCTGCGCCGAGGGTTTTGATAAATTCCGCAAGGCCCTGCGTAGCGCGTCTTACGGTGTATACGTTCATCATATTGGTGCCGTAACCTATAATTCCGCGCATACCTGCGGTGCCGAATTCAAGCTCCGCGCCGAAGCGGTATTCTATCTCTTTTTCGTTGCCTTTTATCGTTTCGAGTTCGGCTTTTGCTTCGCCGTTTAAACGGCTGTCCGCAAGCCAGTTATTATATATATCTGAATAAGTCATTTATAACTCTGGAAAATTTATTTTATGACCGCACGGCAAAAACTGCGACTGCGGTCGCACATAAATATTATATAAAAAAAACTTTCCGTTGTAAAGTACGGAAAGTATAAAAATTTGAATTTTTTTCATTTTTTTTGAAATATTTACATAAACGCGGATTATTCGTCGCCGCGGAAAAATTCTTCCCTCGTCTGAACGTGTTCTTTCTCCGGCTTGATTATCGTGTTTTTATCGACGAAATATTTTAACTCTTCCCTGTCGTAATAATTGACGAACTGGAAACAGCTTAAAATTATATAGCTTGCAGGTATGGTAATCAGTGCGCCTACGCCGAAAGTGAAGACTACTGCGAAAACGTTGACCGCAAAGATTATAAGCACCAGAACCACGAAGTTTGAAAGTACGTTGAACGTCTTTTTATTCTTTCTGCCGAACGTGTATAAAAACGCTTCGCCGTGTTTTTTTCTTCCTCTGATAAGAGCGGGAAGCCAGTCCGAAGCTAAGGTAAGCTTTAACGTAATCAAAAACACTATCGCGGTCAGGAACATAAAAATCTGTATGAGCATCGGTACGAACGTCAGAGCTTTGAATATGAAAAAGTACATCGCTATAACGCAGATTGCGTCATATAAGAATGAGAGGGGGACGTACATCAGCGAATACAGACACGCGTTTTTGAGATTTTTAATAAGCGTTATCAGAAACGGCGATTGCGCGCGGAGCGCCATTTTGTCATTGATGACAGCCGCCGCCGCATAGTTTCCTATGCTTGAAAAGAACATATTCACAAGCCTTACGAATATAAGTCCCGTAATTCCCAAGGCGATAACTCCGCTGTTTTCTTCTATCAGCGTGCCTATGGATTCTATCGCGGCTTTTATCTTTTCGCTTATTTTCAGATCCGCGTCCAGCTTTCCTTCGAGCAGGTTGTTGAAAAACGTCTTTATACTCTCCAAAAGATTTTTAAACTCTTCCAAAGAAGTTAAAGCGTTTAAAAAGGGATATACTATCGCCACCGTAAGTCCGGCGGTTATCAATGCTATTACAAGTTTATATACGAGTTGCTTATAGGTAAGCGAAAAGTTGTCTATAAGAACCGTCAACGAATGTCTGAATTTCATAATTATATCCTGACTATTTTTTGTGTAAATTTCCCGTTATTTATTACGAGATACGCGTATGAATTTTGCGAATATCTTGAAAGCGTACCCGGATTTATCAGCGTAACTCCGCCAATCTGTCTTTCGTCCGCTTCGTGGGTGTGTCCGTAAAGCGCGATTGCGCAGCCGAGCTCTTCCGCCCTTTTCGCAAGTGGTAAAAAGTCGCGTTTGACCGAATAGGCGTGACCGTGACAGGCGAAGATTTTTACGCCCTCTATATCGAGTACTGCTTCCTTTTCACCGAGAGGGAATACGTCGCAGTTGCCGTTTAAAAGGTAAGTCTTTTCGGGGTGCTTCTTTTTTATATAATTTCCGTCCGAGGACGTATCGCCGAGATGGATAACGCAGTCGCTTTCGGAAAAAACGGCGTCAAGCCTGTCTATCGCCTGTCTGTTTCCGTGCGAATCCGAAACTATTACAACGGTCTTCATAACTGCCTTTTCAAATCGCTTATCGCTCTTTTACGGTGCGAAACCGAGTTTTTCTCTTCCGCGGAAGAATTGCCGAAGCTCTTTTTCAGATCGTAAGAGTAGAAAAGACTGTCGTAGCCGAATCCGTTTTGTCCCTCTTCGCTAAGAAGTATTTCGCCCTCGCACGCACCCTCGCCGAACAGCGCTTTTCCGTCTGGAAAATACAGGCAGACTGCGCATTTGAAACGTGCGGTGCGCTCCCGTTTATTTTCCATATTTTTCAACAGCAGTTTTCTGTTGTCGCCGTCGCTTCCGCCCGAATATCTCTGCGAGTAAATGCCGGGCGCTCCGCCGAGCGCGTCCACGCACAGCCCCGAATCGTCGGCTATCGCGGGTATATTAAATTTTTCTGCGATAAACTTTGCCTTTATCAGGGCGTTGTCTTTGAAAGTTTTTCCGTTTTCTTCTATGTCGCCCGAATAATAATTTTTCATCGGAACCAACTCAAAGAGGGGAAGCATTTCACTCATTTCTTCGATTTTATGCGCGTTTGAACTTGCAACGATTACCCTGATTTTTTCCATGTCGGTATTATTATATTATATATTGTTATAAATGTAAAGCTAAATTACCACTTATGACCGTGCAGCTGTCCTTCGGTTTTAAAGCCTTCGAAGTTGTTCTGTCTCAACCCCTCGTAGACGGCGATCGCAACCGAATTAGAAAGATTCAGGCTCCGCGTTTCGCCTATCATCGGGATTCTGAGGCAACTCTCTTTATTCTTAATTAAAAGCTTTTCGGGCAGTCCTTTGGTTTCCTTGCCGAACACCAAAAAATCTCCTCTTTCAAATTCGGCTTCGCTGTGCCGGTTGAGTCCCTTCGTTGTAAAGTACCAGAAGCGGGAAGAGGGGAACTTTGCTTTCAGCTCGTCAAAACTGTCGTAGTAAAAAATTTCCACATCGTTCCAATAATCGAGTCCCGCTCTTTTCAGATATCTGTCGCTCACATCGAAGCCGAGCGGACGCACAAGGTGCAGTCTGCATCCCGTGGCGTGACAGGTGCGCACAATGTTGCCCGTATTCTGCGGTATCTCAGGCTCGACCAAAACAATATTAAACATAATTTGACTTCCTTTTCAGCCGCTTCCTCTGAGCTTCGCATTACTTTGTCGCGCTTACGTTTTTGCTCAATCATTTGCTTCATTGTAAACTCATTCGCAAAAGCCGCGCGCTTCTTGTACTGCTCGCTCACAGAAACCGTTTACAGCTTATAAAGCGGTGTGAATATATTCTAAAATAAATTAATGATATATGCAAACGATTTATTTGACAGTGAATAAAAAAGTTGTTAAAATTTAACTGTGAAAATCAACTATACTTATAGTTTGCTTGCGCTGTCGGGAGGGGACGTTCTGACGGTTTTCAACAGCCTGTTTTTCATACTCGGCGGTATAACCGTGTTTATGATCGGTATGAATATGATGGGTCACAATATCGAAAAAGCCGCAGGCAGATCGATACGCAGACTTATGGGCAAAGCTACCGTAAACCGCTTTGCCGGCGTGGGTACGGGCGCGGCGGTGACGGCGCTCGTCAACAGTTCTTCGGCGACGACCGTAATGATAGTCGGCTTCGTCAACGTGGGGCTTATGACCCTGACTCAGGCGGCTTCCGTAATAATGGGCGCGAACATAGGCACGACCGTTTCGGCGTTCATTATGGCGCTTTCGTCTGCCGGCGGTTCGCAGTTTTCCGTGGGTGCGCTGTTTGCTTTGGTGGCGTTTGCGGGCTTAGTTCTGACTATTGCCTCCAAGCGCGAAAAAATTAAACAGCTCGGCTATATTTTAGAGGGAGTAGGACTGATTTTTATCGGTCTTAACGTAATGTCGGGCGCAGTGAACGACCTTGTAGAGTCCGAAAACATAGGCTCCGCAATAGAAAATATGTTCATAAGTTTGGGCAACGGAAAAAGTTTTCTTACCTGGGAAATAATAGTTCTTTTTCTTTTGGGCGCGTTTCTTACCGCGCTTATGCAGTCGTCGGGCGCATTGACGGCGATAGTTATTTCGCTTGCAAGTTCGTCTCTTATTTCTCTGCAAATGGCAATGTGCATAATACTCGGAACAAACGTCGGAACGTGTTTCACTTCCGTACTTTCGTCCGCAGGCGCAAGCGTAAACGCAAGGCGCGCCGCAATGGTGCATCTTCTGTTTAACGTCGCCGGCGCACTCATTTTCATTTTTCCCGTTGCGTTTGCAGGTAAATATATAGCAGAGTTTTTCGGTGGTTTTATTGCCGACACAGAGTGGCAGATAGCTCTCTTTCATATGGTTTTCAACCTTATAACGACGGCTGTTCTGCTTCCGTTTATAAAATATCTCGTCAAAGCCTCCTGTATTCTCGTGCGCGAGAAAAAGAGGGACGTGCAAGAGGTGTACGAAGCGCTTGATACCAGACTTTTAAAAGCTCCCGCCGTGGCGGTCGGACAGGTCAGAAAACAGCTTCTTAAAATGAGCGAGGACGCGTTTAAAAACTATAAACTGTCTTTGGATATGCTCCTTTCCGGCGATTTGTCGGGTCAGGACGAGTTTGCAAAGACAGAAGAGAGCATCAACGCGCAGAATAAGTACATAGTAAACTTTCTTATTCTTCTGTCGTCGCAGGAAATTTCCGAAACGGACGAGAAAAAAATAGGATCGTTTTACAGAGTTTCTTCCGATTTGGAGAGAATAGGCGACTATGCGGAGAACATAACCGAATACGCCGAAAAGCTGAGCATAGACAAGCTGTCGTTTTCGGACGACGCAAAAAAAGAAATTCTCGAAATGGATCTGCATCTTACAAATCTGTACAAACACGTTACCGCAGTATTCCGCGACAGCGACTTGAGCTTTATGCCTCAGGTCGAGTTCGAAGAAAACGAAACCGACAGAATGAACGCCGTTATGCAGCAGTCGCATCTCCGTCGGATGAACGAGGGCAGGTGCGACGCCGAAACGGGCGCATTCTTCCTTCAGCTTGCAGTCAATATGGAACGCATAGGCGACCATATGCACAATATCGCCAACTCCGTACTCGGTTACGGTCACAGCGCAATGTCAACCAAATAAACGTTTTTCAAGGAGAAATGAAATGAAAAGGACATACATCAAAAATCTGACGGAGGGCGAGTGCTGTATCAAAGGCTACGTTGAAACCATCCGCGACAAAAAAATTATGTTTCTGGTCATCAGGGACGTCACGGGCGCAGTTCAGGTAACGATAGTAAAAGACGAGTGCCCCGAAGTTTACGAAGTGGCTAAAAAACTCACTCCTCACAGCTTCGTTTCCGTTGAGGGCAAGTGCGTATTTTCAGAATACGTAAGAAACGGCGGTAAAGAAATTTATCCCGCTAAGCTCGACATTATGAGCATTGCCGAAACTCTGCCCATAGCTCCCGATTCCGGCCCCGACCTTCGTATGGACTACCGCTGGATAGATCTGAGGGACGAGAAAAAAGTCTTTATGTTCAAAATCCAGTCGGCTTTCGAAAAATACGCCGTCGAATTTTTCGATAAAAACGGCTTTATCGAAATTCACACGCCCAAAATCACCACGATTTCTTCCGAGGGCGGAAGCGAAGTGTTCGAAATGAAATACTTCGATCAGAAAGCTTATCTTACTCAGAGTCCGCAGCTCTATAAGCAGATGTCAATGATGGCAGGTTTTGATAAAACTTACGAGATAGGCGAACTTTTCCGCTCCAATCCCAGCTTTACAAACCGCCACGCAACCGAGTTTACCTGCATAGATATCGAAATTTCCTTCATCGACTCCCATCACGACGTTATGGACGTGGAAGAGGCTATGTTCAAATATATTATGAAGGGAATGAAAGAGGAGTACGGCGAGGAGTACAAAAAGTACTTTGGTAAGGATATGATAGAAATGAACTACGATATCCCCCGAATTCCCCTCTATGAAGTTTATAAAATTTTAAAAGAAGAGATGAATTACGAGGTTCCGCGCGCCTTGAAAGGCGATCTTGATCCCGACGGCGAAAAGCTCATATGCGAGTACGTCAAAAAGAAATACGGAAGCGATTTCGTGTTTATAACCGATTTCCCCGCAAAGGCGAGAGCGTTCTATTCTATGAGAAAAGAGGACAACCCCGAACTTACAAAAACTTACGATTTACTTTTCAAGGGTCTTGAAATCACGAGCGGCGCTCAGCGCGAACACAGATACGGCGAGTTGAAGAAAAACATCATAGAAAACGGGATCAATCCCGACGATATGCAGGTTTATCTTGACTTTTTCCGCTACGGTGCGCCCACGCACGGCGGTTTCGGTCTGGGCATTGCAAGAACGCTTGCAAAACTCTTCGATTTACCCAACGTAAGGGACGTGATTTTCATTTTCCGCGGTCCCAACCGTTTGACGCCTTAACCGATAAAAACAGAAAGAAAGCACTTCCGTGCTTTCTTTTTTTTGCAGTATTTAATTTTTGTGTACGCATTTTTCAGAAAAAGGGATAAAAAGTGAAAAAAAACGATAAAAAGAGGGTATAAGAAAGGAGATTAAAAAGAGCGGGAGGGTGATAAAATAGTGTCGAAAAAGCGCGAAAAATGCAGACGCGCAAACCACGGAGGAAAAAAGAATGTACTACAATTTAACGGCAGAACAGGTATTGGAGTATTTAATAGTCACGATAGAGACAAACTTAACCGAACTGCTCGGCGCAAAACTCAAAGACGAATATATTGTAGGGGAATGGTATGCGTACATAGAATGTCTCGAAGTTTTATTCTACTGGAAGAAAGCAAAGAAATTCGGTCTGGACTATAACCCCGAAGCAAGATTCAATATAAAATAAACGCGTATTACCCTTCGTTTCCGTCATGGCGAGCGGAGGCGTCGGGCAACAGTACTTTTATATCCGCTCTGTGGGAGCAGGC
>CAJTXM010000005.1 GCA_910583545.1 uncultured Christensenella sp. | reverse complement strand
GCGAATAGCGCTGCCAGTATCATGCCCTTTTAGGGCTTATGCAAACTACGCGTTGCACGCGTAGTTATGATTTGAAAAGGATAAAATTATGCGCACTACGGCAAGAGAAACGGTTTTTAAAATTTTATTTTCATCTCAGTTCAACGATGATATCAAAGAACTGAAAAATTCGCTTTATAAAATCGAAAAACTTAATAAAAACGATACGGAATATTGCGACCAAATTTTGAATACGGTTGCTTCGAACCGTGAAAAATTAATTAAAATTATCGACGAAAGGTCAAAATTGTTTCCGCAGGTCAGAATGTTCCCTGCGGACAGAAGTATTATTTTGATTGCGCTTGCCGAAATTATGTTTATTCCGGATATACCGTCAGCCGTTTCCGTAAACGAAGCGGCGAATATAGCTTCAAAATATTCTTCCGAAAAAAGCGCGTCTTTTATAAGCGGAATACTTTCGGAAGTTATAAAGGAGCAAAATAATGTATAAGCTCATAGACGGAAAAGAAATTTCAAAATCCATACGTTCGGAGCTATCGAATAAAATTTCACTTTTAAAGAAAGCTGTCGGACTGGCAGTCGTGCTTGTCGGCAATAATTCCGCTTCGCAGGTTTATGTAAAAAACAAGATCAAAGCCTGCGAAGAGGTAGGGATAAAATCTTTCGCGCATTATCTGCCTGAAAATACTTCACAGACAGAACTTGAAAATCTGCTGAAAAAGCTTGCTGACGACGAAACAGTACACGGCATACTCGTTCAGTTGCCTTTGCCGAAGCACATTTCGGAAGATGCTCTCAGACTTATACCGCACGAAAAGGATGTGGACGGTTTTTCCGCCGAAAACGTAGGAAGTCTCTGTCTTAAACAGAAAGGGACTGTGCCCTGCACGCCTTACGGCATAATGAAAATGCTCGAATATGAAAATATCGATATCTGCGGTAAAAACGCGGTGGTGGTGGGTCGGTCGAACATAGTGGGTAAACCAATCGCTATGTTACTTCTGAATTCGGACGCTACGGTTACCGTCTGTCACAGCAAAACAAAGAATCTGAAGGATATCTGCAAAAGCGCGGATATTTTAATAGTTGCTATAGGTAAAGCTAAATTTATAAAATCCGATATGGTTAAAGACGGCGCCGTAGTAATAGACGTCGGAATGAACAGAGATGAAAGCGGGAAACTATGCGGCGACGTGGATTTTGAAAGCGTCAAAGATAAATGTTCTCACATTACACCCGTTCCCGGCGGAGTAGGTCCTATGACGATAACAATGCTTATGTACAACACTTACGTTTCAGCAAAGAGGAGTTTGAAGTGAGTGGATTTGACGTAAAATACGCAGAATATCAACGCTTATTCGAAGAACGACTAGAAAATTTCTGCAATAAATTGAATTGTCAGCCGCAGATTCTGAAAGAAAGCCTGATATACAGCCTTAAACTCGGCGGTAAGCGCATCCGTCCCGTACTGATGCTGTCTTTTGCCGATTTGTTAGGTCTTGACAAAAATAATGTATTGAATTTTGCGTTAGCTCTTGAATTGATTCACACTTATTCGTTAATTCACGACGATCTGCCTGAAATGGATAACGATGATTTCAGGCGCGGGAAGCCGTCAAATCACAAAGTTTTCGGAACCGGAAACGCGGTTCTTGCAGGTGACGGGCTGCTCAATACCGCATATTCGATACTTTTTACAGAATGTTTCAACGGAGATGAGTTTATTTCAGCATCAAAGTATATATGCGACTGTGCCGGAATCAACGGAATGATTGCAGGTCAGTCAGCAGATCTTTCACACGAAAACGATGAAGAAATTGACGAAAATATTTTAGATTTCATATATCTGAATAAAACGGCTCAATTGATTTCCGCCTCGTGCATTACGCCGAGTATTCTCTGCAAAGGCAAGTATTATTCGGAAATAAAAACCTTTTCGCGCGATCTCGGATTTCTTTTCCAACTGACGGATGATATTCTTGACGTGGAAGGAAGCTTTGAAAACGTCGGGAAAAGCATCGGCAAAGACGTCGCGGAAGGGAAATATACGGCCGTAAAATTATACGGGCTTGAAAAAAGTAAAGTTCGGGCTGATCTGATTGCCGACAGGTGTATAAAAATGCTTGAAGGTATAAAAGGGGATACCGGATTTTTAAAAGAATTCGTTTATTTTATACGGCAGAGAATTCTTTGATTTACTATTGACTTGCAGCTTAACTTATGTTATAATTATTGCAATGATATAGTGGTGCAGTATTCTAGTCAACCTTTATTGATACGAGGGCGGGGGTAAAATACCGTCAAAGGGCATATCGATGAAGTTTCTGGTACCTGCTCGCTTTGCCAAAAGTGGGTGGATGCTGGGAGTAAAGGTTTATGGGAGCTTGGTAACGGCATACCGCAGCTCAACCCATTTACCGTGGAGGCTGACAAAATTATTTTGTCAGTATAAACCTGCTATCAGGCGTAAGCTTGGTACAGAGTAGCCTGCTTTGAGTGAAGACAGCGGATAGCGGATTTACAAATTATTGTCTGTTATGGCCAGACAGCAATAGTCTATTGCCGTTTGAAATTGTTCTTTGCAAAAGAAGATAAGCTCAATAACGGTTGTCAAGGAAAGCTTCTAGACTGATTTTATATTAGAGATTACAGTGTGGATTCAGTGGCGATTCGGTTATGCAGAAATGCGTTCAGTTCTTTAAAAGGAAACTGCTTCTTCGGCGACGGGGAGTGGAACTGAGGGAAATCCTACCGAACCTAAACCGCAAAGTTTATTTAATATAAACCACTATATTACAAATTTTACGCACATCCGTGCGTTTTATTTTTAAAGCTATGGAAATGGATAAGGAAGACGTACCAAAACAAGAAAAAACCGTAAAAAAGAAAAAGCAGAAGAAAAAGAGAATACCGGGCTGGCTCTCCTGGGGGCTTAGCGTATTATTTTTATCTTTCGGGTTGACCGTTCTGTTCAGTTTTCTGACTGAAATATCGATAAAGGGCAGTCCCGTATATATCTGCGTAATAGTCCTGATAGTTCTGCTATTTTTAAATATCGGTTGCGATATGATAGCAAACGCTATCATTACCTGTCAGCCCGATGCTTTTCACGCGATGGCTTCGAACAAGATTAAAGGCGCCAAACGCGCCGTTACGCTATGCAAAAACGCGACCAAACTCGGTTCGGTTTTTGCCGACGTTATAGGCGATATTTGCGGAATAGTCAGCGGTGCCGCAGGTGCGGTTCTTGTGGTTTATATTGCCGCCATAGCCGACGGTAATATCTGGGAAATTGTGTCTTCGATTTTGGTGAGCGCCGTAATAGGCGCGCTTACAGTCGGGGGCAAAGCTATTTTCAAACATTTTGCAATGAAATACAATAAACAAATTGTCTTTTCTTTCGCAAAATTCACAACTTTTTTCAAAAAGGAAAAATGATGCCGGAATATTTTAGCGGTAAACAACTTAAAAATATGAATATGTCTCAGCTCGACGCACTTTGCGAAGATCTGAGACAAAAAATTTTATCAACGGTTTTAAAAAACGGCGGTCATCTTGCTTCAAATCTCGGCGCCGTTGAATTGACTGTTGCTTTACATTACGTTTTCAATCTGCCCGACGACAAAATTATATTCGACGTCGGACATCAATGCTATTCCCATAAATTGCTTTCGGGCAGAGGGGACAGCTTTAATACGTTAAGAAAAAAAGGCGGGATCTCGGGTTTTCCAAAAAGGGAGGAAAGCCCGTATGACTGCTATAATACGGGTCACGCGGGCACCTCGGTTTCCGCTGCATTGGGAATTGCAAAGGCGCGCGATATTGAAAATAAAGATTTTAACGTTATCGCCGTCATCGGCGACGGCTCTTTCAACAACGGACTTGTTTACGAAGCTTTTAACAGTTTAAGACTGCTGAAAACAAATATTCTTGTAGTTCTGAATGATAACGGAATGTCTATATCTCCCACGGTCGGTAGTATGCACGAATATTTGGAGCTTTTAAGCGAAAACAGCGAACATATTTCAAAAAAAGCCAAACATGCAGGCATCTTCGAGCGTTTCGGTTTTAAATACGACGGTGTTTACGACGGAAATAATTTACCGCAACTCATAAATAAGCTGACCGAAATCAAGGAAAGGCTTAAAAAAGAGTCGGTAATTCTGCACATAATTACCAAAAAAGGAAAAGGTTACGAGTTCTGCGAAGAAAATCCCGAAGCAACTCACGGCATTTCGATTTCAAGTTCCGATTATATTTCAACCGAATATTCAACGGTCTTTGGTGAAACGTTATGTTCGCTTGCCGAAAAAGACAGCAAAATAGTTGCAGTCTGCGCGGCCATGTCGTCAAATCTCGGACTTGCCGATTTCTTTGAAAAATATCCCGAACGCGCCGTCGACGTGGGCATTTGCGAGGAACACGCAACCATTCTGTGCGCTTCAATAGCAACGGAGGGATTGAAACCGTATTATGCCGTTTATTCAACTTTTTTGCAACGTTCGTACGACGAAATTGTAATCGATATCTGTTCCCAGAATTTACCCGTCACACTGTGTATAGACAGGGCTGGCGTTTCAGGTGCAGACGGCGAAACTCATCAGGGCGTATTCGATTTATCATTTTTAAGTATGATCCCGAATCTTTCCATTGCCGTACCAAAGGACGTAAACGAATTCAGGTCTATGCTTGAATTCAGTGCAACCTTTGATAAACCGCTTGCTATCCGTTATCCGAGAGAGGGTACTCACAGTTTCAAACTTCAAAGCGAAATAATTCTCGGTAAATGGGAAATGCTTTCTGAAAACGAAAATGCGTCGGCTTCCATTTTGGCGTGCGGTGAGAGAGCTGTAACCGCAGCTTTGGAAGCTTCACAGCTTCTTGAAAAAGAAAATATCAAAGTCAACGTTATAAATTCAAGGTTTGTTAAACCGCTTGATACAAAGATGCTGAAAACCCTTACGCAAAATCTTATAATTACCGTTGAGGACAACGTGCTTTCAGGAGGATTCGGTTCGCTTATCAATACGCATTTTTCATCGGACAATAAAAAAATCAAAAATTTCGCCTTCCCCGACAAATTTATACCTCACGGAAGCGTGACGGAATTAATGAAAGAATTCGGTATCACCGGAGAAGCTATTGCAGGATATATATTAAATGCGATTAGATAAATTTTTGGCCGACCGTTACGGTTCGAGGACAAAATCATCAAATGCAATTTCGGAAAAACTTGTTCTCGTAAACGGTAGTTTTGTTACGCCGTCGTATAAATATAAAGACGGAGATATTGTTGAATTTATCACTCCGAAAGAAAGTTACGTATCGGCAGGCGGTTTCAAACTTGCCAAAGCAATTAAAGATTTTGATTTTTCTGCCGACGGCAAAATTTTTGCCGATATCGGATCGAGTAACGGTGGTTTTACCGATTGTCTTTTGCAGAACGGGGCCGAAAAGGTTTACTGTATAGACGTAGGCGAAAGTCAGCTTGATAAATCTCTGCTGAATAAAAACGTAGTTGTAATCGATAATTTTAACGCTCGCAACCTTAACAGTTCTCTGTTTTCAGAAAGATTAGACGGAGCTGTAATTGACGTCAGCTTTATTTCTCTTACGCTGATTTTAAAAGAGGTTGCTTCGATTCTTGAAAGCAAAGCTTGCGTGCTTGCTCTCATAAAGCCGCAATTTGAATGTGAAAGCCGAAAAGTGGGGAAAGGCGGAATAGTACGCAATAGCGATACAAGAAAAAAAGTCCTCAGTAAAATACTTGATTTTGCAGGACAATGCAGTCTTGTTCCGCAAAAATTGACAAACGCACCGATTATAGAAGGCAAAAATATGGAGTACGTCGTTTTGCTTGAAAAAAATGCCACAACTTCGGTTCCGATTGAAAAACTGATAAAGTCTGTTAAATTGTGAATTTAACGGGCTTTTTGTTTGCATATTTGTATAAAAAGATTTATAATACTTACGATGAAAGCAGGGATTTACTTCAATAAAAAGCACTTGAAAGATAACGCCTTATATCTTGAAAAAATTGAAAGCCGTTTAAAAAAAGAGGGTGTAGAATTCAAGCGGATTGCAGAAATTACCGAGCTTGACGGACTTGATATTTTACTCGTACTCGGCGGAGACGGGACTATCTTATACGTAGCGTCTGAATGCGCTAAGCGAAATATTAAAATTTTAGGCATTAACTACGGACACCTCGGCTTTCTTACCGAATATGAACAGGAAAAATCAGACGAAGCGTTAAATCTTATTTGCAGCGGAAAATATAAGACTAAAAAACGCGCAATGCTTGAAATCACTTACGGCGACAAAAAATTTATTGCGCTGAACGAATTAGTCATTCAACGAAGCACAGGCGTACAGAATTTCAGCAACACTGTTGCCTTAAAAGCAGAAATAGACGGTTCGACTGTCGATAATTATCTTTCTGACGGCGTTATTATAAGCACGCCGACAGGTTCGACAGCATATTCTCTTTCGGCAGGCGGCTCGATTCTTGCACCGGATTTGAATGCTTTTATTTTAACGCCGATCTGTGCACACTCGCTTCATTCACGTCCGGTAGTATTCAATGCTGACTCGGAATTAAAAATTGCGTCTTCCGAAAATTCAAAGCTTAACGTTATAATCGACGGCAAAATAGTCGATACGGTGAGTGTGAAGACAAGTTTTACGATAAAAAAATCCGATTTTGTAACCGAATTTATAACGAGGGGAGATAAAGATTTTTTTAATAAATTATTGATAAAACTAAATATCTGGAGCAAATAAATGCATAGAAACGCAAGACAACAGAAAATTTTAGAGCTCATCGCCTCAAAAGAAATAGATACTCAGGAAGAGCTTTGCTACGAATTGAATAAACTCAATTTCAACGTAACGCAGGCGACTATTTCACGCGATATCAAAGAATTGAAGCTTTACAAAATTTCAGGCACGACTAAAAAATACAGATACGCGTGTCTTGTCAACGGCGACGAAACAATCCACGGCAAGATGAAAACACTTTTCAGAGAATGCGTTATGAGCATTAAACACGCCAATAATATAATAATGATAAAGACAATGAGAGGAAACGGTGCAACGGTCGGAGCTTTCGTCGACTCGTTGCAAATGGACGAAATTATAGGAACAATTGCGGGCGACGACAATTTTTTGATAGTTGTAGACAGCAACGAAAATACTCCTACAGTCGTCAATAAACTTAAAGAGTATATATAATGTTACAAAGACTGTACGTTAAAAATGTGGCTCTTATAAAAGAAGCCGATATAGAATTCGATAGCGGACTTAACGTTTTATCGGGAGAAACAGGGGCGGGAAAATCGGTAATTCTCGACTCCATTAATTTTGTATTGGGAAGTAAAGCCGATAAAACTATGATTCGGTACGGCGAACGGGATGCATTTGTCAAAGCTGAATTTTCAGTAAATAAAAATAGCGAAGCCGTAAAACTTCTTTCTGACTACGACATCGAAAGCGACGGAGAAATAATTATATCGCGTAAATTCGGCGTAGACGGAAAAAATTCAATTAAGATAAACGGAAATACCGTGACCGTATCGATGCTTAAAAGCTTGACAGCGCATCTTGTGGACGTTCACGGGCAGAGTGAACATTTTTTTCTGCTTAACGAAAATAACCAGCTGAAAGTTATTGACAATCTTTTAGGAAACTCGGCGGAAGTTATAAAAGCCGATATTTCCTCGTTATTATCAAAAAAGAAAGAGTATAAAGAAAAAATTTCCGCTTTCGGAGGAAGCGAAGCCGAAAGAGAAAGGAAACTCGATCTTCTTAATTTTCAGATTAAGGAAATCGAAAACGCCGATATAAGAGTAGGTGAGCTGGACGAGCTTACTGCATATAGAAATAAAATTCTCAATGTTGAAAAGATACTTTATGCGGTAAGTTCGGCAAAAAGTATTTTAAGCGATGACGGCGGCGTAAGCGACGGACTTTTTTCCGCTTCGAGAGAAATTGGAAAAATAAGCAACATTAGCGATGAGTACGATTCGGTTTGTCAAAGAATCGAAAATCTGAATTCGGAAATATCCGACTTGTCCGAAACTTTATCAGACATTGCGGACAGCCTTACTTTCGACGGCCAGGAAGCAAGGCGGGTAGAAGAAAGGATAGAACTTATAAAATCTCTCTCAAAAAAATACGGACCCGATGAAGCGCATATAATCGAATTCTGCAAAAAAGCAAAGGAAGAGTACGAGTCGGTTTCCGACAGCGCGGATTTAATTGAGAAATATGAAAAATTTATAGATGAATGTGACGAAAATTTGTTCGATTTGTGCTGTAAACTTACAGAAATGAGAAAGCGCTTTGCAAAAGCTTTCTGCATAGCCGTAGAAAACGAATTAAAAACTCTGAATATCCCGAATGCAGTATTCAACGTAAAATTCAAAAACTATACGAGAGATAGCGCAAAATTCCAAACTAACGGCAGCGACGAAATAAGTTTTGAGTTTTCGGCAAATAAAGGCGAACCCTTAAAGCCGCTATCCAAAGTCATAAGTGGCGGTGAAATGAGCAGATTTATGCTTGCAATTAAAACACAGCTAAAAAATATAAACGGAATATCCACTTATATTTTTGACGAAATCGATGCGGGAATAAGCGGATATACTGCAGATTCCGTTGCGAAAAAGTTCCAGAAAATTGCAAATACTACGCAGATTATTGCCGTTTCGCATCTTCCTCAGATATGCGCCGCAAGCGACACTCAATTCCTTATTTATAAAACGGAAGAAAACGGAAAAACATATTCTAATATTGAAAAACTTGGTTCAGAACAGAAAATCGGAGAAATTGTAAGACTTATGGGAAACGTTCGTTCCGAATCAGCGATACATCACGCGGAAGAGCTTATTGACCATTATAAAAATTAAAGCGGCAAGCGCCGCTTTTTTTTGTATATTCTGAAAACCGTTGCACAAAATACTGTTATGCTTTTCAGAAAAAAATTTATAAAATGTCTGTTTATCGTTTTTGCGCTGATCGTATGCACGTTATCGTTTTCACCTGTTTCGGCGAAAGCGGATACGGAGTATTTGTATCTCGGAGGTTTTCCGGCAGGATTTACTTTAAACACTAAAACCGTTGAAGTAATAGGTATTTGCGACGTTTTAACGGCAGAAGGAATAAAATCGCCTTCAAGAGATTGCGGAATAAAAACCGGTGATATAATAGAAAGCATCAACGGCAGAAAAGTTGACAGTGCATCGGATATCAATAAAATAATTTCGGACGAATATAAAAAATTCATTATTGAAATCAATAGAAACGGTGAAAAAATTCATTTGGATATAGTTCCCGCCAAAGATCTTACTTCGGGAAGCAGAAGACTTGGCGTACTTGTTAAAGATACGCTGAGCGGAATAGGTACGGTAACTTATATCGATAAAGCAAAAAATAAATTTGCATCACTGGGACATCCGGTAGCCGATATAAACAATAAACTTATCGAAATTAACGGCGGAACAGTATATAACTGCCTGATTTATGATATAAAGAAAGGAATTAAGGGAAATCCCGGAGAACTGCACGGCGCTTTTGAAAACAACAGCGTTTTAGGCGAAGCGCAATTAAACTGTGCTTGCGGAGTTTACGGCAAGCTGTCCAAAAATTTCGATTACACCGGACTTCAAAGAATTGAAAAAGGAACCGTAGACGACGTTACAATAGGTAAGGCGTGTATTTACACGACTCTGCGCGGAAACAACGTAAAAAAATATAATATATCAATAGTAAAAACCGACAAAGACAATAAAGACCACAGAAATTATGTGATCAAAATTGAAGATAAGGAACTTATTGCTCTATCTGGCGGTATTGTACAGGGAATGAGCGGAAGCCCCATTGTTCAGAACGGAAAATTGATCGGAGCAGTAACCCATGTGTTCGTCAACGACCCGACAAGGGGATATGGAATATCAATCGACAATATGTTAAGTTCATATTAATTATCAATTCCTCATACATTAATATATGAGGAATTTTTGTTTGAAAGATTTTTATTTAGATAAAAAGTATATAATTGCTTCGATAATAACTCTTTTGTGTGCAATTATATGTGGCATAGTACTATTTAAATTATCAAATATTAACATTTACTTCATAAATTTTGCAAATGACTATATCTGCAACGTTTTTAAATTTAAAAACGGAAATTTAATTTTTCCTCATCTGCTGAGCAATCTATTTTACTTTTATATATTTTTTCTGATAGGTTATTTTACAAAATTTAAATACTTAACCTTGATAATTATATTTTTCAGAGGGATTTATTTTTCGGTTTATGCTACAATTTTAATAAGCCTGAATTCATTAGGCGGTATAACTGTCGCGGTTTTGGTGTTTATTCCGTCTTCGGTTTTTTCGTTGATTTTCTGTTATCTTAATATAGATCTTTGTAAGATAATCAATAAAAAATACGTATTTGTAATGCCTCTGATTTTTGCCCTGCTGAATATGCTTATTTTGCTTATGCTTATAAACGTGCTTTTCAGAGTAGTCATAGTTATAGTATAATAAATTAATTTTTTTACATAATAATTGTATGAAAAAAATCATACCACTATTATGTTCCCTGGGACTTGTCGCATGCGGCGCAGGTGCCTCGGGTTTTGAAATCGAGAAAAAAGAAAATAATCTGACAGTTAACTGTAAATCAGCATATCTTATAGATTTTAATTCGGGAGAATGTATCTATAAGCAGAACGAACTTGAAAGACTGCCGATAGCAAGTATGTGTAAAGTTATGACTTTGACTCTTGCCTTGGAGGCGGTAGATAACGGTCAGCTTTCGCTTGACGAATATATTACGGCAAGCGAAAAAGCGTCAAGCATGGGCGGTTCACAGGTGTTTCTTGCAAGCGGTTGTCAGTATAAGGTTGATCAGCTAATAAAAAGCATTGTAGTTTGTTCTGCAAACGACAGCTGCGTGGCTCTTTCAGAAAAATTAGCAGGAAGCGAGGAAAGCTTTGTCGCAATGATGAATTCAAAAGCGCAGGAGATAGGGTGTACCGATACTTTGTTTTCTAACTGTACGGGATTGCCTAAACCGACTCAGTACTCCTGCGCAAAAGATGTTGCACTTATGTTCAGAAATTTGCTGAAATTCGAAAATTATTTCAATTACAGCAAAATATGGCTTGAAGATTTTGTTCATCCCGACAACAGAACTACGTCTATGACAAACACAAACAAGCTGTTGAAAAAATACAAGTTATGCGACGGCGGAAAGACGGGTTTTACTAATGAAGCAGGCTTCTGTTTTACCGCAACTGCAAAAAAAGATAATATGCGTCTGATTTCAGCGGTTTTAGGCGCGGACAGTAGCAATCATAGATTTGATTCAACCGTTAAAATGTTTGATTTCGGTTTTGCAAATTATAAAAATAAATTGATACTCGATAAAGACGTTAATCTTAAAGAAGAATTTGCAGTGTCCGGCGGAAAGAAAAACAGCATATCCGTCTATCCCGAAACAAATTCTTACGTATTTACGGGAATAAACAGTGAACCGAATATTTCGTTTAACGTAATTTACAATCCCGTCAAAGCACCGGTAGCAAAGGGGCAGGCAGTAGGCAAAATTGAAATTTATAAGGACGGCGTGATTTACGAAACCGTAAACGCAATATCGGGCGAGGACGTTAAAAAAGCCGGCTTTGGAGATAACTTCAAAAATATATCGGAACGGTGGGCAATTTAACAAAAAAATCTTTTGAGGCATCCGCATAGCGGATGCCTCTTTTTATTTGACTAATTTTATGAATTTTGATAGAATATCTATACTACGGTCAAAACTATGAACGAAAGAGATACGTTAAAAATCAACTCAAAAGGACACTTGGAAATCGGCGGAAAAGACACAGTCGACCTCGCCGAAGAATTTGGAACTCCTTTATACGTTTTCGATGAAAAACATATAAGGGATATGATGAGCGTATACCGCAATACGATAAACGACGAGTATGACGGAAACGGACTTGTATTGTATGCTTCGAAAGCATTCTCCTGCAAGGCAATTTACAGAATTGCAGCGCAGGAAAACATAGGAGTCGACGTTGTGTCAGGCGGTGAGCTTTACACGGCTTTATCTGTCGGATTCCCTGCGGATAAAATATATTTTCACGGCAATAATAAGCTTTTTAAAGAGCTTGCATACGCCGTAAAAAATAAAGTCGGAACGATAGTAGTCGATTCATTCAAAGAGGCAGACGAATTAAACGAGCTTGCAAAAAATCATCATTTGCACCAAAACGTTATTATAAGAATAAATCCAGGCGTTGAAGCACATACGCACGCCTACATACAGACGGCAAGAAGCGACAGTAAATTCGGATTTTCTGTTTCGGACGGTTCAGCCGAAAAAATTGTGAAATACGTTTTGGATAAAAAAAATCTTGCGCTGAAAGGCTTTCACTGTCATATAGGTTCGCAGATTTTTGAGAACGAATCTTTTATTCTCGCTGTCCAAAAAATGGTTGCGTTCATCGCTGAAATCAAGCAAAAATACGGCTTTGAAGCTGATGTGCTGAATTTGGGCGGAGGCTTCGGCATCTGGTACAACAGCGAAGATCCAAAGCAGAAAACAACAGATTATCAAATTACAGTTCACGGTATCATCGCTGCTTTAAAAGAAACGACTGCCCGATATAAACTTAAACAGCCGTATCTTTTAATTGAGCCGGGACGTTCGATAGTCGGAGAAGCAGGAATAACTTTATACACAGTCGGCTCCGTTAAAGAAATAGCAGGGATAAAAAAATACGTCGCTATCGACGGCGGTATGTTCGAAAACCCGAGATACGCGTTATATCAGTCAAAGTATGAGGTTTTACTCGCCAACAGAGCAAACGAAAAATGTACAGAGCGCGTAACGGTGGCAGGTAAATGTTGCGAAAGCGGAGATATCATAGCCGTTGACGTCGCCGTACCGAATCCGCAGAGCGGTGATATAATGGCTGTATTTTCAACGGGAGCATACAATTATTCGATGGCAAGCAACTATAACAGAAATTTTGTTCCTCCTGCAATTCTTGTTAAAGACGGCAAAGCCGAATATATTATCAAGCCTCAGACGTATGAGGACATAGTAAGGAACGACACCGTTCCCGATTATCTTAAATGAATGAATTATTAACAATAACTGCATCTATTATAGCTGTGTTGTTTGTTTTTGTTCCGCACGAATTTGCTCACGCATTTATTGCGTATAAAAACGGCGATCCTACGGCAAAAATGAACGGAAGATTGACGCTCAATCCGATAAAGCATTTAGACCCGATAGGGTGTATTCTCTGCATTTTTACCGGATTCGGCTGGGCAAAACCAGTTCCGATTTATCCGTATAATTTTAAAAATTACCGCAGAGGCCTGTTTACGACCGCTATCGCAGGTGTGGTAATAAACTATATTATAGCTTTTTTGGCATATCCGCTTTATTTGGTTGTTGCGCTCTATCTGATACCGTTAACAGAAACGCAAGCCGCTTTTTATGCGGTATCGATAATCGAGCTGATATTCTTTCTGACTTTTTCATACAGTCTTTCCGTATTTGTATTCAATTTGCTGCCGTTCAATCCGCTTGACGGTTTCAGAGTAATCGAATCGTTTACAAGAGAAATTAACCCGGTAAGAAGATTTTTGAAAAATTACGGTCAGTATATTTTGATTTTTCTTGTTGCGGAAAGCTTTGTATGCACAAAAATAGTACAGTACACCGACTTGTATTACTTCGAATATTTTAATATTTTAGGTTACGTACACTGGTTTGCCGAAAATATAATAGGTTTTCCTATTACGGCGCTTTGGAAATTAATTTTCGGAATTTGATTTTATGGCTGATAATTATTTAGACAATTTTGAATCCGTAGTGGATTATAATACTGTTCTTGACGATTTTGAAGGTCCTCTTGACCTTTTACTTCATCTGATAAATATTGCAAAGATAAGAATAGAGGATATATTCGTATCAAAAGTTACTGAACAATTTTTGGAATATATCGAGTTTATGAAAACTCAACCGAGAAGAGACGTTGACAAAGAGAGCGAATATCTTGCGATGGCGGCACAGATAATCTATATAAAATCAAAGAGTTTGGTTCCCGTAGTTGAAGTCGCAGGCGAAGAGATGGGCGGAGCGGAAGAAGAGAAACGCGCGCTTATCGAACAGCTTAAACAGCGCGAATATGAACTCATTAAGGAAGAAACACCGAAACTTAAAGATTTGGAAACTATCGGGTACTATTTCAAAGAGCCTGAAAATGATTTCAGCAAAGTTAAAATCGTTTATAAAGATTTCAATATAAACGCGCTTTTAGAAGCCTTTGCAAATCTGATGCTTCGAAATGAAGTTTTACACAGAGAAAAAGAAAATATAAAAGAAATTCCGAAAGACGTTCATACGGTTGAAGAGAAAGTTTCGCTTATAAAAGAACGACTTATCGAAAGTAAAGAAATTGTATTTGACAGTCTGTTTACTACTTATTCGAGAAACGAAATAATAACCACGTTCCAGGCACTTTTGGAAATGCTCAAACATCAGTTTATTATGGTGGAGCAGGAACAATCGTTCGGAACTATAAATATTAAACTTAATCCTGAATGGAATTTAGAGGACGCAACAAGTGGAGAATTTGACGAATATAATTGAAGCGGTAGTTTTTGCTTCGGGCGAAGCCGTACCTGTAAAATTTATTGTTGAAAAACTGAATTGCAGTTTGAAAGAAGTAAACTCAAGTATAAGTGAACTTAAAGAAAAGTACAGCGGAGAAAACGGAATTCATCTTTTAACCTTTAACGGTAAGCTTCAATTTGCTACAAACCCTAAATATAAAAATCCGGTTTCCGACGTAATTACCCCTATCAAAGAGAAAGAATTTACTAAAACCATATTAGAATGTGCCGCGCTCATTGCTTATAAACAGCCTATAACAAAACCCGAACTCGAAGAGATAAGACAGGTAAGCTGTGACTATGCTATACATACTCTTTTAGAACTTGAAATGATTGTTCCGTGCGGAAGGAAAGACGCTGTAGGCAAGCCTATTTTATACGCAACGACAGATAACTTCCTTAAACGGTTTAAGCTCAATTCGATTGAGGAATTGCCCGATTACGACGAGCTTATGGCACAGATAGCCGAGCTCAACAGCTCGCTTCTTTCCGACGACGAAGAGGATGCAAACTATCTTTACCACAGAGACGAATATGTTGAAGAAGGACCGGCGCAGGACAAGGCAGAAGCGGAAAAGAATACGCCTGAAACAACCGACGACGGATACGAAATTCCAGACTTTATTTCCGACGACGATGACGTAATTAAAATTGATTGATACCAAAGAAAAACAAAAGATAAAATAAACTCTTGAACGAAATCGTTCAAGAGTTTATTTTATTTCGTTTATATATTTTACACGGACAAAAAAATTGCTAATTTTTTATCAAATTTAATATGCTTGACGGTATAAAATCATTGAAGTTTATATCATAATTTATAACTTTGTAATGAAGCGCATAACTCATTGTGCTTGTTGAAGTGTAAAATCCGTTTTTAAGCTTCCTGTCAATAAATATCATTTCACCGTATTTTGCAGGTAAGCCGCCACCCAAAGCAAGAGATAAAGCATCTTCTTTATTCTTTTGCTTAATAGAAAAAACTTCTTTATTCCCAAGTTCATTTTTTACGATTTCGGCTTTTTTCATTGCAGAAAATAGTGTTTTAATGCTATCTATTTTTTTATATTTAATTTTAAGTGCTTGACCTTTTTTAATTTTATAACATCTATTATTTACATAGTATTTACGAAAACGACGAAAACCGCCTATAACCAATATTATTTTCCCGTTTTCACATTCAATCAAAAATTGTTTTCTGTAAAATATATGCAACAGCGCTATTAAAATTATAATTACAGCTACGCCCAAAAATCCCCCTAATGCTATTAACTTAGTATTATACCATTCCCCTAAAAATGCTATTGCAAACATACCCACAACAGCAGTTAAAGCAGTGCATATAATTATTCTCCGATGCCAAGTATATACAAAATATCCGATATTTTTAATCGACATAATCCGCTCTTGCAGTTCGATATTCTCTTCATTATCATTGCCGTTAGACATAGTGAAATTCTCCGATATTTTAACTGCTACATTTCTTCCTAAATATTGCAGTTAATTCACATAGCAATTATATCATAATTTGCACGGTTCCTGCAATTTATTTGAGCGGGCTAATTTCAGTATATTTTGTTTCACGTTACAAATAATAGTATTGTGAATGAAGCGCTTATCTATATAGCGGCGGCAGGATTTTTAATTTCCGTTTTCCCTATACATGTATTTAACTACATTTATATTAATACCGAAGAGAAGTATGCGAGTATAAACGTTACTGTTTTTCGCTTTTTAAAAATTTATAATATCAATACCGTTAAAAACAAACCGAATGAAATGCAGATCAACGGAAAAAATAAAAACGTCGATATTGATGTTATTAAGACAAATTTTTATAAATTTTTCAATAAACTGTGTATTCAAAAGGTAGTTCAGCTCACCGACTTCGGACTGCAAAAGGATTCAAACGCTTATGCGGCTATCATACAAAACGGAGTCACAACCGCTGTATACAGTTTTCTGAAGATTAACGGAAATTCTTCAAAACTTAAAAATTACGTAATTATGAACGAAGAACATTCGTCGATAAGGTATTACGCAAAAGCCGTAACTATTATTAACATTTTAGTCTTAACAAAAATTTTATTAACTTTTTTAACGGAGAAAATATATGCACTCAAAAATTAAGAAAAACAGAGATACCGATTTTAAAGAACCTGCTCTTTCAATCGAAAAGGTTGCAGACGCCAACACCGTAATAGGTAAATCGATAATAACCGTCAGCGGAGCGGAAATTATTCCGCTTTCGTCAATCACGGTCGTAAATTTAAGCGGCGGAGGGGAATACGGTGACATTAAAACCTTCAAAGAATCAGACGGCTTCAAGCTTGCCGGAGGTAACGGAACCGTGATCACGGTCAAACCGAAAGGTTTTATTGTAGACGACGGAAAGGGTTGCAGATTGCTCAAAATGGAGGAAGGTGCAATTGATACGCTCATTGATAAAACGGGTGAATTAGTGCACAAAATTTCTGATAATGCGTAAAATTGCTTTTACATTACTAAGCGCAGTGATTGCTATATGCGGTACTTTCTTTATTCCGAAAAGTACCGTCTCATATGCAAGCGCCCAAGCTGAAATTGCAATGGAGCTTTCGACAGGCGCCAAGCTTATAGAAAACAACGCCTATGCAAAGCTTCCCATGGCGAGTACGACAAAAATATTGACCGCAATTATCGTAATCGAAGATTGCGATTTAAACGAAGTCATAACCGTTCCCGACGAAGCCGTAGGAGTAGAAGGTTCAAGCATCTATCTCGTCAAAGAAGAAAAAATCGACATAAAAGACTTATTATACGGACTTATGCTCAGATCGGGAAACGACAGCGCAACCGCGCTTGCAATTCACCACAGCGGAAGTATCGAAAAATTTGCAGAAGAAATGAACCGCCGTGCGGAAATTATAGGCGCAAAAAGTTCGCACTTTAAAAATCCAAGCGGACTTCCCGAAAAAGAACACTATACAACGGCTTATGATCTTTGTTCGATTGCGTGTTACGCAATGAAGAATGAAACTTTTAAAAATATCGTTTCAACAAAAAACTATAACGGAAAATACAGAAATTTCGTAAACAAAAATAAAATTCTTCATAAATACGAATATGCTAACGGGGTCAAAACGGGGTTCACTGTCAACGCAGGGCGATGCCTTGTTTCATCTGCGGAAAAGGACGGAATGGATATTGTTTGCGTAGTTTTAAACTGTCCCGATATGTACGAGCGGAGTATTCAGATCTTCGAATCCTGTTTCAAAAAATATAAGTTGGTGAGTATTGACTGCGATAAAGTCTTCAATTTTAATAACAAACTTTGCCGTTTAAAAGAAAACGCAAGCTTTGTAACCGGCAGTACGGACAAAATCGATTACAGATTCGAAGCCATTACTGAAAACACAAATGACACCGCAATAGGAAAACTTAACGTTTATAATGAAAATAAGTTGATTTTTAGCGGAAAATTATATAGTATATAGTAAAGTAAAATTTTACGGACTATATATGAGAATCAATAAATATCTTGCCTCTTCTGGAATAGCTTCAAGAAGAGAGAGCGACAAACTCGTTCAGGACGGAAGAGTTACAGTAAACGGCAAAGTTGTCAGCTTAGGTGTTGAGGTCAGCGACAGCGATAAAGTGTGCGTAGACGGAAAGCCTGTAAGCATCAAGAAAAACGAATATTATATTTTAAATAAACCGAAAGGTTATATTTGCAGTGTTTCCGACGACAGAGGCAGAAAAACCGTTCTTGACCTTATGCCCAAGAATATCGGGAGGATTTATCCCGTCGGCAGGCTTGATTACGACAGCGAGGGTTTACTGATTTTAACTACCGACGGAGAGCTTGCACAGCATCTTACGCACCCGTCAAACAACGTGCCTAAAACTTATCTTGTAAAGGTGGAGGGACGGCTTACAGAATCCGATTTGAACCCCATACGAAGCGGTATAGAAATTGACGGATATGTTACTAAAAAAAGTAAGGCTAATATAGTTGAAACAAACAAAGACTTCACAAAAGCCCACATTACAATTTACGAAGGCAAAAACAGAGAAATAAGAAAAATGTTTTCGGCTATCGGAAAAGAAGTTTCACTGTTAAAACGAATTAAAATCGGCGAACTATCATTGAAAGGTCTGGATAGGGGAGAATACAGAAAACTTACCAATCACGAAGTGGAATATTTGAAGTCAATATAGAAAAAAAAGCGTTTTGCAGTGGCAAAACGCTTTTAATTTATTTTTATATGTTGCGCATAAGACCGACGACTTTTCCTAAGATACGGACGTCATCAAAGATAAAATCTTCCATATCGTCATTTTCGGGATGCAGAATTATTTTACCGTTGCGCTTAAAAAATCTTTTAACGGTTGCGCTGTCGTCAACGAGCGCAACGACTATATCGCCGTTATCGGCGCTTTCCTGTTTTCTGACGATGATTTTATCGCCTTCGTACATTCCGATATTGATCATTGAATCGCCGTGTACGTTCAGCATAAATAAATCTTCGCCAGTGAAAAAATTACTCGGTATAGAATAAACACCGTCATAATTTTCAGTTGCAAAAATAGGCTGACCGGCCGCAACCGTTCCTATCAACGGAACGTTGATAACTCCCTGTTTCAAAGATACCGCTCGGTTTCTGTTGCCTGCCTTATTTATCAGACCGCGCTCGACAAGAGAGTTCATATACGTAAAGGCAGTTGCGGTAGACTTGACGTCGCAAGCTTCGCAAATTTCTCTTACCGTAGGAGAATATCCGTTTTCCGCAATGAATTTTTGCATAAAATCAAAAATTTCTTCACTTCTGTCATTTCTTTTCATAACCTGCCTCCGATTATATTTTAACACGTAACAAAAATAAAAGCAAACGTTTGTTTATTAAATTTTACTTGTTTTTCCGTAAGCGTTAGTTTATAATAAAAAAAGAGGTAATCTAAATGAAAAATAAGCAATGCGTTTTATATGAAAGGGAGTGCACCGGTTGTCTTGAATGTGAAATCTGCGATCTCGATCCGAATAAAATTTGCGACAATTGCGGAAAATGTCTTGATATAAAAGACAGTGCAGTGATCAAAATCGATAAGATATTGCTCGACAACAACGAGGAGTGATAGATATGAAGATACTTGTAAGCGGACTTTTAAATACCGAAACCGACGTCGCTGTGCGTCAGTTTCCGATCCCGTATTATCCGATAGACTATAACTTTTTCGGCATAAACACGTTTGTGGGCGGAGTGGCTTTTAATATCGCAAAAGCCTTGACTGTTTTAGGCGACAACGTAAGCTTAGCCTCGTTGATCGGGCGCGACATTACTGCAAACCAAATCAAAAGCGAATTACAGGAATTGTCGATTGACACTAAATTTATTAAGCAAAAACTTGACAGAACGCCTAATTCCGCTGTTTTATACGATAATGAAGGTAAAAGACAGATTTACTGTGATCTGAAAAATATTCAGGAAACTGAGTATGAATTTGAACGCTCAATGTTAAAAGATATTGATTTAGTCGTAGCCTGCAATATCAATTTCAATCGTCCGCTTTTGCGAATAGCAAAGGAAGAGGGGAAGCCGATAGCAACAGACGTACACGTGCTTTCGAATATCGAGGACGAATTCAACTGCGAATTTATGAAATATGCCGATATCCTGTTTTTAAGCGACGAGAATATCGGCGGAAATTATCAAGATTTTATTTTTCAATTAGCAAAAATCTATAATAATAAAATTATAGTTTTAGGGCGTGGCGGAGAAGGTGCGGCAATTTATACTCAAGAATCGGACAGTATCGCCGAATTTCCTGCTTTCAAAACCGAGAAGATAGTAAATACCGTAGGCGCAGGCGACTCGTTGTTCAGCGCTTTTTTACACTATTACATTAACGGATACGAAGTGTATGAGGCTTTGCGCAGAGCGCAAATTTTCGCCTCGCATAAAATTACCTGTAACGGAGCATCTAACGGCTTTTTATCGGAAAAAGAAATTAATAAAATAGCAGAAAATTATTGATCTTCTGGTTTCAGTTTCACCTTACCAACAACAGCGCGCCGATTGTCATCGCTTATTGCCGCGTAGTGTTTTCTGGTTGTATTTACGTCTTTATGCCCCAAAACGTCGGCTACTATATAAATATCGCCAGTCGCCTTATATAATTGCGTACCGTATGTAGAACGCAATTTGTGAGGCGAAATTTTTTTAAGCGGAGAAACAATCTTGGCGTATTTTTTTACAAGATTTTCAACTGCGCGCACTGTAATTCTTTTCATTTGTGAGGAAAGAAACAGAGCGTTGCTCTCATCATTAGCGTTCTGCGAAAGATTTTCTTTCTGCTCAAGATAACGGGAGAGGGCGGAAGCTACTTCGTCATCAAAATAAAGTATCGATTTGCTGCCGCCTTTGCGAGTTACTATAAACGAATTATCTTTAAAATTCAGATCCCCGTTATTAAGTCCGACAAGTTCGCTGATTCGTATGCCCGTTCCCAGAAAAAGCATCAATATTGCAGTATCACGAACCTTATTTTTTTGATGATATGCTATTTGATGAGCAGTTAAACCCGATCCGCTTTCCGCCGTGTCAATGATATCGAAAACTTCGTTTGCGTCAAGTCTGATTATAGGTTTTTCGTGAATTTTAGGAGTTGCAACCTTAGCCGAATTGTCAACGCTTATATAACCCTTATTGAAAAAGAATTTATACATTGCTCTGACAGAAGACAGTTTCCGCGCTTTTGCACGCTCATTGCAGTTGTGTTCTTTTCCGCCGTAGCGGTAGTGTGAGAGGTAGCTCAAAAAATATTCTATGTCATTGCTCGTGACCTGCTCGATATCGTCAAGCGTAAAATCAAGCACAAATTTGTTTTGTCTGAATTTCTTCTCCTGCAAAAAATAAAAAAAGATCTTCAAATCGTGCGCATAATTCAGACGAGTGAGCGTACTCGTCTGAGAATCAATAGCAAGAAAATAATCATAGCAGAAAGCCGGTAAATCGTTTTCAAGCAATTTTTCTATTGTTTCCAAATTCTTATTATTCCTATTAATGTAAAAATCGTCGCTCATCCTGATAACTTTTCTCCTAATGGCGGTACCCTCACCACATTTTCATAGTATATACAATTATTCGTAAAACACAGCTTTTACGAATAATTTGACTTCTAAAAGCATAATAACACAAGAATACAGGTTTTGTCAATTAATTATTTAAAATCTTTTTAAAATTTAAGAAAATTTGTTTAAGAGCCAAGCCCGGCAAATTTAAAACAAAATTTAAAAGTTTTTCAAAACTATGTCAGACATAATACGATAAAAGCCCGAGAATTACTCGGGCTTTTATCGCAATTTTTATTTTTCGGTTTTGACAGGTTTGAGATTCCAGATATTCTGGGCGTATTCTTTAACGGCCCTGTCTGCGGCAAATATTCCTGCCGCGGCAATATTTCTAAGAGATTTCTGATTCCAGGAATTTTTATCGGAAACGTAGAGTTTTGATAGTTTCTGTTGCGTTGCACTGTATGCGGAAAAGTCAGCCATACACATATAAGGATCTGCCACAGGCGTTCCCGTAAGAAGATAATTTGCGATATCAGAGAACGATTCGCCGTTAAATCCGACAATCAAAGCTTCAACGATTCTTCTGAGTTTCGGCAATTCACTATAATATTTGCCCGCATTGTAACCTGATTGCCAAATCTGGTCAACTTCTTCCGACTTAAGACCGAATATGAAAATATTTTCTTTTCCGACTGCCTGGGACATTTCAACGTTAGCGCCGTCAAGGGTTCCTATTGTCAAAGCGCCGTTAATCATAAATTTCATATTACCCGTACCGCTTGCTTCCTTTCCGGCCAAAGAAATCTGTTCGGAAATTTCTGATGCAGGCATAAGCATTTCGGACATTGTTACGTTATAGTCTTCCATAAAGACAACGTTCAATTTTTCATGAATTTTAGGATGTTTTTTGATGTCTTCGGCAAGGAAATTTATAAGCTTAATTATTTTCTTTGCCATATCGTATCCGGGCGCTGCCTTAGCACCGAAAATATACGTTTTGGGCACCACTTTCATTTCGGGATTATCAAGCAAATCAAGATAAACGTCGATAATATTCAAAACGTTCAAAAGCTGGCGCTTATATTCGTGAAGTCTCTTTGCCTGTACGTCAAAAATTGTTTCGGGATTGATAATTATTCCCTGCTTTTTCTTCGTATATTCGGCAAACTGCTGTTTTTTCAACGCTTTGATCTCGTCAAGTTTTGCAAGAACGCTTTTATCGTTCTCAAACTTTTTAAATTCAATGAGTTGCGACGCATCTAATTCAAAACCCGAACCGATGCAATCCGTAATGAGAGCTGAGAGCTCGGGATTCGACTGATTGAGCCATCTTCTGTGGGCGATGCCGTTTGTTACGTTTGTAAATTTTTCGGGTGTAAAGTCGTAAAAATCCTTGAACACCGAATTTTTGATTATTTCACTGTGAAGCTCTGAAACTCCGTTTACTTTGTGACCGCCGTAAACGCACAAATTTGCCATTTTAATGCGGTCGTGTTCGATTATCGACATTCTCGATATTTTCGCCCATTCGCCGGGGAAACGGTTCCATAGCTGCTCGCAAAGCCGTCTGTTTATTTCCTTAATTATGAGATGTATTCTCGGAATGGTTCTTTCAACCAAATCTTCCGACCAGGTTTCAAGCGCTTCCGCCATAACCGTATGATTTGTATAAGCGCAAGTTGCCGTCGTGATAGCCCACGCCCTGTCCCAGTCGTAAAAATATTCGTCTACAAGTATTCTCATTAATTCGGGAATAGCCAACGCAGGATGCGTGTCATTCAAGTGTATCGCTGCCAGTTTAGGCAGATCTCTTAAATCGCCGTAGCGGTGCCTGTGGTCCTGAACAATGTTTTGAAGCGATGCGGAACATAAAAAATACTGCTGTTTCAGGCGAAGCGATTTTCCTGCAATATGATTATCGGAAGGATACAGCACTTTTGTAAGAAGGTCTGCATCATTATCCTCTGTCATTGCCTGATAATAATCGCCCTGCGAGAACAGTTTCATATTGAAATCCTGCACGGGTTTCGCTTTCCAAAGCCTCAGAACAGAAACTGCATCACTGTTTTTACCCGATACCATCAAATCGTATGCAACCGCCTGAATCTCTTTACAGTTGATATAGTTGATTTCAAGCCCGTTTGCCGTCCACTTCTCTTCAATCTGTCCGTTAAATCTGACGATAAACGATTTATCGGTACGCTGAGTAAGCCAGACCTCTCCGCCGGGCAACCACGTGTCGGGAAGTTCCATTTGCCAACCGTCTACGATTTTCTGTTTGAAAAGTCCGTATTCATATCTCAAAGAATAACCCATTGCAGGATAATCACCCGAAGCGAGCGCATCTAAAAAGCAGGCAGCTAATCTTCCCAAACCGCCGTTGCCCAACCCTGCATCGGGTTCAAGTTCATACAAATCTTCGAGTTTAAGTCCGTATGACGAAACCGCTTTCTCATACACGGGCGTAAGACTCAGATTATACAAACTGTTTTTGAGCGATCGACCGAGCAAAAATTCCATACATAAGTAGTAAACGCGTTTAGCACGTTTTACCTTAGCCTTTTTGTGGAATTGCTGGCGTTTCTGCAACATTATATCCCTGACTGTCATTACGACCGCCTTGTATATCTGATCTTTTGACGCCTCCGCAGGACTTACTCCGAAATATCTTGCGAGCTTATCCTTTATCAAGTCTTTAACATCTTTTTCGCTAAATGTATTCATAACGTTCTCCTGAATTAGTAAAATTTATTTAAGCATTTCATTATAGAGAGCTTCATATTCTTTTGCCGACCGCTTCCAACTGAAATCGGTCGTAGCGGATCTGTACATTAATTTTGTCCACTCCGCTTTATTTTTATAATCTGAAACCGCTTGCCTTAAAACGTAGAGCATATCGTGTGCGTTATAGTTGGTAAACGTATAACCGTTTTCAAGCGGTTTTATGCTGTCGTAAAGACCGCCTGTTTCCCTCACTATCGGCACTGTTCCGTATCTGCACGCTATCATCTGAGATAAACCGCAAGGTTCAGACTTCGAAGGCATAAGGAAAATATCAGAACCCGAATAAATCTTTCTTGACAAATCGCCGTTGAAAACTATATTTGCGCTGAACTTATCCGGATATTTTTGTGCAAGGTGACTGAAATAACCTTCGTAATGCGCATCGCCCGTACCAAGTATAACGACCTGGATATCATCCTGCAAAAATTCTTCAATGACAGCCGTAACAAGATCAAGCCCCTTATGAGAAACCAAACGGCTGACCATTGAAATAACGGGAACGTCTGGCTTCTGTGGCAAAGACAACATCTTTTGTAATTCTTTTTTACAGATTTTTTTATTGGAAAAATCGTCGGGTGTAAAATTTTCAAACAGATGTGCATCTTTTTCGCAGTTATAACTTATATCATCAATTCCGTTGAGTATTCCCGTGAGTTTAAACTCATTTTTCCGTACAATATCTTCAAGACCGTGCGCAAAATATGCTTGCTTTATTTCCTGCGCATATCTCGGACTAACTGTTGAAAATCTTTCACAGCACTCGATTGCGCCTTTCATCAGATTTATCGAATTCCTATATTCTACAAGATATCTGTATTCTCCGAAAATATCGAACAAATCACACAGAAGATCCATAGAATACTGCCCCTGATATTCTATATTATGTATAGTGAAAAGCGCTCTGATGTATTGATATTCGGGCCTGAAACAATAATTTGTTTTTAGATAAATCGCAGACAACGCCGCCTGCCAGTCGTGACAGTGCATTACGTCGGGATAGAAATCCAAAAACGGCATTATTTCAAGTACGCTTCGGGAAAAAAACGCAAACCGTTCGCCGTCGTCGAAATACCCGTAACAACCTGGACGTTTAAAATAGTATTCATTGTCTATGAAATAAAACGTTACGCCGTCTTTTACGCAAGAAAATATTCCGCAGTATTGATTGCGCCAAGCCAAATGAACGTAGATATTTCCTAAATAAGAAAACTTATCCCTGTACTCTTTTTTTATATCCGAATATAAGGGCAATACTACCCTGACATCGAATTTTTTTGTATCGGCAAGCGCTTTTGTAAGCGAGCCTATCACTTCGGCAAGACCGCCCGTCGCGATGAACGGAGTCGATTCGGATGCGACGAACAATATCTTTTTTACATCGCTATCGCTTTGATTTTTTTTCGGCGTCTTGGCGGTAGTTTTTGTTGATTTTGCAGAAGTTTTTGTAATCTTAGCAGTTGCCATATCCCCTCCTTATATTTTTGTTCCCTTATTGATAAAAAAAGGTTGCGTTTCGCATCCTGCCAACACTCTGTTATCGGTTATAAAGCAGTCTTTGTCGCTTATAACGTATTGAAGATTACAGTTTTCACCGATAATATTCTCAGAAAATATGATGCAGTTTTTAAGGCTGGAACCCTTACCGACCTTAACACCGCGGAAAAGAATACAGTTTTCAACAGTTCCCTCGATATAGCATCCATCCGAAACGAGCGAATTTTTTACCGATGAAGTTTCTGTAAATTTTGCCGGAGCGCTGTCATTAACTTTAGTATAAACATCGCGCGCCCCGAAAATTTCGTTGCGTATATCATTATTGAGCAAATCGTAATTAGCCTTGAAAAAAGATTGCAATGAATCTATATTTTCATAATAACCTTCGTGTTTATAACCGTAAATCTTATATGTCTTTACGCCGGGGCCTAAAATGTCTCTGCCGAAACTTTTATATCCGCACTGTATAGCATTTTGAATGAGCATAAGTAGAAATGACGTACGCGCCACCATTACATTTATATAATTCTTGTGTAAACCGTCCGCAAGAGTATTTATCTCAATATCCGAAATTCTTCCGTCTTTATTTGTATCGACAGTCATATAATAATGCGATTTTTTTATTTTGCCTTCGTGATAGACGAGGGTAATATCGGCATTTTTCTTTATATGATAGTCAACGACTTTACTGTAATCGAGCTTATAGACCGCATCACTGTCGGCAAGTACAACAAAATCTTCCTTTGATTTTTTGAGGAAAGCCGTTGCGCCTTTTAACGCTTCAAGCCTGTTAGTATATAAAGTTTCGGAATCACTGCTATACGGGGGAAGCAAAATCAAACCACCCTCTTTCCTTGCAAGATCCCAGTTCTTGCCTGAACCCAGATGATCCATAAGAGATTGATAATTATTTTTCGTAACCATTCCGACGGTTGTTATCCCTGAATTGACCATATTAGACAAAGCAAAGTCAACTAAACGGTATCTTCCGCCGTACGGAATAGAACCAACCGATCTTACCTTTGTAAGTTCGGGAATATTCTGTTCGTTTAAACTTGAAAAAATCACACCTACAATCGAAGCCATACCGTATCCCCCTTAAAGACTCTTTTCAACAATATCGCCTGCAAAAATTTTACCGTTTTTCTTTACTGCCACACCGCGCGCAAGTACGACTATTCCGCCCGTCTTGCTTTCAATTTTGCAAGCAGTTTCTTTTTTGTCGCCTATTACGGCATTTTCGCCGACGGTAACATCCTCGTCGATTATAGCATAATTAAGTACGGCTCCCGATTTGACCACCGTTTTACCCATAAGCACACAGTCGTTGACTTCGGCTCCTTCTTCTATTATGCAGTCTGTTCCTATTACCGAATTTATTACTTTGCCCTTGATCTCACAGCCTGTTGCCACGATTGAATTTACGACTTCGCCTTCAATATACGCAGGCGGAGCCAAAGGACTTCTTGAATGAATAACTCTTTCGCTGTCCCTCAATTCAAACTTAGGCACCGTACCCAACAGATCCATATTTGCTTCCCAAAGAGACGTAATTGTGCCTACGTCTTTCCAGTAACCCTCGAATCTGTATGAAAACATTTTTTCACCCGAATTAAGCATTGCAGGCAAAACGTTTTTTCCGAAATCATTTTCAGAATTTGCGTCCGCTTCATCAAGTTCAAGATACTTAAAAAGTTTCGAAGCCGTAAATATGTAAATTCCCATAGAGGCAAGATTGCTCTTAGGATGTGCAGGCTTTTCTTCGAATTCGTAAATACTGCCGTCGGGCTTAGTATTCAAAATGCCGAATCTCGACGCTTCTTTTAAGGGGACTTCCATACACGCAATTGTGCAATCGGCTTTTGATTTTTTATGTGCGGCAAGCATTTTATCATAATCCATTTTATAAATGTGGTCACCGGAAAGTATAAGCACATACTCGGGATCGTACATTTTTATAAATCTGATATTCTGATAAATGGCATTTGCCGTACCTTTATACCAAGACGTATCGTTTTTCGCCTCGTACGGTGAAAGAATATGTACTCCGCCGAACGTTCTGTCAAGATCCCACGGCTGACCGTTTCCTACGTATTCGTTTAGTACCAATGGCTGATACTGCGTGAGCACACCCACTGTATCTATTCCCGAGTTGATACAGTTAGACAGAGGAAAGTCTATTATTCTGTACTTCGAACCGAAAGAAACCGCAGGTTTTGCTATATTGTTGGTAAGCGCATACAGTCTGCTTCCCTGTCCGCCAGCAAGCAACATAGCAACACATTCCTTTTTGCTGAGCATTGAGTTCGTCCCCCTAATTTTCTTTTTTCAAATATATGCAAGTCAGTTTCGGAATATCGATGAAAATCGAGTTTTCCTTACCTTGATTTGACTGCCTTACCGTTTTATAAATCTTTTTGCCGAGCCTGCCGTCACCGCCGAATCGCTTGGAATTCGTCGTTAAGACCACGCGGTACTTTCCCTTTTCTATTCCTATTCCGTATCGCAACAGATCTATTCCCGAAAAATTGATAACTGCCGTGATACTTTCTCCGCTCTTAGAATATCTGGAAAATGCCAGAAGGTTACTTGATTTATCGTCGACAACAAGCCATTCAAACCCATCCCACCCATAATCGATTTCAAATAGCGCATTATTCTGCGCATAAAACAGGTTAAGTTCTTTGACGAAAACCGTCATTTTGCGATGCTGTTCGAATTTTTTCAGTTCGTATTCAATAGCTCCGCAATAGTCCCACTCTTTGAACTGTGCTACTTCGTAACCCATAAAGTTGAGTTTTTTCCCGGGATGAGCGTACATAAATCCGAGAAGCGACCTCTCTCCTGCAAATTTATCTTCATAATCACCGTGCATTTTGTTTACGACAGAGCCCTTGACGTGCACTACTTCGTCGTGGCTGAGCGGAAGTATATACTTTTCCGAAAACGCATAAACAAGCGAAAACGTGAGTTTTTCGTGGTGATAATTGCGAAAATACGGATCTTGTCTGCAATAGAACAAAACGTCGTTCATCCAGCCCAGATTCCATTTGTAATCAAAACCGAGACCGCCGTCAGATACGGGACTTGTCACTCCAGGAAAAGCCGTTGATTCTTCCGCTATCATCAAAACATTCGGAAAATATTTTTTTACTTCAACGTTCAATTTTTTAATAAACTCTATTGCTTCGAGATTTCGGTTATCCCCGAAAATATTCGGAGTAAAATCACCGCAAGGCTTGTCGTAATCGAGATACAACATAGACGCAACGGCATCTACTCTCAGCCCGTCGATGTCAAAAGTTTTCAATAGATAAATTGCCGAAGAGAGCAAAAAATTATCAACTTCGCTTCGCCCGAAATCAAACCGACGCGTTCCCCAACCGCGATGTTCCATTCTGTCCCAGACAGGGCACTCATACAAAGGTTGTCCGTCGAATTCGTATAAGCCCCATTCGTCCTTTGGAAAGTGCGCAGGAACCCAGTCGAAAATTACTTTTATTCCGTTGCGGTGAAAAGCATCGACCAGATTTCTGAACTGTTTCGGAGTTCCGAGCCTTGACGTTATTGAAAAGTAACCCGTCACCTGATAGCCCCACGAGCCGTCGAAAGGAAATTCGGTAAGAGGCATAAATTCGACGTGCGTATAATTCATACTTTTGACATAAGGAACAAGCGTTTTTTCAAGTTCTTCAAAAGACAGATATGAATTATCTTTATGCCGTTTCCACGAGAGAAGATTCACTTCGTAAATATTTATAGGTTTATCGTCTTCCTGCTTTTCAGAAACGTATTCGGATTTTTCCGGCAAATCAACAATTTTTGAGGCGAAAGAATGCGGTAAATCCGAATAGAACGCAAACGGATCGGCTTTTTCGATTTTTCTGCCGTCGAATGACTTAATCAGAAATTTGTAAATATCGCCTGCACTGGCGTCCGCCACTGTTTCGAAGCTTTCGTTATCGGAAAGTCTTGTCATTACGGCAGAGTTTTCATTCCATCCGTTAAAAGAGCCTATCAGGCTTACCGTCTTTGCGTGCGGCGCCCATACTCTGAAAATATATTTTCCATCCGGCAATTTATGACAACCGAAAAATTCATAAGCAAAACAATCAGCAGCGTTATGAAATTTGTCCAGCCGTTCGTTTTTTATCATAGAATTACCAACATAATTATTTTATCATAAATAATCGGCTTTTTCAAGAAAGATTTAAAAAAAAATGGAATTATTTTGTAATATATCAATAATAAATGCACGAACAAGTCCGTGCATTCCTTTTACTTCATATAATTATCGAGCAAATAGATATTTGCGTTGATAAATTTGTCAAGTTCGTTCACATCGAGCTTTTTGAATGAAAGCAAAGCAAGCGAATAAACGTAATTTGCTACGAAATGCTGTCTATCGCTGTCGAGATCTTTCATCTTCGCGATTATAGGACTTGCAAGATTGACAACCATCGTCTGCGCAAGCACTCCGTCGGTCATTCCGTACATCTGTCCCATCTCGGAATATCTGCGCATATACTCGTCCGTTATTATAAACGCCGGCACTGTGCTTTTAAGATTTTCGAATTTTATGATAAGCTTATCGTTGCCCAAGGCCTGCTTGAAAATATCCGCAAGAACGGTATCTTCAACTCCTTCTCCGTCCTTGACTGCATTGTCGAAATCGGCGTCTATACGCATAAATTTGAATTTATCGGGATTAGTGTATTCAACGTAACTCAAAAAATGAGGATCAATAAACGTATCGCTGAGTATAGCTTTCAAACCTGCGTCTTTGAACATTTTAACGTACTGAGCCTGCTGTAATTCATCAGAAACGTAATAGACTGTTTTGGGTGTTTCTGCTTTTTTATCGTCTTTTTTAGGCTTAGCATTGTCGGAGGGAACACTGCCGACAATTTCGTTGAAATTGACGAATTTTCCGTCAAGATCCTTATAGATAATTATATCTCTAACTTTATTATAAAATTCTTCGTCCTTGATACAGCCGAATTTAATAAAGTTTGCCGTATCATCCCAGCATTTTTCATATTTGGGACGATCGTTTTTGAACAGTGAAATCAGGCGATCCGCTACTTTTTTAGTGATATGTTTGCTTATTTTCTGAACCTGCAAATCATTCTGCAAGAAACTGCGCGAAACGTTCAAAGGTATATCCGGACAATCAATGACACCGTTTAAAAGCATAAGAAATTCGGGGATAACTTCTTTGATATTGTCGGCAATGAAAACCTGATTGCAGAAAAGCTTTACCTTACCCCTGTCAAGCTCTACCTTGTTTCTTACCTTGGGGAAATATAAAATTCCTTTAAGATTGAAAGGATAATCCATATTCAGATGAACCCAGAAAATAGGTTCGTTATAGTCCATAAAAGTATCCCTGTAAAACTGCTTATATTCCTCATCGGTGCAGTCCTTGGGATTTTTTGCGTACAGAGGCAACGTAGTATTCAGAGGCTCATCCTTCCCGTCGCCTTTATAGCCAAAATAGACGTTGAAAGGCATAAACATACAGTACTTTCTGACTAAATTTTTAATATTGTTTTCGTCAAGAAATTCTTTTTCGGCGTCGGAAACGTGCATAACTATTTTCGTTCCGCGTTCTTTTTTATCGCAATCTTCGATTCTATAAGTTGCATTGCCGTCAGAAGTCCAGTGTACTGCCGAACCCTTCTTATACGATTTCGTAAATATTTCCACTTCGTCCGAAACCATATATGCGGAATAGAAACCTAAACCGAAGTGTCCGATAATTCCGTCTCCGCCTGCTTTTTCGTATTTTGCAAGAAAGTCGGATGCCCCCGAAAATGCAATCTGGGTTATGTATTTTTCAACCTCATCCTCGGTCATACCGAGTCCGTTATCCTCAACGGTGAGCGTCTTTGCTTTTTTATCGATATCTATCTTTATGCAATATTCTTTACAGTCCTCTTTGGCTTCGCCCATAGCGGTAAGTTTTTTGAATTTGGTAATAGCATCAATGCCGTTCGCAACAATTTCTCTTAAAAATATATCTTTGTCGGAATAGAGCCATTTTTTAATTATAGGCATCATATTTTCGCTTGAAATTTTGATCTTGCCTTCTTTTTTCATTTTAAAACCTCGTAAAAAATTGTCGTATTTATTCTATAAACTTTTAATTAAAGCATAAAAAGCTCCGCAGACGGCGGAGCTTTCATTAATAAATTATTTATTATTTTTAGCGTTTGCAAGTAAATCGGCAATCGAAGTTCCCGAAATACTGCCCTCATTCCAGTTTGAAAGCTCGTCGTCGTTATTAGCCCTTCTCGTGAAACGGCTTTTGCGATGCTCTTCGCCGTTTTCAGAATTTTTAGTTGCACGGGGAACTCTTTCGGGTTCGGGAAGCAATGCTTTAATAGAAAGATTCATTTTTTTGGCTTCAACATCGATATTAACTATCTTAGCGTCTACCTCGTCGCCGACATTCAGAACCGTTGCAGGCGTTTCGATTCTTTCGTGACAAATCTGAGAAACGTGTACAAGACCGTCAATTCCCTTTTCAACTTCAACAAATGCGCCGAAAGGAACAATTCTTACAACCTTGCCGTGAATAACGTCATCGACAGCATACTTGCTTTCTATAAGATCCCAAGGCTGAGGCTGAAGCTGTTTATAGCCGATTGAAACTTTTTTGTTAACCTGATCTATTTTGAGAACTTTGAACTGATAAGTTTTACCGATTTCAAGTACGTCTTTTACATTTTCCGCACCTGTCCAGGAAAGATCGGAAATATGAGCAAGACAATCAAAGCCCTTTACAGAAACAAACGCGCCGAAAGCCGTTGCTCTTTCTACTTTACCCTCTACGATATCGCCGACGGCAACGCTTGCAAAAAACTCTTCTTCTTTTGCGGATTTTGCCGCTTCGCGAGCTTCATATTCTTCCTGTAAAATAACTCTCTGGGACGCGATTATCTCTTTTCTGCCCGTCTTTTTAATTTCGAGAGCGCGCAGACGAAGCGTTTTTCCCTCGTACTTCGTCAAATCCTTGACAAAGCCCATTCTTATTTCCTTTGCGGGGACAAATACCGAATAAGTTCCGAGCTGAGAAACAAGTCCGCCTTTATTCGTACCCGTACAGACGACTGAAAATTCTTTCCCGGCTTCTATATCGGCGCTGAGCGCCTCTTCTTCCTGCAAGGTTCTGATCATTTTCTGCGAAAGTTTTAAGGAAGGTTTAAGCTCTACCACAAGCAAATCGATAGACTCTCCGATCTTATCCATATAATCAGATACGTCATAGTGTTCGCAGTCCAGCTCGTCTTTGCTTAAAGCAACTTCCTTTTTAGAAAAAGGCAACAATATCTGCAAGCCCTCTTCAGTCGCCTGAGATATAGTAGCCGAAACGATCTGTCCCTTTTTGAACTTCGATTCGCTGTCGATTTTAGCAACTACGTCCGCCATAGAATTAGTTGCCTTAACTTCTGTGTTTTCTGCCATCTTTAAAAGAACCTCCCGGGTTTGTGCATTCGGGGTTGACGCCCCTGAAACAATACCTACACTTTTGAATTTTACTAATTTGGAATAATCCATATCATCGGCATTTGAAAGTCTGAAAACGTTACCGCAATGCTTTAAAGCAATTTCAAACAGTTTGTTTGTGTTGCTGCTATTAGATCCGCCGACAACAAGCATTGCTTCGCACGTTTTGGCAAGTTTTTCCGTTTCTTTTTGCCGTTCTATAGTAGTATAGCAAATCGTCTTGAAAACAGCAACTGTTTTTTCACAGAGTTTTTTAATATTTTTTATAATTTTTTCAAATTTTATTGCAGAAAACGTTGTCTGACTGACAATACATATATTTTTATCGGCAAGCTCAACAGGAATTTTATTTTCATCGTTTACAACAATTGCGTTTCCGTTACACCACCCCAAAAGACCTATAACTTCCGGATGAGTAGGTTCCCCTGCGATTACAATAGTATTTCCTTTCGCGCTTTGTTCGGCAACTATACGCTGTGTATGCTTAACAAAACCGCACGTACAGTCGATAACTTTAATACCGCGATTTTCACACTCTCCGTAAAAACTTCTCGGAACTCCGTGCGAACGGAAAACCACCGTGCTGTTATCCGGTATTTCATTGAGATTTTCGACAACTTTAAGCCCGTGTTCGCCAATTGCTTTTATTACTTCCGCATTGTGGATTATTTCGCCCAAAATGTAAGCGTTATCAGGATCAAGCGACAAAGCGGTATTTACCGCATACTCCACACCTTTGCAAAAACCGCTGTTTTCGGCAACATATATTTTCATTTGCGTTTTGCCTTTTTCTTTTTGGAAAGAATATTGCTCAGCTCTGTATACATTTCATAAAGTCTGTCACGCAAAATTTCGTCGCATTTATTAATATCATCCTCGGTCAGGCGCTTATCATAATATTCCGTAAATTCGATAGGCTCGCCGTAATAGACGTGAGCACGGCGCAAAAATTTTATTTTCTTACTCTTAACCTGAACCATAGGAACAATCGGGGTTTTTGTCTTTATTGATATTGCCGCCGCACCGCCCTTGAAAGGAAGAAAAACTTCATCCGACTTATTGCGCGTTCCCTCGGGAAATATGCACACACTCTCATCTGCTTTCAGATACTTCATTGCAAGCATTACCGCTCTAACGTCGGAACCGTCGCGGTTTACGGGTATACACTCGCACTTGGTTACGAATTTTTTCATAAGTCCTTTTTCAAAAAGGCTTTTTTTTGCCATAAAATGTATGGCTCTGTTTGTCGCCACTGCCGCAAACACAACGTCAAGAACACTTAAATGATTACCGACGAATATATATGCCCTATCCTTAAACTGCTCGGTGTGTCCATGTTTTTTATAAGGAAAAAATGGACGGTATAAAAACGGTTCCGCACGCCGTAACGTCCTGAACCATTTTGAAACAGGGTTAAGTTTTACTTTTTCTTTCTTCGCCATTAAGTATTCCTCTGAATTTCGTTGCAAATAAAACTTGCAACTTCTTTAGCGGACAAACTGTCCGTAACTATCTCTATTGCATCTTCTGCTTTTTGCAATGGCGCGATTTTCCTCGTACTGTCCTGTACGTCGCGTGTCTTGATTTCCGCCAAAACTTCTTCAAAAGGCTGTATATACCCTTTTTCTTTATTTTCTTCAAGGCGTCTTTCGGCTCTTACCTCAGGCGATGCAGTCAAAAAGAATTTGAATTTGGCATCGGGAAGAACGTTCGTTCCTATATCTCTGCCGTCAAGCACGCAGGAATTTTGTTTTGCGATAATTCTTTGCAGTTCCACCATTTTATTTCTGATACACGCGTGAGCGGCAACGGCCGACGCCGACATTGAAACCTTCGGCGTACGTATTTCTTCGGAAACGTCTTTGCCGTTTAAAAACGTTCTCTGCGTTCCGTCTATATATTTTACGGTTATATCTGTTTTTTTTGCGATTTTTTCAACTTCGCTTTCGTTGGTACATTCTACCCCCTCGTTGATACAGGCAAGAGCGCACGCGCGGTACATTGCGCCCGTATCGAGGTAAAGGATATCGAAATAAGAAGATATAAGTTTCGAAACCGTGCTTTTTCCGCTGCCGGCAGGGCCGTCTATTGCAATATTAAGCTTTTGTGTGATATCCTTTCTCAAATCTGATGCTCCTTTAAGATAAATATGTTTGGGTTTTGCCGTTATTTCAGCTAAAATCATAACCCTGATACAATACGGCAAAGAACCGTTGATCTCGGGTTCGAGAGACGAATACAACGCACAATTGAAAAATCCGGCTTCCCTTGCGGCTTTTGCGGGATAAAACGAACGGATATCGGAAGTATTCGAAAACATAATACAGATAATATCTTCCGCAATCAATTTGTTCGCACTGACAATTTCACCAAGCAAAAACTTTACGTTTTCCCTGACTTCCTTTTCGGTGTCGCCGTTCAGCGTTATTGCGCCTCTTATAGCTTTCATAATAATCTAATCCTTTATACTGTTGCCTGCGGCATAACCGGTTGAAAATGCAATTTGCAGATTGAATCCGCCCGTAAAAGCGTCTAAGTCAAGCACTTCTCCGCAAAAATACAGCCCCTTGACAAGTTTACTTTCCATAGTTTTGGGATTTATTTCCCCGACGCATACGCCGCCTGCCGTAACGATGGCCTCGTCAAAGCCTCTCAGCGATGAAATAATCATATCAAAATTCTTGATAATTGTCAACAAAGTCTGTCGTTCGGATTTGGTGACCGAGTTTACTTTTTTATCACGGGAAATGTGCGCCCTGCACAAGACCTCGGAAATCATAGAATTAGGTAAAAGCTCTTTAAGACAATTTGCCAGTTCTTTATTTTTATATATTTCGAAATCTCTCAAAAGACGAGCGTCTAACTGTTCAGCCGTCAACGCAGGCTTCAAATCGAGTGAAAGTTTCACCGATTTCAAAGCAAGCCTGTTTATACAGCTTGAAGCCGACAGTATTATAGGTCCCGATACACCGAAATGCGTAAAAAGCATCTCACCGAAAAATTCTTTACATTTCTTTTCGTTTACATAAATCGACAAATTGACGTTTTTCAAAGTCAATCCCTGCAACTTTTTATAAAAAGATCCGCAAAGATTTAATCCGCACAGTGCCGGAACTGATTCGTTTATTTTATGCCCCGCACTTTCCGCAAACCCATATCCGTCACCCGTAGAGCCAGTCGACGGATAACTTAACCCGCCTGTACAAACAATAACCTTATCAAACGAATATTTGCCTTTTGTTGTTATTATGCCTGATATAGTACTATTCAAAATTGTTATTTTTACAACTTTTTCGCAAAATCTAAAAGAAACACCCTCGTTTAAACAATATTTTTCAAGACACTTTGTGACGTCGCTTGCCTTATCGGAAGCAGGAAAAACCCTCGCACCACGTTCTGTTTTAAGTTTCAAACCGCCGTTTTCAAAAAAAGCAATGGTATCCTGCGGCGAAAAATTATAAATAGCGCCGGTCAGAAATTTAGGGTTACTGACCACGTTTGACAAAAATTCGTCCGGCATACAATCGTGGGTAAGATTACATCTGCCCTTCCCCGTGATATAAATTTTTTTACCGCACTTTTCGTTTTTTTCAAAAACAGTTACTTTATTTCCGTTGCGTGCCGCACAAAAGGCCGCCATAAGACCGGCAGCCCCCGCACCGACTACTGCTACATTTTCCATAATTAAACCCGAGACATTCAGCTACTTGGAAGTTCTTTATACCGGATATACTTTATTAGGATTTGTTGCCATATCCTTATCGATACCAGAGTTTTTAGCTGTACGCCATTTGAAATAGTTGGTTGCAACTTCAGGAAATAACGCATACGACAACACGTCCTCCTGTTTTTCGTAAAATCCGTCGTTTTTAACCTTTTCGGTAAGTTTCCGCATTTCATCTTCTATCAGATCTGCAGGTCGGCAGGTAATTATTTCTTCACCGTTTGCCGTACACATTTTGACAACATCTTTGTTTAATTCACCGGAAACAGCTCCGTATTTTCCCAATATCAAATCTTTATACTGAGCGGTAATCGTTTTGTATCTTCCTAAAAGTACGTTCCAAACAGCCTGCGTTCCAACAATCTGACTTGAAGGCGTGACCAACGGAGGATATCCGCAGTCTGCCCTGACCTTGGGAACCTCCGCAAGACATTCCGAAAGTTTTTCCTCCTGTCCCGCCTGTTTGAGTTGGCTCATAAGATTTGAAAGCATTCCGCCAGGTACCTGATATAAAAGCGTATTTACGTCAACTCTTCTGACTTTCGGGTTAAGAAAACCGTCATTTTCAAGTCTTTGAGCTACTTTGTTAAAATGGTTTACTATCGGAAGAAGTTTTTGTATATCTATTCCCGTATCATACGGCGTATCTTTGAGCGTCGCAACCAATGCTTCAGTGGCAGGATTCGACGTTCCGTTGCCAAGCGGTGAAAGCGCGCAGTCGACGATATCGACGCCCGCCTGTATCGCCATAAGATTTATCATATCGCCCGTACCCGTAGTATTGTGCGTATGCAGGTGAACTTTGGTATTTTTATTGAGTTCTTTTTTTAATTTATCGACAATATCGTAAGCGGTAAACGGCAACAAAAGATTTGCCATATCTTTTATACATATATTGTCCGCACCCATATCCTCAAGCTGTTTTGCAAGTTTTACAAAATACTCCGTATTATGTACCGGACTTGTCGTATATGATATCGCCGCTTCGCAAACGCATTTACCGCCGTTCGAATATTTTTTAATGGCTTTTATAGAGGTTTCCAGATTTCTCGGATCATTTAAGGCATCAAAAACTCTGATTACACCAACCCCGTTTTCAATCGACTTATCAATAAAACATTCCACGACATCATCGGCGTAATGTCTGTAGCCCAGTAAATTCTGCCCCCTTAAAAGCATCTGTATGGGCGTCTTTTTTAAGTATTTTTTCAGATTTTTCAATCGATCCCAAGGGTCCTCGTTTAAAAACCGCAGGCAGGAATCGAAAGTTGCTCCTCCCCAGGCTTCAAGAGAATAGTAACCGATTTCGTCTAAAAGAGGTAAGACCTCTTCCATTTCGTCAAAACGCATACGCGTAGCCGCGTGCGACTGATGAGCGTCTCTCAAAATCGTATCTGTAATCATTAATTTTTTATTTTCCATACAACACCAAAAATTAAGCTATTATAGAATTAATTGCCGAAGTTACGGCTTCCGCCGTTGCCGTTCCGTCAACGTAAGGAGTAAAACAAGCAAGAAGAATGCCTGCCGCTATTGCAGAACCGATTACACCCGCAACGTTGGGTCCCATCGCGTGCATCAAAAGATGATTCTGCGGATCGTACTCCCTGCCCACGTCCTCTGATATGCGCGCGGCCATAGGTACAGCTGAAACGCCAGCCGAACCTATTAAAGGATTTATCTGTCCTTTTGTAATTTTGCACATAATTTTAGCTACGAGCAGACCGCCTATCGTTCCGATAACGAAAGCAAACAGACCCAATCCGATTATTTTTAACGTATCAAGGCTTAAAAATATTTCACCTTTTGCCTTACAACCGACAGCAATGCCGAGAAAAATCGTTATAGTATTCATTAAGCCGTTCTGCGCCTGAGATGAAAGTCTGTCCACAACGCCCGATTCCTTGAAAAGATTGCCGAGCATTAACATTCCGAGAAGCGCAATCGATTGCGGAAGTATGATCCCCATTACAAGAGTAACGACAAGCGGAAACAGTATCTTTTCAAGCTTGCTTACCTGACGAAGCGGTTTCATTCTGATTTTTCGCTCTTTTTCCGTTGTAAGCCAACGCATTAAAGGTTTTTGTATTATAGGAATAAGCGCCATATACGAATATGCCGCTATCGCAATTGCAGGAATAAAATTTTCTGCAAGAATCGAGGTTGTCATTATTGCTGTCGGACCGTCCGCTCCGCCGATAATCGCAATTGATGCCGCTGCGGCTACCGAGAATCCGAGAGCAATCGCAAGAACGAACGCAACGAAAACTCCGAGTTGAGCACCTGCGCCTATCAGCATACTTTTGGGATTTGCTATTAACGGACCGAAATCAGTCATTGCCCCTATCCCCAAAAAAATCAAAGGCGGATAAATTACCTTATCGACACCGAAATACAAATACCATAACAGTCCCCTGTCCGTGACATCGTCGTAACCTTTCAAAACTTCGTTTGTTTCGGGATCAGTCGGATATTTTCCCCACAAAACGCTTTCTGCTCCCGGAATGTTTATAAGAAACATTCCGAACGCTATCGGCAGCAGAAGCATCGGTTCAAATTTTTTAACTACGGCAAGATACATCAGAATAAACGAAATAATCAGCATCACGTAATTCTGCCAATTACCCTGCACGAACCCCATCGACTGGTATAAATTTCCGAATATATTGCCGAAGTTTATAAGCAAACTTTGTTGCATATCCCCTCCGATTAACCGATTACGGCAAGTACCGCGTTTGTTTCAACATTAGCCCCTTTTGAAACTCCGAACGTGACTTTTCCGCCGCAAGGCGCAGTAATTTCGTTATCCATCTTCATTGCTTCAAGCACGATAATAGCCTGATCTTTTTTGACTACCGAGCCGTCGGCAACCAAAAGATTTTTGATTATACCCGGAAAAGGCGACAAAACATTTTGACCCACTGCGGAAAGCTTAGGCTTAGCCTCTCCGGCGACAGGAGTTTTGCGCATATCCCTGTTTTCATTCTCACTTTCGCCGACTTCCTCCACTCCGACGGAATAACTTTTACCGTCTATTGTTACAATAAAATTACGCATATAACCCTCACAATTTCTTTATTCGTTTAACCCTGAATTCACATTCGGGCTTTTCTGTTCCGTAATACGCCATAATGGCAGAAACTATCGCGACTTTTACTTCATCCGAAACCTCGCCGTCGGACTCAATTGCCTCAACACTATCGACAGAATTTTTCCGCTTTTTAATACGCAACTTCTGCAAAAACGCAAGATTATCGGTTTTTCTGAGAATGAAACCTATAAACCAGATTATAAAAATTATAAGTACTATCCCTAAAAAAACAACCAAAAAACCTATCAGCGCATAAATCAGAGCTTCACCGAGAGAACTTCCGAATCCGCCGCTGAAATAATAATTTCCGTCTTCATGTGCAACTATATCAAGCAACAAATACGACATATTTTAACCTCTTTTCAAAAGCATTTGCAAAGACGATATAAGATACTGTCTTACAAGCGACGGTTGAATAATATTATCTACATAGCCATACTTTGCCGAATTGATAGGATCAGCTTTTTCGTTGAAATAACGCTCCGCAAGTTTTTGTTTATCAGCTTTTTCATCCGAAAATTCTATTTCAACGCCCTGTTCACTGTCAAACAGTGAAATTTCAGCGTTCGCAAACGCAAAAGTATAATCAAAACCGATACTTTTAGAAGCAAACAGTGAATATCCCGCCCCTATCGCTTTTTTATAGATAACAGAAATTTTAGCAGTATCGATACAGTCGAATATCGAAACGTAATCGGCAATTTCTTTCAGAACCAAACTATTATTGGTCGCCATATCTGGCGCTATACCGAGCACGTTCGAGAATGTGATATACGGCAAAGAATAACAGCAAACAAATTCAATAAAATCTCTGATTTTTCTTACGTTATGACTGTTAAGAAATATATTATCACCGTCAAAGACCGTAACGGCAACCGCTATTCCGCCAATCCTGCCCAACAGACACTTTATTTCGGGTGAAAAAGAATTTCCGACTTCGGTAACGCTTCCTTTATCGAAAATTTTTAAAAGCGTCTTATAATCCGTCTTTTTATCGAGTTCGGGAATTGCCGAGTTCAAATCACCGCAATCCGTAATTCTTTCCGAAAGCAATTCGTTTATTGACAATATACTTTTTTTAACTTCTTCCAAGCTTTTAACACTGAAAGAAACCAAATTTGCGTTTTTAATGCCATTTTCGCCGCCGACTTCGAATTTTGACAGGTTTTTACCGCTTTTCGCCGAAATAACAAAAGGACTGCTGGATGCCAATACGCTTTTCTTATCGATAAAATAAGTAAAATCGCAAATTGCGGACAACACAGACAGAAAACCGTAAACTTCGCCGTTTACTATAAGATATTGATTGACCGTTCCCTTTAACCGCGAAGCCTTTAAAATTATAGAAGAAAGCCCCTCCATCACACCTAAACCTTCTCCCACCTGCACGCCCTGCGACGCCAGCAAATAAATTACGGGTGTTGAGGTTTTTTCAGCTTCGTCAAGGCATCTTGAAATTTTAGCGCAATTTGCTTTACTGACACCGCCTGAAAGAATTTCGTAATTTTGCGCTACAATATAGAATGGGAAACCGTTGATCGTTGCATAACCTGTGACCACCCCTTCACCCTGTTCATCCGTACCGTAAAAATCGTTTTTTGAGAAACTGAAAGCCGAAAGCTCGACAAAACTTTTGTCGTCTATAAGCGCAGATATATCCTGCCTTACCTTTTTACCGACTTCAAGCAAATTTTGTTTACGCTGTTGCAATAAGCGTATTTTATCCATAAAATTCTCCTGAATGCCAAATTTCTACATATATCATTTTAACATATTAACCGCCAAAAGCAAATCAAAAATTTGAAATTTGAAAAATGATATTAAGTTACAAAAAAATAAAGAGATGATGTTGAATCATCTCTTTATTTTAAGTTTATTTTTAATAAAACCATCTATCTTATCCGAATATTTGCATACTACCCAGAAAGCCGCAACAACCAAAGCTCCGATTATCAGCCATATCATTATTCCCCACCAGGTAGTCAGCGGAATCAAGCCAACAGAATAGGAAGTGGCAAGTATCGACGTTACTCTTGTTATTACTATCATTACGATAAAATACGTCCAGGTCATAGAAGACAGTCCTGCGACAAAGCACAGCACGTCGTCAGGAAAAAGCGGCAATAAAAACATTATTGATAATATCAGATAGTCTTTACCTTTCAGCTTTTGAAGCCACTTTTTTAGCGTTTCTTCGCCGACTATCCATCTTACAGCCTTTTCTCCAACAACTCTGCCAATTGCAAATGCCACGATTGAACCGAGAGTTATGCCAATAAAACTGAATATACTGCACTTCAACGGACCGAAAAGAGCCACGCCGGCAGCTACTGTCACCGAACCCGGTACAGGCAAAATTATTACTTGCAGGAAGCTGAACAGAATAAATAAGAATACCGCCATATTCCCGAATTCGGAAATATAATCCCTCAACGCTTCTATGCTTGTAATTTTCTTAATGATACCTGTAGCACAGATTGCAAAAAATACCGCACCTGCTATACACAGAAAAATCAGTACGCACAAAATCAGTCTGTAAACTGCTTTTTTATCTAAAATATAGAAAATTAAATAAACCAATATCAGCGCGGAAGTAACACCCAGCGACAAAGACAGCAACAGCATAAAATGCCTGTCGATAAAAGGCAAACTTTTATACGCCAGGCCGTAAGCAATAAAAACAAAGGCAACAGCACCGAAAAGTACCGCCGCCAGGATATTCACAGTATGTTTTAATGCTTTCTGATAATTTTTCATTTACGCGCCTATACATATATTATATATAAAAAAGCGTAAATTTATAATTGCAATTTGTAATTTTTTATTGCATCTGTCGCCAGCTTGTCGCACAGATTATTATATTCGTTGTCAGAATGGCCCTTAACTTTGATAAAATGCAATTTATGAGTTTTGGATAAAGAATACAGTTCCTGCCATAAATCGGCATTAAGAAGCGGCTTGCTGTCCGATTTCTTCCAGCCCGATTTTGCCCAGTCGTCAATCCATCCCTTCAAAAAAGCGTTTACCGTATATGCCGAATCGCTGTATACATCCGCCTCGCAAGGTTCTTTCAGATTTTTAAGTCCTTCGATAACGGCTGTCAGCTCCATTCTATTGTTTGTCGTATTTTCCGTTGCCGCGTAAATTCGCTTTTCGTGTCCGCCGTAAATAAGCACCGCGCCCCAACCCCCGATTCCAGGATTTCCGGAACACGCGCCGTCCGTATATATAGTTACCTTTTTCATTTTTTATCGAGCTCGTTAAGTTTTTTAACTCCGCTTTCCACCGCGTTGCCTATAATCTCCATAAATTTATTATCTTCAAGTATCTTAACACCCTCCAATGCGGTTCCACTGTTTTTGCAGGCAAGCACAGTTAATTCCGATACAGACTTTTCTTCGCTCACCATTTCGGCAGAACCAAGTAAAGTCTGCGCGGCAATCATCTTGGCTTCGCTTTTTTTCAAACCCTGTTTTACCCCCGCGTCGATTAAACTGTCGATAAACATAAGCGCGTAAGCTACGCCGTTGACGCTAAGACCGCATACGGCGGAGAGTTTGCTTTCATCTACGCTTACTATAGTGCCTATACAGTCAAACAGATTTGAAATAAATTCTATATCGTCGTACGACGAATTAAAATCAGACATATCTACGGCGACCACTCCGCTGCCTATCGCAGATGGCAAATTAGCAAGCGCTCTTGCAACTTTTGCGGAACTTGCAGAAAGCAACGTTTTGATGTCGTTCTTTTTCAATCCGTCAGAAACACAAATTATTTTAGACGGTCTTACCGCTCCGATACTTTTTGCGAGATTTTCAAAATCCTGAGCCTTAACCCCGATAATCAAATATTCGCTGTTTTCCGCAACGTATTTCAAATCGTTGACCGAAAGAACACCGAGTTCGTCCAAAACCTTCAAACTGCTTTCGGGACAATTACCTACTACTATTTTTCTTTCGTGCAGAAAATCTGAAAGAACTGCGCCTTTTATGATCGTCTGCGTAATAAGATTATAACCTATAACACCGAGTTTGAATTGTTTTTTCATAAATATAACTCCTAAAACAGTTGACTTAAAAAGTTTATTATTATATAATCAATAACGATTTTAATACTTAGGGGAGTAGCTCAACGGTAGAGTCGCGGTCTCCAAAACCGTCGGTTGCATGTTCGAATCGTGTCTCCCCTGCCAAAACAGTTTCGCTTATCTGCGGAACTGTTTTTTTCAGTCGCCGATACTGACCTACACGAAATATTTTACATTAAACGTCCATATTGCCGTTTAAACCGAGAAGTTTAATGTTGTCTTTCAAAATCGGATCGACTTCGGCTCCGATAAATTCAACAACCTGTTCAGGTGCTCTGCCGATAAATTTTTTCGTATCCAGAATATCGTCGAGCTTTTCACGGACGGCAGCAAACATATTGTCACGTTTTATTAAATCTATCAAATTATTCTCTTTACCGTTTTTCTTAACGTTTTCTGACGCCTGCATAGATAAAACGCGGATTCTTTCGTGCAATTCCTGCCTGTTTCCGCCCGATTTGACACATTCCATCAAAATATTTTCGGTAGCCATAAACGGCAATTCAGCTTGAATATGTTTTGAAATTACGTTCTCGTAAACGACAAGCCCCTGTGTAACGTTCATATAGATATTAAGAATTCCGTCTATTGCAAGGAATGCCTGCGCGTTTACGATTCTTCTGTTTGCCGAATCGTCGAGCGTTCTCTCCAACCACTGGCTGCCTGCTGTAACCGCGCAGTTTACCGGCAATGAAATTACATATCTTGAAAGCGAACTGATTCTCTCCGAACGCATAGGATTTCTCTTATACGCCATTGCCGAAGAACCTATCTGCGATTTTTCAAATGGCTCCTCAATTTCTTTCATGCTCTGCAAAATGCGGATATCATTTGAAAACTTGTAAGCGCTCTGCGCAATCTGCGAGAGGACGCACAGAACGTTATAATCAAACTTTCTCGGATAAGTCTGCCCCGTAACACCGAATACATTTTCATACCCAAGTTTTTTGACAACTTTTTTTTCGAGTTCCTTAACCTTTTGACCGTCACCTTCGAACAGATCCAAAAAGCTCGCCTGCGTGCCCGTTGTCCCCTTGACTCCGCGCAGTTTAAAATTATTTTGAAGATTGACTATGCCGTGATAATCCATAGTCAGATCCTGCAACCACAGCGCAGCGCGCTTGCCTACGGTTGTAAGCTGTGCAGGCTGAAGATGCGTAAATCCAAGCGTCGGTAAATTTTTGTACTTTAAAGCAAAATCTTTCAAGTTTTTAATAACGTTTACAAGTTTTGCTTTTACAGTTTTTAATGCGTGATCGATAATTATTAATTCCGAATTACAGTCGACGAAACAGCTTGTCGCGCCCAAATGTATGATTGGCGCCGACAGTTTTGCCTGATCGCCGTAAGCTTTTATATGCGCCATTACGTCGTGGCGCACTTCCCTCTCATATTTTTGCGCCAAATCAAAATCAATAGACTCGGCGTATTTTTTCATTTCTTCAATTTGTGCATCGGAAATATTTAACCCCAACTCGCTTTGACTTTCGGCAAGAGCTATCCAGAGTTTCCGCCAGAGCGTAAAACGTTTTTTGTCCGAAAAGTTTTCTGACATTTCCCTGCTTGCATATCTCGTTATAAGCGGATTCTGATAGACTGAATTATCCATATTGGCTCCTTATCAGTTTTTAACGGGCTTCGGATAATCTATTCCGAATGTTTCAACGGTAACTTTTCTCATTACCTGCGGAATTTTAGGTTTGTCATTCCAGTCGGTTTTGACAGAAGCAATTTCGTCAAGCACTTCAAATCCGTCGGTCAGTTTTCCGAAAGCGGCATACTGTCCGTCAAGATGAGAAGAATTTTTGTGCATAATAAAAAACTGCGAACCCGCACTGTTGGGAGCCATAGCGCGAGCCATTGAAAGTACTCCTCTTTCATGCTTCAAGTCGTTTCCTTTAAATCCGTTTATCGCAAACTCGCCCTTAATATTATAACCGGGACCGCCGGTGCCCACACCTGCCGGATCACCGCCCTGAATCATAAAACCAGAAATAACGCGGTGAAATATAAGTCCGTCATAGAAACCGTCTGAAACAAGGCTTATAAAATTATTGACAGTATTGGGAGCTTTATCAGGATAAAGCTCCGCTTTCATTATCTTTCCGTTTTCCATTTCGAAAGTAACAATAGGATTTCTCATTTTTACACCTCACAACTCACTGTATTTATCAAGTTTTACTCCGGCTTCTTTAAAAAGCTGAATAGAAAAATCGTCGGGATATCCTTCTTTATACACAACGCGCGAAATACCGGAATTAATGATAATTTTTGCACAGATGACGCAAGGCTGGTGCGTACAGTAAAGCGTGCACCCCTCAACACTGCATCCTACTCTTGCAGCCTGAATTATCGCATTCTGTTCGGCGTGGACAGCATAACAAAGCTCCTGCATAGTTCCGCTCTGAACGTTCATTTTTTTTCTTAAACATTCCTGCTTGTCGACACAGCTTTTGATTCCCTGCGGCGCACCGTTATAACCTGTTGCTATTATTCGTTTATCTTTTACGATAATAGCTCCGACTTTTCTGTTCTTCTGAAAACAGCTTGACCAAGTGCCGATTTGCTCGGTCATTTCCATAAATCTCTTATCCCATTTATCCATAAATAAACCGCCTTTTAAAAGGTTGATTAAATTGTATCACGTTTTTTATCAAAAAGCAATTTTTTCCATAATTATGTTTCATTTTATTTAGCTTTGTTTATAAAATAGCTATGTAAAAAAATATTATTCGGAGGAATATATTTATGAAAATCAAACCTTTGTTCGACAAGGTAGTTGTCGAAGGACTTAAAGCAGAAGAAAAAACCAAAAGCGGACTGTATTTAACATCCGCATCACAGGAAAAGCCTGCGCAGTGCGTAGTTGTTGCAGTGGGCCCCGGCGGAGTAGTCGACGGCAAAGAAGTCAAAATGCAGGTGAAAGTCGGCGACAAAGTGTTGCTTGCAAAATACAGCGGAACCGAAGTTAAAGTCGAAGACAAAGAATATACGATAATACGTCAGAGCGATATTTTGGCGATTGTCGAGTAAATAAAGGAGTGAAATTTTATGGCTAAACAGATTAAATACGGCGATGAAGCAAGAAAGAAACTCGAAACAGGCGTAAACGTAATTGCCGATACGGTTAAAATTACGCTCGGACCCAAGGGCAGAAACGTTGTCCTCGATAAGAAATTCGGTTCCCCCCTCATCACAAACGACGGCGTTACAATCGCAAAAGAGATAGAACTCGAAGACCCGTTTGAAAATATGGGCGCACAGCTCGTAAAAGAAGTTTCGACAAAGACGAACGACGTTGCAGGCGACGGAACGACGACCGCCGTTGTTCTTGCACAGGCAATCGTCAAAGAAGGACTTAAAAACCTTGCGGCAGGCGCTAACCCTGTAATTTTGAAAAAGGGAATTTCAACCGCAGTCGATACGGCGGTCGCAAAAATTCAGTCCATTTCAAAACCGGTAGAAAACAAACTCGGAATTTCGCAGGTAGCCTCCATCTCGGCCGGCGATGAAAAAATCGGCGAACTTATTGCGAACGCTATGGAAATTGTCGGTAAAGACGGCGTAATTACCGTTGAAGAAGGCAAAACAATGGCAACCGAACTTACAACAGTTGAGGGTATGCAGTTTGACAGAGGCTATGCCTCCGCTTATATGGTAACCAACACCGACAAAATGGAAGCCGTTCTCGACAACCCCTATATACTTATTACAGATAAAAAAATATCCTCTTTGCAGGAAATTCTGCCTGTTATCGAGCCTATCGCTCAACAGGGCGCAAGACTTTTGATAATCGCAGAAGACGTAGAAGGCGACGCTCTCGCCGCTCTTATCGTAAATAAACTCAAAGGCGTTTTAAACTGCGTTGCGGTAAAAGCTCCAGGTTTCGGTGACAGAAGAAAAGCTATGCTTGAAGATATCGCTATTCTTACAGGCGGTACGGTAGTTTCAAGCGATTTAGGTTATGAATTCAAAGACGTTACGACAGATATGCTCGGCAGAGCTTCGCAGGTCAAAGTCGACAAAGACAACACCACCATTATCAACGGTTCGGGCGATGCTAAGGATATAAAGGCAAGAGTATCTTCAATCAAGTCTCAGATTGCGGAAACAACGTCCGACTACGACAGAGAAAAATTGCAGGAAAGACTTGCAAAACTTGCAGGAGGCGTTGCCGTAATCAACGTAGGCGCAGCTACGGAAGTGGAAATGAAAGAAAAGAAACTGCGCATTGAGGACGCGCTTGCGGCTACGCGCGCAGCTGTCGAAGAAGGAATCGTACCCGGCGGCGGCGTCGCGCTCCTTTCCACTATTCCCGAACTTAAAAAGCTTATCGAAACGCTTGAAGGCGATGAAAAAACAGGCGCAATGATAGTTATGAAAGCCATTGAAGAACCCGTTCGCCAAATCGCTAAAAACGCAGGCTTTGACGGTTCGGTTGTAGTAAACAATATACTTTCGGCAAAGAAAGCAAATTACGGTTTTGACGCTCTCAAAAACGAGTATACCGATATGGTCAAGAGCGGTATAATCGACCCGACAAAGGTTTCGCGCTCGGTGCTTCAGAATGCGGCATCGGTTGCGGCAACACTGCTCACGACCGAAAGCATCGTTACCGATATCCCCACTCCTCCCGCTCCCGTCGCTCCTATGAATCCCGATATGGGCGGAATGTATTAAGCACAAATATTCACAAAACAGGCGTGACAAGCTGTCACGCCTGTTTCCCTGTCTTATTTACAAAAAATAACGTTATCTTTTTATGATTACTTGCACATTAGCTGATAATATGTTATACTACCGAAAATTATTTAATGTACTAAGAGTATTACATAATGACCGTTAAAGATATAGGCATAAAGAAAAATAGAGTTTTAATATCTTTTCTATTAGTGTTAGTTACTATTGCTGTTGGACTTACTAGTATTTTTATGTGGTGGGAATATGCAAGTCAAGGCTACTATAAGTATTTGAGTGAAAATGCAATTGAAGTTGAAGCGACGATAGTATCTTATAATTACGATTATTCTACGAGCGATAAGAACACGCGAAATTGGGTTACCATTTATGAATATGAAAGTGAACGGGGAACTATTTATAAAGGAAGAGCGGCTGTTCATACTGATGAAAGTACGGCAAAAGCGGAAGTTGGGGAAAAGATAAAAATATATGTTGACCCTAACAGCGATTGGTCTGATAAACACTTGCCGTCATTTAATTATGAACGAGCATTAAGAGATGCGATAATATGGTGTATTCCCGTTCCCATTGTATTATATTTGCTTATATACCGTTGCATTTACCGTAACGTTCTGAACAAGAAAATCAAGAAGAAAGTTTACGGCAGTACATATAACAACGACAGAATTATTCATACACCGCAACCGAATACCGTTACGCAAGGCGAAGTAACGAAAGTATTGAAATGGATAGTCTGCTACGTTAAGGTAAAGTATCAGGACGAGAACGGCGCAACGAGAGAGAAATGGGCGCGGTCTTGGTTTACGCACAAGGAAGCGAAGTATTTACAGCAAAAGAAAACGATAAATATAGTACCCTACAAAAACACCTACGGCATTTTGGAAGAAAAGTCATTAGCAAAAAGGTAAGTATAGAATATGGATATAGGAATCAAAAACAAATATATCATATATCAAATATTTATAGACGCCGCATTTGCAATATGTGTTGTATTAACAGTAGTATTTTGGATATGGTGTTATAGCGACTATAACAATAATCAGTTGTTAAAAAACGGTATCGAAGTTGAAGCCGAAATTGTAGATGTCAGGGAGATAGATATATCGCCCGGCGATTCACAAACAACGAGGCGCGCGTGGGAGTGCATTTATTTGTACGTTGCACCAGACGGTAAAGAGTATTCGGGTTGGGTTGGTCAATTTTCGCAAAAGCAAGATGCAGTTGAGCATATTGGGGATAAAGTTACGATAGTGATTGATCCGACAGATGGATATAGCACTTACGGCACGTTGGCGAGCATAGCCCTTCGACAAAAAAATAATAACACACATTTAATACTTGCTTGTGTATTTACGGGCTTGCTTTGCATAGCGGCGTATCTGTTTTTTTACAGAGTTGTATATAGGAATAAATTAAACGCAAAAATATTAAAGCATTTGAATTGCGGATATATCAATGGCATTAAACAAGGCGAAGTAACAAAGGTTGTGAAATGGATAGTTTGCTACGTTAAGGTAAAATATCAAGACGAGAATGGCGCAACGAGAGAGAAATGGGCGCGGTCTTGGTTCACGCACAAGGAAGCGAAGTTCTTACAACAAAAGAAAACTATCAATATTGTACCCTACAAAAACACCTACGGCATATTGGAAGAAATGTCCATATCGAAATAACACGGAGTAATCGCATAGAAATTATGGCACACGCTACCGAACAGAAAATAAAATTGCTTGTCTTATATGACTTGCTCTGTCGGCTAACCGACGAAAATCACGCCCTTAACACGGACGAGATGCCAAAAAAAAGATAGCAGTTTCGCGTAAAATACTTCACAATATTAAGTAATAAAAATGCTCTTGAAATAACTGTTCAAGAGCGTTTTTATTATAAATCCTCTTTAGGCATTAATTTTTAAAACAAAATAGTCGTTAAATTCTTCGCCGTTTTGTCCTTTTAAAGCTTGTTCAGGCAAAATAAAACCTAAGTTTTTAACTGCATTCAGTCTTTCGGTTGCAAAAGATCTTACCTTAGTCACTATCTTATCCCCGAATAAGTCGTAAACAGGCTTTATAAGTAAAGTGAGTACTCACTCTTCAATTTGTTTAAAATTCTTTCAAGCGCGTATTTGCCGTGTTCATAGGTAAGTCCGCCCTGAAAATATGCGATATACGGCGGTTTCACGGGACCGTCGGCTGAAAGTTCTATCGACGAGCCCGAAACGAACGTTCCTGCCGCCATTATTATCCTTTCGTCATAACCGGGCATATCCCAGGCTTCGCAGGTAACAAAGCTGTCAACGGGCGACGAAAACTGAATTTCCCTTATAAAGTCCGTCATTTTCTCCGCACTGTCAAATTTAATCGCTCTTGTAATATCATAAGGCATTTTTTCAAGCGATGGATAATTTTCAAAACCTAATTCAGACATCGCGCAACCTATCAAAAGACTGCATTTCAGCGCCTGCGAAACTGTATGCGGAGCGAGAAAAAGCCCCTGATAGAGATACTGATATCCAAGGGCATAAGATCCGACTTCAAGTCCTATAGACGGAGCCGTCAATCTTCTGCCGATCAAATCGATATACTTTTCCTTACCGCAGATATATCCTCCGTTCTGCGCAAGCCCTCCGCCTGCATTTTTGATAAGAGAACCGACAATAATATCTGCGCCGACGTCTGCAGGCTCTTTCTTTTCCACAAATTCGCCGTAACAATTATCAACGAATATACACCCGCTGAAACCGCAGTCGCGTAAAAATTTACAGGCGTTTCCTATTTGTTCGCAGGAAAGCGCGTCGCGAAGTTCATATCCGCGCGAACGCTGGATATATACGAGTTTTATATTTTTCAATTTTGATTTAATTGCCGTAAAATCAAAATCTCCTTCCTTCAATTCGCAGTAGTCGAATTTTATACCGAAATCTTTTAAAGACCCGTTTCCTTCACCGAATATTACGGGACGAAGCGTGTCGTACGGCATACCCGTTATGCAAAGTATTTTATCGTTTGGACGCAAAAGTCCGAACAGAGCAACAGTAAGCGAATGTGTACCCGATAAAATATGGGGCGATACGATACCGCTTTCGGCACCGAAAACGCGAGCATAAATTTTGCCTAAACAATCCCTGCCCTCGTCGTCATAACCGTAACCCGTTGTTCCGTTAAAATGCCTGAGTGCAATTCTGTACTCACTGAAAGCATTTAATACTTTGCGTTGATTAAAATATGCGATGTCCTCTATTTTTTCAAATTTATCTTTTAAACGGCTTTCGCATTCTTCTATAAAAACTTTATTTTCCATTAAGTAACCCCAACACATATTCCGCAGTCGCGTCCTGCGGTTTTAACCACACGATATCCTGCATTTTTTTAAAAAAAGTTATCTGCCTTTTTGCGTAATGACGGGTATTTAACTTGATTATGTCACGCATAATACTCTCTTTATTACCGTTTTTCAAACAATTTACAACTTCTTTATATCCTATCGCCTGCATACACTGACATTTTTCGTCAATTCCGGTATTCAATAAATTTTCCACCTCTCCGACAAGTCCTTTTTTAAACATTTCATCGACGCGTAAATCTATCCGTTTGTATAGCTCATCTCTCGGAAAATCAATTGCAACGGCGAGATATTCGTATTTAGACTTCAGTTCGTCGCATATGTCCGACTTTTTCTTTCCGCTTATTTCATAGATCTCCAAGGCGCGAATAACTCGTTTCACGTCGTTGCAGTGAAGCTTTTCGGCGGTCGACGGGTCAATTTGTTTCAGAATCGAAAACAAATATTCTTTGCCTTTTTTCTCTGCAATTTCCTCGTATTTCCTGCGGACGGAGTCATCTTTGGCGGTATTCCCGTAACTCAAATCGTAAAGAAGCGAATTGATATAGAATCCCGTTCCGCCGCATATAATCGGGATTTTGCAATTATCGAGCAAACTTTTAATTATAGGCTTTGCCGTTTCGGCGTAATCGGTTACGCTGAAATCGGAATCAGGCAAAACAACGTCTATCAAATGATGTTTGACTCCGCCCATTTCACGTTCGTCAGGCTTTGCCGTCCCTATGTCAAGTCCTTTATATATGAGCTGTGAATCGGCTGAAATTATTTCTGTCTGCAATTTCTTTGCAAGATCGATTGCAAGCTTTGTTTTACCCGTAGCGGTTGCTCCGCAGATAATAAGAAGTTTATTCAAACTAAACTATCCTTTTAAACATTTTCTCGATATCTTTCTTTTCAAGCAAGACGCAGACAGGTCTGCCGTGAGGGCACTTCAACCCCACGTTGCCTTTCAGCATTAAAAACAGTTGCTCGATTTCTTCATCGGTAAGTTTCATACCGCCCTTGATTGCGTGCTTGCAAGCCGTCATTGCTATCTTATCTTTTAATATATCTACAAGCTTTATTTCCGAAAGCCCCTTTACGTTTGAAAGAATTTCATTAAAGAAATCTTCAATATTGATATTCTGCAAATCGACGGGAACTTCATCCACTTTGTACGCGCTCGTACCGAAAGGCTTAATATCAAAGCCCAGACTTCTGATAACGCGGATGTTTGTTTCTATAAATTCCGCTTCTTCTGCGTTCGCCGTAAACAAATACGGTTCCAGAAGAATCTGTCTGTCGATTTTTCTTTGCTCGATTTTTTCACGAAGCCTGTCATAAATAAGTCGCTCGTGCGCCGCATGCTGATCGATTATATATACCTTATCACAGATTTCATACATAAGATAAGTATTAAATAAATTACCTTTATACTTACAGCTTTCGTACTCTATCATCTGCTGTTCGTATTTTCTGCGTTCGTACGCCTCGTCCACACGAGGATCTTTGCCAAGCCCCGCAGGAATCGAATCATTGGAAACACACATAAGATGTTCTTCTTTTTCTTTGTTTATATCAAAGAAAAAGTTGTCTTTGCACGGATCGTAATATTTGATTTCCGTCTGCGTATCGGTGGGAATTACAGTTTCTTCGGATTTCGAATTAAACTGAAAATAATTACTGCTTTGTATTTGATTTTCCGATTCGGTAAAATTCGATTTTATTTCGGGCACCCTTACGCTGTCTATTACAAAATCAGCGGCATGCGCCGTACCGTCAAGTATATCGTTCAGCGAGTCATAAATAAGACTGAACAGCGAATGACTTGCCAAAATCCTCACGTCCATCTTGTTCGGATGGACGTTGACGTCAATATATTTTGCAGGCATTTCGATAAACAATATGTAAAACGGATACTGCCTTTTCATAATATACGAGTCATAGCATTTCGAAACTGCGGCGCTGACAGTATAGTTTATAACATATCTGCCGTTTAAAAATACGCTTTGATACGTTTTGTTCGGTTTATAAAAATTCTGGTTTCCGATAAATCCGTAAATTTTTATACTGTCTTTTACCACGTTGATTTTAAAGCAATTTGATAAAGTTTTAGTACCGTAAACCCGCGCCACCGCCTCATCAAGCCCCGTACCGTCAGACTGCAATGTAAGTTTTCCGTCTGTAAAATAGCGGAATGAAACAAAAGGATTTCCCAGAATGAAACGAGTCATAAAATTTGAAATATCCGATTCTTCTTTCTTATCCGCTCTTAAAAAGTTAGCTCTTGCAGGCACGTTATAAAATAAATCCCTTACAATAATTTCAGTGCCTTTTTCAAGTGTGGCAGGCTCTACCGCACCCACCGTTCCGTCGATACACTTTACAGAATATGCCGGATTTCCTTCGGTTACAGAAGTAAGTTCTACTTTAGATACAGCAGAAATACTTGCAAGCGCTTCACCCCTGAAACCCAACGTCGCTATATCTTCTATATCCTCGGCAGTTGCGATTTTGCTCGTTGCATGAGGAAAAAACGCAGCACGCATATCCTCGCGGTCTATTCCGCAACCGTTATCAATGACCTTTATCAGCTGTTTTCCGCCGCTTTCGATATGGACTTCGATTTCGGTTGCGCCTGCATCGAGACTGTTTTCGACGAGCTCTTTTACGACCGAATAAGGTCTGTCCACGACTTCACCTGCGGCAATTTTATTGTATACGCTTTTTGTAAGTATATTTATTTTTTTCATACGTAGCCTTCAAAGTTAGATTTTCTTTGCCTTTTCAACAAGATCGCCCAAAATCATAAAAGCCTGCAAAGGCGAAACGTTATCGATATCTATTTCACTTAAAATCGTCTCGATTTCGGATTTTACAGCAGACTCTTCAGCTTCGTCGAAATGTGTTTCGAACTCTTTCTCTCCGCTTTCGATCTGTCTTAAAATTTCTTTGGCTCTCGCCGTAACAGCTTCGGGCACACCTGCAAGTGAAGCCACCTCTATACCGAAGCTTCTGTTCACACCTCCGCGCATAATCTTTCTCAAAAAGACTATACCGCCGTTCACTTCTTTGACCGAAATTTTATAATTTTTGATTCCGTGCAATTTATATTCAAGCTCTGTAAGTTCGTGATAGTGTGTCGCAAACATTGTTTTAGCGCCTATTTTATCCGTTAAATATTCGGTAACCGCCCACGCAATGCTCAGTCCGTCATAAGTACTTGTTCCCCTCCCCACTTCGTCAAGTATCAGAAGACTGTTTTTCGTCGCATTCTGCAAAATGGACGCAACTTCAATCATTTCAACCATAAAAGTACTTTGATCGGATATAAGGTTATCGCTCGCACCGACTCTTGTAAAAACTCTGTCGATGAGCGGAATCTGCGCTGTCTTTGCCGGCACGAAACTGCCCAAATGCGCCATTATCGCAATTATGGCGGTCTGACGCATATAAGTACTTTTACCTGCCATATTCGGACCGGTAAGAATCATCGTTCTGTTTTCATTTTCATCCAGCAATAAATCGTTAGGAATAAAGCGTTCCTTTGAAATTGTTTCAACTACGGGATGCCGTCCCTCTCTGATTACAAAAGGCTGTTCGGAGCCGACTATCTGAGGACGAACGTAACGGTTTGTTTTTGCAGTTTCGGCAAAAGAACAAATCAAATCAAGCTGAGCTATATTAGAAGCTATTATTTTAAAGTTATTGATATTGTCTGCAAGTACAGATTTAATCCGTTCGTAAATCTGGGATTCGAGTTTTAAAGAAGCCTGTTCGCTGTTGAGTATTTTATTTTCAAGCTCTTTTAACTCATCCGTAGTGTATCTCTCCGCATTAGCAAGCGTCTGTCTGCGCTGATAACTTAAAGGAACACTGTCTTTGAACGATTTTGAAACTTCGATATAATAACCGAAAACCCTGTTAAAGCCGATTTTCAGCGTCCTTATTCCCGTAGCATCTCTTTCCCGCGCCTCAACTTCTAATAAAAGTTTGTTTACGTTGCTGTTTAAAGCCCTCAGCTCGTCAAGCTGAGAATTGTAACCTGCTTTTATGTATCCGCCGTCTTTCATCTGCGCAGGAGCATCGGGATTAATTGCGTCTTCCAAAAGTTTATAAACAGACGATAAATCCAAAAGATTTTCGGAAATATCGTTTAAAACTTTCGAATTGAAACCCGAAAGCTGAAATTTAATATTCGGCACCGTTGCCAGCGACTGTGAAAGCGAAATGCAATCACGCGGCATAATAATATTATTGCTTATTTTGCCCGTCAGCCTTTCTATATCCTTCATTTCTTTGAGGAGATCTGTTATTCCCAGTCTTACAACAGTAGAATTGAAAAGCTCCTCCACGCCGTCAAGACGGTAATTTATATCCTGAATCGAACAATACGGATACAGTATACTGTTGGACAAAAGACGCGCACCCATAGCTGTTTTCGTCTTATCCATCAACCATAAAAGCGACCCGTATTTTTTTCCTGATCCCAACGATTTGACGAGTTCGAGGTTTTTTACCGCCGTACTGTCAAGCTGCATAAAGCTGTCGTTTGATAAATATTTTATGCCGTTGATATTTTTAAGAGAGTGCATCTGAGTTTCTTTCAGATACTGCAAAAGCGCCCCTGCGGAGCTGACGCAGTTTTCTTTGCCCGCAACAGGATATGCGGAAAGAGTTTTTGCGTTAAACTGCTCTAAAAGCGTTCTCTCGGCAACCGAATATTTGAAAGCAAATGAAGGATAATTTGAAAAATGCGGAAGAATTCCGCGAACGACTTCGGGCAGATTTTCAGAAGACATAAGCATTTCGTCGTTGCATATAACTTCCTTTACTCCAAGATTGACCATTCTTGAAACGGCTTTACCAATATCGTTTTCGCCGCTGAATTCCGTCGCAGTAAGTTCACCCGTAGTAATATCTGCCCAGCAAAGGGCGATCCCGTTCCCTGTTTTATACGCGCAACAGATATAATTGCTCTTTTTTTCATCAAGATGCTCGTCGTCGGTAATAGTTCCTGCCGTAACTACTCTTATGACCCCCCTTTCAACTATTCCCTTTGCCTGCGATGCATCTTCGAGCTGTTCGCAAATTGCGACCTTTTCTCCCAAAGAAACTAATTTTGCTATATAGTTATCAGCAGCGTGGAAGGGTATTCCGCACATTGGTGCGCGCTCGGAAAGCCCACAGTCCCTGCCGGTCAAGGTAAGATCAAGCAGTTTAGATGCTTTTATCGCATCATCGAAAAACATCTCGTAAAAATCGCCGAGTCTGTAAAATACTATACAGTCCTTATATTTTTCCTTCACGGAAAGATAATGTTGCATCATTTGTGACAACGCCATAATTATACCTTTTTACCTATCAGCGAAACCCCGTTCGCTTTTTCCACTAAAATATCAACAAAATTACCCACTTCATCTTTGTCGCTTTCAAAATAGCCCATTCTGCCGTATTCGTCTCTGCCTAAATAAGTCTTTTTTTTACTGTCAAAACCTTCACATAGTATTTTAATTTTCTTACCTACGTATTTTTCCGACTGGCACCGTGTCTGGGCATTCACAACTTCTATCAATTCCATAATTCGGCGTTTTGAAATATGTTCGGAAATCTGATCCGGCATTTTAGATGCGACCGTGCCTTCCCTTTTAGAATAAACGAAAGTAAATGCCGAGGAAAAGTCTGCCTTTTTGACCAAATCTACGGTTGCGTTAAAATCGTCGTCCGTTTCGCCCGGAAAACCGACTATAATATCGGTAGTTACCGCGCAGTCAGGTATGTATTTACGCAAAATCTTTAATTTGTTCAGGTAGTCAGCCACCGTATATTTTCTGTTCATCCGACTCAGAACCGTATCCGATCCGCTTTGAACAGGCAGATGCAGGCTGTGACAAATCTTAGGATATTTTGCCATAACTTCGGCAAGTTCCTCGGAAAAATCTTTCGGATGACTCGTCATAAAACGAAGTCTGAAATTTCCGTCAAGGCAGGCAATCTTTTCAAGAAGCCGTGGGAAAGAAATATCCTGCGTACCGTTCCCGTACGAATTCACGTTCTGACCCAAAAGAGTTATTTCTTTATAACCTTCTGAAATAAGATTTTCGACCTCCGAAATTATGTTTTCGGATTTACGGCTTCTCTCTCTGCCTCTCACGTAAGGCACAATGCAGTAACTGCAAAAATTGTTACAGCCGTACGCAATATTGACCCAGGCATTCGGATAACTTGTCCTATAAGGTTTTTCGCCTTCTACAATCGTTCCGTCAAATTCTTCGATACTTATTACTGCTTTTTTCTGCTTTTCCTTCATTAAAATATAGTCTTTGAGTTTATGCAGATTATGCGTTCCGAAAATTATATCGACAAACGGAAATTTTGATTTGACGTTATCGGCTTTCCCCATCTGCTGAGTAAGACAACCTCCTACCGCAATAATCATATTGCGGTTTTTTGCCTTTAATTTTTTAAACATACCTATATTGCCGAAAGCGTGATTTTCGGCATTTTCTCTTATACAGCAAGTATTAAAAACTACGATATCGGAGTTCTCCGCCTCTTCGCAGTATTCATAACCGAGTTCGCGCAGAATACCCGCAATTTTCTCCGATTCGTGTACGTTCATCTGACAGCCGTACGTAACTATATGATAAAACTTTTGCATATTAACTTAATTATATAATTTTTTGCAAAAATTTTCAATTATTTTGAAACAAAATATTAAAATTAATAAATACTAAACTTAATGAAAACCTTTCTTAAAATCTCTGCAATTATTTTGCTTTGCATATCCGTAATAATTTTTTCACTGCTGCTTGCATACTTTCTCATTACCAAAGGCGCAGTTCTGGACGCAAACAAGCTGGTCGGCGCAGGACAGAATATAATTATCTGCGACGAAAACGGAAACGAAATAACCGACGCCTCGCTCGAAATTCAAAAAAAGAGCGTCTCGCTCAGCAAACTCAACCCCGATACGATAAACGCATTTATTGCCTCGGAAGACAGGTCTTTTTATTCGCATAACGGTCTGAATTATAAGCGCATGATAAAAGCTTTATTCAAAAACATAGCCTCGGGCTCGTTTAAAGAAGGCGCGTCAACTATCAGCCAGCAGCTTATTAAAAATACCCATCTTTCAAGCGACAAGACGATAAAGCGAAAACTCAAAGAAATCAAACTCACGAAAAAGCTTGAAAAACGGTATTCGAAAGACCAAATTCTTGAAATGTATCTTAACACTATCTATTTCGGTCACAATTGCTACGGTTTGCAAAGCGCGGCGGAATTTTACTTTAACAAAAAAGCCGAAAATCTCAATCTTGCCGAAAGCGCAACCATCGTCGGCCTGCTTTCTTCGCCGAATAACTATTCACCTTTCAAAAATCCGGAAAAATCATTAAAACGCAGGAATATTGTATTACACAATATGCTAACCTGCGGTTATATAGACGATACCGTTTACGCTTCTACCGTCAATCTGCCGCTTAATGCCGAAATGAAAAGCACCAACGGTAAATACGAAAGCTATATAAGCGCTATCTTTGATGAGCTGGAAGAAATCGATTTCAACAATTATCTTTTGACAGACGGCTGCAAAATTACTACTTATCTCGATCCTTACGCACAGAATCAAATTGAAAATCTTGAATACCCTTGCGACAACGCCGTTATTATTACCGACAATTTTTCAGGCGGAGTCAAGGCATACAAAACTACCGTGAGCGGCGCAAAACGTCAACCGGGCTCCACCGCCAAACCCATTTTTGTTTACGCACCCGCAATAGAAGAAAGACAGATTAATCCGTTCACTAAAATTCTCGACGAAAAAATAAATTACAGCGGATACTCACCCGAAAATTATGACAAAAAATATCACGGTTTCGTAACGGTTACGGAAAGCATAAAAAACAGCTATAATATCCCAGCAGTCAAAACATTGAACGCACTGACAATCGATAAAAGCGAAAAATATTTAAAAGCAATGAACACCGAGCTTTGTGACGATGAAAAAAACTTATCGCTTGCACTCGGCGGAATGAAATACGGATTAAGTATAAAAGAACTTGCCGACAAATATTCTGTTTTCCCGCGCAAAGGAAGTTACCTTCAATCGAAATTTATCAGAGAAATCGTTTCCAAAGACGGGCGCATCCTATATAAATGTGCCCCTGTTTCAAACAGAGTATTTTCGGAAGGTACCTGTTCGCTTATGAACGAAATTCTGATTGAAACAAGTAAAAGCGGTACAGCAAAAAAACTGAAAGAATTCAATTTCGACGTTGCAAGCAAAACAGGCACCTGCGGTAATCAGGAAGGCAACACCGACGCTTACGCGGTAAGCTATACCTCCGAAAATTGTTTCGCCGTATGGCTCGGCGACAAGGATAATAAAAAATCACACATAACTGGCGGAAACGACTGCTGTAAATTAATGAAATCTATTTTAGCTTCGGCTTACGCCTCGCATACCCCAGACAAACTCGATACCGATTCCGGAACTTCGACAGTGAATATCGACAGAGAAGAATATGAATTAAACAATAAAATTCTGCTTGCCGACAGTATTTGTCCCAAACTCAATTTAATGACTGTCAAACTTTTAAAAGGCAGCGAGCTGATAGCTGTTTCGAACAGATTCTCTTCACCTAATATTCCGACCCCTAAAATAAGTGTAAATAAAAATAAAGTTAACATCCAATTATGTCACGCAAAGTACTATTCATTTCTGATAAAACGCAATAAAAACGGTAAAACCGATACGATATATGACGGTCCGTGGAAAGAAACAATTACAGATGCCCCCATCGATGGACAATACACCTATTCGGTTACACCCTATTTTAAAGACGGTTTAAAAATTTATTATGGCAGTGAGATTATGCTCCCCACAGTAAAAATCGGAGAATCGGGTTATATTCAGGACAAGCTTCCGGATATCGCGCATAAAAACTGGTACGACTAAAATAAATATCCACTCAGACGTGAGCAGATATTTATTAACATCAGATTTTTATAATTTCAATTCCCGACAGCGCCTCATCCACAAGCGCATCAATGTCAAGCTTCTTTTCCTCTCTCTCTATATCGCATAGTTTAGGTCGTGTAACAGGATGCTTAGGCAAGAATACAGTACAGCAATCTTCATACGGTTCGATAGAAATTTCATACGTTCCTATCAACCTGCTTCTCTCTATAATTTCATTCTTATCGAATCCGCAGAGCGGTCTCAAAACCGGCAGATCTTTAATTACACTGTTTGACGATGTCATCCCCTCTATCGTCTGACTTGCAACCTGAGCAAGACTTTCACCCGTAATAAGACATTGCGCACCGCGCCGTTTTGCAACCTCTTCCGCAATTCGCATCATAAATCTTCTTAACAGTGTCACCATATACTCGCCGTCGCATTTCTTATGAATTTCTTCCTGAATATGCGTTACGGACACAACGTTAAGTATTGTTCCGCAGATATAAGACGATAAACGCTTAGTAAGTTCGATTACTTTTTCTTTCGCCTGCATATTGGTATACGGATAACTGTGAAAATGCAGACATTCTATACTCATACCGCGCTTAGCTATCATATGTCCGGCAACAGGACTGTCTATACCGCCCGAAATTAACAACAATCCTTTTCCGGCAGTTCCGACAGGCATACCGCCTGCCCCTTTAAAAAATTCGTTGAACACAAGAGCTGTTCCGTTCTCCCTTATATCCACGTTTATTATGAACAAAGGATTATGCACGTCGACTTTAAGTTTAGGATTATCATTAAGCAGTTTTCCGCCGATTTCGGCATTTAACTGCATCGAATTAAGCGGAAACTTTTTGTCGGCTCTATGCGTGTCAACTTTAAAAGTTCCCTCATCCCCACAAACCTCCAAGCACGCATTATAAATTTCGTTTAAATCGGAGTTAACCTTTAAACCAACACTGTAAGAATGTATTCCGAAAACTTTTTTTAGTTTATTTAAAATTATGTCCGTATTCTCCGAATCAAAATTTTCAATTAAATACCTTCCGCTCTGTCTGCGTATTTCGTGCCTCAATCCTTTCAGGCTTTTTTCCATATTAACGACTAAAACCTTTTCAAACCAGCCTCTGTTGTTTCCTTTTAAGTGTATCTCAGAATATCTTACTATTATAACCTTTTCCATTTTACCGCATCACTTCTTTTCTATGTTTTACTAAACCGTTTAAAATATCAACAGCCGTTTGCGCCTCTTTCTCTGTATTTTCAGCCGAAAAACTCAGGCGCAGTACACCGTCAGCAACATTTTCATCAATACCGCACGCTAAAATCACCCTTGAATGGCGCTTGTTTGCGTTCGACGAACAAGCCGAGCCCGTTCCTATTATCAGACCGCTGTCGTCGGTTTCGTGCATTACCGTTTCACCGCGAAGTCCCACGGCGGAAACACAAAGTATATACGGCGAACTTTCCCGACCTGAAATAATTTTAAATAATTCCTTATCGAGCCCCGATATTATAGTGGTTTTTATTTGGTCCACTTTATTAAAATTATTTTTTATTTGACTATAACGCTTTAACGATGCGTATTCGAAGCATTTTATTGCAAAAACGTTTTCGGTTCCGCTTCTTAAATTCTGTTGCTGTCCTCCGCCGTAAATATACGGTTTTAAAACCAGACTTTTGCGCTTAATCAATGCACCGCAACCCTTGACACCGCCTATTTTATGCGCACTCACCGAATACAGATCTATATCAGACGTAAGTCTGAAAGGCACCTTTCCATAGGCCTGCACACCGTCCGAATGGAAAAGCGTGTATTTATTTTTGGCTTTTACCCTTTTTGCGATATCAAAAATGTTGTTTATCGCACCCGTTTCGTTATTGACGTGAATCACCGAAACCAAAGAAGTTTTATCGTCAACAAGCGACAGCAAATGATCAACATCCGTCTTACCTTCTGAAGTAAGATTGGCAAACCTTACTTCTATTCCCCTTTGTTTGAGCTCGTTTACGGCAGAAAAAATAGCAGAATGTTCACTAAGTGTTGTAACCACGTTACCGCGCTTGCCCGCGCAAAAGACAGCCTGATTGTCAGCTTCCGTTCCGCAGGATGTAAAGATGAGCGAAAAATTTTCACAGTCTGCAACAGTCTGTAAAATATTTTCAGCCGAACTTTTAATTTCAAGCTGAATTCTATGCCCGTTTTTATAAAGCGCAGACGGATTATAGAAATCGTTTAAAAGAAATTTTTCCGCCTGTTTCACGCTTGCTTCGTCAGGTCTTGACGTTGCCGCATTGTCAAAATATATCATTTCACTACCGATCAATATAGTTTAATGAGGAAGTTATACCCCTGTAAATTTTTTCTGCATATTTTATAATTCGGCTCGTATTTTTCTACGAGTTTCCAAAATTTGACAGAGTGATTGAAATAAACCGTATGGCAAAGTTCGTGTACAATAACGTACCTTTGAAGATAATAAGGCAACATTGTCAATAGATAATTAAGCGTTATATTACCGTATTTATCACAGCATCCCCAGCGCGATTTATATGCTCTGACCGAAAAATTTCCACATTTCAATTTCAACTCTCTTGAAACATTTTCAGCGGAAGCCACAAGCCCGCAGGACAAAAATTTCATATATGCTTTTTTGATTGAAGCTTTATCTTTGACAAAGACAGCATCACTTTCTATTCGGTTGAAATCAGTAAAAATCAGAGGAACTTTCTGTCCGCAGACATAAATCTCACTAAAATTCAAAATACTTGCATTGATAGAATTTTTAACGTTATTTTCCGCTATTACACGATAAAGCCACTCGGATTTCGAATCGATAAAATCATCTACCGCCGAATCGCTTAATCCAAACGGACACTTTACCGTTATTGCATTGTCGGAAGATACAGAAACTGAAACGGTTTTTCGCTTTGAACGTATAACTTTATAGTCAAAGTTCATTAAAACCTATCCTCATCTGAACTCTTATCTCGTCGCTCACTTTACCATCTATAATAAAGTAGCCGTCTTGCTTTTGTTTAAAGAAAGCAATTTCTTCGCCTTCCTTACACTGTTTCACGTAGCTTATCTGAACCGAATTTATGCGCTTATCTTTGAGTTCGTCAACCGAAAATACGTCAAACATAAAATCCGCATATTTGGTATTGTTGACGTGGAAATAATGATCATAGTCGGAATATCTGATAACTTTGGAATAGACGCTACTACCGTTATTCAGCGCAGGTATTTTCCAACCCTTAAAATCTATTGCTCTTTCAGTATTGTATCCTTCAAAATCCTTCTCGGAGAAAAATGCCGATACGGGAACGGGAGAAAAAGTTCTTGTATCGATCATACACCATCTTGCAGTGCATACGCCGACTTTTTCTTCGCCGCAAAACAATTCAAAATCCCTCAAAAATATCAGCATTTTCGGTTTTATCGGCCAAGTATGAACAGTTAAAATTTCACCGAGTTTCACAGCTCTGTTTAATTCTATATACCAGTTCACGACAACAAATCCCAGATTTGACGGAGCTATATCGTCATAGCCGAAGCCAAGCTCGTCCGCCGAAAGACAAGCCGACTCTTCCAAAAACGATAAAAGCGACGACAGCTTCAAATTATCGAATGCATCTACGTCGGTATATCTCAATTCATAACTTTTAATATGCCTGTACATATTACCACCAGGATTTCTCAAATTAAATAAAATATATCACTTTTTTAGCAAAAAGTCCATTAAATTGAACAATTTTTATCTTTTATGTGTGACATAGTACCCTTTATTTTTATCAAATTATTGACATAAATACCATATTATGATATAATATGGAAAACACGGAGGATAAAATGGACGAGCAAAAAGATTTGAACGGAAATCAAATTGAAGAATCAGCAGCAGAAGATTCAAAGAGCGGAATAAGCGCCGATTTGATCAGAGGACATATTAATACCATAATTTTGCGCACTTTGTACGAACGTGATAAATACGGATATGAAATAATCGAAGAAATAGAGAAAAAAAGCCACGGTCAATACTCTTTGAAACAGCCTACGCTTTACAGTGCGTTGAAACGTCTTGAAACACAGGGTTATATCAACGCATACTGGAAGACCGACGAAGTTTCTCTTGGCGGAAGAAGAAAATATTACACACTCACCGACAGCGGAAGAGAAATCACAGAAAAAAATCAGGCTGAATGGGAATATTCGAGAACGGTAATCGACAACCTTATTTCCGACCGCTCTTTTGATTTTTCGCGTCCTGCTCCCACTCCCGTTGACTTTAAAATTCTGAAACAGACAACAAGCCGAGTTCCCGTTGTTAAAACAAATGACGACGATGACGAAGAAGAAAAAATCGAAATTAAAGAAGTTCGGCAGTCGGAAGTGAAAGAAAGCACACCAACTTACGCTACGCCTATTATTGAAAAGCCTGCGCCCGTAAACGAAATTCCGCCGATGGATCCCGAACAGCGTAAAATCGTACACGAAAATTATCTTAGACTAATTTCGGAACCGGCTCCCCCTCCGCCTAAGGAAGTCGAGATTATGCCTGTCGCAGATAAAATTGTTACGGAAAAACTTATTTATAATAATAAGCCGGAAACCGAAAGAGATTATAGAAATCTTATTAACAGGTTATTCGATAAAACAGTAAAAGGCAAACCTGCCGTACGCGAAAGCGAGCCTGAAATGCCACGCCCGCAACAAAAGCCGAACGATTTGGCTTCGAAAGCAGAAGCCGACGGTCTGCGTGTAAATTCAACGGAATATATCGTCAATAACCGCAGAAAAAGCTATAATTTTGGCGGTACGCTATTGAAGTGCTCTCTTATTGTTGCAGTGATACTTATGTTCGAATTCGTTATGTGTCTGCTGTTCAAAAAAGATCTCGGCGTAAACCTTGCTTATCCTTTTGTTATTTTTGCCGTTGCTTTAGCACAGCTTGCAATTTTTGCCATACTGTATTATACAGATATAGGAAAAATAACCAGACGCCCCTCGTCAACTATTTATCTGACGGCATGCATTATTATCACGGTAATTCTTATAGCGATAATTTTTCTCGTTTCAATACTTTTAAAGGTAAATTTCACATCGGTAGGAGACATATTCAGTAAAATTATTATGCCTATACTTGTAGTTCTGAACTTACCTATATTCTCTGTTTGCTTCTACATATTAAGTAAGTAAATACGAAAATTTAGCGGAATCAACAAAAACAGACTGACGAAAACGACTTTGATAATACACGGCAATTTATTATAGAAATATTAGAAAAATTTGAAAACCTGACAAAGTAACAAAGTGTATAGAAATAGACTGACTACAACTAATACGATAAAATAATTACATTTAAAAAATTAACCCGAAATACTTCAAAAGAAGTATTTCGGGTTTTTCATTCATTAATCATTTTGCGTATTCACTTGCACGGAATTCCCTGATTACGTTTACTTTAATCTGACCGGGGTATTCCAACTCTTTTTCTATCTTCTTTGCAATGTCTTTAGCCAGAAACAGAGTCTGCGCATCGTCAACCTGTTCGGGCTTAACGATTACTCTTACTTCTCTGCCTGCCTGTATTGCATAGCATTTATCAACGCCCCTGAAATCACCTGCAAGCTGTTCAAGCTTTTCAAGACGCTTGACGTAGTTTGTTCCGGTTTCTCTTCTGGCTCCGGGCCTTGCCCCCGATATTGCGTCTGCTGCGGCAACCAAAACCGCTTCGATTGTAGTAGGTTCGCAATCACCGTGATGTGCGGCAATAGCATTAATTACTTTATTGCTTTCGCGGTATTTCTTTGCTAAATCCGCACCGAGCTGAACGTGCGTTCCCTCCTGTTCGTGATCGACCGCTTTTCCTATATCGTGTAAAAGTCCTGCACGCTTTGCGAGATTTACGTCTAAACCGAGTTCGGACGCCATAAGCCCCGCAAGCTGAGCAACTTCGATAGAATGTTTATAAACGTTCTGACCGTAACTCGTTCTGTATTTTAATCTGCCGAGCAATTTGATTATTTCGGGATGAAGTCCGAAAATTCCGACCTCGAACATCGCGCTTTCACCGGCGGTTTTCAGCTCGATATCCATTTCCTTGCGAACTTTTTCAACGGTTTCTTCTATTCTTGCCGGATGAATTCTGCCGTCTGTAATAAGTTTTTCAAGCGAAAGTCTTGCAACTTCACGCCTTACTGGATCGAACCCTGAAAGAATTACGACTTCGGGAGTATCATCTATTATAAGTTCGATTCCCGTCGCATTCTCAATAGCGCGGATATTTCTGCCTTCTCTGCCGATAAGCCTTGCTTTCATATCGTCACTCGGCAACTGAACGACGGAAACTGTTATTTCCGACGCGTGATCCGCGGCACAGCGCTGAACGGCGAGAGAAATAATTTTTTTTGCTTCCAGAATAGCTTCGTCTTTTGCGGTCTGTTCGATATTTCTTACTTGAAGCGCAACGTCGTGACGCGTCTCTTCAAGTATCTCATTTGATAAAACCTGTTTTGCTTCTTCCTTGGTGAGCTGTGCGACCTTTTCAAGTTCGCTTATCATCAATTCGTGCTGATGATTGATCTTGTCCTGAGTTTTTTTAACTTCAAGCTCTTTATTTGCAAGATCTTTCTTCTGCTGTTCCAATGCGTCGTTCTTTTTATTGAGCGACTCCTCTTTCTTTTCCAACGAGTCTTCTCTCTGCATAAGCCTTTGCTCTTGCTTCTGCAATTCAAATTTCTTCTCCTTGCTTTCCTTTTCAAACTCGTTTCTCAGTTGCAGTTCCTGTTCCTTAGCCTCTAATATTGCTTCCTTTTTCAACGCCTTACATTCCTGCATAGCGTCGTCAATCATTTTCTGAGTTCTTGACTGAACGTCTCCCAACCTCTTTTTAGCCAGCAGTTTCGACAAGAAAAAACTGACCAAAGCTCCAATACAAAGCGCAACAACAAAAGCACCGACAATAAGCCCTATTGCCAAGCCAATGCCTATGTTGCTTGAAAGAAACAGGCTGCCGTACGTATAGGTTACCATAAAGCCTCCTGATTATTTAATTTAAATATATACGATATCCGAAAGGATAAGTTTATATCTGTTTTTATTGTACACCTTTTAAACATAAAAGTCAATTTAATAAATTAAATAGTTTAAAGCATTATAAAAAAAAGCGGTTATAACCGCTTTTAATCTATATTGTCAAGCCACAGTTTTGCTACGGCGTCCGAAGGCATTCGCCAGTCTCCCCTCGGCGAAAGCGATACGGAACCGACTTTCACTCCGTCTGGCACGCAAGAACGCTTAAACTGCTGTGAAAAAAACCTTTTAAAAAATGCTTTAAGCCATTTTTTAATAGTTTCACGCCCGAATAGTCCTTTGAACGTCTTTTCAGCGATGCAGAGTATTTTTTTTGGCGTATATCCGTACCTAACCGCATAATAAAGGAAAAAATCGTGTAAGATATACGGTCCTATCGCCTCCTCGGTTTTTTGTACTATTTCTCCGTTATCCGGTGGAAGAAGTTCCGGACTGATTTCAGTATTCAGAATACTTTTAAGTATTTCCGAAATTCTCCCATCAAGTATTTTCGCTTCGTATTCGATAAGATGTTTAACAAGTGTTTTAGGCACCGAACAGTTGACTGAATACATAGACATATGGTCGCCGTTGTATGTAGACCAACCAAGAGCAAGCTCGCTCAAATCTCCCGTGCCTATAACCAAACCGTTATATTTGTTGGCAAGATCCATTAAAATAAGCGTGCGCATACGCGCCTGAGCATTTTCATAAGTTGCGTCGAACACGGTGATATCGTGTCCGATATCTTCAAAATGCTGTTCAACGCTTTTTTTAATCGAAACCGTTTTACCCGTCACGCCCAGCGCTTCTATAAGTTTCAGAGAGTTTGACTTTGTTTTCGGAGTTGTGCCGAACCCAGGCATCGTGACGGCTATAATATCCTTTAAATCCCTGTTGAGATTTTTAAATGCTTTACAGGTTACAAGCAAAGCAAGAGTGCTGTCCAAACCGCCCGATATACCGATTACAGCAGTTTTTGCTCCGCTATGCGACAGACGTTTTTCAAGCCCCTTTGCCTGCATCGTCAAAATCAGTTCCGTCCGCTCCGCGATATCAGTTTTCGGAACGAACGGCATCAATGGGAAAACGCGGTCTAACTCAGCTTTTTTCGTGTTTGACTTGAACTTGATTATTTCATATTGCGCAAAGCTATCGCAGTAATACCCCGAAGCAACTCTCTTACGCTCATCGGAAAGCAACTGAACATCTATATCGGAATACAGAAGACCGTTCTTAAACAGTTGACTTTCGGCAAGAACATTACCGTTTTCGCAGATTATATTGTGACCTGCGAACACTGTATCCGTAGTACTTTCCCCGTCCCCTGCATCCGAATAAATATACGCACAGACAAGTTTTGCAGACTGAATTTTAACCAAGTCTCTTCTGTAATCGGCTTTTCCGGCAATTTCGTCACTGCACGAGAGGTTTACTATAACGTTTGCGCCGTTAAGCGCGTGTAAAACAGACGGAGAATTCGGAGCCCAGAGATCCTGACATATTTCGGCGGCGACTGTAAATTCTTCGTTACCTTCCGCCTTAAAAATCAAGTTTCTGCCAAAGGGAACGTTTTGCCCGTTTATAACAATAGTACTCACGCCGTCAGGCGCTTTTACAAAATTTCTCTGCTCGTAAAATTCCCCGAAATTAGGCAAATAAGTTTTAGGAATAACGCCCAAAACACAGCCATCGCAGATGGCTACAGCGCAGTTATAAAGCTTGCCCTCATTCATCAAAGGAGCGCCGACAAAAGAGAGAATATTTTTCCCTTTTGTTGCTTCCGCCGCAACGGCAATCGCCTCCACCACCACATCAATAAGCATACGCTGATTAAAAAGGTCACCGCAGGTATATCCGCATAATGAAAGTTCGGGGAAAACAATTAAACTGCTTCCCCTTTCATAGCTTTCATTTATTGCGTCGATTATTTGTTTTGTATTGAATTCTACGTCTGCAACTCTAATCGGCACCGTCGCCGAACAGACCTTAACAAAAGAACGTTGCATTTAGTCCTGCTTATGCTGGGAAGCCTTATGCGCTTCCCTTATTTTTGCATCTAATTCCGCTTTGAACTCGGGGTGTGTCTTTAAATAATCACGCATTTTCTCGCGTCCCTGCGCAAGTTTATCTTCGCCGTTATAATAGAATGCTCCGCTCTTCGTTACAATGCCGTATTCTACGCCCAAGTCAATAAGGCACCCTTCCTGCGAAATTCCTTCGCCGTAAATTATATCAAACTCTGCCACTTTAAACGGAGGCGCGACTTTATTTTTGACTACTTTACACTTTGCCCTGTTGCCGACTATATCGCCGTCGCTCTTAAGCGCATCGGCTTTACGGATATCGAGTCTGATAGTAGCAAAGTATTTAAGCGCTTTACCGCCGGGCGTGGTTTCGGGATTTCCGAACATTACGCCGACTTTTTCACGCAACTGGTTAATAAAAATTACACAGGTTTTAGACTTGTTTGTAATTGCCGTAAGTTTTCTTAACGCCTGCGACATCAACCTCGCAAGCAAACCGACGTGAGCGTCGCCCATATCACCTTCAATCTCCGCTTTAGGTGTAAGTGCGGCAACCGAGTCAACGACGATTACGTCAACTGCGCTTGAACGAACTAACTGTTCGCAGATATCGAGCGCCTGTTCTCCGGTATCCGGCTGTGAAAGATACAATCCGTTGGTATCCACGCCGAGGGCGTGCGCATACTGCGCGTCAAGCGCGTGTTCCGCGTCTATAAACGCCGCGACACCGCCTGCTTTCTGTGTTTCGGCAATGATATGCAATGCTACAGTAGTTTTACCGGAAGATTCGGGACCGTATATTTCCAAAATTCTGCCGCGCGGAACTCCGCCGACACCGAGTGCAAGGTCAAGCGACAGACAGCCCGTAGGTATGACTTCTATATCGGTATTGACGTTGTAGTCGCCGAGCTTCATTATGGCTCCACGTCCGTACTGCTTTTCAATCATTGCAATGGTTGAATTTAATGCTTTAAGTTTTTCTTCGTTCATATATTACTCCTAAGTTATTTTAAAAGTTTGAAAGTGTGGAACAGAGCAAGATTAATTGCAGTGTTCGTTATTGTTTCTCTGTTGCCTTTCAGATTATATTCAAATACCGAAATATTTTCATTTACGGCAACGGCAATATAAATCAGACCGACCGGTTTGGAAGTGCTGTCTGACGTCGGTCCTGCAATTCCCGTCGTAGCAATACATACGTTGCAATTTCCACCGTTTAAAAGTCCTTCCGCCATTGCATAAGCCGTCTGTTCGGAAACAGCGCCGTATCTGTTCAGCGTAAATTCGTTTATCCCAAGACGTTCGGCTTTCGATTTGTCCGAATAAGTATTCAATCCCTCGTAATAAACTTCGCTTATTCCTGCAATTTCAACTAACTTTTTTGCTATGCCGCCGCCCGTAAAAGATTCGGCAACGCCGATTTTCATTCGTCTGAGCTTCAATAACTGAAACAGCCGCTCCGCAAGCGAAACGTTATCCATTGCGTAAATATTTTCGTTCAGCCCCGCAACTATCGTACGCATAACGCTGTCGAAAACTTCCTTTGAAAGACTGTTTGAATACGTTATTTCTAATCTGTAATCGCCGTAGCTTTCGCTTATGCTGAAATCAATTTCCGGACATTTTGTCTTTGCCTGATATATTACTGAATTAAGATGCGAGGGCGAAACGCCGAAAATCTTTACGCACGCCTTTTCATAGCGTATTCCGTATTTATTATCGAGAACCGACTTGATATCGCTGAATTTCAAAACGTTAGGCGTATCGGAATAAATTATAAAGACGTTGTCGCCTTCCGCCGTCAAAATGCCTTTTTCGTCGAACTTAGAACGGTACAGCGCCTGTAAAAACGCTTTCATCGTATCGTCCATTGAATTAGGACAATAAATAAATACATTCTGATAATTCGTTTTACCGTCACGTAATGCGTTGACTATCTCTTCCGCCCTGTCATACGCAATATAGGCGATTTTATCGAAATAGTAACCGATATCCGAAAACTCGGAAATCAGTTTTTCCGCGCCTTCGAAATTGTTTATTTTTTTATTTCTGAAAACTAAAAGACAGTTCTTTTTAGATCTGAAAGAAGAAATATTTTCCGCACTCATTTCTTTAATACGTTTATATTTTTAACGATATAATTAACGCCCGATACTACTGTGAGAATAACCGATAACAGGAAAAGCGAAATTCCGATAATATTGACAGTCATTGCAAACACGCTGTCGTCAAACTGACGCCAGCCCTCTGCAAAAAGCAAGATTCCGACGCTCAGATCCTGCGAAAACGTCTTATATTTACCTATTTTATCCGCGGCAATCACCTCTCCCGAGCTTGCCGCCACCATTCTGAAACCGCTCACTATCAGCTCGCGTGCTACGATTATTACAACACCGCAAGCCGAAACAAGTATCATCCAGTTACCAACGTTTGCACAAAATATCTGCGGAACCGTCAGGAATAGTATAAAAGCCGTCAAAACAAGAACTTTATCTGCAATCGGATCAAGAAATTTGCCGAGGTTTGTTACAAGATTATGTTTTCGGGCTATTGCTCCGTCAAATAAATCCGTAATGCAAGCTAATGCAAACAATCCCCAGCAAACAAGATAATGCCCCGGAAAATTTATATAAAATATAGCGACAAAAACGGGGATAATCAACATTCTGCTGAAAGTCAGAATGTTCGGCAAATTCCATATTACAGTCTTGTTTTGCTCGCTTTCGTTTTTATTTTCTTCATTATCAACCATCGTAGTCCTCCGTTTTTCCTATTAAATCATAGCTGTCGCTGTCGGTTATCAATACATCGTAATACTCGCCCTGTGCCGCAAACGGCGCGTTGAAATACACTTTTCCGTCAATATCCGGCGCGCTGAAACAGGCTCTGCCTACAAAGCAGTTGCGTTCATAATCTATTCCGTCGCAAAGGACATTAAGCTTTTCACCTACACGGTTTCTGAGCTTACTGGCCGAAATTTCGCGTTGAACTGAATATAACTTTTTTACTCTCTCATTTTTAACGGAATCTGTCAACTGACCTTTGAGTTTATATGCAGGTGTATCCGGCTCTCTCGAATAGGCAAAAAAACCGCAATTATCAAATTTCGCTTCACGCAGAAAGTCGCATAAAGCTTCGCACTCCTCTTCAGTTTCGGTAGGAAAACCGGCTATAAACGTCGAACGCAATGCGATATCGGGAATATTTTCTCTCAGCTTTTTAAAAAGGTTCAAATATTCTCCGCGCGTTCCTCTGCGGTTCATTAACTTCAATATTCTGTTTTCGCTGTGCTGTAAAGGTATGTCAAGATATTTGATTATTTTATTATTGCTTTTTATTTCCTCAATTAACCCGTCGTCAATCATCTCGGGATAGCAGTAAAGCAATCTTACACTTTTAATGTTGACAAGTGCTGTCAACTTTTGTAAAATTTTTATTAAATTTTTTTGTCCGTATAAATCGATGCCGTACCTCGTCACATCCTGCGCAACGAGTATCAATTCGGATACGTCGCCTAATTTTTCAGCCTCTGCCACAAGTTTCTCAATAGGATAACTCACATACTTGCCCCTGATTTCAGGTATAAGGCAGTACGTACAGCGGTTATTACAGCCGTCGGCGATTTTTAAATAGGCATAGTGACTCGGAGTCGTCAGAATCCTGTCGCCTATATATCCTCCGTTCCCGCAACCGACGTAATTCACGCGGTTGCCATTGTACGAGCTTTCAAGCGCGTCAAAAATCTTATCATAATCGTTTATTCCCAAAAAAACGTCCGCCTCTGTAAGCGTATCCCGCAATTCGTCTATATACTTCTGCGGAAGACAACCGGTGACAACTACCTTTTCAACGTTTTCATAGCCGGCGCTTTCAATTATCGTTTCTATCGCTTCTTTTCGGGATTCTGTTAAAAATGCGCAAGTATTTACTATAAGTATTTGTGCTTTTTCTATTTCGGAGGTTATGTCACATCCTCTGTTTTTAATTATTGACAAAAGTTTTTCGGAATCAACACGGTTTTTATCACAACCGAGCGAAATTATTCCAAATTTCTTTTGTGAAAAATCAATCATCGATTTCTCCGTAAGTATTTAAAAATTCCTCTTTTGAAAGAAGTACCTTTCTCGGTTTGGAGCCTTCTGACTGTGTGACGTAATTCATGTTTTCCATCCAGTCGATAATTTTGCAGGCTTTTATATATCCGACCGGGAATCTTCGCTGAATCATTGACACGGATGCCTGATTCGAAGTTACACAATAATGGAGTGCCTTTATGTACGTATCGTCGATTTTGGTATCGCCTGCATCGACGGCTCCGTCGTTGTCTGACATAGAATTTGCGGTTTCTTCAACTTCTACGGTATTTATAAAGTCGGATACAGCCTGATCGAAATACGTTTCATTATGAGCCTTGACAAAATCGGTAACGCGCTGTACCTCGTGCGTATCGACGAAACAGCCCTGTATACGGGCAAGATCGGGACTTTCCGCCGAACGGAAATACATATCTCCCTTTCCTAAAAGCTTTTCCGCTCCTCCGATATCGAATATCGTGCGAGCGTCGTCAAACGAATTGACTTTAAAGCCTATTCTTGTAGGCAGGTTCGACTTGATAAGTCCCGTAATACAGTCTACTGAAGGTCTCTGCGTAGCAAGTATGAGATGAATACCGCAGGCACGCGCTTTCTGTACAAGCTTTATAATTCTGCTTTCGATATCCTTTTTAGCCTGCAACATCAAATCGCCGAACTCGTCTAAGATTATAACTATTTTGGGAAGTTTCTCCTCCCCTTCGGGTAAGTGTGCATTGTATTCGTCGAGGTTTTTCGTAGCCACGCCTTTCTCCGTCATTTCCTTGAACAGAGAATATCTGCGTTCCATCTCTTTTATTGCCCAGTTTAACGCCTTGATAGCCTTGTCCACTTCATACAATATCTCGTTTATCATAAGATGAGGCAGTTTATCATAAGAAATGAATTCGACCTGTTTAGGGTCGACGAGAATGAATCGAAGCTCTTCCGGACCGTATTTATATAAAAGGCTGACTATTAGCGCACTTAAACAGATACTTTTACCGCTTCCCGTCGTACCCGCAACAAGCAAATGAGGCATCTTTGTTATATCAGGACACATCACTTCGCCTTCAACGTTTTTACCTAACGCAAAGGTTAAAGAATTTTGCTTGCAGTTTATAAACTTAGGACTTGCAAGCATACTTTTCAGTCCAACGACAGTTCTTACGTTATTGGGAACTTCTATAGAAAGCGCACCCTTGGAAAAGTTAAGATATGCGGTAACGTTATCCTTCATAAGCGCCATCGCAATAGCTTCTTTATATTTAAGCGACTGTGTAATTTTGGTTTTGTCCTCAATTACCACGTCATAACGCGTAACGGCAGGGCCTATAATAACATTTGAAACTTCGCTCTCTATTTTGAATTTCAGAAGCGTTTCGACGATAGTCGTTTTATTGTCTTCAATTTCTCCCGTGTTTACGTTGCTGTGCTCGGGATAATCGTCCAACAAATCGAGCCCCGGTCTAATATATTTTTTCCAGACGTGTCTGGGTTTTTCAACGGGCAATGTTTCTTCCTGTCTGACGGGAGGCTGAATAGGCGTGACGGGTCTTGCCCTCGAAACGCTTATATCTGTACGACGTTCATCGGACAGTCGCTTTTCCTCGGCTTCGGCACGCTCGATTGCACGCGGATTAGTAAACTCAGGCAAATCGTCGTCGCTGTCGTCGTCAAAGAGATTAGCATTACTTCTCTCTTCACGCCTCGACGAAATACGGGGAATATCTTCTATGCGGTTTTCTTCTTTTGCAGGCAAAGACCCGAAAAGGCTGTACATATCTATAGCATCGGAAGAATTATTTTCATTTCCACTATTTTCTTCCGTAAGCGAACGCAAATCTTCCGCAGGCTTAACCTCTTCGGTAAGCTCTTCCGCACGGCTTTTTTCCCTGAAAATTTCACGAGGGCGCACAGGTTCTTCCGCGACGGGTTCATCCTGAATTTTTACAGGTTCAGATAATACGGAAGATTCTATCTTAATTTCCTCTTCCTGCTTAGCAGGGTAAGTACCCGAAGAAACCTGATCATAATCGCTCAGCTGTTCAACGGGTTTGTCGCCGTAAACGTAATGCGACGGCATCTGTGAAACGGGCTGATTCAAAACGTCTTCCTGATAGCTTGTACCGTAAGATTTTTCGGGAACGGAATTGACCTTACTGCTTGAAAAGTTACTGAGATAATCGTTATTGCCGGTTATAGGACGGTTGAAATACGAATTTTCGTTAAATATCATATTCCGCTTATAACTTTCGGCGTTAAACTCGTTATTTTCAAATAATATCTTCCTGCCGAGATTTTTCTGCGAATAAGGGTTATTATCTTCCGCTCTCTGCTGAACCGCACTAACAGGCGCAGTATACTGTGGCTGACGGTATTCCGCCGGTTGCATTACAGGAGCCTGCTGGCGGACAGGCGTTACCTTAACCGCTTCATATTCTTCTTCCTCGGCTTCGGCTTTCGGATCGTCGATTTTTACCGAATTTGAATAGTTGGCCTTTACGGGACGCGATTTCTTTAAATTCAAAAACAGAAAATATCCGCTGACAATAACAAGAAACGAAAATATGACGTAGGCGCCTACGAAAGTGGTAAGTTTTGCTACGGGATAAACAACAAGCGCCGAAATAACTCCGCCGAAAGTATAACCCGAAAAACCCTTTGCCGCAGAACCGTAACAGCCTGATATGTATTTACCGAAACTTGCGACTGTAATATTTCTGCTCGTAACCGAATGGAAAAGAAGAAAAGCCGACAAAACAACCGCCGCTATCAGCAAGGAAGCCTTAAAAGAAATTCTGATTTTTTTACCGAATATCAGCCATTCTCCGGCATAAGCTACAAGAGCAATTATTATTATCGAACCGTAACCGAAAGTTCCGTACATAAAAGTACATACGGCTTTGCCTATTCCTGCAAAAATACTGCTTCCCGACAACAACATCAAGAGAACGAGCGCGCTGAAAAGCAACAGCGTCATTCCCAAAGTTTCTTTGGTGAATACATATGCAGTCTTATTGTTGATATTCTGTTCTTTTCTGTCCTTTCTCTTCCTGCTCACTTCAATTCCTCATCCAAAATCCATTCAATCAAAGATACTAATTTATTATAACATTACGATAAAAAAATAACAACAAAATGACTGTGCTTTTTAGAAAAAATTATATATTAGTGTATGTAAAAAAGCGCAGCCGTTCAAGGTGCGCTTTCGGTAGATTTATTCAATTGCCGTTTTTGTTTAAAACCTGCTTTGCGATATAATAAATATCGCCTGCACCGAGGAAAATTACAGTATCCCCCTCCTCCGCCTCTGACATAAAATCGGAGATATCGTCGGGGCAATCGCCGTATCTGCATTTTTTCAGTTTTTGCGAAAGTGTAAGCGCACTGCCCGAATCGTCGTAATATTCACGCGCGGCAAAAGTCTTATATACTAAAAGCTTTACAACAGGATTCAAAACTTTTACAAATTCATTCATCAAAAGCTTTGTGCGCGAATACGTATGAGGCTGAAAAACAACGTATAATTTTCCGCGAGTGATCCGCCGTGCCGTTTTTAAGGATGCACGAAGCTCGTTCGGATGATGCGCATAGTCTGCATAATATTTGACACCGCCCACCTCCGAAAGCTTTTCAAATCTGCGCTCTACTCCTTTGAAATCCGAAAGCCCTTCGGCTATTTTTTCAAAGGGAATATAAAAGAACCTTGCAACAGCCATTGCCGCCAAGGCATTTAAAACGTTATGTCTGCCGTAAACGTCAAGAGAAACGTTACCCAATTTAACTCTTTGCTCGTATGCGGTAAACCTGCATTTACCGTCCGTTATTCTGATATTTTCAGCATAATAATCGGCGGATTTATCAAATCCGAAATTTATGCCTTTCAGATCTGGAATATCCTTATACAGCGAAAAATCGGCATCGGCGCTATCGGCGAAACTGACGTAAGCTTTTTTCAGTTCGTCTTCGCTGCCGTAACACTCCAGATGATCCGGATCGCTATTCAAAATCACAGCCGCGTTCGGTTTGAGGCGCAGAAAATTTTTTTTATATTCACAGGCTTCGGTGATAAAAAAATCGTTACCGCAAAAATAGAAATTCGAAAAACGTAAATCTTTTCCGCCGATATGACAGGCAAATTTTTTATCCGCTGCGGCAAAAATGTGCGAAAGCATAGCGCTGCAGGTAGTTTTGCCGTGACAACCGGAAACCGCTATAACCTTTTTGAAGCAGCGACTGATTTCATAAAGAAACTGTCCGCGCGAAATTACGGTTTTATTCAGTTCTTTTGCCCTGATCATATGTATATCGCTTTCACTTACTGCATCCGTATAAATTACTGCTTCGTAATCATCTATATTGTTTTCATCGCCGAAATCTATTTTTACGCCTTTTTCTATCAGTTCGTCAGTAAATTCGCTTGAAACCGCGTCGCTTCCGCCCACCTTTTTACCGAACTTTAAAAGATATTTGGCAAGCGCACTCATACTCACTCCGCCGATTCCGATAAAATAAAAACTGCTGAATTTATTAATTAAGTTTAACCGCATACTACATTTTATTAAATTTTCAGTAAAATTAGCACGAAATATGAATATTTTTAAGAAAAATTAAAAAAATTTGACGTAAGATATTGAAATTATTTTTCTTTTATTGTACAATATAATCAATGAAAGTATAATCTGGTAGGTGAACTATGAAAATCTCAGATGTACGAATCAGGTTAGTTAACAAGGAGGACAATAAACTCAAAGCTGTTGCATCGATAACTATCGACGATTGTTTCGTAATACACGATATTAAAGTTATCGAAGCTACGGACGGCGCATTTATTGCGATGCCCAGCAGAAAAACCAATGATGGCGAATATAAGGATATTGCACATCCGCTTAATACCGAGACCCGAGAAAATATAAAAGAAGCAATCCTTACGGCTTACTATGATGAACTTAAAAAATAAGACGCATTATTTGTTTTCCGTTAGTTAAATAATACTGGATTTGTAAAAACAAACGGACCCTGCTTTAAGGGTCCGTTTGTTTTATATAAATAATTATTCGCCGTTTCTTTTCTTTCCGAGATTTCTTATCATCTGCGCAAATTTGGGCACATTCTTGTCGTTCGGACGCTCAATTCCCCCCTCGTCGCGCTGAAAAGACTGTTGGGGAACGTACTGAGGCGGAACTTGCTGTTGAGGCTGTTGCATAGGCTGCTGAGAAACGTATTGAGGCTGAACAGACTGTTGCTGACGCATATAATACGGATCCGAAACGGAAAGTCTTTCATTCGGGCTCGGAGAGTTATACGAAGTATTGTCGTAAACTCTTCCTGCCTGATATCCCCTCATCATACCCGAATCGTCACGCTTACTGTCAAATCCGGGGAAGCCCGTAGCAATTACCGTTATTTCAACTTCGTCTCTGACATTCGGGTCTATTCTTGCTCCGAAAATAATATTTGCAGATGCGTCGACAACGCTTTTTACAAGTTCTGCCGCATCAGCAACTTCATCAAAAGTTAAATCATCGCCGCCGACAACATTCAATATAACACCACGGGCACCTTCTATGGTAGTTTCAAGCAAAGGACTGTTGACCGCAACCCTTACCGCCTCTATAATTCTGTTGTCTCCTTTCGCTACACCCACACCGAGATGTGCGACTCCCTTATCTTTCAATATCGTCTTGACGTCTGCAAAATCGAGATTGATCAGCGAAGGATTGACGATGAGTTCGGCAATACCTCTTATACCCTGTTTAAGAATTTCGTCCGCCACACGCAAAGCTTCTTTCATTGGAGTATTTTTTGCTACAACCGTTTTAATTTTATCGTTGGGTATGACAATAAGGGTATCTACGTATTTCTTTAAATTTTCAAGTCCCTTGGCAGTATTTTCCATACGTTTTTTGCCTTCGAAACCGAACGGTTCGGTAACGACTGCAACCGTGAGGATCTTCATATCCCTTGCAATCTTTGCGATTACTGGAGCCGCACCAGTTCCCGTACCTCCGCCCATACCTGCGGTAATGAACAAAAGATCGGTTCCCTCGACAGCGCGCGTAAGCATTTCCTTGCTCTCTTCAGCCGCGGCTCTGCCGACGTCGGGATCGGCGCCTGCGCCAAGTCCTTTAGTGAGAGCGCTTCCTATCTGAATTTTATTCTCACAGGAAGAGAGCGCCAGAATCTGACTGTCGGTATTTACAACGTAATACTCGGCGCAGTTGATACCTGCGTCAAGCATTCTGTTGACGGCGTTATTACCCGCTCCGCCGACACCTATCACTTTTATTCTCGCTCTTCCCGATATATTGCCGTTATTCGGAATATCATTAAACATTTTACATTCTCCTCTGTTGAAATCTTGTTAAATTATCTACGAACAAACATCCGTCAACGCAGTGTCAAGCAGACTCAAAAGCGATGAAAACTGCGGTTTATCGTAATACGGCACCGCAGGAGCAATCACTTCCACGTTTTTAACCAACCTGTTTGAAATATGTTCGGCTCCGCCTCTGACGGTTTTAACGCACTCACCCGTTATGAACATAGGCTTGCCGTCAAGATTTTTTCCCTTAAATCCCTGTATACACTCTTCTATAGTTTCACATATACCGTCAAGCCCTTCGCGTATCTTATCACGTAGCGTGATAGTCGAAAACTTATAATTCTGCCCCTCGTAGACGTATTCTTCAAAGCCCGCAAGCGTTTCCTTTGCGTTAAGGTTGACCTGACTTAAAAATGCCGAGGCAACTTCAAACGGAATATCCAGTTCGGACATAAGATATACGGCAATATGTCCTATACCTATCGAAAACGCTTCGCTGAACGCAAGCCCGTTTCCGCATATCACACTGTAACTCGAAGAAATATAACCCAAATCAAACAGTGCGGCATATTCGTCTCTGCGTTCGGGCGAAACAAGATATATCGCCTCTGCATAAACGGTAGGAATAAGTTTAACTTTCGAAATAGCCGAAAACCTTTTAAACGCCGCAGAAACAGCTGAAATAAATCTGTTACTGCATTGATAAAAACAAAATTTGCCCTGTAAGCTGTCACTGACCGTTCCTATCGGATCTATAAGTTTACGCTTGTCCGACAAAACGTAATACATACAACTGTGCCTTATTGTACGGTAATCTTTCGGATCTTCCGGCTTTGACATCGACGCCAGATAATCGCAATCGTCTTCCGTAATTTTTTTTGCAGTCTGAAAGCTCATTATTTTATCGGTCTGAACTACCCTTGTAAATTCAGCAGGCACACCGACAAAAAACGTTTTTATTCCGCCCAAGGCGGAAACGGTGCTTTTTACAACTTCGCTGACAGCCGACTCAAAACTGTCGCCGTCTATAAAATCCCCCTCTGCATATCCGTCGTATCCGCAGGTATATTTGCTTTTAATAACAAACGTATTGTTTACGCCTCTCTCTCCTACGACAGCGGTTATTTCCGACGATCGTATATCCAATACGGCAACACTCTTCTTTCGCATAACTTATAGCCGCCCTGTATCAAATAGCATTTTCTTAATTATATAATATACTAAAAATAAAGTCAACTAAATCATACAAAAAAGCAGTCGCGTACGACTGCTTTTTTGTATGGAATATCAAATCATTTTAACGCAGAGTAATCGGCGTTAATTATACCGATTTCGTCCCCCATCCGATACCCGCGTATCGTTCCGCTCATTTTTTGCCTGTCGCTGAGTAAACAGAACTTTTTATAAGAAGCTGTAATTTTTTCAAAGCTGTTATCTTTGTAATCGTCTATCTGAATAATCAATCCGCAACGCATATTAAAGATGAGTTTATCGCTGTAACCTTCGATATTCGGTCTCGAATCGATATTTATACTTGTTACAATGGAGCGAAGTCCGCCGAAAGTATCCTTAAACGACATTGCAATTCCCGCAACAGACGGAAGCTGCTCCACGGCGATTCCCGTAAGCAATACGTTTTCCGCTCCGTCAATATCGTTTTCATTATTTTCGGCACTGCGAAGATATATCCCGTCGTTATCGTACATAGAATATATTCCGCCTACCGAAACGGCAAAAACTTCCAATCTTTCTTTAAGCGTCACGTTAATCGTGCACGGAAATTTCTTTTCGCAGGAAGTTACTACATAGTTGCTTCCCGATACCGACTTCGCAATATCGTCTTCGCTTAAAAACAACAGACTCGAACCCTTATATTTTTTCAAAGTATCTTTGATTTGCGCATAACTTTCAGTGCAGTCGTTTTCGTAAGTTATCAGATTTACGTTAACGTTTTTAACGGCAAAAATCCTGCCTACGCATATTACAAGCGCGGCAACGAAAACAATACCAAATATCAGCACAACCATTTTTCTTAAGTACTTCATAATCTTATACGGTAATTCTTTTTATATCTGCCCCGAGTTTTTTGAGTTTATACTCTAAAGAGCCGTACCCCCTGTCGATATGGGAAATATCCAAAACTTCGCTATAACCGTCAGCCGTGAGCGCTGCAAGAACCAATGCCGCGCCTCCGCGCAAATCGTACGCCAAAACCGACGCTCCCTTCAATTTTTCCACTCCGCGCACGACCGCGTTTCTGTCTATGACTGTTATATCCGCACCCATTTTTTTTAATTCGGGCACATATTTGAAACGGGTTTCAAACAGATTTTCCGTAATTATCGAATGCCCGCCGCATATACAGCAAAGAGCCGTATACTGAGCCTGCAAATCAGTAGGGAACCCCGGATACGGTCTTGTTTCAACCGATTTTACGGAAGTTAATGTTTTATGATTTTCCAATACTATTCTATCATTGTTTATATGTATTTTGCAACCGTTTTCAGCAAGTTTATGTATAAGTGAACTGATATTTTCGGGATAAATCCCGTCGGCGGTAATTTCCCCTCCGCACATTGCCGCACCTATTAAAAAAGTGCCCGCCTCTATTCTGTCGGGAATCGGCTGATATTGACAGCCGTAAAGTTTTGAAACCCCGTCAATTCTCACCGTTCCGCTGCCTGCACCCGTTATTTTTGCACCTATTCTGTTTAAGAAATTCTGCAAATCTTCTATTTCGGGCTCCCGCGCGGCATTTTTAATAACCGTCGTTCCCTCAGCTTTCACCGCGGCAAGCATTATATTTTCCGTCGCGCCAACGCTGGGACAATCGAGCATTATTTCGTTTCCTTTAAGCTTTTCGCATTTGCAGATAATGTATCCGTTTTTTTCGGTAATCTGCACGCCGAGTCTTTTAAGCCCGTTGAGATGCAGATCTACAGGTCTCAGACCTATATCGCATCCTCCCGGATAAGCAATTTTTGCCGAATGGAACCTTGAAATAACCGCACCGAGCAGAAAAACCGAAGAGCGCAACTCACGGGCGAGCGCGCTTGGTATTTCATAGCAATCGGCAGACGAACTGTCAATTATAATATTATCCTCTTCATACGAGGCTTTACAACCCAAACACGATAAAATTTTTACCATATTTTTGACGTCTGTAATCTGAGGCACGTTCAGGATTTCGACCTTTTTATCGGTCAGAACCGTAGCCGCAAGTATAGGAAGCACAGAATTTTTAGCAGTCTGAATTCTTACGTTTCCGTATAGCTTGTTTCCTCCGTTAATTATGTATTTTTCCATAAATGCTCCGTCGGGCGCCGACAACCGTCGGCGCCATAAGTAAATATACTTCATTATATGGAAAAATATTATCTTATTGTTAATCCTGCTTTGACAGATTGTAAAGGACTCCCATAGAAGCCATAGTTATAATGAGCGACGTGTTACCGCTGCTGATTAGAGGCAACGGCAGACCGGTAGGCGGAATCGTACCGCTTACTACGAGCGCATTTATCACAACCTGTATTCCGTAAACGAGGGTAAAACCCGAAGCCAGAAGATAGCCGAACCTGTCTTTACACGCTCCTGCTATTTTAAATCCCCTGTAAATTATAAATCCGCAACACAGGAAAAACGCCAGAAGCCCGAGAAAACCCAGCTCTTCGCCGATAATCGAGAGAATAAAGTCACTCTCGGCAAAGGGCAGGAAACGGTATTTCTGAGTTGAATTGAAAAGTCCTGTACCGAAAAGTCCGCCGTTACCAAGCGCGTAAAGCGACTGTATTAGCTGATAGCCCTCGCCTTTTGGCGACGCCCACGGATCGATGAACGCGCTCAGTCTTTTCAAGCGGTACGGCTCTAAAATTATCATTAGCGGTACGGCGATTACGAAAGGTATAAGCACGACGGTAAGCTGTTTCAGATTTGTTCCGCTTAAAAACACAAGTGCGAGCATAAGAAGCGCAACACACATCGTGATAGACATATTCGGCTCGATAATGATCAGCGCACAGAATATAACGCCGACAATCAACACGGGAAGCACGCCCTTCACCGTCTTGACTTTCTCTGCATGCAAAGCAAAATAGGAAGCCGAGAAAAGCGCATAAGCATACTTTGCTATTTCTGACGGTTGCAGTGTTATTCCGCCGAAACCTATCCACCTCGTCGCTCCGTAATTAGTAATTCCTATACCCGGAATAAACACCATTACTAACAGTATAACGGCAATAATAACAGCCGGATATCTGAATTTGATAAGTTTTTTGTAGGGCAGAAAACAAGTTCCTATCATTGCCGCAGTCCCGAGCACTACGCCTATCAACTGTTTTTTTACAAAATAAAGCGAATCCCCGTACTGAACCTGCGCAGTGTACGAACTTGCAGAATAAATCATAACACAGCCGAAACACGCCATTAAAAAAACACAAATTAAAAGCGGGATATCTCCCGCTTTTTTCTTATTTTTCAAAGCTTTCATTCATACCTTCCACAAGTTTTCTGAACGCATCTCCGCGCTCTTCATAGTTGGAAAAGCTGTCAAAGCTCGAACTTGCGGGGCTAAGCAATACGTTTTGTCCGGATTTTGCGATATATCCCGAAAGTTTAACCGCCGTATCGAACTCGGAACAGAGAGAAAAGCTTATATAACCTGCCTTTATAGCGGAATTGAGCAATTTGAATCTGTTTTCTCCGTATAACACAGAATGGATTACTCTGCTGTTTTTGAGCTCCTCGAACAGCGGAGCATAATCATATCCCTTATCCTTACCACCCAACAGAATTACGGTGGGATTCTGCATAGTTTGTACGGCTTTTATCGACGCGTCAACGTTTGTTCCCTTACTGTCGTCTATGTAAGTTACGCCGTTTACAACGCCTATCTCCTCGATCCTATGTTTTATTCCTTTAAACGAAATAAGCGCATCTGCAACCTTTTCTTTATCAAGACCGAGTATATGCGATGCCGCAACGCAGGCAAGCGCATTATAAACGTTATGTACACCCTTCACGCTCATATCGTCAACATCGAGATACTTTTCTCCGTTAAAGAAGATTGAACCGTTTTCGTAATAAGCCCCGTCAATACGCGTGTTGATAGAGAAATATACCGGCTTTGCACGCGTGTGCTTTGCAAAATTTCTCACAACTTCGTCATCATAATTCAATACCGCATATTCACTCTCTTTGAGGTTTCTCAAAATTTTACCTTTCAGAAAGACGTAATTTTCCATATTGTAGTGACGGTTGAGGTGGTCTTCCGTTATATTAGTAATAACCGCAATATGGGGACGCAGACTTGAAAGCGTTTCAAGCTGAAACGACGAAATTTCTATGACCGCATAATCGTCTATACCGAGATTTTCGACTTCGTTTATTATGGGATCGCCGATATTACCGCAAGCTACGCTGGTCAATCCCGAATTTGTCAATATGGAATTAAGCATCGAAACGGTAGTAGTCTTGCCGTTGGTACCCGTAACGGCAACGGTATTCGCCTTCAGAAACATTGCGCCGAGTTCGGCTTCACCTATTATTGTCTTGCCCTGCTTTTTGAATGCTACGGGAAGAGGATTGTCTATAGGAATTCCTGGACTTAATACCAGAATATCGCAGACAATAGTCGCATCCATAAAGCTTTCAGCCGTTACAGTATGCGCACCGAGCTCTTCGAGCGCATCCATAATCGTATTTATCGTTTCGCTCACAACGTCGTCGTAAATAAATACTTCAGCTCCGTGTCTGAGTAAAAAGCGAGCGCTGCTTTCTCCCGATTTTGACATTCCTGCTACTAAAAATTTCTGATTTTTAAAATACATTTCCCCTCACATAAACAAAAGACATAATATTCCGACAAGAGCGGTAGCCGTTACGTACGCATAAACGATTTTACATTCCGTATGCCCTTTCATCTGAAAATGATGATGAAGCGGCGCCATTAAAAAGATTCTACGCCTTGTCCGTTTATAGTATATTACCTGAAGTATGACGGATATTCCCGAAAGTACAAACATTATTCCGAGAATCGGTATATAAAGAGTATTTCCAGAAAAAACGCACGCGCACGAAATGAAACCGCCGAGCGCAAGGGAGCCCGTATCGCCCATAAAAATACTTGCTTTATTTACGTTTAACAGAAGAAAGGCACCAATCGCGCCGACACCGACAAAACAAAGAGCCGAATTCCCGCTGTTCTGAACGGAAAGCATAATTCCCAAAACGAACAGAAAGGCAAGACTTGTCCCTCCTGCAAGTCCGTCAAGCCCGTCTGTAAGATTAACACAGTTTACCGAGGCAATAAACACGAAAATTACTAACGGTATTATTCCCCAGCCGATATCAAAACTTAAACCACCGCCGAACGGAACGAAAAGTACAGTCAGTTCGTTAACGTAGCAATATGCGGCGGCTATTGCCGAAATAGCAAGCTGAAAAAGAATTTTCTGATACGGTTTAAGTCCGCCGTTATCCTTACGGTAAATTTTCAGAAAGTCGTCTAAAAACCCGACCACAGTAAATCCTGCGGTTATAGCTAAAGTTAGATTGGTTTTTCCGTCGCCTATACCGCTGACGCCTAACCCCACTATTATTATAGAAGAAATTACGGCAAGTCCGCCCATAGTCGGCGTTCCGCCCTTGTCCTTATGCTCTTTAACGTACCCCAAAATATACTGCCCTGCTTTTAGCCTCTTTAAAAGAGGCAAAAGTATCAGAAGCAATAATAAAGAAACGCAAAATGCCGATAAAATTGCCAATAAATATACTTTCATACCGTCAGCCGATGATCCGTTTAATGACTGTTGCGTCGTTATAACTGTGTTTTATTCCCATTATTTCCTGATAATATTCTCCGCCCTTGCCGGCAACCAGTAAAATATCTCCCTTTTCAAGCAGATTTATTGCATATTCCGTAGCCGTTTCGCGCTCGGTCACGGTAACGTATTTCTTGTTCAGCGGTTTAATTCCCGTTTCGATTTCGGCTATTATTCCGTAAGGGTCTTCGTACCTTGGATTATCCGAAGTAATTATGCAGAAATCGGAATTTTCAGCAGCAATTCTGCCCATTAAAGGGCGTTTGGTCTTGTCCCTGTTTCCGCCGCAGCCGAAAAGACAGAACAAATTGCCTTTGCAAAGCTTTTTGAGTGCCTGTAAAGATTTTTCAAGTCCGTCGGGCGTATGCGCAAAATCAACAAAGATATCCGCTCCGTTATAATTAGCCACTCTTTCAAGTCTGCCTGCGACGCCTTTTAGTTTCGACAATCCTTCCGCTATCGCCGAAGTTTCGATACCTAATATTTTTGCGCACGCAGAGGCGCACATAGCGTTGTAAACGTTATGTAAGGCAGGTATTTTGAGATTTATTTCATAAAGTTCATCAAAAAGGTTTAAAACAAACGACGTCCCGTTGATTTTTTCGACAATATCTACCGCAAATACGTCGGCAGGATTTTTCAAACCGAAACTGATTGCGTTATCAGTTTTAGACAGAATTTTTCTGCCCGTCTTATCGTCCGAATTAATTACGGAATAAGCGCATCTGTTCCCGCTGAAAAACGAAATTTTACATTCGGAATAATCGTGCATATTGCCGAAAAAGTCGAGATGATCCTGTGTGCAGTTAGTAAATATACCGACCTCGAATTTCAGACCTGCAATTTTATTGAAATAAATCGCGTGTGCAGAAACCTCTATAAAAACGTATTCCACTCCGCAGTTTACCATATCGGCAAATACCGAATGAAGATATATAGGATCTGGAGTTGTCAGTTCAGGTGATATAAATTTATCGCAATAACTTATTCCGAGAGTTCCGATAATTCCGGCTTTTTTCCCTGCCGCTTTAAAAATTCCGTCAAGCATATACGTTGTCGTAGTTTTGCCGTTGGTGCCCGTAACTCCTATCAATTTTAATTTTTTATCAGCAAAACCGTAAAAAACGCGGGCAATTTCTGCAACGGCGGCTCTTCCGTCGGGAACTATGATCTGCTGCAACTCACAGTCAAGCTTCTTTTCGCACACGAGAGCAACGGCCCCTCTGTTTTTCGCGTCTTCGGCAAACTGATGCGAATCGCACTCCGTTCCCTGATAACATAAAAACAAATCGCCTTGTTTTACCTTCTGACTGTCCGCACACAGCCCCGTAAAAGTAATTTCCGGATTTCCTCCGAACTCAGAATATCCGATATAATGTAAAAGCTCACCTATTTTCATAACTCCTCCTAAACGTAAGGCTTTAAATTCTTGATGTTGATTATATCCTGAAAAATTTCACGTGCGACGGGAGCGGCTACCGAACTTCCGTAATATGTTCCCTGAGGTTCATCAACAATAATCAGTGCAAGATACTGAGGTTTATCCGCAGGGAAGAATCCGACGAATGACGATATGTATTTACCGCTTGCTATATGCCCGTCCTCATATTTTTGTGCCGTTCCCGTCTTACCGCCTACTCTGTATCCTTCGATAAACGCTTTTTTTCCGCTCCCTTCAGTAACCACGCCTTCAAGCATCTGGGCAAGCAATGCCGAAGCTTTTTCCGAAATAGGATTGAATTTGAGAACAGGTTTGTTGTAAACCTGTTTTTTATCGGACAGAATTACTGATTTCAACAGCCTCGGAACATAGTAATTTCCTCCGTTTACCGCTGCCGCCGTAGCGCACGCAAGCTGTAACCCCGTGACGGCGACGGTCTGACCGAAACCGATTCTCGCAAGATCGCAGTCCCTTACTAACGACTGCGGAACAAGCATACCCAGAGCTTCGCCGTTAAAATCAAGCCCCGTAACGTTTCCGAAACCGAAATTATTTAGATAATTATAAAATGTTTCTTTCCCGAGCGATAACGCTATATCCGTAAAGCACGGGTTACAACTGTTATTGAGCGCAGACGCAAGATTCTGATTATAATGCTTGCCGTTAGCATGGTCAGACCAGCATTTTATCTTGGTTCCGTCTACCGTTCTTGTCCGGCTTCCGTTGAAAATATACGAATTTGAAAACGCCTTATTATTGCCTTTTAAATATTCTTCTATATTAGCTGCCGCAGTAACGACTTTGAATGTCGAACCCGGCTCGTATATATCGCAGACAATACTGTTTCGCGACAGGGAATTCAATTTTTCGGTATCGTCTCTCGGCACGTCATTTAAATCGTACGAAGGATAATTGACCATTGCCAGAATATCGAAATTCTGCGGATTCAAAACAACACAGGAAACCGACTTTGCTCCGCTTGAAATATAAGCCGAACGCATAGCCTCCTCCGCCGCAAGCTGAATGTCTATATCGACAGTCAGCTGTACCCCGTCGCCGTCAACCGCTTCGGTATAAACTACGACGGAATTTTCCGTTTCTTTACCGACTATATCCGTCGTATAGCTTATTTCTCCGTCGGTTCCGCTCAAAACTTCATTGTAGTACTTTTCTATTCCCGACAGCCCCGAACCGTCGTTGGAAGTGAAGCCCAAAACCTGACACAGCGCGCTTCCGTAAGTATAGCTTCGCGTATTATCACGCGAATAATATACTCCGGGCAAATCGTAGGATACAAGTTTTTCAACGCTTTCTTTCGGGACTTGTCTTGCAATAGTAATTTCAGAAACTTTACCGCCGTTCAATTTTTCCAAAACGGCGTTCGGATCAAGCGAAAAAATTCCGCTCAGAACCGTTGCGGTATATTCTGCGTTTTCAACGGCGTTCGGACGAACGAAAATGCTGTACGTTGTAAGATTTCCCGCAAGGATCTGTCCGTTTGTATCGTAAACATATCCCCTTCCTGCAATTATGGGAATTTCCCTGTTCCATTGATCGGTCGCGCGGTATTTGAGTTCCGAACCCCAAACAAGCTGAACATAAATGAGCCTTGCGAAAATCAGGCAAAAAATAAAGGCTATTGCCAAACCCAATGACAATAACCTCTTTTGTAAAACCGTGATCGAAAAACCCGATTTAATTAATTTTTTAATTTTATTTACTCCTGAATATTATTCGTTTATTTTACCATTCCCATTTCTGCGGCAAACTGATTTACTATCTGCGATATATTATTCTCTTCCAGATAGTCTTCTTTGATCTTTAACGCTTCGTTATAGTCTTCACGCGCGATGGCAAGATCAGACTGCAAGTAATCGATTTCATTGTTTATGTTAGATAAAACCGCAGAATTTATGACAACGAGAATGAATAAAGCCAAAACGACCAACGCCGTCGCTGCGATAATTATTATATCGCGCTTTGAAAGTTTTGAGAGTCTAGATTTTTTATTGCTTATTTTATCGTCAATAACAATCTTGCTCTTATTCTCTGTTCTGTATTTAATAGTTTCCAGCGTAGGACGGAGATCTTCGTTCTCTTCCTCTTCCGCAATTGCAGAAATTTCCGTTTTACGGTTTATCACACTGTCAGCGCGGAAAAGATCTGAATCCACACGAGCGTTTTCAACGAGAAACGGTTTTTGCTCCTTTACGGGGACAGCAGTAATTTCGGAACGACGCTGAACAGTAACCTCTTTTCCGAGAACGTCGTGTGCCGTTGCGTCGGGATTGATAAGCGCTTTGTATTTCGAGCTTATCTGGGAATTATGACGGTCTTCTTCATTCATAAGCGCAGTATTGCGCGCCTCCGCCGTTTTTTCTTCGGTATTAAGTTTTCTCTCCAAGACGGGTGCTAAGACTGCCATAATTTTCTCCTTATCGCACTTTAAATAATTTTTTCCGCAATTCTGAGTTTAGCGCATTTAGATCTTGAATTGAGCGCCATCTCTTTTACGCTTGCCGTAATAGGTTTTTTTGTTATAATTTCAACCTCTTTTCTCTTTCCGCACACACACACCGGCAATCCTTTATCGCAAATGCAGTCACATTCAAGCATCTTGAAAGCCTGTTTTACGATTCTGTCTTCAAGCGAATGGAACGTAAGAATTACTATTCTACCGCCCTTTTTAAGCTTTCGGGTAAGCTTTAAGACGCAGTCGTACAAACCTTCCAACTCTTTGTTTACGGCAATTCTGATCGCCTGAAAACTTTTTCTTGAACACGGTCCGTTTGCTTTGAATTTTGCAGGTATGCTGCTCTCTATGATATCTACCAACTCACCGCACGTTTTAAGAGGCTTTCGGGTTCGCGCTCTCACAATGTTATCGGCGATTTTATTTGCAAATTTTTCTTCTCCGTAAATTTTTAAAATTTTTGCTATTTCACTCTGCGGATATTCGTTAAGAATCTTTTCAGCCGTAAAAGGCGCCGTCTTATCCATCCGCATATCGAGGGGAGCATTAGGTTTCATATATGAAAACCCTCTCTCTTCGCAGTCAAGCTGAAAACTTGAAACTCCGAAATCGAGCAACGCTCCGTCAAGAAAATCTATATTTTCACTATTTAAAACTTCTTCAAAATCTTTATAATTCGATTTGTAGATTTTAAATCTGCCTTCAAACTCGGCAAGTTTTGCGCTTGCGAAGCTGATTGCATCCTCATCGAGGTCGGTGGCTATCAGCCTGCCGTCCGGCGAAGAGTTTTTTAAAATTTCGTAAGAATGTCCCGCTCCGCCTACCGTTCCGTCAAAATAAATTCCGCCGTTTTTAATATTCAAACCCTCGATACACTCATTAAGCATAACGGGTATATGCGAAAAGTCTTTCATTTTTAAATCATATCCAAATAGCTTATATCTTCGTCAAAGCCCTGACTTTCGGCAACATATTTTTCGTAAACTTCCTTAGCCCAGACTTCTATTCTTGAACCGGAACCGCAAATAGTTACATCTTTTTTGATATTTGCATAGGTGATCAGTTCCGACGGTATAACAAGTCTTCCCTGAGTATCCGCTTCGACGGGAGTCAACGAGTTCGTAAAAGCTCTTACGCCCCTCTGCCCATCTCTGTCATTTATTCTTACGTTGTTTAAAATTGCAACTTTTTCCTGTACGTAATCTTCAAAGAGCACAAAAATACATCCGTCGGTTCCCTTGGAAAAATAAACTTTGTCCTCGTTCCCCTTCAACTTCGTCGGAATTCTTATTCGGTTTTTAGCATCAATCTGATGTTCGTATTTACCGGTAAGTAACATATTCTGTCCTTTGAATGAATTGTAAGTTCATTATAAGCCCTAAACCCGACCACTGTCAACCACAATTAACCATTTTTTTAAAAATTTTAAGATTTTTTTTATTTTTCACCTATTCATTTAGGGCAGATATACCTTTTTCGCTAATCAGCTTTCTGAATATCCCCCTGTTTTTGTACTCAAAACCGCCTGAAAACGTAATTTTCTGTGCTCTTTTGCCTCGGTGGTCATTTTTCCCTAATTTTTCGCATAAATGGTCGGCAGTTCCCTCAATTCCATCAAAAACAGGGCATTTATAAAAACTTTTTACTATATCTTTTATAAAGATATAGTGCGTGCAGCCTAAAACCACCGAATCGAACCGTTTCTGCGGCAGCAACTTTACAATGTCCGAATAATTCAGTTCGTCAATATGATTTTCAATATAAGAAGCAAGATTTTCGTTTGCGAAAATTTCCATATTGCCGTTTCCGAATTTTTTTATCAGTTCCGTCAACGCCTCACTCTTAGACGTGGCAGGCGTTGCAAGCACAAGACATTTTCCGCCTTGTTTTGACGCCGGTTTTACGGCAGGCTGAATCCCTATAATATCGAATTTATATTTATTTCTGAGATAATCTATGCAGTTTGCCGTTACCGTATTGCAGGCTACAACAACCGCTGAAGGGTTCAGATTTTGTATCCGCAAAAATATTTCGTCCACTTTGGCAATCAGCGTATTTTTATCAAGCGAACCGTAAGGCACATTTTCGTTATCGGCAAAGTAAACGAAGTCAACGTCAGGAAGTTTACGCACACATTCGTATAAAAGACAAAGTCCGCCTATACCGCTGTCAAAAAAACAAACGGTTGGATTTAAAACTTTTTCCATACACTACTATTAATATTACGGAGCAATAAAATATATTAAATTTTTTATAAAAGCAATCAAAAAACAGTTTACAATTATACTTTAATATGATAAAATTACACAGTAATTCAAGTAAAATCGTTTACAAGGAGATAGTAAATGCCTAACATAAAGTCAGCTAAAAAGCGTGTTTTGGTCATCGACAAAAAAACAGAGAGAAACAAGGCTGTTAAATCCGAGATGAGAACCGAAGTTAAGAAATTCCTTGCTTTGGTATCCGCAGGCGATAAGGAAGGCGCAACCAAACTCTTCCCCTATACCTGCTCTATAATCGACAGCGCAGTTTCCAAAGGCGTGATCAAAAAGAATACCGCTGCAAACAAGAAATCCGGACTTGCAAAGAAATTGAACGCTATGGCGTAAAATAAGCAAACGTTTAAAGGCAAGCGCAATGCGCTTGCCTTTTTTGCGTTTAATCCAATCGTTTACTTACACCTATGTGCAGTAATGATTGTATAGCTGTAAGCGTTGACGGTAAAAATCTGACCGTCGACTGTAGCATACCAGTTCTTTCCCTCTCTTGCTATTGCGCAATTTTCCTTATTGATTTTTTCAACACAATAGGCAACAATGTCGGCACAGTCGATATTTAAGTTTTTCTTTATTCTCGCTTCACCCATTTCAGTGGTATGTACTTTTTCCAAATTCGAAAGCAATTCGTTCATTTCTATTCACCTCTGAATATAAAAAAATTCATAACGTTCTTTTTTGACGTTATGAATTTTTTTGGTACTCCCGACGGGAATCGAACCCATAACTAACCCTTAGGAGGGGTTTATTATATCCATTTAACTACGGAAGCATAAATTTGATAACATTAATATAGTACTACAACCGCAATTAAAAATCAAACAAATTTTATCCGCCTTTACAAATTAATTTTCCGTAGTTTTCGTTTTTTATTGTTTGCAATTATTTTAGCAACTGAAAACACCACTACCAAAATCAGCGCGAGCAAAATCAAAATATCCAAAAATATGTGATATGTATCTTTTATTAATGCGTCATTCGATGCAGCTATAATATGATGGGTATCGGCAAAAGTTTTATTATAAGCAACTATACTTTCTCCCGATTTGAAATATATAGCAAATTGGAATGTACCCCATAACAATAAAAATGCCCCTAAAAAATATTTACCTATTTTGTCTGTTAATATAAAAAAGGTTATACTCACAACATAAATCAAATAAAACAAAACATCAACAGGCTCGTCAACAAAAGCTGAAGTTACAATTTTAGTTTTACCGAATTTTAAACCCGTTAAATCAAAGGTAAACCATAAAAGCAAAATTCCAGTAAATATCAGAGCTATTATCTTACTTATTTTCAAGTGTTTATTGTCATCGAAAATTTTAATTTTCATAATGAATTTTAATTCTCCGTCATTACTTCCTTTACTGAAATTCTACTCATTCTGAATGCATAAAAAGCCATTATACCCTCATACAGAACCGTAAAAACAGCTAATGTTATAAAAAATAACGGTATATCGAAATTGTAAGAGGTAACCGCCGCAACGTCCTTATAAATTACGCCTACCATCAATTTCAAAAGTACATACTGATAGACAGTACCGACCGCAAATCCGGCAAAAGCAAAAATATTATAACCCGAAAGAACAGCGAAAGAATATTCTTTCATCGAATATCCGAAAGCTTTCATAATTGAAACGTTTTTGACGTTGTTTTTCAAAACAGTGGTTGTTGCCATAAACAGCGTAGTTACCGCTAAAACAATACCGATCAACAATATCATAATTCCCATTTCTTCTGAACTGAGCTGTTTCATTGAAAAGCCCATCTGCACCATCGCCGAAAAACAGAAACAGGCAAATGCGATAAAAAACGAAAGCAATTTTTTAGTTTTCAGCGTTCCGACAAAAATTTCCGATAAAAAACTTCTGTCTTTATCCTTACGAACTATCTTTTCTTTTTTCTCTTTTACCGTTTTACCGCGCAACATATCAAGCACGGGTCTTTTTAATTGATAAAAAGCAAATAAAACAGATAAAGCAGAATAGAATACTGTCGGCATAAAAACGAGCACGATTAGTAAAACAGGATGAAAATTTATCGCAACCTCAGGCAAACCGTCGACTGTCAGGCTTTTATAAACTTGCGGCATATAAGCAAAGCCTACACAAAAACCGAGAGCCGTTCCGATAAAAACGCTGACGCCGAAAACGCAAAACCGCAGTGAAATTTCGGAATCGGAATATCCCATAGCTTTCAAAACGCCTAATTGACTGCAATGCGAATTTATGTAAAGTTTCAGATAGAAAACAAGCATAACAACAGCTATAAGAGCAAGGAAACCTCCGCTTATCGAGCACGTGAATTTAGCAGTCAACATCTGCGCGTTATAGAGTATCATCTCGTTTTCCGTCGCCAATAAATGCTCTATCGACTTTGCATCAAGATAGAAATTGAGAAAGAAAGTGCACACGAACACCGCGCAAAAAGATACTATAATGATTCCTATCAGCTTTAAACTGTCTTTTAAACCGATTATCATTTTACCACCCTATCTCGTAAGCGGATTTTGGATTTTTATTCTTTTTTATCCCGACAATCTTACCGCTACCTATTTTTATCACGACGTCGGCCATGTCGGCAATATTGAGATTGTGTGTAACCATTATCATAGTAAAGCCGTCGCATTTTTGCAGTTTTACTAAATAATCGAGCACGCTTCTTCCCGTAGCCTCGTCGAGAGCGCCTGTCGGCTCGTCCAAAAATAAAACTTTCGGCTTTTTTGCGAGTGCGCGCGCAATACAGACCCGCTGTTGTTCGCCTCCCGAAAGTTCGGAAGGACGGCTTTTCAATTTATCTTCAAGCCCGACCGCATTTATAATCTCTCTGTATTCACTGTTTTTAACGAGATCTGCGCCCATTTTCACATTTTTATCAACGCTCAGATGCGATAAAAGGTAATACTGCTGAAAAATAAATCCCGTATTTTCTCTTCTGAACTTTGTCAGATCTTTATCATTTAATATGGTTATATCTTCTTTGCCGTAAAGTATTTTACCGCTGTCGGGACGCTCCAAGCCCGAAAGAATACTCATCAATGTAGATTTACCAGAACCCGACGCCCCAGAAATCACCGTAAAACTTCCGTCTTCTATTTCAACTGAAATACCGTTAATTACTTTTACCGAGCCGTTTTTATAGGTTTTATAAATATTTTTTGCTACTATCATTTTTCACTTTCAGTTATGATTTTTTTATAAATACTGACGAATTGATACGTCAGTAATTCGCTTATTTCGTCTTCCGAAAACTTGCAGACGTTTGACACTGTCAAAACAGCTATTCCGTGAGTATATATCCACAAATGAAAATACATTTTTTTTGCCGACTCAATATCGACAGAATACGTTTTTGTAATCGAATTCAGAATTTTTTCAAAATTATCGTCAAGGACGCCCAAAATTCCGTTCATCGTCGTAATTTCAGTCTGTTCGCTCATAAACAGAAGACGGAACAGTTTAGGATGCTCTTTCGCAAATCTTACATACGAAATTCCCACGCCTTTAAAAGGAAGACCGTTTTTCAGCCCCTCTTCAACGTATCTGTTATAAAACTTTTTTGCGGATATTCTGACCTGCTCCTTCACCTCGTCCATATTAGAAAACAGAGTAAAAATCGGTCTCGCTGAACTCCCGGCTTCTTTGCCGAGAGAACGCGCAGTCAAAGCTTCAAGCCCTTCTCTTTCAACAAGCTTCAAAGCAATATCCGTTATTTCTTCTTTTGTAAATTTTGATTTCGGCGGCATTCGTTTCCCTATTTAAAACATATGATTTAAAACTACTGTTTTAGTATAAAATAAAAAATTTGTTTTGTCAATTAAAAAAGCGCCGAAAATTATTTCGGTGCTTTTTATACCATAAGCAATCCTGCATTCATCAACACAAAGACAATAATAAATATAGTAAAAATCGAGCCTATACTCGTCCACACCACCAGCTGAGTCGCGAGCTGTTCGTCGCTCTTCATTTCGCCTGCCATTATGGCACTCGATACAGCTACGGGAGTCGCAAACAAAGCTATAAGTGCAGGATAGACGTCCGCACCGAAAACAAATAAATCCGTAAACTTGCTCAAAATTACCGCAAGCCCTATACCGATAAGCGGCGCTAAAATTATCCTCCACACCGTCCCCACAACGATTTCTTTCGTCATTCCCCTTACCGCAGAAAACTCAAACTGCCCTCCGAGAACGATCAACGCCAAAGGCGTGGCAATAATTTTCAGATCTTTAACAACCGTGTACAAAAATTTAAGCTGATTGTCAAGGCGAAATACAGCTTCACCGAAACAGGCACGCTGTATCTCCCTTACAGCAACACACATTAAGCCTGCAAATACACCGATAATCAAGGGGTTTTTGATAACGTTTAAAACGATATCTTTTATATACTTTTTCTTTGATTTTAAAGGTTTGATCTGTGTTTCCATACCTTCCTTAAACGGCTCTGTCGAACACGCACTATCTTCTCTTTCCGCAAACACCGAAAGAGCTATTACTGAAAACACGTTGAAAACGGGAATTGTAAAAGCCGAAACTATTCCAGCCAAGCCAGCATCTCCGCCAAGCCTCTCCACAAGCGTGAGCCCTATTATTGCAAAGTTACTTCTGAACGTACACTGCAAAATTACACCGCGCCTGTTTTTCTTCTTCGTTGTCGCAATTGCGGTGATAACCCCCAAAGCAAAAATCAGGCAAATTATTATTACGGAATACAATACGACGTCCCAACGGATATCGGAAAAGCTATTCATTTTATCGTAAACGCTCACAAACAGCATACAAGGCAGGAACACTCTGAAAACTAATTTATTCCCGACTTTAATAAAATCAACGGTTAAAAAGCCTATTCTTTTTAAAACATATCCAAGTAGAATTAAAAGAACTATCGGCACAACCGCATTGACCGTCGTCATTAAAATATTTGCCATCTTGCACCTTAAATCAGCTTTTGACTCAATTTATGTCTGACATAATACTTAATATGTGTTTAAAATCACACAAATCACTACTATTTAGACTATCCCTTGCGCCATCATAGCTTCGGCAACTTTAACAAACCCCGCAACATTGGCGCCCATAACGTAGTCGCCATCATAACCGTAATCCCTTGCCGCTTTGTCGATATTGTGATAAATATTAATCATAATTTCTTTAAGCTTTTTATCTACTTCTTCGAACTTCCAGAATAATCTTCCCGACGACTGCGCCATTTCAAGAGCAGAAGTAGCTACACCTCCCGCGTTTGCCGCCTTCGCAGGAAGGAATACGATATCGGAATTTTTAAACACTTCTATTGCCTTTAAAGTCGAAGGCATATTTGCGCCTTCCGCGACGTATTTTACTCCGTTTTTGACAAGCACCTTTGCAGAAACTTCGTCAATTTCGTTCTGAGTTGCACAGGGAAGAGCGACGTCGCAGGGTATATTCCATATCCCTTTACAGTTACTTTCGTATTTTGCACTTTTCACTCTTTCAGCGTATTCCTTGATTCTGCCCCTCTTAACTTCTTTTATTTCCTTGATTATGTCAAGTTTAATTCCCTCTTCATCATAAACATATCCGTCTGAATCATACATAGCAACGACCATCGCACCCAAACTCTGCGCTTTTTGGCAGGCGTATATTGCCACATTGCCGGACCCTGAAATTATGACTTTTTTACCCTTAAAGCTGTCTCCGCGCACTCGCATAGCTTCTTCGGTAATGTATACAAGCCCGTAACCGGTTGCCTCCGTTCTCGCAAGACTTCCGCCGTACGAAAGCCCCCTGCCGGTCAATACGCCGACGTGCTCATCGCAGATACGCTTATACTGCCCGAAAAGATAACCTATTTCTCTGCCCCCTACTCCTATATCTCCTGCAGGTACGTCCGTATCGGCGCCAACATGTCTGTAAAGCTCAGTCATAAAGCTTTGACAGAACGCCATAATCTCCCTGTCGGATTTACCTTTCGGGTCAAAATCGGAACCGCCTTTCCCTCCGCCTATGGGAAGACCAGTAAGGCTGTTTTTCAGAATCTGTTCAAGCCCCAAAAATTTAATGATAGACAGATTTACCGAAGGATGAAATCTGAGACCGCCCTTATAAGGTCCGATTGCACTGTTAAATTGCACTCGGTACCCTTTATTTACGTGTACATTGCCATTGTCGTCGATCCACGGAACACGGAATAAAATTGTCCTTTCAGGTTCTGTAAATCTCTCCAGAAGAGAAGTCGCCTCGTATTCAGGATACTTTGCCAAAACGGGAGCAAGCGTCGTCAGAATTTCAGTCGCCGCCTGATGAAATTCGGGTTCATTCGGATTATTTTTGATAAGGTTATTCAATACTTTTTCTATATACGTCATTTTATACCTCTGTTCTGATTATTTTTTCTTTTTCGGTTCGGGCAATTCGGCATACATTTTCTCGAATAAGGTATTCACAAACCGCGAATCCCCCTCTTCGAGTAAAATCATTGCCTTAGCACCCTTGTAGGGGATCTCCATTGCCGCATCGGGGAACATTTCCTTTGCCGCATCAATGGGTTTAATAAGTATTCTGTTGTCATAGATTCCACCTACGAGCTTCCCCTGTAGTACATAAGATATTCTCTCATCATAGGACGGAAAGTAACGCCTTCGATTTCCTTGAACCTTTCTGTCACGTATTGTAAAAAATCTTTCGTAGTTGCCATAGATTTATTATAGTTAATTGCGCTTCAAAAGTCAAATCGCCACAATTCATAATCAAACAATAAAAAATTTTTGTTTACATTATGAACTCAAAATGATATAATCAAATTATGAAAAAAGCATTATCGAAAATGACGCCGGAAGAACTGTGGCAGCTGTTCCCCATCTACCTCACCGCGCATAAAGATCACTGGGAAGCTTGGTATAACGAAGAAGTAAAAATTCTGCAATCATTATTGCCATACGATATTCGGTTTCATCACATAGGCAGTACGGCAATAAAAGGAATTTTTGCAAAACCTATCGTAGATATACTCATTTCTGTAGATATGCAAAGCGAAATCAGACAGATTGCTGAAATTTTACAGAAAAACGGATATATTATTATGTCGTCGAATGAAAACAGAATTTCATTGAATAAAGGATATACCGAAGACGGATTCGCAGAAAAAGTTTTTCATCTTCACTTAAGACTTAAAGACGATATAAATGAAATTTATTTCCGAGATTACCTTAACGCGCACCAAGATATCGCAAAAGAGTACGAAAAGTTGAAATTAAAGCTTTGGAAAAAATATGAACACAACCGCGACGCTTACACTAATGCCAAAACGGAATTTGTAAAAAAATATACAGAACTTGCAAAACACAGCATATAAAAAATACGGCAAATTTAAAACACCCCTCTGACGCTTTTACGTTAGAGGGGCGCCTGGCGCAGAGAGAGGGATTTGCGCCTTGTGCGGCGCGCACGGTTGACAGCAAATTCAATTGCTGTCAAGTCTGCGATAGACACACAGACTTCCCTCCCCTCAAACCCTCTGAACTTACGCATAAAATAGCCCGTCCGCCGACAAAAGTCAACAGACGGGCTATGGCGCAGAGAGAGGGATTTGAACCCCCGTACGTATTCCTACGTAACACGATTTCGAGTCGTGCGCGTTCGACCACTCCGCCATCTCTGCAAGTCTATTCAGCTATATTTAAGAGTGGTTGAACGCGCAGCGTTCGCCGTAACGAAGCACTTTGTGCTTACCACTCCGCCATCTCTGCATTATTAATATATAACATAACTATAATATAAAATAAACCGAAAAAAATCAAGCAATTTTGACTTAAATTCCATTATTAAATTTAACTTACTTATCATACCATCAAAAAGTTTATAAACACAGTTCTCTAACCATATTTTTCGACAAAGCTAATACAAAGTGTTGACTAATTAGCGAAAAATTGATATAATATTTGCAATAATTTCAGGAGCACTTATGAAAATAGCAATTTCTACTGACGGCAACAGCGGTTTTACACACGCTGAAGCCGAAAAACTCGGAATAACTATAATTCCCACCCCCGTTATTATAGACGGAGAAATTTATCTGGAAGATATTTCCCTCACACAAGATTTTTTCTACGAAAAACTGACGGGTAATTCACAAATCTCCACCTCTCAGCCGAGCCCCGATTCCTTGCAGGAATACTGGGACAAACTGCTTGAAGAATATGACGAAATTGTATATATTCCCATTTCAAGCGGACTTGCCGCAGCATATGACACAGCTTATCAGCTGACTCAGACTATTGACAGATATAAGGGGAAAGTATTTGCGATCGACAATCACCGTGTTTCGGTTACCCAAAAGCAGAGCCTTCTTGACGCTTTGAATATGGCAAAAGACGGCAAAACCGCTAAGGAAATTGCCGATTGGCTGACTGAAACTGCAATGAAGTCGAGTATTTATATTACGGTCAATACCCTTACATACCTCAAAAAAGGCGGAAGACTTAATCCTGCCGTTGCTTTTGTCGGCAATCTTCTGAAAATCAAACCCGTGCTCCAGAATCACGGTGAAAAGTTCGACCAGTTTACAAAAGCCAGAAAGATGTCGGACGCAAAAGCGGCTATGGTCGGAGCAATGAAAAAAGACCTTGAAACAAAATTCGCCGACGAACTTAAAAAAGGTCAAATGACGCTTCAAATCGCTCACACAAAAAATCTTGACGCGGCTTTGAAATTCAAAACTGAAATTGAAGAAGCTTTCCCCGACGTTGAACTCACTTTTGTGGACTCCCTCTCTCTCAGTGTTTCATGCCATATCGGACCGGGTGCGCTTGCACTTGCTTGCTCAATCAGATATTAAGTAAATTATTTATCTAAGGATGACTTTTTTATGAAAACAGCTATAATAACAGACAGTAACAGCGGTATTACGCAGGAAGAAGCTAAACAAATAGGCATTTACGTTGTGCCTATGCCGGTTCTTATCGACGGCGACATTTTTTACGAAGATATTACGCTTACACAGGACGGTTTTTATGAAAAACTGAAAGAAAACGCTTCTGTTTCAACATCTCAGCCCAACCCCGAAGAAGTTGCCAATATCTGGTTGCAGGCATTGAAGGAATACGACGAGATAGTTTATATACCTATGTCAAGCGGACTTTCGGAAACCTGCCACACTCTTCAACATTTTGTTGAAACAGACGAAAGATTTAACGGTAAAGTTTTCGTTGTTGACAATCAGAGAATTTCCATCACGCAAAAACAGAGCGTATTCGACGCCATTAATATGGCGAAAGAAGGAAAAACGGGAAAAGAGATAGCAGATCGACTTATTGAAGATAAGCTTAAAGCAAGTATCTATATTATGGTTGATACGCTTAAGTATCTTAAAAAAGGCGGAAGGCTCACTCCTGCCGTTGCCGCGATAGGCACTCTTTTGAAAATTAAACCCGTGTTGCAGATTCAGGGCTTCAAGCTTGATCAATATGCAAAGGTAAGAAAGCTTACCGACGCAAAGATTACCATTATCAACGCCTTGAAAAACGACCTTGAAGTACGATTCAGTGAGGAACGTAAAGCAGGAAAAATGCTGATAGCCGTTGCACATACTCAGAACTTCGAAGAAGCAGAAAAATTTGAAAGCGAATTAAAATCTGCTTTCCCTGATATAGAAGTGGCTATAACTGACCCTCTTTCACTCAGCGTATCCTGCCATATCGGACCGGGAGCTATCGCAGCTGCCTGTATGATTAAATATTGAAATTAAAAACAGCGGTTTGTGATATGCACCCCAAAAGTTAGACACTTTTGGAGGTGCATATTTTTATGAAAGAAAAAGGAAGAAAAAACAAAAAGTATTCGCCAGAATTCAAGATAGCTGTTATAATGGATATGCGAGAAAACCATTTAGGTTATAGAGAAGTTACGCGAAAGTATTGGGGATTAAAAACAGAAAGAGAAACTTCGAAGTATGTAAATCGCGTAATTAAGTGGGAACGCATATATTTGGAAGAAGGTGAAGTTGGATTTATGACAGAACGTCGCGGGAGAAAAAGTACAGGCAGACCAAAGAAACCGTTAAGTAAAAGCGTTGAAGAAGATTTAATAGCGGAAAACCAACGACTTAGAATGGAGATAGAATACTTAAAAAAATTGGATGCCTTAGTTCGGAAAGAAGAGCAAGAGAAAAACAAAAAGCAATAATTGTGTCTGAACTAAGGCAGAAATATCCGCTCAAAGAATTACTCAAATTATCTAAACTGCCACGTAGTACTTATTACTATTACCGTCATCATAAAGGCGAAGGTAAGTATAAATTAGAAAAACAAGAAATACAAGAAATACTTAACTTGTTTGAGCTAAATAAACAACGTTATGGATATAGACGGATAACGGCATTACTTCGGCAAAAAGGCATAGTTATAAACCATAAAACGGTATTAAAACTAATGAAAAGCCTTAATTTAAAGGGTAAACATCGTAAAAGCAAGTATAAGTCATATAAAGGTGAAGTTGGTAACATTGCACCTAATATATTAAGAAGAGATTTCAATGCAACAAAGCCTTATGAGAAAATAACTACCGACGTAACGGAGTTTTTAGTATGCAATGAAAAAGTCTATCTCTCTCCAATAATGGACTTATATAACCGAGAGATAATAAGTTATTCTATATCTAAAAACCCAAACTTTTGGCAAACACGAGAAATGTTAAGTGGATTATTTGCTAAAATGCCACAAGAAGCGACTCCAATTCTTCACTCAGACCAAGGCTGGCAATACCAGATGAAAGAATACCAGCATTTACTTGCAGTCCATAACATAACGCAAAGTATGTCTCGGAAAGGGAATTGTTTAGATAATAGCGCAATGGAAAACTTCTTCGGAAGATTGAAAGTTGAAATGTTTTACGGTGAAAAGTTTAGCTCAGTGGATGACTTTATAACTAAACTTCACGATTATATTTACTACTACAACAACGAGAGAATTTCTCTCAAACTAAAAGGAATGAGTCCCGTGCAATACAGAACTCATTCACAATTCTAATTTATTTATTTTTTTGTCCAAACTTTGGGGTTCACTTCATATACCGCTGTTTTTTTTATAGAAAAGTTTTAAAAATCTTTTTGCGTTTGAAAATTCCGTTATAAATTACCCCTATTACGAAACTGCTCATCATTATATAGCACCATAACAAAAATATTATTAAAGCGGCAATTTTTCCGTACAGTTTTTCGGGATTTGCAAAAACCGTATAAATATTAAATCCGCCGATACAAAAAAGCCAAAGCGCCGTTGTCAGAAGACTGCCCGGAACAACGTCCTGAACTTTTAATTTATAGGGACATGCGAAAATGTTCAAAATAATCGCCGCGGTAAACGCCACGACGGTAATTGTAAAATACGTTATGATATCCGCCAAATAAAACGGTAATATTTTTTCAAGAAGCCAATTTCCTGTCACGGACACTGCCACTATAACTCCAACGAGTAAAAAGGTCGTAAGTATTAAAAACAGCGATGCAAGCCTGAGCCTTACGCCCCCTTTTATTCGCGGACTGTCATAAATAATTTCTCCGCTTCTGCGCAGATGATAAAAGAAATTGGTCGACGAATATAAAGTTGTAGCAAGAAAAATTATTCCCGCTCCGCTCGCCGCACTTTCGGCCGAAGATTTTAAATATCTTAAAAACGGGCTTACTGCGTCAAAAAGTTCGTGCGACAGAAACTTTTCGATATCGACGTTTCCGAAAACCAGCGTCAGCCAAAGAGTAAACGGCGCAATGCTCATCAAAAGAAAATATACCAGCGTGCCCGCTATTGTCGAAAACCGTTTGTCGGAAAAATATTTATACATGTCTATGATTTTGTTCATAAATATATTTTCTGCAATTTTCTAAAAAAATAAGGGGTAACTTACAGTTACCCCACTATTTAATTAATCGCAGTTATTATGCCATCTGTGACAACCGCAGCCGCCATCTCTGCCGCTATTCAGACCGTACTGTTCAGCATAATATTCGTCATACTGATAACAGTTATTGCGCCAGGTATTGTAGTTGTTCCAACAGTTATCCCATCGTCTGTTACATCCGCAGTTGCGGAAAAGATTTAAAAGTCCGCAAAAACAGCACTGATTGCATCTGTTACATCTATGGCACTGATTGCACCTGTTGCAATTGTTACATCTGTTATTACAATTATTACACATAAGTAATTCTTCCTCTTACAGTTAAAATTAAGCAAAAGTTTTCCCTCTTGCCCTTAATTCATTATATGAAAAACACAGTCGATTTGCGACCGTGTTTTAATCAATTCCAAACAAAATATTCGGTTCAATGTCAAACTTTTTATAAATCAACAAAATACTGTCATATCCTGGCTTTTTTTTACCTAGCAACCATTGACTTACTGTTGTTTGGTTCACCCCTAATTCATCTGCTAATTTTTGCTGACTTAAATTTTTGTCAAGCATAATTTGTCTGATTATTTCAATATACGGCATATAAAAATTGTAATAATTTTCAGGTCAAAAGTCTTGACTAATGACAAATACACATTTTTAGCGTAAACTAAAAGAGCAGACATATTTGTCTGCTCTTTTTACGTTCAATCAATTTATTTGCCGAAATATCTCTTCAAAAGACCTGCAAAGCCTGCGCCGTGTCTTGCTTCGTCCTTAGCCATTTCGTGAACGGTGTCGTGAATAGCATCGTAACCGAGCTGTTTAGCTTTTTTAGCTATTGCGAACTTGCCCTCGCAAGCTCCTGCTTCGGCTGCCGCACGAAGTTCAAGGTTCTTCTTAGTAGAAGGTGTTACGACGTCGCCTAAAAGTTCAGCGAACTTTGCAGCATGTTCTGCTTCTTCAAGAGCGTAACGCTTGAAAGCTTCGGCAATCTCGGGATATCCTTCTCTGTCTGCCACTCTCGACATAGCAAGATACATTCCGACTTCGGTACATTCGCCTGCAAAATTTGCCTGCAAGCCTTCCATAATCTCTTTATCTTCGACCTTACCGTCGCCGACTACGTGTTCACAAACGAAAGTTTTTTCGCCCGTGATCGGTTCAAATTTTTTTGCTTTGCATACGGGGCATACTTCTACGCCGTCTTCGACTATTTCACCGCAAACAACACATCTCTTCATAATTATTCAACTCCTTTTAATTAATTAGGTAATTAGATTATAACATAATTGCCATAAAATGGCAATTCTTTGACGTAAATTTTTACATTTTATCGGGCACGCCTATGCCCAAAATCGACAACGCGTTTTTCAATGTCTGCAAAGTCGCACTTGTTAAAGCAATACGGAATTTTTTAGTATCGCCCTCCGCCGTCAGAATTTTGTTTTCAATATAAAATTTGTTGAATTTCTGCGCAAGATCGACCGCGTAACGCGTAATATAACACGGTTCGTATTTTTCCGCAGACTCTTTCAGAGTTTTCGAAAAATCGGCAAGCGTCTTTATTATTTCAAACTCGTTATCCTCAGGCAGATAGTTTTCAGTAATACTCTCAATTTTTTCTGCCTTTAAAAGCACTGAATTTGCTCTCGCGCAAGTATACTGAACGTAAACGCTTGTTTCGCCCTCGAAACTTAGCACCTTATCATAGGAAAACGTAATGTCTTTTATTTTATTATTGTACAATGCTCCGAAAATAACCGCGCCTATTCCCACTTTTTCCGCGATATCCTCTTTATTTTCAAGGTCGGGATTTTTATCAGAAATTATATTATAAGCTTTTTCCACGCATTTATCGATTACGTCTTCAAGCCATACGACTTTGCCTTTACGGGTGGACATAGATCCGTCTTCCAAGGATACCATTCCGTAAGCCACGTGAACTAAATCTTTTGACCAGTCGTTACCCAACAATTCCAGAACCTTAAAAATCTGTTTGAAATGCAGGTTTTGCTGATAAGCCGTCACATACAGACACTTATCAAAATCATAAGTCTTTTTTCTGTAATACGCCGCAGCTAAGTCACGGGTCGAATACAGCGAAGCGCCGTCGGAACGCAGTATCAGACACGGTGGCATATTGTACTTATCAAGATTAACTATGCTTGCTCCGTCGCTTATTTCCAAAAGATTTTTTCTGCGCAGTTCGTCTATAACGGGTCCCATTTTATCTATATAAAAACGCTCACCTGCGTAACTGTCGAATTTTACGCCCAATTTATCGTAAATGCTTTCAACGTATTTTAACGTAAGCGACTTAAACCATTCAAAAATTTCGTTTGCTTCTTTATCACCGCTCTCAATAAGGCGGAAGTATTCACGCGCCTCGCTCTCCATCTGTTCGTCGGCTTCATTATTAAAGCGGACGTATAATTCGTTGATAGCGTGTATTCCGCCCTTTTCGACCTCTTGCCTGTCGCCCCAACGTTTATATGCGCAGATAAGTTTACCGAACTGTGTGCCGTAATCTCCCAGATGGTTTATTCCGACAACGTTATAACCTAAAAACTTGTACAGCTTGTACAGCGCTCCGCCGATAACCGTCGTAGACAGATGACCGATATGAAACGGCTTTGCGATATTGACAGACGAATAATCTATGCAAATCGTCTTGCCCTTGCCTTCCTCAGACGAACCGTAAGCGCTTTTCTTCTGAAAAATTTCCTTCAACACTGCCGAGGTGAGCGCAGATTTGTTTATTTTGAAATTGAGATATCCGTTCACTGCGGAGACATCGCTGATAACTTCGTCGGTTTTATAGCTCTCTTTCAGCTCCTCCGCAATAGCGACGGGGCTTTTTCTCAAAATTTTTGCAAACTTAAAACACGGCAGCGCATAATCGCCTAATTCAAGATTCGGAGGCAAAGCTAACGCTGAATAGATTTCCTCTTCCGTTACTCCCTCTATCGATATTCTCTCTGCAATATATTTTCTGTAATCCATAGTTAACCTTAAAAATTTGATATATTGTAGATTTTAACACAAATATAAAAATTTATCAAGTTTAAGCAGTATTTGTTTTGATTTTTTAATAATTTATAATATAATTTAATTAACTTAAAATTGATAAGGACGTTTAAAATGAAATTAGGTGTTGTAGGACTTCCTAACGTAGGCAAATCAACTCTGTTTAACGCAATAACACACGCAGGCGCAGAAGCGGCAAATTATCCGTTTTGCACGATAGAACCGAACGTAGGCGTTGTCGCCGTACCCGACGAGCGTCTGGACAAGCTTGCGGCTTTATACAGCAGTAAAAAAATTACGCCTGCAATAGTCGAGTTTGTCGACATAGCCGGACTTGTAAAGGGCGCTTCAAAAGGCGAAGGTTTGGGAAACAAATTTTTATCGCACGTGCGTGAATGTGACGCAATAGTACACGTAGTGCGCTGTTTCGAGGACGAGAATATTACTCACGTCAACAACAGGATAGATCCTATTTCCGATATTCAGACGATCACTCTCGAACTGATTCTTGCCGACATTGAGGCGGTAAACAAAAGGCAGGACAGAATACGCAACACTGCGCGCGGAGGAGCAAATAAAGAAGCCGCGGCGGAATTTGCGCTGTTGGAAAGACTTGAAAAGTTTTTGAGCGAAGAAAAACCCGCAAGACTTTTCACTTGCTCAGACGAGGAAAAACCGCTTGTCGATAACCTCTTCCTGCTCACGAATAAACCTGTAATCTACGCGGCTAATATTTCCGAATTTGATATGGGTAAAAACGAAAATGAAATCCCACTCGTCGGTAAAGTCAAAGAATACGCCGTAAAAGAAGGCAGTGAAGTTTTAGTTATATGCGCCAAAACCGAGGAAGAACTTTCCAAAATGTCACCCGAAGATATGTCAATGTTTTTAGAGGAACTTGGACTCGAAGAAAGCGGGCTTAACAGGCTTATTAAAAAAAGCTACGCACTTTTAGGGCTCATATCGTATCTTACGGCAGGCGAAAAGGAAACGAGAGCCTGGACGATAGTCAAAGGCACGAAAGCTCCTCAGGCGGCAGGCAAGATCCATACCGATTTCGAAAAAGGCTTTATCCGCGCGGAAATATGCGACTGGCAGACACTTTTGGACTGTAACGGACTTGTCGGCGCACGCGAAAAAGGCAAAGTCCGCTCGGAAGGTAAAGAATACGTCATTAAGGACGGTGACGTTGTCCTCTTCCGCTTCAACGTATAAAAGTGAAATTTAAGATTGTAAGTCTTGTCAAAGTAACAATTGTTAGACCGCCTGGAAGTCACCATCCAAAGTTTAAAGATATAATATATCCATTAACCATGGTTATATAGATGAAATTATGGCACCGGAAAGATAAATTTCAATTTATCTTTCTTTACACAAAAAAGCCCGACAACGTCGGGCTTTTTTGTGTAGTTTAATTATTTAAGTTCTGCAAAGTACTTGATAGTTCTTACCATATTCGAGGTGTAAGAATTTTCGTTGTCGTACCAAGCAACAACTTTGACAAGAGTCGTGCCGTCGCCGAGAGGCATACACTTCGTCTGTGTTGCGTCGAACAACGAACCGTACATCATACCGATGATATCGCTTGAAACAAGTTCTTCTTCGGTATATCCGTAAGAAGCCGAAGCCGCCTGCTTCATTGCGCCGTTTACTGCGTTTGCGTCAACTTCGCCTTCGCAAACAGCGATAAGCTGGGTAAGCGAACCCGTAGGCACGGGAACACGCTGAGCGCATCCGTCAAGAACTCCGTTGAGTTCGGGAATAACGAGTCCGATAGCCTTTGCAGCGCCTGTTGAGTTGGGAACAATGTTTACAGCCGCAGCTCTTGCTCTTCTAAGATCTCCCTTTCTGTGAGGTCCGTCAAGCACCATCTGATCGCCGGTGTAAGCGTGGATTGTGGTCATATAACCCTTTTTGATTTTGCAAAGCTTGTTGAGAGTATTTGCCATAGGAGCAAGGCAGTTTGTCGTACAGCTTGCTGCCGAAATAACCGTGTCGCTTGACTTTAAAGTTTTTTCGTTGACGCCGAAAACAACCGTAGGAAGATCATTGCCTGCAGGTGCGGAAATGATAACCTTCTTTGCCCCTGCTTTGATGTGAGCCGACGATTTTTCCTTTGAGCAATAAAAGCCTGTGCACTCTAATACAACGTCTACATGATGAGCTCTCCAAGGAAGGTTTGCGGCATCTTTTTCAGCGTAAACTTTGATAGTCTTTCCGTTTACCGTAATGGAATCTTCTCCTGCAACGACTGAATCCGCATATTTGTATCTGCCCTGAGCCGAATCGTACTTTAAAAGATGAGCAAGCATCTTGGGGCTTGTAAGGTCGTTGATTGCTACGATTTCGTAACCTGCCGCTTCAAACATCTGTCTGAATGCAAGACGGCCTATTCTGCCGAATCCGTTAATTGCTACTTTTACATTTGCCATAATTTGAATTCCTCCAAAAAAATTCTTTTACATTATTAATTATACCAATTTCGAAAATTTTAGTCAATTGCTTTTAAAGATTTGATAAATTGATAAAATTTTACTTATTACTGTTTTTATTATTCACTTTTATCGGAATAATATGATATTTTGTAAATATTAATTAAAATGCTTGAATTTTGGCGTTTAATCAATTATACTTAACTTGATAGTTTAATAAATCGGAGGTCTTTAAATGGCATTAGTTTCTGTAAAGGAAATGCTTGAAAAAGCGTTAAAAGGTAAATATGCGGTAGGTCAGTTCAACATAAACAATCTGGAATGGACGAAAGCCGTTCTCGCAACCGCGGAAGAATTGAAGTCGCCCGTAATTCTGGGCGTTTCGGAAGGCGCAGGCAAATATATGACGGGTTTCAAAACCGTTGTCGATATGGTCAAAGCTATGATAGTCAGTATGAACATAACCGTTCCCGTTGCGTTGCATCTTGACCACGGCACATACGAAGGCTGTTATAAATGTATAGAAGCAGGCTTCTCCTCCATTATGTTCGACGGCTCGCACTTTGCTATCGAAGAAAACATTGCCAAGACGAAAGAACTTGTTTCGGTTTGCAATAAAAAAGGACTCAGCATCGAAGCCGAAGTCGGCTCTATCGGCGGCGAAGAAGACGGCGTTGTCGGTTTAGGCGAATGTGCAGACCCCGACGAATGTAAAAAAATCGCCGATTTGGGCGTTACAATACTTGCCGCAGGTATAGGAAATATTCACGGAAAATATCCTGAAAACTGGCAAGGTTTAAGATTTGACGTCCTTGAAAAAATCAAGGCTAAAACGGGCGACATGCCCCTCGTCCTTCACGGCGGCACGGGTATTCCTACCGATATGATTAAGAAGGCAATCTCGTTAGGCGTTGCAAAAATCAACGTAAATACCGAGTGTCAGCTTGCTTTCCAGGAAGCTACAAGAAAATATATCGAAGAAGGCAAAGACCTTGTAGGCAAAGGCTTCGACCCGAGAAAATTACTCGCACCCGGCGTAGAAGCTATAAAAGCAACTGTAAAAGAAAAAATGGAAATTTTCGGTTCGATCGGAAAAGCTTAAAAATAAAACGAGCGAAGGCATTTGCTTTCGCTCATTTTTAATTTTTCCTGAAAATATCAAGCAAATGATTCGACGCTCCGACCAAATCCGTCCTCTCGCACGTTGCGAAAACGTAGTCGAGATACAGGGAGTAAGTTGACTCGTCCATAGCGTCTACCACCTCTCTCATATACTGCGTTGCCATATCCGTTCCGACAAAGTGCAGTCGCTTACAATCGAAACCTGACATCAGTCCATCAATATCTTCTTTTCGGTGCAATGTAATAATTTCTTCGGGTGGAGCAAATAATTAGTTTTTCGGTCAAAAGCGCATTGTATGGCGGAGTTTGCGTCATATTTTTGCCTCTCGGGTATTTATACTATTCTTTTTAATAATTGTCAATATCCGTGTTATTTTTCCTTATAATGCCTATACTTACGTTATGAAAAGAAAACTTTTACTGTTTACGGCTGTTTTTTTGATGTTGCTTACCCTCTTGCCTGCCTGCGATGCTCAGAATGCGGGTTCGTTGAAATCGATCACTCGCCCGTATATTGCTCAATACGAATGTATTGAAGCCAAATTCGGCGAAGAGAATTATCTTGAAAAATTCGATTATATCAAACTTACGCTCAAAGACAAAGAAAATATGGAAATCTGCTATAAGCTAAAAAACGGCGAAAGAACGATTGTTAAAAGCAAATACGACTTTGACGTCGAAAGCAAAAGGCTGACAGCGGACGTAGGAATTTTAGGTTATAAATTCAAGCAATCAACGATAATTGAAAACGGAAAATTTACTATCTCAAAATCTATCGGCGGAAAACAGCTTGTTATGAAATTCAAAGCAAGCTAAAAGGCGAACAATAATTTATTTATATTAAGACTGATTTTCTTAGACAAATTAAAAGTGCACTACTCTTCGCAAAAAGTATAGTGCACTGTATTTTTGTTTTTACAAATTTAAATGACAAATTGAAATTTAACCGATAAAAACGACGGTATCAATGTTTCCACGGACGACTTTTACCAAGCCAGCCGTTTTTATGCCAATACTCACAGTCAAGTCCCGCCCTGCCGCTTTTTCGCACTTTTTTCTGAATAAGACGACTCAACATAAATTTGATTTTTGTAATAAGTTTCGTGTGTGCGGGTTTGGCATAATTGATTTTAGCGAATCGACCGGAAAGTTTATTTATCTTTTCGGTTAACTTTTTACGCTTCTTTTCGGAAAGATTATCCCAAACAATGTCATTCATAAGAGCGCCGTGAAACATACCGATTTTCGATATACCCCACCAAGACAAACTGTGTTTTATATCTTTCGCCGTTGACTTTGCACCTGCGCCCAGACATTGAGTAATAATGACTGCACGCTTACCGAACATTTCGGGCGCGGGTCTATGCGGCATCCAACGATAACCGAAATGATCTAATAATGCTTTCATTGCGCCTGTTGCGTGCATAACGTATGCAGGAGATGTCAGGACAATCAAATCAGATTCGAGAAACGATTTTTCGATTTCATTTATGTAAGCAAAATCCTTGCAGTATTGTTCGCCTTTCATAAAACAGCTTGTACAGCCCATACAAAAAGACGGGCAATCTTTCGGCAAATAAAATTCAACTACGTCTGCGCTTTGAAGGTTTTTCAGAAAAACCTCCTTTAAGTGATATGTAACGCCGTGTTTCTCTGTGCCGTTTATCACTGTTATTTTCATATAATCTCCGCTAAATTACTGTTTATCGTGGTTATATTGTATCAAAACAGCAATAAAAAAGCAAGAAAACCTCATATCTTTCTTGCTATTCACTATAGAAAATCCGGTTGCATTTACCGCTTTATTTGCCGTTATAATTTCCTGTAATTTCTTCTATTCCTTCAACTTCGATTTTACCGTACGCATCAGATACGGGAATTTCGGGTTCTTCATTCTGCTTTGCCACCTCTTCGGGAGCAATAATTTCAACGTTATTCTCTTCCCTTATGCTTTGATTAGACAATTCCTCCTCTGCCGAAACGGTGTCATAATCGAAATTATTTAAATCATCGTTGGCATACCGTTCGTTTATCCACGCCTGCAATCTTGCATCCGATTTCCTCTTCAATTCCAGAAAAGCAAGCGATATAAGTATAAGTACGAAAAATATACCGAGAATTATTATTGCAAAAATGTATTTTCCTTCCATAGCTTTATTTTAATACTCTTTTTCTATTATGTCAACTTTTGAATTGATTTAACCGACAAAACATTGTATAATATTGTTATGCTTTCCGATAAAAGAAAACAAAAAACGATTTCTTGTATAAAACAAGCTTTTATGCAGCTCTGCAAAGATAACGTAGCTTCGCAAATAACCGTCTCAAAACTTGCGTCTAAGGCGCAAATTAACCGTACGACTTTTTATCTGCACTATCAGAGCGTAAACGACGTAATGCAAGATATCGACAACGACTTAAAAGTCAGAATATCTTCCTACGTTGACGCAATCGATATCGATGCCGTTTACGAAAGCTGTTATGCAACTTTTACTCGTCTTACAGATAAACTTAACGAAAACGTTCCGCTCCGCAATTATATTTTCGACTCCTGTTCATCAAGCGCCGTTTTGGATAAGCTTAAAAAAGTTATTACGGAAAAAACGATATCGGCAATTATAGAGGTATATCCTTCTCTCACTTACGAACAACTGAAATTCCCGTCGACGTTTTTAATTGCAGGAATTGCAGACACTTATGCGGAATGGACTCATTCCGATAAATCCGTAACGCTTGACGAACTTATCAAAATTTTGAGCAAGCTTACCTGTAATGCTCTGGACTTTATTTCGGCAATTGTGAAATAACCGCACTGCGGTTATTTTTTTATTAGTAAAGAATTAATTTCATAATTTACGGCTATATAAAGTATATTAATGCTATGAAAAAAATATTATTCTGCGGCGGTGGAAGCGCCGGACACGTTATACCTAATATAGCTTTGATTGAAGAGTTAAAAGAGTTTCATTGCTGTTATATGGGAACGGACGGTATCGAAGAAAAAATCTGTAAAGACAACGGTATCGAATTTTTTAAATTCGACGCAGTCAAATTCGTACGCGGAAAATTTTTATGTAACCTCGCAATCCCGTTTAAACTCTTCAAAAGCATAAAACAGGCAAAAAAAATAATGAACGAGATCAGACCCGATCTTATTTTCTGCAAAGGCGGTTACGTTTGTATTCCTCCCACATTTGCAGGAAAAAAACTGAATATTCCCGTATTGACGCACGAGTCAGATATAGACGCCGGGCTTGCAAATAAGATAATCGCATCGAAATGCAGAAAAGTTCTTACCGCATTCCCGCAGACGGCAACCAAATTCAAAAACGGAAAATTCGTCGGAACGCCGATGCGTAAAAGTTTATTCAACAGAAATAGAGCGGAAGCAAAAAAATTACTGCAACTCGACGACCGCCCCACTCTGATAGTTTTCGGAGGCGGAAGCGGTTCTAAAATAATTAACGACAATATCCGCGCTGTTGCGTTTGATCTATGTAAAAAAATCAATATTCTGCACTTATGCGGAAAAGGCAACAAACTCAATACCAATATTTACGGTTACAGACAAATCGAGTTTGCCGACGATATGGGGGCGGTTTATGCCTGCGCCGACTACGCTGTTGCAAGATGCGGTTCTAACTCCGCAAACGAACTTATTGCGCTGAAAATCCCCACTCTGTTTATTCCACTTGAAAACTCCGCCAGCCGGGGCGATCAAGTCAAAAATGCAGAATATTTTTTAAGCGAAGGACTTTGCCGTGTACTCAGAGAAAAAGATCTGAATGACGACAGTTTGAAAAAAGAAATCACCGAAATTTTTAATGACGACAAATTAAAAACCGCACTCGATAAAAGCAAAATCGAATGCGGAAACAATGCAATTTTAAACGAAATCAGATTAGCCCTTCGATAAGAATTTTCAAACCTATCCCTATAAGAACAAGACCTCCAACTATCTCGGTTATGCTTGCCTTCTTTTTTAATGCTTTACCTACCTTAACTCCTATCAGTACACCCGTCAAGCTAATAAAAAACGTAACAACGCCTATTATAGCGACGCCGAAAAACATATTAGGTATACTGTCTTTGAATCCTTCTGTCGCGGCAAAAGATATGCCGACAAACAAAGCGTCTATACTTGTCGCAACGCCCTGAATGAGAACTTCCGTTATAGAAAACTCTTTCAGCTTAGCCTCCTCTTCCTTTGAATGCATTTCCTTTATCGCATCGAAAATCATTTTTCCGCCTATTAAAGCCAGCAGTACAAAAGCTATCCAATGGTCGAATTTATCAAAAACCGTTTCAAAAGCTTTTCCAAGCCCGAAGGCTACAAAATACCCCAGCATAGGCATTACCGCCTGAAAAACGCCGAAAGTTACAGGCATAACTACGGCTTTCCTTTTGTTGAGGTTATGATAACATAGACCGTCCGTAACAGACACGGCAAAAGCATCCATCGCTAACGATGCCCCTATTAATAAAACCTGTAAAAAAAGAACCCAAGTGAAAGACATAACCGTATTTTATCATATTATATTTTTAATGTAAATTCAATATAATTACTTTTAAAAATTAATGTTTAACAAACAACGGCAGCGCCTTTGCACTGCCGTTTATGTTTTATTATTTGTTATAATTTTTACCGAACTTAAAAAAGTTTTCAACGATAAAACGAAAAGTAAAACGTATATACAGAACGAACTTACCGCGCACAGAGTAAACATATCTTCATCCGAACCTCCGCCGAACGTCATAATCAAAGTGTACTGCAAAGACAGAATCGAAACAAGCGCGTCTATAAAATTAATATTTCTGAGCATTTTAATGCCCAGATTTATTTCGTATCTCGTTTTAATAATGTTGCGGGTCGAAATAAAAATTTTGAACGAAGTATATCCCGCCATTGCGATAGCCGGAATTTCAGAGAAATTTATTGTTCTTTTTTGAAGCACCATTAACGATATGGGAGCAATTAACGCAAAATCGACTATTAAAAGCAAAATACTTTGCACGAAAAATAGTTTTTTCCGTTTTTTCTCTTTTTGTTCGTCAGTCAAGTTCTTTTTATACAATTTCCGTTCGGAAAATATAATATAAGCCCTTATGCAGAGCAACAATGCGTAATATATAGCAATACCGATATTCCATACAGATTTATGCGCAATTCCGAGAAACGTATTGTATACAGAAAACGCCAGAGTAACAAAAAAAGAGAGAGCCGAAAAAATGAACGTACGGAAAACGTAGTCGTTTTTTATTCTTTTCAATACGCCGTTTCCGGCTCTTTCTCTTTTTTCCATAACCGATTCCCTTGTTAAATGAGTTCCGCTTTCAATAAATCATTGCCCTTTTCAAGCAAATTTGCAAATTTTTCTTCTGTTTCGTCTATAACTGGCAAAAGCGATTTAGTCTTTTTTGCTACGAGTTTTTTATAGATAAAATAGTTTATTCCGCAAAGCGCAATTCCTGCAACGCCGAGTATAATACCGCCTGCAAATGCAGGAATATTGTCATTTGTCAGCATACACAGGCACATTCCTCCGCCGAGAACAAGCGTTGACATAATGCCGAAGATATAGGCGAAAATGCTTGCCCCCATCGTTTTGGCGCGATGCAAGCCGTTTATCGTCATAAAAGTGTCCTCCGCCTGCCGTTCGAGCTTTGTAAGTTCCTGCTTGTGCCTTTGCTTTCTGTCGCGTTTAAAAGTTACAGTAACTCCGTCCACTACCGCTGACGCCGTCGATGCTACTTCCCAGCCGAACGCTTCATACATATCTATAATTTTTATCTGATCCTTTGCTTTAACCGTTTTTGTTCTGTATTCGTAAGAAACGAAATCTTTCTCTTGCATTTAAATTGCCTCCGTAATTTTTATTAATCTCTCGGTTAAGTCTGCCGACGCGCGTTTCAGTTGACTTTCCTGTAAGACAAGTGTATCATAATAAATATATCAGAAAAAATCAACCGCGTGAAATGGCATTGAGACACTGTAAATAGAAGTGTCGGCATAAATGAGACAAATAAGGAGTTTTTGTACCGTGGAATACGCACCCGAAGAATACACAAGACACTATATCGTACAAGCGCTTTTCAAATTAATGAACGAATATGTATACGAAAAAATAAGCGTGACGGATATTGCTGTAAAGGCAGGCGTTGGAAGAGCGACTTTTTACCGCTATTTCAAAAGTAAAGAAGACGTCATAAATTTCTATTTCGAGCATAATACAAAGCAGTTCGTGTTCGCTCAGAGATATATTCCGAGATGCAAAGAAGATCATAAAAAAATAGTCACAGACGTCCTTACTCTTTTCAAAAAAAACATAGAGCCTTTCAAGCTTTTGAGAAAGGCGCGTTTGGAGTATATTTATCTTGATTATTTAAATAAAAGCTTTATCGAAACTTTTGAGAACGAACACCAAGACTATAATATATATGCTCCGTATCTATATGCAGGTATGCTTTTTAATATTTCTATGGCGTGGCTTGACAATGATTGCAACGAAAGTATAGACAAACTTTCAGAAACTATCATAAATGCAATTTTATAGAATACGCGTCTTGTTGAATAATTAAGCTATGAATAATACATTGTAATATAAAACGGAGTAGCAAACGCTACTCCGTTTTATGGTTGAGGTGACGGGACTTGAACCCCTTACTATATGCTAAATGTTGTATTCATTTATAATATTTTACTTTGATTTATACAAAATATAGTAATATTTTAGCCTTACCCCAAATTTACCCCAAAAATATTTTTAAAAAAAGTCTATTTTGTCTAATTTCAGTCTTAATAAAGATAAAGCGCAATTTTTTTAAAAACTCTTGACAATCGTCAAGAGAATGAATATAATATGAAGTGAACAAGGGCGAAACCGTATAACGGTTTAAGCGACGGTTAGCCTAAGTTCGAATTACAATAATAGTCGTTCTCACCTGAAACTACGAGGACGGCTATTTTTTTATGGTTATGTAAATTTTGTCCTTTGTCACTCTAAAAGAGTAGATAACGCCACGCTCCAACAAAAGTTGAAGTATGCGCAGGAAAGAAATTTCCATTGCACCACCCCCTCAAAGAAAATATCTTCATCATTTTCCCGAGAGGCTAACCGCCACAGGTCGCCCTGTTCACTCCGCTATTAAAGCGGAGCTTCACTATATCACAATCAGCGCAACAAGTCAACCGAAATTCGGACGGCGCGGATCCGCCGTCGCGTGGATGCACGCAACCTTTACTTTATCGGAATCGCCGAACAGTCGCTCCCCTCGGTCAGACGCAGGGGCGAAACAACGTCGTTTATTATTGAGGTCAACGACCGGGACGAACGTTCTGAGCTATCAGGCGCGGTGAAAAATCGAAGTCAACGAACGTCGTCAAGCGGTCGGGCGCAGGTTACAGTAATAATCACCTTTTAATAGCCTAAGCCGCGAAAGCGGCTTTTTCTTTTACTCTCCAAGCTTGCCGAAGTCCAGCCGTTAAAAGCGGTTACACCGTCGGCAAGCTTCCGCATACTTTCTCCGCGCTCGCGCGGACGATTTCTCCGCCTTTTCCTATCTGCCGACATAGCTTTCACTACAAAGCGGCGTCGGCGTTAAAAGTCTTTATAAGTCTTTATATATAATAGGAAACGTAGCGGTAAATTTTTGAATAGTTACTCATAAAATTTTGAATAAGATTATTTCAAAAATTAACAGGTAAAAATTATAAAAATAAAGCAGTCCGCGCCGAGGGTGCGTCTGCCCGTTTTCGTAATTTTATCCAACGACTATAAGCGCAGGCTTATCCTACGCTTTAAATTACCTATTCAATTCGCCTACACTTTCCAAAATCTTCTCGACGTTGAAGTCGTCGTCGGTCATTTTTAGCCGTTTCAACGCCATACTTCGCAGTAACTGATACTCCGCCTCACGAGCTTGCAGCTCCGGAAGATTCGGACTGTTCCGCGCTTCGGCAAACGCTAAATCAGCGCCTATGCCCCTAAGCCCGTTTTCCGCGGCCGCGAAGTCTTTAACCAGCATTGCTCTTTTATAGTTTTTATCAGCAATATCCTCTGCAAGGTGTCTAAGCCTGTAATACTCTCTATCTTCCGCCGTTTTCTGTTCACGGTGTACGTCCTCTTTATTTCGGAACGTTATCACCTTTTCAGTCGGCTCTTGCTGTGGCGGCGGGGTATCGGCTTGCGCTTTGGTCACTGCCTGCTTCTGCTTGCGGAGAAATCTGCTATGTACTTTATACTTACTTTTACAATGTCTGTTTACGCCCTTAACCTTACAGAAAACTATCTTTGCCGCTATCAGAGTATCGAGCGCGGCTTGTACGATCGGCTCGGATAAGTTCAAAGCTTCCGCTATTTCGGAATTGGAAGTTTCAAACTCTTTTTTCTCTTTCTTTAAATTATCGCACTGCGTTATAACGTAGCCGCCGACAAGTATTTCGTTATGCGTCAGACGTCTTATTTCTATGCGTTCAGGGCGATTTTTCTTTGCCTTGTATTTAATCGTAAACACCTTATCAAACAGCTCGTCAGGCGCACGCAAAAACAGCTCAGGCACGGCGGTGTGGTCGAAAATATAAGTATCGTCTTTATCCTCTACTGCCGACATATACCCTTTAAGCCTTTTGAATCCGCGCCATAGCGTGGAACCGGACAAACGGTATTTTCTTTTAAGTTCCTTCTTCCTGCGCGTGCAGGTGCTCACCGTTCCGTCTTTTTCTGTCTTACCTGAGAACGTATAGAATAAACCGCCGAGAATAGCCATACGCGGCGTTAAGCCGTCCTGCAACAGCTTGTACGGCACGTTTATGCCCGGTATGATATTAAATTTTTTAGCTGCCGTCGCTCCCTGCATTGTCTATCCTTCTGAATTGTTTATTTATAGCATTGCTCCGAATATCGCCATTAGCACGTCAACGACTATGCTGTCGCCGGATAAATGACATAAGCTGCTGTTAGACTGATTTTTCGCTATCTTCTCAAAGTCCTCGTCCCTTACGCCCATTAGCCGAAATCTCTCGCGCTCCGTAAGTCGCCGAACTCTGCATTTCTTACCGTCTATAACGACGTATTCCTTTTCGCCCTCGACGATTATCTTTGCGTTTACGCCACCGCCACTGCAAGTATTGAGCGTCGGCGCGGCTCCGTCCGGGGAATATACTCTGCTGCAAGTATCGTACCCCCCCCCCCCCGACATTTCCGACAATTCTGCATTTGCTTCTGTCCATATCATAACACCGTCTTGGTTCACTGTTGTGACTGCTCTTGCTTTATTGATAAGCGGCGGAATGGCAAACCTTTCGCTTTTGCCTAATATCACTCATTACCGATCTCTCCGAGTGAAAGTTGCTCGAAGTGGGCTTCGGAAGTTAATTTATGCAGTCGCTTTTTTACTGCCGCACCGCCTAAACGGTGCGCGGTCGCACAATCCGGGCAATAGCAAGTTTTGTAATCTTTACAAAGCGCCCAGCTCGCCGCGCGCGCTTTCTTATAGCTTTTAAATACGCTTTGATTATGACAGTCGTCGCAAATATAAATATTTTCTGTTCTCATAGCACTTTTTCCGTCCTTTCTCGCCGTTTCTCTTCAAACCGATCGTATTTTTATCCGAATTTTGAACTTCTTTCGCTCTCAATGGCTCGCGGTCGTCATTTTTGCGCCCCGTAAAAATGCGGTCGAAGTGTGCCCACTTCGTGGGCGAAACTTAGTCCTAACCCCGTGCGACAAATTGCTTTATCTATTCAGACACTCAAAAAACGCTCACGCTTATCTTTTTTGAGTATCTGATATAAAGTTTTACCTATAAAATCGCACGGGGTAACACCTTTAAGAGTATGCAATCTTTTTTTACTATTAAAGGTGTATCCGCCGCAGCGGTGCTCACCGCCTTATTCAGGCGTTTGCTCTACCCCTGCCGTTTCGCCTTCCTCTTCGATTTCGTCCGCTTCGTGTTTTGGCTCTTCCTCTTTCTGCATTATTTTCTCTATTCGCGCCTGCGCTTCCTCGCGCTCTTTGCGCAGTTGTTTTTCAAATTCTTTCTGCCAGCGTTTGTGCTCGCGTTTCGTCATTTGGTGCGGTTCACATTCTGCATCTTCATTTTCAGGCTTTTCACCTTCTTCCGTGTCAGAATATGGCACAACTTCCTGCGCACGCATAACGAGATAGTCGTTTATTTCATTAAACGCCGACTGTTCGGCATATATCATTGCTTCATTCTTGCAAACCCTGCCGAAAGCTAACTTGAAGAAACGGAAACGACGCCAAGTCTGAGGTATTATTCTGCTTGCTTTAATTTTTGCTTCCAGATATACCGTTTGCGCAAGGATCTCTATTTCATTGTCCAGTTTCTCTTTTTTTCGGACTATTTCAGCCGTCTGTTCTCTATGTTCAAGTCTGATCGCTTCAAGCTCTCTTTCCCTGATAATAGCAAGCTCTTCATAAAGCTTCGCTTTTTCAAGATCTATTTGTTTTAACTCTTTATCGCGAAGTATATCAAGTTGTTTTTTCTGCTTATCACGTTCGAGCTTAACTGATTCTATCTCTCTGTCCCTTTCAATTTTTAGCTGTTCTATATATTTATCTACCTCTATAAACTCCGCCGAGTTCATAAGCTCGTATTCGCGTTTATATTGTGCAAAGTAATGTTCAAGCATTAAATTGTACATAGGCTCGCCTATGAACTCCATATACTTGAATAACTCGCCACAGACTTCAAAAAAACGCTTCTGTAATTTATGTACTTTACTGATAGTGTCGTTCGGTTCGACCTTTGATTCACTTTTATTGAGAACGCTTTCGTTTTCGGTAGGTTCTGTTTTATTTTCTACTGCACTCATTTTTTCTTTGCTCCTGCTCCCTTTTCATAGAATTTTGATAATTCAGGCGGAAGAGTTGTTATATCTACTTCACTGCGTTGTTGAAGATAAATAAAGTCTTCACCGTCTTTCGGGATAAAGTCTTTTGCACAATCTTGCGAATCGTAACACTGAAATATATCTCCTGTATTTGTATATACCGTTTCTCTGTAATTCCCTTCTTTCCCGTCAGACTTTGCGTATCTCTGAATCTCTTTTGGATCGTCAAACTCTCTGCAATACCAAGTAGTTTTTGTTATCCTTCCTGCAAAATTTTTTTCGTGTTCTTGCTTCTGAATTTCTATAAATACGTCCGTCACTTCTCGAATAATGGAATCGAGTATCATCAGGCGGTGCAAATCCATAAATACTTCAAGCCCGAAATGACGGCGTTTGTTGTATAGACCTGCAACGCTTTTCGCTACGTTTCTGCTACGGCTTTCATACTCGTCGTCCATTTCCTGTAAGCCTATTATGCTCCACGGCGCGACTGGTGCTACAAGCTTATCCAAATTCGGAAGCCCGAAATATTCTTCATCTAAATAATAAGGCTTATAATATTCGTTATAACCGGTAGTGAACTGCATATCAAAATTTGTATAAATAGGTACTTGATTCGGGAGCGTCAACAGCGTCGCACGATCTTTATTGAATGAATTTATCATTGCAATAGATTTTCTCAATCGTGCTTGCCCCTCGGTTCGTAATAAATGTTTTATCCGAGCCACTATAAATGAAGTTTTCCCGACTCCGCCATTGCCGAGTACTACCGTTACACCCATTGCTCTATATCCACTTGATTTTTGTTTCGCCCTTATAACCTTTCTGCCAGACGTACCACGCATACGCTACCGCAGATCCGCCGCCGGCTCTCA
>CAJTXM010000004.1:92167-137315 GCA_910583545.1 uncultured Christensenella sp. | reverse complement strand
GGGATATGGTAGTTCCCGACGCCAAGGACCAGTTAAGAGCATCGAAGGTAAAAGTTCTTCGTGAGGTTCCCTTCGACGAAATGGGCGACTGGGGCGCAAGGCATAGTACAAATATTAAAGAATTGCAGGCGGCGTGAGGCGATTTATGAGTAAAGTTGTATTAAAGGTTTGTGTGCGAGATGAAGAAAGCATACATAAAGAGAAATTTGTAAGAGATTATCTCGCGCCGCTTTTAAAGGCGGTAAATCCGCATATTGTTGAAGTTGAATATCACAAGTACGTTAAATACGGCGAACAGGTAATTATTACTTATCGGCACGGTTACGTAAAAGAAAAAGACGTTACAGCCGATTCGCTGCAAGCCTTAGTAGTTGACGTATTTAAAGACGGTATTTAAGAGGAATTGAAATGAAAGCAGTTTTAATATCAATTCAACCTAAATGGTGCGAACTTATAGCAAGCGGTAAAAAAACAATTGAGGTACGCAAGACGCGCCCGAAGCTGGAAACGCCGTTTAAGTGCTATATTTACTGCACGAAAAGCAAAGAAATAATGTTTAACGTTTTTTTAAACGAACCCGAAAAAGAGGTTGAATATTTAAGCGGCAAAGTTATCGGCGAGTTTGTGTGCGATTCTATTCGTAAAGGCGGAGCCGATAATTTTATACAGGCTTACTACCACAACAACCCCGACGAAACTTGCTTGACCGACCAAGAGCTTGTTTTATACGCAACCATAGGAAAATCGCTTTATTTTTGGCATATATCCGACTTGAAAATCTACGACAAGCCGAAAGAGCTGGAAGAGTTTGTTGCGCATTGTTCTCGTTATAGACAACACGCTTTTTATCACGAAGCTTGTGTAATTTGTTGTAAGCAAAGCAAATTTCAAAAAGGAAAAGATTGGATTTGCCAAAGAAAACTTACCCGTCCGCCGCAGTCGTGGTGTTATGTGGAAGAGTTGAAGAGGTAAACGATGAGGTGGTTCTTTAATATTTGTTTTCACGCTTGGGAAGAAGTTAGAAGGTATCATAAAATTTATTATCGCTGTAAAAAGTACGGTAAAATAATAACTTACGACGAAAGATACATTTAAGGTGAATACTGTGAAAATACTTAAAAAGCCGACAGTGCCGCAGCAAACGTGTAAAAAGTGCGGTTGCGTTTTTGAAGTAACGGAAGAAGATTTTATGCAGAGTACGTTTCCGAGCGGTGAAACGGTCTGTACCTGCCCTTTCTGTAAAAGCGAACACAAAATTATATTCGGTTTACAAAAGAGCGAAGAAGACGGAGGGAAAAGTAATGCTATTAAAAAAATCGATTTATAGGAAGTAAAAAAGAAAAGCTCTGCAAGATAGCTACTTGCAGAGCTTAACTATACGGAAGACCAAAAGGCACATCCATAACCTACATATATATTATATCAAAAGTGTGCCTTGTTTGTCAAATATTTAGCCCGTGAATAAGGGCTATACCGTCCTCGTAATGAGGTAGTAACAACTCGCGGTTATTAAAGAGAGCAACGCAGCGAGGGGCTGCCTCGCGGCTGGGGCTGCAAGCTCCAAAGAGCGTCCCTTTTAAGGAGAACAAACAAGTTATGAAAAAGAAACAGTTATACGATATATCATCGTACGCCGATGAAATATATAATCAGCCTTACGAAGATACGAAAGAAGAAAAAATAGAGAATGCGCTTCGTCCGAGCAAGCATTTATCCCACTATCGGTTAAAGACTATTATAAGCGGTCCGATAGTGGAATCGGAAATTTATCCTGTTTGGAAATCGAAGAGATACGCGCCTTCAAAACCTGCCGTTCAGAAAAAAGGGTCGAGTATAGCTCAGCGCAATCTGAATGAAAAGAACTCGCGCAAAAGGTTCGTGCGTCTTTTGAACGCAAACTTTACCGACAGCGATATATGGGCGACGTTTACATATGACGACGCTCATCTGCCGTCAAGCATAGACGAAGCGATAAAAGAGATGCAACGGTACATAAAGCGTTTAAGCGCTTACGTTAAAAAGCACAATCTCCCGAAGCTCAAATATCTCTACGTTACAGAATTTAACGACGACGATAAAGAACACGTCCGCGTGCATCATCATCTCGTCATTAATTTCAGCGACAGGGATACGGCTGAGAGATTGTGGAAAGCAGGCGGAAGAAAGAATACGCGCCGCTTGCAGCCCGACGATTTCAATCTTGAAGGCTTGGGTCGATATCTTACCAAGGGTAAAAGGCGTTGGAACTCTTCAATCAATCTCGTAAAGCCTACCGTAATTACCGCGGACAGTAAATTCCGCTCTTTAAGGCAGGTGGAGCGAATGCTTACGCCGGTGCAGGCGGAAGAACAGTTGCGTAAACTTTATCCCGATTTCACTTTGCTTGAAAGCCCGAAGGTCTATGTCAATGATAAATACGGCGGATATTACATATATACCCGAATGCGGAGGCGGATATGATAACTAAAACAAAAGCGGCGGTTATTGTGAGTCGTCTGCTTAAAAACAAAGAAGCTGCGCTTTGCCGCTTCTGTTTGGAGCGTTGTCCGCACGAACAGTGTAAAGGTATGTGCGCGGAGCTTGAATTATATCATGAAGAATTATTGGCGAAGGTCAAAAAAAAGAAAGAGCTTATTGCTAAAAAAATAAAAGTTAAGAGCGGAGGTGTTAAATGAAAGAAATCGGCGAAAGGAAAAAGCTGAGAGGATATCTCAAAGGTTACCGTATGTGTTTGAGCCAGGCGAAAGAGATCGAGATAATGATTGCGGACGGGGAAGTGGCAGACTGCGTACGGGACGAACTGTTAAGAGCGAAAGACGAATTTATTTTACACTGCCGTACCGTTCAGACGATAGTAAACGTCTATACCGAAGAGGGAAGCTTGGAGCGCAGTATATTCAATTCGCTTTATATTGCAGGCAAGAGTATGAGGCAGGTGGCAAAGGCTACGGGATACAGCTACGGACACTGCGCAAATACCGAAGCTAATGCGATTAACAGGCTTTGCGGTATTAAATCCGTAATGGAATTGATACGCAAGACTGGTAATTAATAAAAACTCATTAAAAAATATTAAAATTTATTAAAAAGTTGTGAAAATTTATTAAAAATAACTGTTTATAATCGAATTAAAGATTTAAAAGCAGTTATTTTTTTATACCCCCCTATATGCGCTTGCACACGCGTATGCGCATTAAGCGCCCTCAAAGCAAATTTATAAATTTTTCCGCTTTTTGAAAAATTTGATTTGAGTTTAAAAAAGGTGACGCAATGAAGGAAAAAGACGAAACTTATCACGAAAAATACGACTGGTTTTACCAAACTGCCGAATGGCGACGGCTTCGTGCGGAAAAGTTTACGGCGGCAAACGGATTATGCGAGAGGTGCTATAAAAAAGGCAGGATTTGCAAAGGTGCGGAGGTGCATCACAAGGTTCCGATAGATAAGAACTGGGATCTGCGGCTTGATATCGATAATTTAATTCTGCTTTGCTCTGAATGTCATAACCGGCAACACGGGCGGGTAAGCCCGTTGCAAAGGTTTAATAAATTTTGGGAGGAAATAACGAATGGCGGGACGTCTGCCGACGACAGCTCAGAATAAAACTTTAAAGCGCAGTAATAAAGAGCTTAAAGACAGAGATAGCGAAACGCCGGTTTATCTTAAACAGGATTTCAAACCGCCGAAGAGCCTGACGAAAGAGGAAAAGAAGGTTTGGAAGTGGCTTGTCGGCGTATTCCGCGAAACGGTGAATTGTCGGGTTTCGGACGCGGACATCCACCTTATGGAGCTTTACTGCCGCGCCAAGGTGGCCACGGACGAAGCGGACGCGGCACTTAAAAGAGACGACAGACCGTTTATTCTCGTAACTCTCGGAAAGGACAAGGACGGTACTATAAAGACGACGTCTAAGCCGAACCCTAATTTACGGAAGCGGAAGGAGAACGCCGAGCTTTGCGTAAGGCTATTCGACCAGCTCGGACTTTCTCCCGTAGCGCGTGCGAGAATGGGGCTCGGCGCGGCGAATGCAAAAAAGAAATCCGATTTTTTCAAAAAACTTATGGAGCGAACAGATGATTAAACTTGACCGCAGAAAGTGCGCCGATTTAAAGCCGTACGAAAATAACGCGCGTATAAACGACAAGGCTATTGACGCGGTTGCTAACAGCATACGCGACTTCGGAATGAATAATCCGATATTAATCGACGAAAACAACGTTGTCGTTGCAGGACACGCAAGGCTTAAGGCGCTTGAAAAACTACATATAGAAGAGACGCCCGTTCTCGTCCTTTCCGACTTATCCGAGGACAAAATCAAAGCTTTCCGTATTGCCGACAACAGTACGGCGCAACTTGCGGAGTGGGATTTACAAAAGCTTCAGGCTGAGCTTGACAGCTTTGATATCGAAATGGAGCAATACGGCTTGCAGGAACAGCTTGATAAAATACAGCAGCAGATTGACGCCGATATGGCTGCCGACCTCGAAGAGGACGAAGTCCCCGAACCCGACGAAATTAATCAGCCTATAACCGAAGAGGGCGATATATGGAAATTAGGACGCCACTTTCTGATGTGCGGCGACTGTACGAAGGAAGAGCACGTAAAAAAGCTTTTAAACGAAACGAAGATTGACTTATTCGTTACCGACCCACCGTATAACGTTGATTACGAGGGTAAAACGAAAGAAGCTTTGACTATATCAAACGACGATATGGACGAAGAGGAGTATCTGTCTTTTTTAAAATCGGCATTTTCAAACGCCGACGCATATATGAAGTCCGGCGCGGCACACTTTTTTATTGATGACAGAAAGCAGTCAACCGTTATGGAATACGATAAACCGCAAAAGAATGAAGAGCATCCGACCATAAAGCCGTTGGGACTTATAAAGCAGCTTATTATCAACAGCAGTAAACCGAATCAGACCGTTTACGACGCTTTTTGCGGAAGCGGCACGACCTTGATTGCCTGTGAAAAGCTGAACCGTACTTGTTATGCAATGGAGCTTAAACCGAAGTTTTGCGACGTCATAATTAAGCGATGGGAAACGGCTACGGGCTTGAAGGCGGTTAAAGTCAAGGGATAAGCTATGCTTAACTGGATAACGGACTACATACGGCACGTTGAAAATCATCCGAAAGAATTCTGTCGGGACCTCAAGGATAACGTCAGGCAGATAAAAGAGCTTATTTCACGCAAGGATATTTTTTACAAGGAAGCCGACCCGAACGCCTTACAGAAATTTGCGCGGAAGTTCCGCCACTGGGAGGGAATATGGGCAGGTCAGCCGATAGAGCTGAATTTCGAACAGCGGTATATGGTAGCCTGTATTCTCGGAATTAAGATTTGGAACGAAGCTGAAAAACGGTTTGTAAGGTATTTCAACGAATTAAATTTATTCGTCGCCCGTAAATGGGGTAAGGATACATTTATCGTTCCGCTGATCTGCTACTTCGTCGGAATAGATAAGGAGCCCTCGGCTTGGTGTCAGATACTTGCGGAAAACGAAACGCAGGCGAAGCGAACATTCGATATCGTCAAGGACAACATAAAGGACGAACCGCTTTCCGAATGGTTTTCGGGAACGGGAAAAACCACCAAGACTATAACCTGTCCCGAAACGCACGGTAAAATAGAATATCTGTCGGGACGGACGAAGGGTAAGGACGGAAGCAATCCGTCCGTTGCAGTTGTAAACGAAGCGCACGAAATTACCAATAAAGGGCAGTACGATACGGTCAAAACAGGTATGGGCGGACGCTCGCAGCCGATGATGATAGTTATATCTTCTTCGGGTATAACACCCGAAAGTCTGTACGAATCTCTGCTTGAACGAAACCGAAAAGTTCTGCGTAAAAAGAAGCTCGGTAAAAACGACAGGATATTTGCGCTGATGTACGGCATTGACGAGGACGACGATTATCGGGACGAGGGCTGTTGGATAAAAGCAAATCCTGCAATGAATGAAGGGCATCCTTCGCTTGAAATATTGCGCAGTCAGTTCGAATCGATGAAAGATGACCCTGCGCTTCGAAATAAGTTCATTGCAAAAAACCTGAACAGGCTGATAGGCGCAAGCATCGATTATTACGATATGATTTCCGTCAAAAACGCAATGCGCAAAATTTTACCGAAGGAGTATATCGATTCGTATGCCTGCGGCGGAGTTGACCTTGCCGAAACTACCGACCTCTGCAACGCCACGGCTGAAATTTTAACCGGAGAGAAGCTACTTATTTTGCAAGCTTATTTCATTGCGGAAGCGGTGCTTGATAGAAACAGCAAGAGCGACAAGCAGGACTATCACCGAATGACGAACCTCGATACGGGCGACAGACTGACAAGCGAGCTCGTCATAGTAACGCCGGGGAGCTATGTGCGGAAAGAATACGTTACCGCGTGGTTCGTAATGCTGAGGGACGTTTATAAAATCAACTTTTTAAAAATCGGCTACGACAGGGCGCTTGCAAAAGAGTGGCTGACAGATATGCAGGAGAACGGTTTCAGTATAGAGAAAACCGAACGGGATAAAGAAACGGGAACTATAAAAAGGGATTTCGGAATACTTACGGAAGTTGCGCAGGGCGGCTGGACGCTTTCGGAGCCTATGAAAATCATAAAGAGCCTTTTCGAATCGGGCAAAATAGTAGCCGATATTCGCAATAAACTTTTTCCGTATTGCTTTTATAATCTCAAAGTACGGCAGGACGTCAACAATAATCTCTCGCCGCACAAAGCGAAATCGACGGGGCATATTGACGGCGCAATCGGCGTTTTCAACGGTTTCGTAGGGTATCAGAGAGCCAAGCCGCTGTATCAGTACGATTTAAAAGATTTATTCGTAATTTAGGAGTTTTACGTGGGTAAGATAAAAAATTTTATACAACGGATTGTCGGACGCGGTAAAGAAAAAGAGCTGACGGTGCGCTCGATAGTAACGGATATGTACGGCGGTAATGTAGGCTGGTTCGCCTACAATTATGCAAGCAATATATACAGCATACCCGAAGTCAGGACGGCTATCGAAACGTTTGCGGATATTTTTTCAACGGTGCCGAGATATTTCGAGAGGGTGGATAAACACAGCAATATCGAATATTTCGAAAACGCCGCAAGCCGCGTCATAAACCTCAAACCCAATCCGTTGCAGAACGCAACGCAGTTCTGGAAAAACCTCATTACAAACCTTATGCTTTACAGTAACGTTTTTGTCGAACCTTCGTTCAACGGAAAAACGGGCGAGTTGGAACAGCTCTACGTGCTGCCGCAGACTTCATTCGATTTTACTTTAAACGGGAATACCGCTACGGTCAAGTTTTCGGGTTTCGATAAATCCTACGACCTCGACGATTTGATTTATATCAACAGATATCCGTCGTTGAACGGCGGAAAGCGGAACGACCTCGGACTGTATGAAATGGTAATACAGGCGCTTGCCGCGCAGGCGATAAATGTTGCCGACCCTAAAAAGCCGAGAGCGATTTTGCAGTCGAGTGCAGGACAGAGCGGCAACCTGAAAGAACGCGACAAAACCGGCGTTTTAAAAGATTTAAAGGGCAATTTTGACGAAACCGTAAACGGCATAGTTTACTTCGACCCACAGTGGAAGGTTACAGCGATAAACTGGACGGAGAACGACGTAAACCGCGAGCTTATGAAGTCGGTAATCAATATCGTGTATAACTACTTCGGTATGACCGAGGAAATTATCAACAATAAGGCGACGGAAATCGAATATCAGCTTTTCGTCAAAAACAAAATCGAACCTATCGCAAAACAGATAGAACAGGAATTTACAAGTAAGATATTTTCCAAGCGTGAAATAGAATTCGGCAACAGACTGGAACTCGATACTTTCAATTTATCGGTTTCCACGCTTGCGGCTAAAACTCAGTTTTTCAGCGTAGTCGGACGCGGCGGCATAATGAACATTGACGAAATGCGAGAAAACATAGGAATGCCGCCCCTGCCGAACGGATTGGGTAAAATGTACAGAGTTACGGCGGACACGGTCAATATCGAGATTGTTGATAAATATCAGAAAGCAAAAAACGGCAATGCCGCAGAAAATATAATAACAGATGATACTCAGTCGGCAACGTCGGAAGGAGGTAATAATGGACAGGCAGAAGATACAGAAAGCGTATAGAGCCGTCAATTTAGAAAAGATTGTCAAAGAAGAAGAAAACGGCGTAAAAAAGCTCGTGCTTCGGGGATATCCGATACTCTTCAACGTTGAAACGACGGTTTACGACTTTTGGTACGGCGAGATAAAAGAAGTTATTCTTCCGACTGCTCTCGACGGCGTAGATTTGAATAACGTAGTGCTTTTAAGAAGCCACGACCCCGACAAGATACTCGGCAAAAACGGTCTGAATATGCGTCTTGAAGTCGATGAAACGGGACTTTTCTTCGAGTGTGAATTGCTTGATACGCAGATAGCGAGAGATACATATGCGGAGGTTGACTCCGGACTTTTGGACGGAATGAGTTTTGCGTGCTATTTCTCGGACGAAGTAAACCGCGAGACCAAGAAGCGCACGGTAACGCATTTTGACGAACTAATCGAGATAACGATTACGGCTTTCCCTGCTTATAAGGAAGCAAGCGTCGTTACGAGCAAAGCAAATGAAGCCGAAGACGATGCGGAAGCGGCTGAAAGAGAAAAATTTATAAAAGAGCTGGAGGAGCTTTAAAAATGAACAAACAAATTGAAGAACTCCGTGATATCAATATCGAGCTCGAAGGCTTGAAAGCACGGAAGGACGCGGTAAAAAAGAAAGCGCTTGAACACCGCGACACTATTACCTCAGCCGAACAGACTACCGTCCGTTCGGAGCTGAAAGAAATAAAGGAACAAATTGAAAAATTAGAACAGCGCAGAGCCGAAATTCAGGCATCTGCCGAAAATAAAAAATTTGAAGGAGAAAACAATTCTATGAACAATCAGATGCTTCACTTTAAAGAAGGAATGGAAAGGGCGGAAGTGTTGGCAACAGCCGAATACCGCTCCGCATACTTCAAGACTATGCAGGGAAGAGAACTCAACGAAGAGGAAAAGCGCAGTATAACGTCTGCGGCAGGTTCGGGCGGTGCGGCTATTCCCACGCAGACTATGGACGAGATAATGGGGCAGATGAAGGACACGCCCGGAATACTCAACCTTATAACCCTTTTAAACATACCCGATCTTATTTCTCTGCCGAAAGAGAACGTCGTCAACGACGCCGAGTGGTTAAGTGAAGACGGCGACTCTACGCCGAAGGATGATTCTCTTACTAACATTACGCTTAGCGCATACAAGCTTATCAAAACAATCAAGATTACCGCAAAGCTCAGTGAAATGTCGATAGGCGCGTTTGAAAAGTGGGTAGTCAATACGCTTACAAAAAAAATGCGAGCGGCGTGCAGAAAAGCCGTATTCAGCGGTACGGGTGTCAATCAGCCGACGGGACTTTCAAAATCCACTTGGAATACCTCAAACAGTGTAACTGTTGCTGCGAACGCTTCGCTTACATACGAAAATATCGTCGATGCCGACGCGCTTATAAGCGAAGATTACAGCCCCGAGGCGGTCTGGGTAATGAACAAAAAGATGAAAGCGCAGGTAGCAAAGCTTGTGGATGAGAAAAAGCGTCCACTTTTCGAACGCGCAATCGAACAGGGAATTGCAGGCTATCTTTTGGGATATCCCGTAGTGCTTGAATCGCAGGTGCCCGATAACGAGGCTTATCTCGGCGACTGGAAGTCGGCTTACGTTATGAACTTTTCAAAGGCAATAGAAATTGCAAGCTCGAAGGAAGCAGGCTTTATGAGCGGCTCCACAGTATATAGAAGCCTTGCTCTCGTTGACGGCAAACCTACGGCGGTTAAAGGTGCGTTGGTTAAAATAAGCAAAGCAGCGCAGACCGAAACAAATAAAGCAGCGCAGACCGAAACAAATAAAGCAGCGCAGACCGAAACAAATAAAGCAGCGCAGACGGGCGGTTGATAAAAGAAGGAGCGAGTGATGGATAACGAAAATATCGACGTAAAGACATTGCTCCCGAAATTCAAACTGTCGGTAGGCGATTTAACTCCGATTTCAACGGAGCTGGATGACTATTACGAAAATTTTTTGACTTCCGCTCTTGAAATTCTGCGTTCAAACGATATCTCGGAAACCACGTTGAAAACGGAGCTCGGACAGACTTCAGTCGTAATGTATGCAAAGGCTCTTATGGACGGCATCGACATTTCGACGGATAATACCTGCGTACTTCTCCGCAATACGCTGTCGGTCCGAACCAAAGGAGAGCGTTATGCTGACGGGAAATAAGCGAATCGTAATTGCCGATACGCAAAGCGTTCAGAACAATACTACGGGCGACAGAATTAAGACAGTCTCACGGGCGAAGGCGCTTGCGGCTATGGTAGAGCTTGTCGGAATTCAGACGGCGCAGATTGCGCAGGTGCAGGGCTTTAATCTGTCCTACAGCGTTACCGTTAAAAGGGTAACGTACGGCGGCGAAAAATTTTTATACTTCGGCGGCGAGCTTTACGAAGTTAAGACTATGGGGAAAGCTAAGCTTCCGACAGATATGCTTTTGAACGTGCAGGTAAGCTACGACAAAGCGGTGAAAGCGGCAATTGAGGAGTGGATATCAGATGCAGGTTATTAACGCAGAAAACACAATGGACGCGCTATGGAAAATGCTTGCGCCGTTGCAGGATGAAATACCGTTATACAAGCATACCGTCGATGAAAGTCAGACCGACTTGCCGCAAAGCTACATTTTGCTTCGTTCGGATATCTCGGATTCTCCCGAGATATTCGGCGACGGAAAAGCGCTGTTGCGCAGGGCTGAATGCGATATTATGCTCATCAGCAAAACGACGGGAGAAACTTCGGACGATATACACAACTTGAATATTGCAAAGGTCAAAGCTTTGCTTAACGCTTCGGACGCGGCTTATAACGGATATAACCTCGGCTATAACGAAACGCTTAAGGAAAGTCAATATACATGGACGGTAAGGTTTGTCTATGGCAGCGAATAAAAGTTTAAACGATTTCTCGGAAGCAGTCAGCGAAGCGCTTCAGGAAATCGCCGCCGAAACCTTTGATGCAATCGATGCTGGACTTGATAAAGCTATGCACTATATGCGCGATAAGCTTGCAGAGGTTTCTCCCGAAGATTCAGGTCTTACAAGGGAATCTTGGGAAGGAGAAGGTAAGTATAAAAACGTCCGCTATATCAATAATGCACGCGTAAACGAAAACGGAATACCCGTTGTCAATCTTTTGGAATACGGCAGGAAGGGTAGCCCTTTCGTGCGTAAGACGGTTGAAGCGGAAACCGAAAATATTATAAACATAATTAAAGGAGAAATCGAAAAATGACACCTGATAAAAAGGGAAAAATCCTTGCGCAGTTCAACGTTAAAAACGCCGTATATAATATCGACGGCACGGATGAGATAAAACCGCTGACTTGGATGAACACGTTTACAAAGGACAGAAACGTCAACGTAACGGCTTTATACGGTGACGGCGAGGTGCAGGCTTCACTCTATGCCGACACTACGGTAACGGGCGCAATCGGTACGACGGCACGCGACGAGGAGTTTGAAAAAGAGACGGGGCTTGCCTTGGCTTTGAATGACAACTCTCTCGGTGAAATCGCAATAAACTCCGTAAAGAAAATAAACTTCGGCTTCGAGACGGAAATCATCGGAAAGGACGGAGTTGTAAAGGTCAAGAAGGTTTGGGTGCTGAACGTACAGGTCAGCCCTCCGAACGAAAGTCTTACACAGACGCAGGACAATATTACGCAGAGCACGATAGATTATAACTACACCGGCTACGGCGTAAACGCAAAAGACGCGGACGGTACGGTTGACTATATAAATCCCGAGACAGGCAAAACCGTGAGAGTTTATACGGCGAGCAAAAAGCCCTCCGACGAAGGCTTTGCCGAATTCCTTGACACTGTGCCCAAGCCTGCAATGACGGCGGCACAGGCGCAAACAGCGGCTCCCACGGCGCAAGATACGGTTGAAGAATAATTTGTAAGGAGCTTTTATGAAAGTAAAGTTACCCGTAGTAACTAAAAACGAAATCATAGACGGCAGGCGCGTGTTTGAAAGCGGAGAGAGGGAATTCGAACTCGATTTATCGCTTGGCTGTCAGATGCGCTGGGAAGCGAAGTTCCCTGCGCTTGCCGAAAAAGAAACGTTTGTCGATTATTCTTCAAGACTTCAAAAACTCAAATCGGAAAATACAGCCGTCATTCTTTCAAAAATAAAAGTAGTGTATTGCCTGTTTGATACGGCAATGAGCTTTACGGACTTTTTGAAAATGTTTGATTTTACAAACATTGAGTTCACAGAAAAACTACTTGCCCGGCTTGACGAAATCTTTACTTTGATTTTAAATTCGGCGGCAGAAAAAAACTGAACGGGCATCGGAAAGCGCTTACAGAATATATGAAAAAATGTAATTTGCAGTCGAATGCAAAACGTTTTCCGATGCCGATATCATTGCAGTATATAAAGGAACTTGCCGAGGTGGGGATAGACTGGCAGCCGTTGCACGTTATAGATGCGTTCAGTCTCGTCTATTCGTTGAGGATAGACGCCTGCAGAAAATATCTTGACAGAGTTTCAAAAGAAAGGATGAACGCGGTGGGTGTAAGTTCGATAACTTCTGCAACAGAGCAGGATTTCGATGCTTTATAGAAATTAATTCGGTCAACCGAATTTTAAGGGGATAATATGGCAAAGAGCGTTACCGTAAAAATCGGCTCGGATACAAAGGAATTTATAAGCGGTTTAAAGCAAGCCGACAAACAGATAAATACTACGCAGAAAACTGCGGATAACCTTTCCAAAAGTCTGAAAATGGAGTTTTCGGAAAAGAAATTCGTGCAGGCACAAAAGCAATACCGTACAGCACTTGAAAAAACCGAAGCCAAGGCGGAGGCGCTGCGCGGTAAATTGCAGGAGCTTGAAGCTGCAGGTAAAGTCGATACAGTCGATTATTCGGCTTTTGAACTCGAGCTTGCAAAATCAGAAGCAAAGGCTACAGATTTAAAACAGCGGCTGAAAGAACTGAACGAAGTCGCAGTGGATAAAGTACTCGTAAATCTTGAAAGTGTAGGTAATAAAGCCGAAAAAGCAGGCAAGTCATTAAAAGGGCTTTCGCTCGGTGCAGGCGGCGTTCTCGTAGGGATGGGTGCGATATCTAAAAAATCCGCCTCGCTCGGCGCGGAAATAGATGATTTATCCTTGCAGTTCGGTGTATCTGCGGAAACCATACAAAAGTGGCAATATCTTGCCGTTCAGTGCGGAGTTGATACGGACGTATTCACGAAGTCGCTTGTTAAAATGCGCGCGGCTATGGCGGACTTATCTACGGGTTCGGCGAACAATGCAACGAAAGTTTTACAGGATTTAGGTATTAAACCTAATCAGTTTAAAACGCAGGAGCAAATGTTTGACGGCATCGTCGCCGCCCTTGCCGGCGTGGAAGACGCAACGCTTCAGACTGCTTACGCGAACGAAATCTTCGGAGATAAAATCGCAACGCAGATGCTTCCGTATATAAACACCGGCACGGAAACGATTAAAAAATTCAAAGAAGAATTTGCCGCGATGCCGTCGCTTTCAAACGAACAGGTAGCTGCTCTCGCAGAATTGGACGATACGTATTACCGCCTTTCCGAATCGGTCAAATATGCGACGGCACAGGTAGGCGTGGCGCTTGCGCCGGTTATGGAGCGTGCGGTGGAAATTGTCGAAAAGACGTTTATTCCTGCACTGACTAAGATCGGCGCTTGGTTCGACAGTTTAAACCCGGCAATACAGAACATAATCGTCGGAGGGCTTGGTGTTCTTGCTTTGGCTGCGCCGACGTTAATACTTATCGGCAAGATGTCAACCGGCATAGCGGCGCTTATAAAGTTTTTCAAAAATCTGAATGCGGTGCAGTTAAAGGTCGCGGCAGGATTTGCCGCTATTGCGGCGTCTGCGGCACTCGGCATCGATATCGTGAGTAACTGGAAAAATATGTCAACGGTAGAAAAGATATTGAAAAGTCTTGCGCTTGCCGCGCTGGTTGCCGCAGCTGCCGTTACCGTATTTCACGCGTCTTGGTCGCTTGGTGTAGCTGTCGGAGCAATAACCGCAGGTGTTGTTGCGGGACTTGCGGCCATTAACGCCGCGAAAGACGGAATAATGCCGGATGCGGAGGATTTTACGACGGCAAATATAGAGGACTATTCCTCTTATAATTCCGATGATTATGAGGTGCCGAAGGTAAGCGGCAGCGGCGGCAACAGTTATTCCGATTATTCTTATAACGATAATTTCAACATCGTCGTGAACGTGACCGAACCTGCCGCAACTGCGGAAGAGATTGCGCAGGCGGTAAGCAGAGAGGTTGCGACTATCGTTCAGTCAAGGAGATAATATGAGAACGTTTGCGCTTGTGGCGCTTGACTTGGATAATTCAATAACAGATAAATTTCCGCTTGATTTGATAACGGGGCTCGGCGGCTTGGGTTGGAAATTAAAGCTTTCAACACTTTCGGGAGACGTTGCCGACGTTATAACCAAAGTGGTGCAGGAGAAGCAGGACGTAAGCCTTACTATCAATTTTTTAGGTCGGAGTTACGATAAATATTTATTGCTTTCGCAGTGGGTTCAAAAATATTCCTTGCCTGATAAAAGGCTCGCTTTGGAGTATAACGACGGCGCAAAGCTCAGATACGTTGAGGGCAAGCTCACCGAGCTGAAAAAGGCGGACAGGGACGAATACGGCAATCTTGCCTGCGCTGCGAGGTTCACACCGCAGACGCCGTTTTTTACCGACATAAAAAATTCAATTCGTATCGAGTATTCAAGCAAGGGCAAAAGTTATCCGTTCAAATATCCGTACTGTTACGGAATAGTTAAGGTCGAAAATAACGAAATAGACAATCCTTACATTGCCGACGTGCCTATAACGGTAACTATATATGGAAGCGTAACACATCCGTATATTACACTCTTGGACGAAAGAGGAAACGCCTATAACACGGTAAGCTTCCCCGACTTGATATTGACGGACGGACAGTATCTTATAATCAACAGCTCAACGAAAAAAATTTATTTTTTCGACGGCAACAAAATTCAGGACTATTCGGCAAAGACCGATCCTAAGCACGACACTTTTCTTTTAGCGCAGAACGGCGTCAGTACGATAGTTTCGAATATACAGGCGACAGATACGGGATATATAGTCGGATCGTGGAGACAGTATTCGCTATGATAGTTTCTTTTTACGACAGAGAATTCAACGGCTTGCAGAACAACGCTTCGCTCGTAGTTGATAATTCAAGTTATACGCTTGTAAAACGCGGCGTAGAGCTTGATTCTCTATCCTGCAAATGTGAAGCGTTTACAGAGAATATTCAGCCGACCTTCCTCGTTATCAAGAACGATAAAGGGAATTACGTTTACGGCTGTCTTGCGGGCATACCGCAGCTCAATTCGTCAAATCAGACGGAAATAACGGGCTCCGATTTAAAGACTATGCTAAAAAGCGACGTGCTCGTCGATTCGGCAAAGAATTTCGGTTCGTTAAACAGTTATTTTGAATATGTATTCGAAAGATGGAATTCGCAGGTAAATCAGCATAGCTTCAAATGCGAGCTCGTATTCGATAACGAAGAGCTGATTTTATTCGACGATAAATTATACCCTTCGGGCGAAACCGAAACGGCGGTGAACGCGTGGGAGGACGTGTTCGCTCCGTATCTCAAATATTACGGACTGTATATGACGGGCAAACTCGATCTCGTTGCAAAGAAAGTAATTTTTATGGTTGGTAAGTCAATGATATATCCCTTGAATATCAAGTTATGGGAACACGGCGTAAAGAATTACGGTAAATGGCTTGCAGATGTCAACGAAACACAGGGCTACGTACTCAATACTGTAACAGGAAAGCTGAATGCAAAAATTGAAAACGAGAGGGAGGTCAAGTGGATATTGACTTCGCAAAACGCAATTACGACTAACTCTGCCGACCGTGATATATTTCCCGTTAAGCGTAAGGTCGTAATTAAGGAAACCGACGATGAAAGCAAAATCGAAACGCTGTTGGCGGATGCGGCAAAGGATGCTCTGCTCACGCTTACGCAAAGTATGTTCAACGAAAATATCGAGCTTGAAAACGTGCAGGCGGACTTTAAAACGCGGTTTGATATTTTCGTTAAACGCGGCGATAAAATTTATAAAAGCCTGCCTTGCGGTGAACTACATTACGACTGTACGGGGCTGAAAAAGGTTCAGATAGGTTACAGATTTACAGGAATTCAATTTCTTTTTTGAGGTGGAATATGCCGGTTAGGTTAATAAGGCAAAACAGCGATATACCAAGCGTAACGAATAAAGACGACGCGCGTTCTATCCGTTACGCTTACGGCGGACAGGACGGTTTCGTTCAGAAAGCGGGTGCGGAGCTGTCGTTTACGGTGTCGGGGAATTTACTACGCATAAACAGTGGCATCGTAGTATTGCAGGGTTGGGAGAGCGAAATAGACAGCAACGGTTGGTCTGTGTCAGTCGATAACGTCGCAACGAAGCGTTATTATTCGGTTTATTACGAGGTCAATTTGGCGACGGTAACTGCGGATATAAAAGTTGCCTACGATACGGCTGATTATCCCGAAATCGACGCAGGCGACGACCTTGCGGCAGTGGAAACGGGAACGGCGCGGTTACTTTTATATCGGTTTACGTCCGAAAACGGCGTTATCGCCGATGTATCAAAAAAAGTCAATCCGATTTTATTCGTTACTCTCGTTTCAAGTAAACCGCCGATTACAAGTATAACTATTGCGGGCGGTAATCTTGATGATTACGGCACAATAATTGATGTCGGTAAAAGGGCGATATCTTTTGATATGCGGTTACCGAGTTCAGACGTAAGCAGTAAAGATCCAAAGCGCATTACTTATCTTCCGCAGAGTGCGCGTAATTCAATAGCAAAAGTAGAGTTTACTTATTCGCAGGACGGTATTATTGAGTATTTGCCTAATACCAACGGTGAGTTCTTGGCTTACACAAAAGTAATGCTGAACGACAAAAAACTGAACGGCGACGAAACGCTTTCTGAAGGATGGGAGATAATAAACGGATTGGACGTGATCGCAAAAGTAACCGATATTTACGGTAACATTTTCAATTTAAAATGGAGCTTTTCGGCATTTCAGATCAAGAGGGGCGTATGAGTTATAAAGTATTAGAACAAAACGGCGTTGAAATAGAAAACGCCGACGGCGGCGTAATGAACCGTCTTGCCGTCAGCGGGCGTGACGGAATCGTAAAGGGCGTAGGGAAAGAGTGTGAGCTAAAAATATTAGGCAACTCAATTCTTATTAATACGGGGCTCATAGTCGTATGCGGCGTGCGTATAAATGTAACGGGTTTGACTACGCTTAAACTTTCCGACGCTTCGCCGACAAGAGATATCTCATATCAGATTATTGCGCAGGTAAAAAGAAAGGGCGCGGAAATATCGGCAGAACTGTTCATTCGGGAAACTGCAGGGTTAACGCAGGATGAATTGTATTCTTCGTTAGCAGGCGGTGTATATCAGATAGAAATCGGTACTTTCACGCATCTGTCTACCGGGGAAATCGAGAATTTGCAACGCTCGTTGCCTCTGATAGAATACAATTCAGTTACATCCGCAAGTCCGATAACGGAAGGGATTGTTTACGGCGATACGAGCGTAACAGATAAAAATGCCGTTCTCGGCTGTAATACGTTCCCGGGGAACGCGCAGAACGTAGTTATCGGATATGAAGCGAGAGCAGACTTGTTTAACGTGGTTGCAGTCGGTTATAAAGCGTCGGCTGACGATTTTTATGCTGTCGCTATCGGCGCGGAGGCGGCGGCTTGGGCGGAGAAATCAATTCAGCTCGGTAAAGGTAAAAATACCGTACCCGACACTTTGCAAATCTTTGATAAAAATATTTTCAACGCCAAAGAAAACAAATTGACGGTTGATACCGTCGTTGCAAAAAAGGTAATGGCAGATAATATCGGAGGCGGCGGAAGCGGCAGCTCGGGTATGCCTCCCGTATATATCAGTATGGCGAGCGTGTCGGAGACTTACAATGGTGATACTGTTATTTTTAATTTGAAAGTATATGATACGTCTGGAATTTTGGCGGTTGGCGACCTTCTTGAAATGTGTGAATCATCGGATAAATTAAGAAGACGTAAAAGAAGTGACGGCAATTATACTTCGTGGACGAGTAGCGCAAAAATGCGACCGTTTTTAAGTAAAACTTTACAGGATAAAGATTTAGCTCGTATTAATAAAGGTGAGTGGGTATCGTTTGCTGTTTTAAAAAAGGACATACTTAGTGCTTCAAATATCGCGCGCAGGCTGAGACATAACGGTAGAGGTTTAAGTACCGGTTTAGCGATAAAATATTTTCGCATTGTTCGCCGCAATCCTGAAGAAGAATTTATTTATAGTCCGAGAAAACTATTGTCTAATGTCCTGAGCATTTTATATTATTATCAGCAGTCCAATGATACAATTACAATAAAATTAGCATAAAAAATTTAGGTGTACACGATTTTGGTTCGATGGATTAACGCTACCGGTGCGGTTCGATGGATTAACGTTACCTGTGTGGTTCGATGGATTAACGTTACCTTTCGTGGAGGGTGGGTTGCGGGTATTTTAAATATAACGGAATTTACGTTCCGATATAAAATAATTTAAAGGAGGTAAAAGAATATGGCTTATAAGATTATCGGCGGTAAGCTCTGTAAAGTAACCGAAATCGATTCTACTGAGTTGCAGGAAATGGTTGACAGAACCGTGGAAGAGGTTCGCCCTTATGCCGAAGGTATAGCGCAGTGCGAAGCGCAAATCAGGCAGAATGAAGCACAGATTGCCGAGTACAGAAGGCAGATTGACGAAATCGTTGTAAGAAGCGGTCTTGAAACCGAAGCCGTAAAGGTATTCAGTCCCGAAAAGGCTTCTTTTTTGGGGTTTTGCAGGACGGATACTTGATTGACTTCATTATCCTTTTGGCAAAAGCAATCTTAGCAATTTTATAAAAAGGAGGATATTATGTGGAAATTTTAGAAGTAATCGATAAGTACGGCTTAGTGGTTGTCATTATCGGCTTGCTTTCGTCGGCAGTCTGCGGCGCAATAAAAGTTCCCGTCGCTAAAAAGATACGTTCGAAGGCGCTTTCCGAGAGAGCGGCGTCCGATAGAATTCGGGCGGTCTGTACTCTGATTGTTGCAGTATCAAGCGTAATAGGCGTGGTGCTTTTCCGTTGCGTTACTGTTCGGTCGTTTTCACCGTTTAAAACTAAACAGTTGTATTTGGAAATATTGAACGCAATAGTCTTTTCGAAAATAGCTTATATGCTGTATGAAGGCAAGGGCAGCGTATCGCTTAAAAAGTGGGTACATAGCCTTTGGCAGAAAATATTTACAAAGACGACTTCAACGGAGCCTGACGGCGGAAACGGTGAGTTCGATTTGATAAGCGTTATACAGTCTGCTTTGACGGATGCCGTTCATCTGCCCTTGACAGATTCTCAAAAGAATACGCTTGCGGAATATTTAAAACCGTTGCTCACGGATGCGGCGCAAGCTTTCGGACAAGCTACCGTAACCGACAATACAAATAATAATTAAAAAAAGAATCAGCTTTTCAGAAATTTGAAAGGCTGATTTTATATTTAAATAATTTTCAAAAAAACACACAAAATGTATGTAAAACAGTTGACAACACACAAAATGTGTGTTATAATATAATCACAAAGAACGAAGGAGGTGATAAGTATGAGCGACAAAGAAAAAGACTCTTTGGTAGAAGTCCTCAAGGTATTAATCGATACCGCGAATGTGTCCAGCATTACAATTCGATTAAAGCCTACTAAGGAAACCAAAGAGCCGAAGCTCACCGACAAGACATAATGGTCGGCGGTTGCAAGGGGAGGGAAACCTCCCCCGAGCAATTGCCATTATATCAGAGAATTAAAATAAAGTCAATTTTTTGGAGGAAATTAAATGATAGTTGAAATCACAATAAAAATGAAGAATGGCGAGGAGTTTAAATACAACAGTCAAGCGGAAGCAATCAAAAACGCTCGCATTGCCGCCGGGCTTTCGCAGGAACAGGCAGCGGAAAAAGCAGGCATCAAGGTTCAGAGCTGGCAAAAGTATGAGTATGGTCAGCGCACACCGAAAGACGATATGCTCGAGCGCATAGCAAGCGTTCTCGGCGTAGATATAGACGTTCTAACAAAATTTACAGGCAAAATTTGATTATTAAAAATGAAAAAATAGACAATTTATAGACAATAGACAATTTTAAAAAGTGAATTAGCACAATATATCGTATGATATTAAAATAATTTTACTTTATATTGTGCTAATAGACAATTTTTAATACTCCCCTGCTAAGGGTGTAGTGCGGGAAACCGCAGCGTGAGTTCAAATCTCACCATCCGCGCCATAACCGTGCAGGCAACCGTGTTGCCTGCACGGTTATTTCATTGCGCGGTGACGTGAGATTCGAGGGGAGGGGAGTCTGCGGAAACTACCGCAGACTTGACAGCAATTGACTTTTGCTGTCAACTGTGCGCGCTGCTCAAAGCGCAAATCTCACCATCCGCGCCATAAAGCGTGACGTAACTTTTGTTACGTCACGCTTTATTTCTTTAATGCGCCGCCGTGATGTTTCGTAATTTTTAGTAAAATTTGTAAAATAAACTTAACTTTGGTTATTTTTTTGTTGACAAACGCATTATTAATGAATATAATAACTTACAGAAAAGTTAATCAAGGTTAATTTTAAGGAGACGATATGCCGATTGCAATAGCGCCGTTAGGCAGAGAGTTTGAAATCAGAAGAGTAGGTGCAGAGGATAAGGTTAAAAAGCATTTGCGGGAACTCGGTATTTTCGAGGGCAGTAAAATTACGCTTATTTCCGCGAACGGCGGAAACGTAATAGTCGTTGTCAAAGACGGAAGACTCTGCCTCGACAAAGCTCTGGCAGGCAAAATTTTAGTAGCATAATTCAAAAAAATATAATGCGCCTTCGGGCGCAGAAAAATTTATTCAAAATATTAACCATAGTTAATTTAATGAGGTGAAAAAATGATAAAGAAGTTGAGTGAATTCGTTGTCGGCGAAAGCGGAAAAATCGCTTCGGTGACGGGTGAGGGGCGCATACGGCGCAGGCTCTTCGATATGGGTGTGACTCCCGGCGCAGAGCTGACAATGCGGAAAAAGGCTCCGCTCGGCGACCCGATAGAAATTACCGTCAGGGGTTACGAGCTGACGCTCAGGAAGACGGAAGCAGAATTTGTGGAGGTGGAATTAAAGTGAAAACTTTTGCTTTGGCGGGGAACCCGAACTGCGGAAAGACCACGCTGTTCAATGCGCTTACCGGCGCGACGGCGCACGTCGGCAACTGGCCGGGCGTGACCGTAGACAAGCGCGAGGGCGTATATAAAGGCGGCGGAAAGAATATAAATATTGTCGACCTGCCCGGCATTTACTCGCTTTCGCCGTACACGCCCGAAGAGGTGATATCCCGTAATTTCATTTTGGACGAAAAGATAGACGGTATAATCAATATTGTCGACGCGACTAATTTAGAGCGAAATCTTTATCTGACGACTCAGATTTTAGAGACGGACGTTCCTGTGATAGTTGCGCTGAATATGATAGACGAGGTGGAAAAATCGGGAGACAGGATAGATGCCCAGGCGCTTGAAAAAGCGCTCGGCGTGCCCGTCGTTACTATCTCCGCGTTAAAAGGAAAGGGAATAAAACAGCTTATGGAAAGGGCCGTTTCAATGCCGTCGGAGAGAAAGGGCGTGACCGTTATAAAAAAAGAGTTTGTCAAACAGCTTGAAACAGCCTGCGCTTTTTATGAAGCGGAAGAAGTTTCTTCGCCGCTTTTTCACGCGGTAAAGCTTTTGGAAAACGACGTGATAGAGCTTGAAAGAAAGGGCGCTTCGGACGTTCTTGAAAAGATTTCTGACGGCCGTGACTTTGAGGCGGAGATTGCCGACAGGCGTTATAAATACATATCCTCAGACCTTGCTTCGGCAAAGGTCAAAGCTGAAAAAGAAACGCTGACGAAATCGGACAAAATCGACAGGGTTTTAACTCACAGAATATGGGCTATTCCTATTTTTGCGGTAATTCTCTTCTTTGTATTCCATCTGACTTTCTCGGAAAATCTGTTTTACCTGAACGGCTTTACCGAGGGGCAGGCGTGGATGCCTTCGCTTGAAGAACTCGGCTATGAAGACAATTTCGGCACTAAACTTCTGGCGTGTTTCTACGACGGCGCGGTATTCTCGCCGGGGGTAATTCTGACAAATCTTTTAAACTTTGTTCTTGATTACGTTAATTTGGGCGTGTCCTCTCTTATCGGAGTATGCAACGGCTCGGCGTGGGTTGACAGTCTTGTCTGCGACGCGATTTTGGGCGGCATATTTGCAGTGCTCGGCTTCCTGCCTCAGATACTGTTCCTGTTTTTGGGCTTCTCAATTTTAGAAGATACGGGATATATGGCGAGAATTGCATTCGTGCTTGACAGAATTTTCCGCCGTTTCGGGCTTTCGGGCAGAGCGTTTATGCCTATGATTATGGGCTTCGGATGTTCGCTGCCTGCAATGATAAACACGCGAACGCTTGCAGACGAAAAGGAAAGGACGGCGACGATAAGGGTAATTCCTTTCTTCTCCTGCGGTGCAAAGCTTCCCATTCTTACGGCGATGACAGGCGGAATTTTAGAAGTTTTCGGCGTCGGAAACGTGGACGTCATCACTCTTTCGATGTACCTTGCGGGGATTATTATTGCAGTCTGTGCGGTGCTTTTAATGCGGAATACCACTATGCGCGGCGAAACGCCTCCGTTCATTATGGAACTGCCTGCATACCGCTTGCCTGCGTTTAAAAATCTGATGCTCCACCTTTGGGATAAATCCAAGCACTTCGTCAAAAAGGCGTTTACGATTATTTTCGCGTCGACAGTAATAATATGGCTGTTACAGTCCTTTTCGTGGGGCTGGCAGTTCCTTTTGGAGGACGCGCAAAAGCTCTTTGAGTCCGATCCCGAAAAATGGGCGTCGCTTGCCGAAGTCGAAGGGCTTGTAAACGTGCAGATGGATAAATCTATTCTGGGCAGTCTGGGAATGTTCGTTCAGCCGCTGTTCACGCCTCTCGGCTTCGGTTCGCAGTTGGGCCGCTCGTTCGGCTGGGTGTTTGCCGTCGCGGCAATCTGCGGACTTGTGGCAAAGGAAAACGTCATTGCCACGTTCGGCGCGCTCGCCGCAGTGGTCGCGAGGACGTATATCGACTGGGAAGCCGACGAGGTTCTTGCGGCGGCCGCTATGATAGAGGGTACGGGCATTACGGTTCCCGCGATAATATCGTTTATTATTTTCAATATGACGACTATCCCCTGTTTTGCCGCATGTGCAACGGCCAAAGGCGAACTGTCGAAAGGCAAATTCAGATGGACACTGCTCTTCTGGGTAGTGACAAGTTATCTTTGCGCGGCCTGCGTGTATACCGTCGGCAGTTGGTGGTGGACGCTGTTTATATGGCTCGCCGTTGCGGTTCTGATAATCACTTTCATAGTTTTGCGCAATATAGGCAAGTTCGATATTTTGAAAATTTTTCATAAAAAACGTCGTAAATAGGAGGTGTGATTAATGAACGCATTCGATATAGCTGTCGTCGCGGTAATTACCGTAGCGGCGGTCGGCGTAATAGGCTGGCTGATTTACAGAAAAATAAAGGGCAAGGGCGGTTGCGATTGCGGCTGTTCGGGTTGCAGCGGCTGTACCGCCTGCCGAAAAGGTAAAAAGAAAGATTGATTCCGGATCGATATTGACGATAAGAGTACGGCGTTTTGTCCGTACTCTTATTTTAAATTTCTGTAATATTCGATTTATTAACGCAGTAAGTTGTCAAAAAGGCGGAAAGAGTGTATAATCGGAATATACAGAGGTTTAAGGTATGATAAAGATTTCGGATAAAGTAAAGGCGATTGCGCCGAGTATGACGCTTGCGATTTCAGCGAGAGCGAACGAGTTGAAAGCCGCAGGAGAAAGGGTGATAAATTTCGGCGTGGGCGAACCCGATTTCGACACTCCTGCACATATAGTTCAGGCGGCAAAGGACGCGCTTGACAAGGGCTATACGAAGTACGTTGCGGCTTCGGGACTTCCCAAGCTCAAAAAAGCCGTTGTCAGAAAACTCAAAAACGAAAACAATCTTGAATACGACCCGTCGCAGATAATAATTTCCAACGGCGCAAAGCACTCTATTTTCAACGCGGTGTTTGCGACTGTAAACGAGGGCGACGAGGTGCTTATCCCCAAGCCCTATTGGCTTACTTATCCCGAAATAGTCAAAGCCTGCGGAGGCGTGCCCGTCTACGTTATGGCAAAATACAGACACGGCTATAAAGTAACCGCGTCGCAGATCGAGAATATGATAACGCCGAAGACGAAGATGCTCATTTTCAACAGTCCCTGTAACCCGACGGGCGCGGTATACACCGAAGAGGAGATACGCAAAATCGCCGACGTGTGCGAAAGATACGACCTTACGGTAATTTCCGACGAAATCTACGAAAAACTCATCTACGGCGGTGAAACGCATTTTTCCATTGCCGGCTGTTCGCCTAAAATGAAAGAGCAGACGATAGTAATTAACGGCGTTTCAAAGTCATACGCAATGACGGGTTGGAGACTCGGCTATCTTGCCGCTCCCGAACACGTTGCAAAGGCGATAGCTTCGTTCCAGAGCCACTCGACTTCGAACGTAAACACGATGACGCAGTACGCGGTCATCGATGCGTTGGAGGGGGATAAAAAGCCTATGGAAGATATGGTCGCAACTTTCGGCAGGCGCCGTGCCTTTATGCTTGAAAAACTTGAAAAAATGAAGGAGTACGGCTTCGACTACGTCAAGCCCGACGGGGCGTTCTACGCTATGCTTCTCTGCGACAACCTCTACGGAAAGAGTTACGACGGACACAGGATAAAGGGAAGCGCGGACGTTGCCGAAATGCTTTTAGACTATAAAAAAGTCGCCTTGACTCCCGGCGTCGTGTTCGGTGACGACGATTTTATCCGTCTTTCATACGCTTTGGACGAAAAAGATATCGAAGAGGGGTTGAACCGCATTATTGAATTTGCGAACGAGTGCGAATAATTCTCGCTTTGTCTAAGCGTCGCAATACTGCGTTGACTTTGCGGTTTTGCTCGGTTATTTACGTCTATGTAAACTCCCCCGCGAAATCCGCACACTATTTGTACTGTTCGCCCATAGAAGCCGAAAGATTATAATAAAAGTGTTTTTTTTGATAAAATTTTAAAAAAAGTATTGAAATTTGCGTTTATCTCTGTTAGAATATATGCAGAAGAAGTTTAAAGCGAGGAGGCTTATTTAATGATTAAACTTGTTTACGGATCCAAAGGCACGGGCAAAACCAAACAACTTATCGACGCGGCGAATATGAACGTCCAGAACGCAAAGGGCGTAAGCGTTTTTATCACAGATACGAAAAGGTATATGTATGATTTAAACCGCAACATCCGTTTTGTCGACGTGAAGGACTGGAATATTACGGGTGAAGACGCGCTTTGCGGTTTCGTAAAGGGCATTGCCGCAGGCAACAGCGATTATGAATATATTTACATAGACGGAATCGTGCGTATTGCAGGCAAAGAGCTGAAAGAGCTTGCAGGCATATTCTATATGCTCGATAAAGTATCGGAAGAAAATTCCATCACGGTTACTATTACTTGCAGTGCGTCTAAGGAAGAACTTCCCGATTTTATAGCGAAATACGCTTAAAATTAAGCATAAAAAAGGGCGGCGCAGGAATGTGCCGCCTTTATTGACATTGACGAGGTGTGTATGAAATTCGTATCAACGAGAAGCAGTGAAAAGGTCACGGGCACGGACGTTATATTAAAGGGCTTATCCGCAAACGGCGGACTGTTCGTCCCCGAAAAATTCCCGACCGTTTCAGAAGAGGAAATGGACGCTATGCTCGAAATGAGCTATGCCGAGCGCGCGGCTAAAATTTTAAGTAAGTTTTTCCCCGAACTTGCAAAAGAGATTTTGTCTGCGTGCGAAAGCGCTTATTCGTCGTTCGGCGCGGACGACGCCGCTCCGCTCGTCCGACTTGACGACGGGGTGTATATGCTCGAACTTTTCCACGGACCCTCCTGTTCGTACAAGGATATGTCGGCGTTCGTGCTTAAAAATATTCTCAAAGCCGTCGCGGCCGAAAAGAAGAAAATAGTAGTGTCAAGCTCCGCCGAAAGCGGAAAGTCGGCGATGGAAGCGTTTAAAAACGAGGACGGCTTTTTTGCGCTTGCTTTCTATTCCAATGAAAGCCTTGCCAAAATGCAGAAAATACAGCTCGGCATACAGGAGGGCGGAAACGTACTGTCAGAGGCGGTCAAGGGTACGCCAGACGCCTGCGCTTCGGCGGTCAGAGACGCGCTTGCTTCATCTGAGATAAAAACTTCGGCGCAAGAGGCTTCGGCGGAATTGATTTATTTCAGTTCTCAGAATTTCGGCGTTACGGCGTTGCAGACAGTATATTTCTTCTCTGCGTATGCCGACCTTCTTTCGTCCGAACAGATAGAAAAGGGCGAGGAGATAGATTTCGTTATTCCCTGCGGAAATTTAGGGAACGCGATATCTGCGTTCTACGCAAGGAAGATGGGGCTTCCCATACGCAAAATACGCTGCGCCTCAAATGAAAACAGCTCGCTCGCGGAATTTCTGAAAACGGGCAGATATACTTTGGCGCAGGAGTTGGTAAGAACCACTTCGCCCGCGCTCGACGCGCTGTTCGCGCACAATTGCGAACGCCTTATTTACGAGGTTTCGGGCAGGGATTCCAAGCTTACGGCAAAGCGTATGACCCAGCTTAAAGAAGAGGGCAATTTTTCGGTTACGGAAACCGAGTTTAAGGCGATTGCCGAAATCTTCGACGCAGGCAGTGCGTCGGAAGAAGACTGCGTTGAAGCTATGTACGACGTTTTTGTTGACACGGGCTATACGATGGACACGCAGACGGGCTGTGCAATGAAAGTCGCCGTCGACTTTTTCGAAAAGAACAAGAAGGATGAAACCAAGGCGGTAATCGTAGCAACGGCGAACCCCTATAAATTCCCTCAGGACGTTTTGTACGCGGTCACGGGCAACGACGTCAAGGACAGCTTCAAGGGCGTAAAACGCCTCCACGCCGCGACCGCTATGGCTGTGCCTAAGTGTTTGAAAGAGCTGAGGGACAAGCTTCCGCGTTTCACAAAAATAATCGACAAAAAGAAAGTTTCAGAGGAATTAAAGCAGTTTATAAAATAATACGCGAAAGGCGAATATAAGGGGGATTTATGGCTTATAGATATTATTATAAAGATTACGAACTTTCGGACGGTTTGGTTTATTCGGCGAATTTGCTCGCACAGTCGGCAGTTTTGAATTTTACGGATGTGGCTGCAGAAGATACACTCTGCGGTTTAGGTATTGGTCACGCATTTAATCTCAATCAAAACAGTATTTTCGGAAAAGGCTTTAATATTAATGTGATTGAGAGGTTGACGGCAGATATATCTTTACCTGCTGAAAACAAAATTTACACGTATATCGATTATTTCGGTAATTCGTATACCGAAGATTTCGGATATTTTAAAGATTTTATAAGAAGTGAATACGAACCTAATATAATTAAAAGTATACCGTCTTATAAAGCTATTGATAACTTAACCGGTCAAGAGAGAAAAAATTTTCGTCCTATTCGCTGGTTAGTTAATGACAAAATTATTAAAGGGTTCAATTTATACGGAAATCTTGTCTTTATCTGTGATAGGAACGGAAATTACTATCATATAAAGGGGGAAAATTACGATTCTGAATACGGTGATTGCCGTCCTACACATATAAAGCAAGTTCCGTCAGATTGTACTGATTATAATGAGGCAAAAGACATTTATCGTTTTGAATATAATGAAGACGAAATGCTTTCAAAAATACTCGATGTGGACGGGAAAGTTCTTGTTTTATATGTTTATGAGGGGGATACGCTTAAAAGCGTCAAATTTAAAAGCGGTTTGGCTTATTCCTTTGAATATATGAAAGGCAACGTAAGACAGATAGAAACAAGTAATAAGTTTACTATTTCGATAACGCCTTCTGGTATTTCAGTAATGTCAAGCGTTGATGGTGTTCCTTCCGATAACGGAGTGTCAACTTTTAATGAGATATCGTCATTTACTTTCGATTTTTCGAATAATATCACAACCGTAACAAAAGATAAAGATAATTTTGAAAAATTTATTTTTCGAGACGGCAAACTCAGCTATTATTATCTTTACGAAAACGGTCGCTATATTGCTGCAGAAAAGCATACTGAAGAAAATAAAGATGTCGGAAATTATAAAAATGCATTAATTAAAACTGTTTATAAAGCCGATAGGGAAACTTTATTCGGAACAGTTATGGGCAATATAACTTTCGGAAAAGGGGAATATGACAGATCGACTTTTGCTAAAATATATGTTTATCGTTATCTGAGTGCGCCTTATGAGGCTTATAAATTAATAAACAATGAAAAACGTGAATATGCAAATTCACTTGATACTTTCAATTATAAGAGCAGTACTTTTGAATATCATATATCAAGCGGTAGCGGGTATTTCAACAGAGAAAACGTATATATAAATATTCACGGAAGTGATAAGCGAATCGAACATACTATTCAATCTTTTTACGATGCCTATGACAGAATAAGCAAAGTCTTAAAACAAATTTCGGACGATACGGGTCTGGGAGAATTTATCTCCTACGATTATGCTTCTGAAAATTATTTAGCTTTTCCGACCTGTATTACGTCGTGTAAAACCGAAAAAAATAATATTACAAAACAAACGCATTACGACGTTTACGGCAGAGTAACGCAGGAAAAAGACGTTTTAAACCGCTATACTAAGTATACTTATAAAAACGGTACGCGCAGAATTTCCGTGACGGAAGGCGCCGACGGTATAAATAAGTTTTACAGCTATAACGAAAACGGCAAGCCTATGAGTATTATGCTGAACGATTTCGTTCATAGTTTTAATTATACAGACGGCGAGCTTACGGGAATTAAAAAGCCAAATACTCAGATATTCGATTATACATACGATGAAAAAAGGAGTTTAAAGGCAGTAAAATATTTTTCCGCCAAGACCGAAGAATATACGTATTCAGATTCCGATAAGTACGATTATACTACGCATAAATTTGCGGACGGTAAAGGTATGTGTATCAGAACGACGAAGTCAAACGGAACGGAGCTTTGCTCGTTTGACGGCGTAGCTCAGTTTCAGAATACGTATTATGAAAACGGGCTTTTGAAAAAACAAAGCGACTATTTAACGGATATTTTTTCTGACTACGCTTACAATGATATCGGCAGACTAATTAAAGTAAGCAACGCGAATTTAACCGAAGCTTACGGTTATGACAGCTACGGCAATATCACAAGTCTGAAATTAAGCGGTGCGTGCAACTATAATTATTCCTACACGTATTCGGATAGTTCCGCAAACAGATTAACGCAAATGACCGTATCAACTTATACGGTAACTCCCTCATACGATAAAATAGGCAGAAGCACGGGCAAAAAGATCGCTGTAAATGTCGGTGCAGGCACTTCTTTTTTAACACAGACGATTATTTATTCCGGCGCATATCCATATTCGGTAAGCTACGATGACCCGAGCGTTTGGATCGGATATAAATACAATGCTTACGGTAATATAACGAATATAGAGAATAATGCTAAACAAGCTTATTTCGTTTACGAAAGAAACAACCGACTTAAACGGGAAGACAACGAAAGATTAAACAAAACTATTATTTATACGTACGACCACGACGGGAACAGAACGCATAGATACGTTTATGCGTATTCGAGAGCTACTACTCCGCAACTTTTAAAAAATACGCCCCTTCGGCACGATATCTATACTTATAATTCCCGTATGCAACTGTTGAGCGACGGAAATACGAACGGCTTTACTTACGACGGCGACGGCAATCCTACTAAGTACCGCGGTCACACGCTTACCTGGCAAAAGGGTATGCTGACTTCGTATGCAGGCATTGCGTTATCGTACGACGGTTACGGCAGAAGGAGTACGAAAAACGGTATTACTTTTACTTACGACAGTAACAGCAGGCTGATAAAGCAGAGCAACGGGCTTGAATTTTTGTACGACGAAAGCGGAGTAATGGCGTTTAAATATAAAGAGAAGTTATATACGTATCTGAAAGACATACAGGGAAATATAATCGGGATAATAGACAGTGCAAAGACGTTGATAGCAAAATATGAATACGACGCCTGGGGCAACTTTACGGTATATGACGGAAACGGAAACGTATTGGGAACGTCCGAGACTTTATATCAAAGCACGAATGCGGTATGGAATATAAATCCGTTCAGATACCGCGGCTATTACTATGATATAGAAACGGGCTTGTACTATCTGTTAAGCAGGTATTACGATCCCGAAGTTGGCAGGTTTATAAGCATAGACAATTCAGGCTATGCCGATCCCGAAACGATAAACGGACTTAACCTGTATCTGTACTGCAACAACAATCCCGTAATGAACGTCGACCCGACGGGACATTGGGTTTTAGGGTTAATATTGGCAGGATTATTAATTGGCGGGGGAGCAATTATTGGCGGCGTTTCAGCTGCAGTTAAAGGTGAAAATATAGCGGAAGGAATTTTTGAGGGAATTTTTATTGGCGGTTTATTAACTTGTTCAATTCTCATGTCATTTTATGGAATTGGGTTGTTATCGACAAGTAAAATTTTAGGTTCTATTTTAGCTTTAGGTGGTTTTGTTTCAGCATTTTCATTAGGACAGAATATAGATAAACAAATTAATCAAGGAAAAGGATTTGGCAGTTTTAATAAAACACAAATGTTTGATGCGTGGGGCAAAGGCGCACTTGTTGGTGGTTTATTAGGAGCTACAAGCGGAGTGTTTAGCATTATTGGTTCTTATTATGCTAATCTTATAGGGTTAGCGGGCAGTTTTTCAGGCAAATTGTTGGAATTATTTAGTTTTGCAGGTGGTGCAATCGGTGGATTTGCAGGTGGATATTTGATTAATTCTCTTTTTACAAATAACGGCGTATTTAGCAATAAGATTCCTACTTGGATAGCAACTCTTTTGAAAATGCTTGGGAATATTTAAGTTTAGAGGTGTAAATGGAATTATCTAACATATCTGCCACATTAAAATACGGAGAATTTGTAAATAAAACAGATAAAAAGAAGCTTTTAATAATTCTTATATTCGGTTTGTCTGCTTTTGCAGTTTTTACGGTTTTTCTTATATTGGAAGTTGTTGATTACTTTTATGGTAAGGGTGATATGATACTAATAATTATTTTTGGCATTGTATTAGGTTTTATCGGTTTAGTTGTTCCTTATTATATTTTAGTCGGTATTCTAAAAAAGAGAAAGCAAAAAAAAGAAATTAATTTTTGGTTAGAGGACGCCGTTGAATTGCAGGCTAAAGCAACTGAAATCGGGGTTTGGAGCGGGTGGCTAAAAACAAAATCTTACAAGTTGCAAGTGGGCTTTGATTTTGAGGGAAAGAATTATTCCTTTGAAAGCAAAAATAAACACATAGAATTTGTTTTTTGGGAGCCAGACGGATATGATGAGATTTGGCAGAAATATATAAATAAAAACATTAAGATTTTGTATTCACCGAAATATAATGAGGTTATGATAATAGGCGATTAATAAATACGTGTTGCAAAAAGCCAAAAGAGAAATATAAAAAACAGGCTTAAACACCTTTCAAATGGTGTTGCTTTTTGGTTTAACGTATTAGATAGTTTAATAAATAAACTGATATAGACGGAGGCGAGAGATTTTAACAATGAAAAAGAAAGAAAAGGAAAGTATAACGTTTTTATCTTCGTCTTTTATGTTTGTTGGTGTCATATTTACTTTTAGTTGTGGCGTTGGAATAGGATTATTTACATTATTGTTTGAGCCTTGTAGAACACAACTTGATACTATATCGTGGTGTATTGTTGGATTTGCGTGCGGAGTATTACAGATATTTCTGATTATAGTGAGTTCACGCAGAGGGCTATCCGTGGTAAGAATAGATGAAAGCGGAATAAAACGCTTGATTTTCGGTTTTATAAAATCGACTGAAATGAAATGGGATAATATAGCCGAAATAAGATATTACGAAAGAGGGATACCGTTTATATTTGTGTCAAAAACATTAAGTTTAGAAAATAAGATATACGATTATATCATTAAACAAAAAGATGTGTTGCAGATTCAATTGAATAAAAAAGTTTATAACGCCTTAATGAAATACATTCAACAACCGATAATAGGGCTGACTGAAGAGAAGTTGACAGAATTAAAATTAAAATAAAAAAGACGGTGCTCAGACGGCGCCGTCTTTTTAAGATTCAGCAGGGGGGGGGTAGACTTTTTCAGTATTTTATCGCAAAATGACTGAATTTTCAGGGAGATAAAGTCTGTCGCTCTGCCAAGCGTAAATACGTACAGAGCGGATAGAAGCATTCCGCAAACGAACAGTATAAGCGACAGGATAAGCATATCGGCGACAATCAGATTTCCTCCGAACTGACGCACGAACCAAGCGTGCCATTTCGGCTGAATAAATTTTGCAAACAGGTTGTTGCGGTGAATAAGATAGAACAGAAGCGACAGCGAGGAGATGAAATTTATCGGCTTGCATACGAACTGTTTTCTGTTTGCAAGGTTGAAAAGCGACAGCGAAAATGCAAGAATTATCGGGTTGTTGATATGGAACAGCGCAAACAGCGGACACTCTTCACTGCCGTAGATTTTCAGTCCGATGAAATTAACCGCGACGCGCATTGCGTAGTACAGAATTATCGAGGATACCAGAACGATTATATTCAGCTTTTTCGACTGCGTGAAGCGGTCGCCGTAAAACTTGAAATATGCCACAGCAAAATATATCGATACAAAGCACAAAAGCTTATTAATTCCCGGCGCCTTTAACTGAACGAACAGAAGGATAAACGACTGAACGAACAACAGCATCGCCGCGATGCCCAGAGCCGTTTTATCGAGACAGCGGATAATTCTGTTTAAAAGAGGATGGAGCATATAAAAAACTATATAGTAGGTAATAAACCAGTTATTCTGAAAAACGGTCGGAAATATCTGTCTGACGGTTTCGAACGTGCTGAGCTTATATCCGAGCGAAAGGAACACGGTCATAAAAATCAGAGATATTACAAACGTGTTTAAAATCATCGAAACGACTTTGCCTATCTTCATTTTTCTGCTTTCCAAAAGGAAGTAAGACGAGCAGACTATAAAAATCACGTCGCCTATCAATCCTGCCGCTCCGAGGAAGTCGGCGAAAAAATATTGTGCATTCGCGGTCGCCGTTCCCGTAACGAACGCACCCGATATATCCGACGGATACGGCAATTCGGGCACGGTATGGCAGATGCAGATCATTAAAAGCGCGAATATTTTCAGTATTTCAATGCTTGAATTTCTTTGTATTTTCACATTACGAGTATAATATATAATGGCACGGAATGTCAAGCCGAACGTAATAGCAACAGGGATATGGGGCTTTAAGCGCGTTTAAATTATTATTTTTAAAAATATCTTTACATTTTCGTTATATATGTGGTATGATTAATAAGTAATATTCTGTATTCTGAGGCAAATTATGGAAGAGGGCAAAAAGGTTCTGTATTCGGCGGCTCAGCCGACCAACACTTTAACTATCGGCAATTATATAGGCGCTATCGGCAATTGGGTCAAATTACAGGACGAATATAACTGCTTTTTTGCTATAGCAAATATGCACGCATTGACCGTAAGACAAGTGCCTGCGGAACTTCGCCGGCGCACGCTTTCGCTGCTTGCGCTGTATATCGCCTGCGGAGTAGATCCCGAAAAGTGCGTTCTGTATTTGCAGTCGCACGTTTCCGCGCATGCAGAGCTTTGCTGGGTATTGAATAACTATACCTACGTCGGCGAAATGGAGCGTATGACGCAGTTCAAGGATAAGAGCGCAAAGCACGCCGATAATATAAATATGGGGCTTATGGATTACCCCGTGTTAATGGCGGCGGATATTCTCCTGTACAACTCCGACTATATCCCCGTCGGGCTTGACCAGCGTCAGCACGTCGAAATCGCAAGGGATATAGCGCAGAGGTTCAACAACGCATATTCGCCTACCTTTACCGTTCCCGAAGGGATTTATTTAAAAGTAGGAGCAAAGATAAACGACTTACTTGACCCGACGAAAAAGATGTCGAAGTCGGCGGAAAACCCTAACGGAGTAATCTTTCTCGACGACGATAAAGATACTATTATCCGCAAATTCAAGCGAGCAGTAACCGACAGCGACGCATCAATAAAGTATGACCCCGAAAACAAAGCGGGTGTTAGCAACCTTTTGACTATTTATTCCGTATTTTCGGGCAAGAGCATAAAAGAGGCGGAGTCGGAGTTTGCGGGCAGAGGCTACGGCGAATTCAAGCTTGCCGTCGGCGAAGCCGTGGCGGATAAACTTGCGCCCATTCAGGCGGAACAGGCAAGACTGCTTGCCGATAAGGCTTACCTTGACGGCGTTTTAAAATCGGGTGCGGAACGCGCGGGACGGGTAGCGGACAAGACGCTTGCAAAAGTGTACAGAAAAATCGGATTTTATCAGATATAGAGTTCACGAAATTTAAGACGTTCGATGATGTCTTAAATTTCCGTGAATTGAGAAACTAAGTTTCTCTGTGCGCCACATTAAGAGCACACGAATATATAATGGCGCCCATTCACTTCCAGTGAGCCGAAAGTTTTCGCAAATTGGGGTGTGCGGCGGAGGGAAACCCTCCTTGCACCGTAAATTATAAAAATAGAATTTTCTGAGGTCTATAATTGTTTGGTTATATTCAGCCGGATGCTCCGTATCTCTTTAAAAAGGACGAAAAGCTTTATCAGGCGCTTTACTGCGGTTTATGTAAGAGCATAGGCAGGGGGTGCGGACAGCGCGCGCGCACTGCGCTCACTTTCGATATGGCTTTTATGTCGGCTATGGTTCACAATATCAGGCACGAGGACGTTGAAATCAAGCGTCAGCACTGCATTCTGCACTGCATAAAAAAACGCCCCGTCGCCGTCGTCGACGAAGTAACGGTTATGCTCGGCTGTATCAATACCGCGCTTGCATATTTCAAGCTTTGCGACGACAAAGCCGACGGCGACAAAAAAGGTGCATTGAGACATCTTTACAAAAAGGGTTTGAAGCGTGCCGAAAGGAAATACGGCGGAGCCGTCGAAATTATCAGAAAACACTTATCCGAGCAGAGCCGAATAGAAAAGGACGGCTGTGATATAATAGAAATGGCGGCGGAGCCTACGGCGAAGATGATGGAAGAGCTTTCCGTCTTTGCGCTGAAAGAGTACGCAACGCCGGATACGTCCGCACTGTTTTACGATGTCGGGAAATGGATATATTTAATTGACGCCCTCGACGATTACGACAAAGACGTAAAAAAACGCCGTTTCAACGTGCTTTACAATTCTTATAAACTGCCGACGAAAGCCGAGGCGGTTTCGGCGAATAAGGACGAGCTGACTTTCCTTTTTGACAGTCTTTTTGCCGATATGAGGTCAAGACTCGGAAAAATAAATTTTAAATTCAATAAAGATTTGACTGACAATATAATATTAAGGGGCATTCCTTTAAAGACGCGCTCGGTTCTGGGCTTGGGCTGTAAGGACTGCAAAAAATAAAAAAATCCGCGCAGTCAGGCGCAAAAAACGGAGTAAATATGAACAAAAAAAATCTCGAACTTTTAGGACTTAAAGAAGGCGCAACAAAGGAAGAAATTACGTCGGCGTACGAAACCCTTCGCGCAAAATATCTCGAAGAAAGATTTATGGACGGCGAAGTCGGCAACAACGCCGCCATTATGCTTACCAAAATCGACACTGCGTATAACGACCTTATCCGCGAATTTTCCGAAAGCGCGGCAACTGAGGACGACGGAGATTCTTATTCCAAAGTCGAACAGTATATAAAGGACGGCAATCTTGCCGATGCACAGCGCGTTCTTGACGGGTTTAACGAGCGCGGAGGTAAGTGGCATTATCTTCAAAGCGTAGTCTTTTTCCGCAAAAACTGGATAAACGAAAGCAAAAAACAGCTTGAAATCGCTATTCAGCTCGATCCCGAAAACGAGAAGTACAAGGAAACGTACCGTAAATTAAACGACAAGATTAACTACGATCAGCAGCGTTCCGCAAACGACAGCGTATATCAGGGTCAGACCGTCAACTCCGCCGACGAGAATCAGATGGGCGGAAGTTTCTGCGCCAGCTGCATAGAGTGCTGTTATATTAATATGTGTATTAACTGCCTCTGCAATTCCTGTTGCAGGTAAGTAAACGGCGTATATACTTCGCAATACTGCGTCGCTTTTCCGCCGTTTATACGGGTTTGAACTGCTCGGTTCTCTGTCGTTTTATCAACTCCTGAAATCACGAAATTTTTTTGTCGCGGAGCAGACGAAAAAATTTGTGAAGGTTTTATATGAAAAAATATTCACATTCTTTTGAAATTGCACTTTCTGCAATTTCCTGCGCGGTTGCGGTAGTACTGCTTTTAGTAGGGTTCTGGAGCAATATCCTGCTCGCTTCGGGGTATCTTTTTGCGATGGTTGCGCTTATGGTGCCGCTTTCCAAACAGTTCTATAAAGGCGGAGTCCTTGCTTATCTCGGCACGGTTATTCTTGCAATCGTTATGGGCGCGGCTGCACGGTTCTGGGATCTGGTTCCGTTTATAATGTTTTTCGGGCTCCATCCCTTAATAAACTCGTTGCAGGTAAAATTCGGAATAAACAAATGGATCGCGCTTGCCGTCAAAACTGTCTGGTTCGACTTCACGCTGTGGGTGGCGTATATACTCATTTTCGGAAGTCTGCTCGGCGGTTCTCAGGCGGACACGGAATTTTTCCGCTTCATAAACGAATATATCTACGTCTTTATTTTCGTGGGCGGAACGCTTATTTTCTTCCCTTACGACTATCTCGTTTTCAAATTACAACTCGCCGTGGATAAACTTATTTACCGAATAAGGAAATAACAATGGGAAAAGCTGAAAAAGGCAGTTAAAGCCGAACCCGACAACGAGGACTATAAAAGAGAATTAACTGAGCTTTCAGAGTTCAGCAAAACTCCGGAATACAAAAATGCCGTAGAGCGTTCTCCGATGGGCGATACTGCAAAATTTTGTGTTGATTGTATTACAGATTGCTGTACAAGTTTGTGAATTTAATTTGAGATGTTAACAGAGCAAAGAAAATCTTTGTTCTGTTTATTTTTTAAGAAAATGTTAAAGTATTCAAGCAGATAATGTGTTACAATATATACGGAGGACAATATGAATTACGACTGCCTTATCGTCGATGACGAAAAACTGCTTTGCGACAGCACCGCGGAGTATTTCAACCTTTTCGGAATAAAGACGGCGACCGCATATTCTACGGGTGAGTGCCTTTCTTTTCTCGAACACAATAAAACCTGTCTTTTGCTTCTCGATATCAATTTAGGCGACGGAAGCGGTTTTGCACTGTGCAGAAAACTCAGGGAAACGACGGATATTCCCATTTTATTCATTTCCGCCCGTTCGAGCGACGACGACAAGATAATAGCTCTGAATATCGGCGGCGACGACTATATTCAGAAGCCCTATTCACTGGGTGTATTGTTTGCAAAGGTCAAGGCGGTTTTAAAGCGGTACCGGAAGACAAGCCCCTCGTTTTCGGACGGAAGGCTTACGGTGGATATTGCAAAAAGACAGCTGATATTGCACGGCGAAATTAAAAAATTGAAGGCGCTGGAATTTAAGCTCTTAGCATATTTAGTCGAAAACAGGGACAGAGTCGTAGGTAAACGGGAACTGTTTGAAAAGGTCTGGGAGGACAAATTCACCGGCGACGGCACGCTGAACGTGCATATACGCAGGATAAGGGAGGTAATCGAGCCCGACGCAAACAACCCGAAGTATATCGTCACGGTCTGGGGCGAGGGGTACCGATTCGACGGAGGCGGAAAGTGAAAAAATTTCTTATCCCGTTTATCGGCATATTTTTAGCCGAAATAGTTACCTTAATAATTTTCGCCGTAAGCGTACCCGAATTCAAACAGGACGCGGTAAAAGTCAACGCGGCGGTAAAATCAGCCGAAACATACTGGAACGAATTTGAAAAAATTCCGTCGGAGGGCATCGACTTCGTAATTACCGATACAGACGGCGTAATTCTCTATAAGACCAAAGACGGACTTTCCGAAAGCTTAAACGAGGCGGTCGTTCACGGCGATACTATACTCGATATCGGCGTGGACGGTGTGACTGTCGGCAAAATGATAATCCGCAACAGATATTCGGAAAGTGCAGAAATTCAGCGCAACCTGTGCATCTCTGTCATTGCCGTTCTGCTTGCGGTGCAGTGCGCGGTCGGCGCGGTTTACGTTTTTTACCTCAATGCAAGGGTGGCAAAACCTTTCAGAAAACTAAATAACTTCGCCTTGCGCGTCGCAGGCGGAAACCTCGATATTCCGCTTGAAATGGACAGGGGGAATATGTTCGGCGCGTTTACCGAAAGCTTCGATATTATGCGTTCGGAGCTCAAAAAAGCGAGAATAGCAGAAGCGAGGGCAAACGAGAGCAAAAAGGAGCTTGTCGCAAAGCTTTCGCACGATATCAAGACTCCGCTTGCGAGCATAAAAGCTGCGTCGGAAGTGGGATATGCCGTTGCTAAAGACAAAAAGACAAAGGAAAACTTTTCGCAGATTATTATAAAGGCCGATCAGATAAACGCGCTTGTCAACAATCTTTTTTCCGCTACCCTGGAAGAGCTGCAGCAGCTGAATGTTACGCCCGAATATTTTTCAAGCGGAAAAATAGTCGGGATTTTAAAAAATTCGGACTACCTTCAAAGGGCGGATATTCCCGAAATTCCCGTCTGCCTCGTATACGCGGACGCGCTTCGCCTTCAACAGGTGTTCGACAATATATTTGCAAATTCCTATAAATATGCCGATACCAAGATAGAAGTCGTATGCACTGCCGAGGCGGACAGCCTTTCAATTTCGGTTGAAGACTTCGGCGGAGGCGTAGAGGAGGACGAGCTGCCTCTCGTCACCGAAAAGTATTTGAGGGGCAAAAACGCTTCCGACAAGGACGGCGCAGGTCTGGGCCTGTATATTTCCGATTATTTTATGAAAGAAATGGACGGGGAACTGAAAATAGAAAACGGCGAAAAGGGGCTTAAAGTTACGGTAAAAGTAAAGCTTGCCGGTAAAAATTAAGAAACGGTTAAGAAAACGGTAAAGGCGGTTAAGGAAATAAAATATATAATTGCGGAAAAAAGGAGAGGTTATGAAAGAAGTGATTTTAAGCTGTGAAAATTTAAGCAAGACTTTTTCTAACGGCGGAGTACAGCAACACGTTTTGAAAAACGTCGGGCTCGAACTCTACCGCGGCGACTTTACCGTAATTATGGGCGCGAGCGGAGCGGGCAAGTCTACGCTTTTATACGCATTGTCGGGAATGGATACGCCGACGCTCGGAGCTATAAAATTCGGCGACGAGGTAATTTCAGATTATTCGCAGGACAAACTTGCAATTTTCAGAAGGGAACACTGCGGTTTTGTGTTCCAGCAGATTTATTTAATCGACGGAATGAGCGTTATGGACAACGTGCTTTCCGCAGGACTGCTTGTAAACAAGGATAAAAAGGCTGTCGTATCACGCGCCAAAGAATTGTTTGCGGCGGTTGACATATCCGAAGAAACGCAAAAGAAATTCCCCTCGCAGATATCGGGAGGAGAAGCGCAGAGGGCAGGCATAGTCCGCGCGCTTATCAATTCGCCCGAAATACTCTTTGCGGACGAACCTACGGGCGCACTCAATTCAAAGACGGGACTTGACGTTCTCGACACGCTTACAAAGTTTAACGAGCAAGGTCAAAGCGTCGTAATGGTTACGCACGATATGCGTTCCGCCCGTCGCGGCAACCGTATTCTGTACTTGAAAGACGGCGTGATTATGGGCGAGTGCGATCTGGGCAAATACGTTCACGGCGATATACAAAGGCACGAAAAGCTCGATAAATTCTTACGGGAGATGAGCTGGTAAAATGAGAAAACTCTTTCTTATCGCCCGTGCGAATATGCGCAAAGCCAAGGGTCAGACCGTCGCGATAACCGCGCTTATTATGCTCGCTTCGCTTATGCTCAACCTGTGGCTTATGCTTGCGACGGACTATAAACAGAACTTTGAAAGATACCACGATGAATTCAACGCCGAACACGTCACTCTCGTCATCGACGACCCCGACGGCGAAGTGGAAAACTTTTTGTCGACCGCGCTTTACGGCAGAGCCGATATAAGCGAATTCCGCCTTGACAGGTGTATGTATATGGTCGGCACGTTTCCCTATAACGGCGGTACGATGAACGGTCAGTTCGTCTTTTTGGAAAAAGATATCGCGCTTTCGCGCAATATCGGCAGGGCGGAAATAGTCGAAGAGGGCGATCAACAAAGCGGAGTTTATCTGCCTATGCTGTATAAATCGGACGAAATCGCCGTCGGTGAAACGATTGCTATTTCCGTGGGCAACCACTCTGTAGAGTATATCGTCTGCGGTTTTTTCAACAGCATTATGCTCGGCTCGCACAACTGCGCGCTTACCGAAATTATTCTGACCGAAGACAAATACGAAGAGCTGGGGTCGCTCGGCTACGCGCCGTTGTCGTCGATGTGTTCGGTTAGACTTAACGAACCGTCGCGGAATATGCAGGCGGAAGCCGATCTGAAATCGTTGATTTCCGAACGCTTTAACGACGTGCGTATGGCAAGCAACTGCTACGACATAGTTTCGCAGTCGCGGTATATTTCAGAAATGATATGTTCGGGCATAATGAGCGCAATGGCGTTTTTAGTGCTCTTAATAGCGCTCGTCGTCATCGTGTCGAATATCGTCAACTATATACAGGTAAACTTAAAAAATCTCGGCGCTTTCAAAGCCGTGGGATATACTTCGGGACAGCTGATACTCTGTCTTATCATTCAGTTTCTGACGGAGGCGGTTCTGGCTTCCCTGACGGGCATAGCGCTCGCATACGCGCTGTTTCCTGCGATAAACTCAATGATGATAGCGCAGACGGGAATACCCTATAAAATAAGGTTTCTGCCCCTGCCTTCGTTTCTTTCTCTTTTCGTTCTCGGCGGAGCGGTCGTGTTCTTCGTATGGCTTACCGCGCGGAGAATAAAGAAGATAGAGCCGATAGTCGCGCTGAGGTCGGGCGTGCAGACGCACAATTTCAAGCGCAACCGCGTTCCGCTTGAAAAGACGAAAGCTCCGTTGAATATCGCGCTTGCGCTCAAAACGACTCTGTCGGGAATAAAGCACAACGTGACCGTTGCAGTGACTATGCTCGTGCTGTCGCTTATCATAGTGTTTTCGGGACTTATGACCGAAAATATCATAACCGATATGACGCCCTTTTTAAACCTTATCGTCGGAGAAACGGCGGACAGCTGTATCAACGTGAACACTGATAAGGAAGACGAATTTCTGTCGGCTTTAAATTCCGACGTCAGGGTCGGAAAGGTATACCTTTATACTTCCTTCAACGTTTCGCATAAGGGCGGCGCGGAGCTTATGGCGACTATGTGCGACGACTTTTCAAAGGTCAATAACAGGAGCGTCGTGTTCAAGGGCAGGTTTCCCGAATACGACAACGAGATCGCGATTGCCGCGAAGTACGCCGAAGAAAAGGGCTTCGGCGTCGGCGACGAAATAGATATTACGGCTAACGGAAGAGAAGAAAAGTACATTATCAGCGGATTTACGCAGATAACCAACAACCTCGGCAGAGACTGTTTACTGACGAGAGAGGGCTATGAAAAGCTGGGCGAACTTTCGAATCTTAGTTTCTATATCAATCTCGCGGAAGGGACGGATATCGATTCTTTCAACGATGAGTATTCTGGCTTGTTCGGCGACGGCGTCAATGCGGTGATAAATATCGAGGATACGATTCAGGGCGCAGGCGGAGTTTACGTCACGCTTATGACGGTCATCGTCATCGCCATACTCGTGATGTCCGTAATAATAATCGCGTTCGTGCTTTATCTGCTAGTCAGAACTATGCTCAACAACAAAAAGCGAGATTACGGAATCTTGAAATCTCTCGGCTTTACCACAAGACAGCTTATATTGCAGACCGCGCTGTCGTTTATGCCTGCTATAATAATTTCAATGGTGACGGGCATCATAATAAGCTGTTTTGTAATCAATCCGCTGGTTGCGCTGTTCCTTAGCGGAATAGGCATAGTCAAATGTACGTTCGGCATTCCCGTAACGTTCGTAACTTTGGGAGGGCTGGGACTTGCGCTTGCTTCGTTCGGCATTGCTTGTTTGCTCTCGCTTAAAATCAAGAGAATAGCCCCGAGAGAACTTCTCACAGGGGAATAAATAAAAGGCGTTCGTACAGAACGCCTTTTATTCTTCGTTATTCCATTGTGTAAATGCCTTTTTGCATATCCCGTCTATGAGTCCCTTTCGCCTCAGCGATACGAGCCAGTCGGTGGGGATATCCGCAAGGCCGTGGACGGCGCCTGCTATCGCACCCGTCACCGCGCCGATGCTGTCGGCGTTTCCGCCTAAGTTTACGGCTTTCAAAAGGCTTTGCTCGTAGTTTTCGGAAGTGAGCACGCACCACAGCGCGGCTTCCAGAGTGTCTGCAACGCCGTTTCCGTTCGGGATTTCGCTTCTGTCCGTTTCCGTAAAATTCTTCGTGAAGAGCTTTGCATAAGCCTTGAAATCGGGATCGTTTTTATAATACTTGTAAGCTTTTTCAAGCCCCTTGTAAATCATTTCGGTTTCGCTTACGGGGCCTAACAGCTCGCCGAGTACGAGGGAATATATTCTGCAACCCAGCTTTGAAAGGTTGTTTGCGTGCGTCAGCGCGCAGGCTTTGTCTACGTTGTTTGTCTCCTCGAAGGAGGAAAGCGAGGGGTGAGCGTAATTGTACATAACGACGGGGTGTATTCTGACTATCGAACCGCTTGTGTTCGATTCCGCGTCTGAAAGTCCGCAGGTTTCGGGATTCGGGCTTCTGGCGAAATAATTTACAATCGCGGTACGGCAGGTTTTGTCCATTCCGAACGCCTTTTCGGCGGTCGAGTACGCGCCATGATAAGCCCATTTACCTATGTGCGCCATAATATCCGCAAGGTCGAAATGCCCGTTCGCCAGACTGTCGAGCGTGGCGAGCGACATACTCGTATCGTCCGAAAAACATCCGGCAGGCAGGTTATAAGAGCCGAAGCCGCGCATATCCGTTACGGGGTCTTTGTCAAGATCTCCACGGTTTTTGCGAACGACCGGCACACCCAACGCGTCACCTACGGCGCTCCCGAACATTACCGATTGGATTTTATGTAAAAACATAAGCGCTCCTTGTTCCGTTGCATAAGTCTTTCTGCCGAAACGGTTTTAGTTTTGCAAATAAACTTATACATATGTATTTTATCACGTTATATATTTTATTGCAAGTATTTTTTAATAATCTTGATTTCATAATTATTTTATGATATAATATTTCCCGTGGAAAAGAACGGTATTTATGAAGGATGCGTCGAAGCCCTTTCGGGCACAGGCGAAGGAATAATAAAGACTGAAGGCGCGACGGTGTTCGTGCCGTTCTGTCTTACGGGAGAAAAGGTGCGCTTCAGGGCGCTTAAAGTCAAGGACGGAATAGCTTACGGCAAGGCGGAAAAGATTGTAACGCCGTCCGCCGACAGGGCCGAACCTCGCTGTCCCGTGTTCGGGAAATGCGGAGGGTGCGATATTCAGCATATGAAATACGGCGCACAGCTTTTATTCAAGCGCCGGTCTGTCGAAAATACGCTGAAAAAGATAGGCGGAATTTATGCAAAAGTCGAAGATACTGTTGCCTGTGCAAACGAGTACGGGTACAGGAATAAGTGCGCCGTGCCGATAAGCGTCGTGAACGGCAGGACGGTATGCGGATTTTACTCTCCGCACAGCCACAGGATAGTTCCCGTCGGCGACTGCGCAATTCAGCAAAGTAAGGTCAAAGACGTTTTTTCGGCGCTTGAAGAATATTTCAAATCGGGCGTTAAGGGCTACGACGAGGTCGGCGGAAAGGGAGATATACGGCACTTCGTCGCGCGCAATTTGGGCGGAAAATTTATTTTCGCGTTGGTTGCCGTTCGAAGAGTGGATACGGCTCCGCTTGTAAAAGAGCTTAAAAAACGGTTTGAGGAGTTTACTCTGCTTCTGAATATAAACAGGGGCGGAAGCAACGTTATTTTCGGTACGGAATGGCACACAGTCGTCGGAAGCGGATTTTTCGGCGCGGAGGAGCACGGGATCAGGTACAGGGCAGGCGCGAACACGTTCGTGCAGGTCAACGACGAAATGCGGGAAAAGCTGTATTCCGCGGTTTTAGCCGAAGCGGAAGAGGGTACGACCGCCGTCGATTTATACAGCGGAGGCGGACTTCTCACCGCTATGCTTGCAAAAAAATGCGGTAAAGCTTACGGAATAGAGGCGGTGAAGGAGGCTTCGCGCTGTGCCGACGAGCTGAAATGCGAAAACGGCTTGCAGGATAAAATGTTCAACGTCTGCGGTAAGGTTGAGGATGAGCTTGAAAGCGTGCTCAAAAAGACGGAGGGCAGAAAGATAATCGTCTGCGATCCGCCGAGAAAGGGTATGGAAAAAAGCGTGGTCAACGCCGTAAAAAATTCGTCTGCGGAGAAAATCGTGCTCATTTCCTGCAACCCTGCAACGCTTGCGCGCGATTTGGGTATACTGACGGGCACACTTACGGAAAAAGACGGTGCTCTTGTAAAATGCGACACGCCCGTTTCGGATTACGAAATAGAAAAAATAACTCCTTTCGATATGTTCCCTCAGACCAAACACGTCGA